>NZ_VFVS01000001.1:0-664124 GCF_006442215.1 Mesorhizobium sp. B2-3-11 | reverse complement strand
TCGGGGTCGGCGCCTGACAGCGTGAACTCGTCGGTGTGGCAGATGCCGGTCGCCTTGATTTCGACCAGCACCTCGCCATCGCGCGGTCCCTCGAGGTCGACCTCCATGATCTCCAGCGGCTTTCCGGAGGCGACAGCAACAGCGGCGCGGGTTTTCATCGGGCATTCCTCCAAAGGCGGTTTTTGCGCAGGCTTTCAGGTTTTGGCCCGCTCTTCAACAGTCAGATGAGACGAAATCGCGGCTTTGTTGGCGCAGATAGCACACCGCTCGACCACCAGCCCGGCTCGGCACGGAGCGCGACGGCGCGTCGGGAGGGGCGCCCGTCATGTCGTCCACCGCGGTACTTGAGACCTGGCGACATAGTCCATAGAACTGAACCGTCTGCCGGAGGGGAATTCTACCCGCATGTTCACCAAGATCCTGATCGCCAATCGTGGCGAGATCGCCTGCCGCGTCATCAGGACGGCGCGCAAGATGGGCATCGCCACGGTCGCCGTCTATTCCGATGCCGATCGCGATGCCGTGCATGTCGAAATGGCCGACGAGGCGGTGCATATCGGGCCGTCGCCCGCCGCGCAGAGTTATCTCGTTCCTGAAAAGATCATCGCCGCCTGCAAGGCGACCGGCGCCCAGGCCGTACATCCGGGCTATGGCTTCCTGTCCGAGCGAGCCGCGTTCTGCGAAGCACTGGAAGCGGAAGGCGTCGTCTTCATCGGCCCGAAGCCCAAGGCGATCAAGGCGATGGGCGACAAGATCGAATCGAAGAAGTTCGCCAACGCCGCTGAGGTTTCGACGGTTCCGGGCTGGCTTGGCATCATCGAAAATGCCGACCATGCCGAAAAGATCGCCGGCGAAATCGGCTATCCCGTGATGATCAAGGCCTCGGCCGGTGGTGGCGGCAAAGGCATGCGCATCGCCTGGGATAGGTCGGAAGTGCGCGACGGGTTTGACCGGGCGCGCTCGGAAGCCAAGAGTTCGTTCGGCGACGATCGCGTCTTCATCGAAAAGTTCGTCGTCGACCCGCGTCATATCGAGATCCAGGTGCTGGCCGACGCGCACGGCAATGCGCTCTATCTCGGCGAACGCGAATGCTCGATCCAGCGCCGCAACCAGAAGGTGGCGGAAGAGGCGCCGTCGCCATTCCTCGATGCCAAGACGCGCAAGGCGATGGGCGAGCAGTCGGTGGCGCTGGCCAGGGCCGTCGATTACCAGAGCGCCGGCACCGTCGAATTCATCGTGGACAAGGACAAGAACTTCTATTTCCTTGAAATGAATACACGATTGCAGGTCGAACATCCGGTGACCGAGCTCGTCACCGGCATCGATCTGGTCGAGCAGATGATCCGCGTCGCCGCCGGCGAGAAACTCGCCATCAAGCAGAGCGACGTGAAGCTGAATGGTTGGGCGGTGGAAAGCCGGCTCTACGCCGAGGATCCCTATCGCAATTTCCTGCCGTCGATCGGCCGGCTGACGCGCTACCGGCCGCCGGAGGAAGGACAGTTCGGCGACATCGTCATCCGCAACGACACCGGTGTCACCGAAGGCTCGGAAATCTCGATGTTC
The DNA here is from genome assembly GCF_006442215.1 of Mesorhizobium sp. B2-3-11. Lineage (NCBI taxonomy): Bacteria > Pseudomonadati > Pseudomonadota > Alphaproteobacteria > Hyphomicrobiales > Phyllobacteriaceae > Mesorhizobium > Mesorhizobium sp. B2-3-11. Next base: position 662,561 of record NZ_VFVS01000001.1, on the reverse strand, counting down.
TACGATCCGATGCTCGCCAAGCTGTGCACCTGGGCGCCCACGCGGCTCGAGGCCATAGATGCCATGTCGGAAGCGCTGGACAGCTTTGTCGTCGACGGCATCGAGCATAACATACCGTTCCTGGCGGCGCTGATGCAGCATCCGCGCTGGCGGCAAGGGGAGATATCGACCGGCTTCATCGCGGAGGAATATCCCGACGGTTTTGCCCCCGTCGTGCCGAACAGCGAGGAACGGGCCGTTCTGGCATCGATCGTCACCGCGGTGGAACTGCTGCGCCGCGACCGTCTCGACCGGCTGGGCGGGCGGCTGGCGCCGCATTCGGGAGCGCTCAAGCGCGATTGGGTGGTGAAGATCGGCGAAGATTATCTGCCGGTTTCTATCATTGAAGGCATGATTTCCATCCCGATGGAAATCGACCTGTCCATCGATGGCTGCAAGGCACTGACCGTTTCGTCCGACTGGCGGCCGGGTGACCTCATCTGGCGCGGCACGGTCGGCAAGCGCAGGGTTGCGGCCCAGATCCGGCCTGTCGCCAATGGCCTTCGCATCGCCTGGAAAGGCATGTCGGTGACCGCGCGCGCCATGCTGCCGCGCACCGCCGAATTGGAACGGCTGATGCCGGACAAAGTGGCGCCGGATACGTCGAAACTTCTGCTCTGCCCGATGCCGGGGCTTGTCGTGTCGATAGCCGTTGCCGAAGGCCAGGAGGTCAAGGCCGGCGAGACCTTGGCCGTGGTCGAGGCAATGAAGATGGAAAACGTGCTGCGCGCCGAGCGCGATCTGGTCGTGGCGAAACTCAACGCCAAGCCCGGCGATAGCCTGGCTGTCGACGCTGTGATCATGGAGTTCGCCTGAGCGGCTGGAAGCCTGTGGTCAGTAGTCGTTTGTGCTGGACTGGTATCGGCAGGTCCCGGACGATATATCTCCATCGACTCAAGTCTTACGGACAGCGCGACAAACCATGGCGGATGACAGACTTCCACGCGATCCCCTGAAGCGCGAAGCCGCGATCGCGGCCGCGCGGCCGGAGGTGCCGGCGCGGCCGTTCGTCCATTTGCGCGTGCACTCGGCCTATTCGCTGCTGGAGGGCGCGCTTCAGCTTGGCAAGATCGTTGGCCACGCGGTGAAAGACGAGGCGCCGGCCATCGCCGTCACCGACACCAACAATCTGTTTGGTGCGCTGGAATTCGCGCAAAAGGCGGTGAAGGACGGCATCCAGCCGATCATCGGCTGCCAGATCGCGCTCGCCTTCTCGGGCGAGAACAGCGATGGCCAGCGGGACCGCCGTAGGCAAGGCCCCGATATGCGGCCGGTCGTGCTGCTCGCGGCCACTGAAGCCGGCTATTCCAATCTCGTCCGGCTGGTCAGCCGCGTTTATCTCGAAACGCCGCCCGGTGAAGCGGTGCACCTGACCACCGAAATGATGGACGGCCAATGTGACGGCCTGATTTGTCTCAGTGGCGGGCCGCGCGGCCCGATCGGCATAGCCCTGAAGGAAGATCGCCGCGATCTTGCCGAGGCGCGACTAGTCACTCTCAAGACGATGTTCGGCGACCGCCTCTATGTCGAGCTGGACCGGGTTTCAGGCTACGACCGGATGATCGAGAAATCCTCGGTCGATCTCGCCTATTCCCATGAATTGCCGCTGGTCGCCACCAACGAGGCCTTCTTCTCTTCGCGCGATGAGTATGAGGCGCATGATGCGTTGATCGCCATCGCCGAGGGTTCGGTCGTCGCCGTCGACACCCGCCGCCGGCTGTCGCCGGACAATTTCCTGCGCAGCCAGGCCGACATGGCGAAATTGTTCGCTGACCTGCCGGAAGCGATCGACAACACGGTCGAGATCGCGTTGCGCTGCTCCTATTATCCGAAAACGCGCAGCCCGATCCTGCCGCGTTTCACCGGCGGCGATGCCTCCGACAAAGACGCGGCCGAAAAGGCCGAGGCCGAGGAGCTGGCCCGCCAGGCGCGCGAAGGGCTCGATGCACGGCTTGCCCTGCACGGACCTACACCGGGCTACACGGTCGAACAGTATCGTGAGCGGCTCGAATTCGAGCTTGGCATCATCGAGAAGATGAAATTCCCCGGCTACTTCCTGATCGTGGCCGACTTCATCAAATGGGCCAAGGCGCAAGGCATTCCGGTCGGGCCGGGGCGTGGTTCGGGCGCCGGGTCGCTGGTCGCCTATTCGACGACCATCACCGACATCGATCCGCTGCGTTTCTCGCTTCTGTTCGAACGCTTTCTCAACCCGGATCGCGTGTCGATGCCCGACTTCGACATCGACTTCTGCCAGGATCGTCGCGAAGAGGTGATCCGCTACGTCCAGCAGAAATATGGCCGCGACCAGGTCGGCCAGATCATCACCTTCGGTACGCTGCAGGCGCGCGCCGTGCTGCGCGACGTCGGCCGCGTGCTGCAGATGCCCTATGGCCAGGTCGACAAGCTGTCGAAAATGGTGCCGCAGAACCCGGCCAATCCGGTCAAACTCGCCGACGCCATCGCCAACGAGCCACGCTTTGCCGAGGAGGCCGAGAAGGAGCCGATCGTCCAGACACTGCTGGACATGGCGCAAAAGCTGGAGGGCCTCTACCGCCATGCCTCCACACACGCCGCCGGCATCGTTATTGGCGATCGACCTTTGTCGGAACTGGTGCCGATGTACCGTGATCCGCGCTCGGATATGCCGGTCACTCAGTTCAACATGAAATATGTCGAGCAGGCGGGGTTGGTGAAGTTCGACTTCCTCGGCCTGAAGACGCTGACGGTGCTTGAGACGGCGGTGAAGTTGATCCGCCGCCGCGGCATCGACATCGACCTCGCGACGATTCCTCTCGACGATCCCGAGACCTACGCCATGCTGTCGCGCGGCGAGGTGGTTGGCGTGTTCCAGGTGGAAAGTGCTGGCATGCGCAAGGCGCTGATCGGCATGCGGCCGGACTGCATCGAGGACATCATTGCGCTGGTCGCGCTCTACCGGCCGGGGCCGATGGAAAACATCCCGACCTACAACGCCAGAAAGCATGGCGAGGAGGAGATGGCCTCGATCCATCCCAAGATCGACCATCTGGTAAAGGAGACGCAAGGCGTCATCGTCTACCAGGAACAGGTGATGCAGATCGCGCAGGAGCTGTCCGGCTATTCGCTTGGCGAAGCCGACCTTCTGCGCCGCGCCATGGGCAAGAAGATCCGCGCCGAGATGGACAAGCAGCGTGAACGCTTTGTCTCCGGCGCGGTCGAGCGCGGCGTGGCAAAGCCGCAAGCCGACTTCATTTTCGACCTGCTGGCCAAGTTCGCCGACTATGGTTTCAACAAGTCGCACGCCGCCGCCTACGCCGTCGTCTCCTACCAGACCGCCTATCTCAAGGCGCATTATCCGGTCGAGTTCCTGGCGGCGTCGATGACGCTCGACATGGGCAACACCGACAAGCTCGCCGACTTCCGCCAGGATGCGCTGCGCCTCGGCATCGAAGTCCTGGCGCCGTCGGTGATGACGAGTTTCCGTGCCTTCGAGGTCGGCGAGAACCGCATCTATTACTCGATGGCCGCGCTCAAGGGCGTGGGCGATGCCGCCGTGGAGCACATTGTAGCCGTTCGCGGCGAAAAGCCGTTCAAGAGCCTGGCCGATTTCTGCGAGAGGGTCGACCCGAAGATCGTCGGCAAACGGGTTTTCGAAAGCCTGATCATGGCCGGTGCGCTCGACTGCTTCGGCCACGATCGCGCCCAGATGTTGGCTGGCGTCGAGCGGATGATGGGGCTTGCGTCGCTCGCCCAGCAGAACGCCGTTTCGGGTCAGGCCGATATCTTCGGCGCCTCGCTCGGCGCCCAGTCGCAGGCGCTCAATTTGCCGGCGACCGATCCGTGGCTCGCCGCCGACCGCCTGCACCGCGAATTCCAGGTCGTCGGCTTCTATCTCTCGGCGCATCCGCTCGACGAGTACAAGGCGGCGCTGCAGAAGATGCGGGTGCAGAACTGGGCGGAGTTCTCCGCTGCCGTCAAGCGCGGCGCTTCCGCCGGCCGGCTTGCCGGCACCGTCACCAGCAAGCAGGAGCGCAAGACGCGCACCGGCAACAAGATGGGCGTGGTTGCCTTTTCCGACACCTCCGGCCAGTACGAGGCCGTGTTGTTTTCAGAAGGATTGGCCCAGTATCGCGATCTCCTCGAAGCGGGCCGCTCGGTTGTCATCACTGTCGCGGCGGAGGACAGGCCCGAGGGTGTCAACCTGCGCATCAACTCCGTCCAATCGCTGGAGGACGAAGCAAGCCGCATCCAGAAGGCTCTGCGCATTTTCGTCAGGAACGAGGGGCCTGCCTCGATCATCCAATCCCAGCTAACCCAGCGCGGGGAAAGCCAGGTCAGCATTATCGTGATCAAGGACGAGGCGCAGGGCGAGGTCGAGATTGCCCTGAATGGCGGCTACCGTGTCTCGCCGCAGATCGCCTCGGCGATGCGCGCCGTGCCGGGCGTGGTCGAAGTGGAGCTGGTGTGATCTGCGCGCTTGCCAGGCGGCAACCCGCGGGCCGGCACCTGCCGCTCATGCCTGCATGAAGGCCAAGGGGACGCGCGCATCGCAGGATCTTTCCGCGACGGCGCGTCTACGCGACATGCTGCGCAGGCTCTATCATGGGCGCTCGCCGGCCGCGTTCCGGTTCCAGCTGGTGGCCGTCATCATCGACCTCGCCATCATCGCCTTTTTCATCGCCACGCCGGTCATCCAGCAGTCGGCCTCGTTTCTGTGGCTGGACTATGCCGTGGCGGCTCTGGTCGCCGCCGATCTGATTGCCAGGCTGCTGGCCTCCAACGACATGCTGCGCCTGATGAAGCAGCCGACCTTCTGGGTGGATGCCTTCATCCTTCTGACGCTGCTGATGCCGGCGGCGCTCGCAAGTCTCGGCTTTCTGCGAATTCTGCGGCTGTGGTCGCTGTCGCGCAGCGGTTCGATCTGGCGGCATTTCGAGATGCGTGGCCTGCGGCCCTGGCGCGAGGCAAGCCACGCGGTCATCAACCTGTTGACCTTTCTCTTTGTCATCACGGGCTTCGTTTACACGTTCTTTTTCCGCAACGGTGCCGGACTGGAAAATTACATCGACGCGCTTTACTTCACCGTCGCGACCGTGACGACAACCGGCTTCGGCGACATCGTGCTGCCGGGCATCGCCGGCAAGCTGACGGCGATCGTGACCATGATCATCGGCATATCGCTGTTCGTCAGGCTGGCGCAGGCGATCTTTCGGCCGGCCAAGGTGTTCTTTCCCTGTCCGCAATGCGGGTTGCGGCGGCATGAGCCGGACGCCGTGCACTGCAAGGCATGCGGCCATATCCTCAACATTCCAGACGAAGGGAACTGACCGGCAGTGCTATGACGCCGCGACCTCGGCCGGCTTTACAGCTTTGCGCTGCAAGTTGAGCAAATTGCCCATCAGGATCAGCAATGCGCCGCCGGCGGTGAAGGCGTCGATCTGCTCCTGATAGAGCAGCCAGCCGATCAATGCCGACAGCGGTACGCGCAGGAAATCCATCGGCGAGATCACGGTCGCGTCGGCATAGGCCAGGGCGCGGGCGAGGCAGAAATGGGACGACATGCCGGTGAAACCGATCAGGATGATCCAAGGCCACAGTGCAAGCGAAGGGTTGCGCCATTCGTAGAGAGCCGGAACAAGGCCGACCACGGACTGGATGACCAGCATCCAGAAGATGATCCGCACGACGCTGTCCGTGCGCGTCAGCGACTTGACCAGCACCAGCGAAACGCCGAAACAGACCGCCGCGCCCAGCACGACCAGATGGCCCACATCGGCCGAGCCGACGCCTGGACGCACGACGACGACCACGCCGATCAGCCCAAGCACGATCGCCGCGAGCCGTGGCCGGCTCAGCCTTTCGCCGAGAAACGTGACCGCCAGGATCGCCGTCCAGATCGGCGTGGTGAATTCGATCGAGATCAGCACCGCCAGCGGAATGAGCGTCAACGCGTAGAGCCAGGCAGCCTGGCCGCTATAGTGGACGACATTGCGCGCGATATGGGCCAGCGGCCGCTGCGTGCGCATCGCGGCAAGCCCACCTGTCGCCATCACCAGCGGCAGCAGAATGAAGAAGCCGATGACCGAACGCAGTTCCAGCACCTGGAAGACATTGAGTTCGGCCGTGGTGGCGCGGCCGGCGACGGACATAGCCAGGAACGACGTGATCGACAGCGCCATCCAGAACGCGGCCTTGGGGATCGACGGGGTGGGTGCCATGTCCGCTATGTCGCAGGCCGTGGCTGTCGGAGCAATCGCTAGTCCATGTATTCTTCTGGGCCAGTCGCGGCGAAGGCTTTGGGAGCAGTCATGCTGCGGGCGGAACCCGATACGGCTAGGGGCGTTGAGCCCCCTAGTATCCGTGCTGTGCAAACGCGCATTCCCGTGTCGACAAGGAGGGTTTCATGAGACGATTCGCGCAAGTGGCGCTTGCTGGCTGCCTGGTGATTGCTGCGAGCGCGGCTCATGCCGACGAGACCAAATTTCTCCAGTCGTTCAAGGGCAATTTCGCTGGCAAGGGCACTGTTCAGGTAACCACGGATGTGCCGAACGTCAGTGTTTCCTGCAGCTTCAAGTCGAACGCGACCTCAACCTCGCTGTCGCTCGACGGCAACTGCCGCGGCCTGATCGTGGTGACACGCGCCATCAGCGCTCGTCTGAAGGTCAGCGGCGGCAAATACAGCGGCGTCTATGTGGGATCGCGCACCGGACCGGCGCAGCTGAACGGAAGCCGTTCCGGCAATGCGATAAACCTCGCCATTCGCTGGGCCAAGGAGGTCAATGGCGATCGCACCGCGCAGCTTACCGTACAAAAAAATGGGGCGGACGGCATTGTTTTGACGGTGGTCGACCGTGATCCCCAAACCGGCAAGAGCGTTGTGACCAGCCGCATCGATCTTCGGCGCAGCTGATCGGGTTCAATCTTCAAGCGGCTCCGGTGGATGGGCGTCGCGGCCCTTGCCGAAGGTGTAGCCGGTTTGCACAGCCTTGCGCCCGAACTTGTCGCGCAACGCATCGATGGCGCCTTCGGCCATGGCGCGCTTGCGCGACTGGACATCGACCAGATCCGGCGGGTCGGCCTTGTCGTCATCGGAGAGGTCGCTGACACCGATGCCGAGCAATCGAAATTTCGTTCCGTCCGTCTCCTTGCGAAGAAGTTCCACGCCAGTCGAAAAGATGCGGTCGGCGAGCCGGGTCGGGTCGCCGAGTTGGCGGTTGCGCGTGCGCAGCTTGAAATCCTGGGTCTTCAGCTTCAGCACGACGGTGCGCCCGGCAATGCCTGACTTCTTCAGCCGCGCCGAGACTTTCTCCGAAAGGCCCCTCAGCACGGAGACCAGCTCTTCCAGCGAGGCGATGTCGGTGTCGAAAGTGGTTTCGGCCGATACGCTCTTGGCGTCCTGGTCGGGGTCGACGCGGCGGACATCCTCACCGCGCGAAAGCCGGTAGAGCCGTTCGCCCATCACCCCATAGCGGCGCATCAGTTCGCCGCGTTCCATCTTCTGAAGCTGGCCGATGGTGCGGATGCCATCCTGTTCGAGCGTGGCGTTGAACGCCTTGCCGACACCCCAGATCATGGTCACCGGCTGCGTTGCCAGAAAGCCGACCGCTTCGGCCTCGCCAATGACGGAGAAGCCGCGCGGCTTGCGGAAGTCGGACGCGATCTTGGCGAGGAACTTGCAATAGGACAGGCCTGATGAAACGGTGATGCCGATCTCCTTCTCCACGGCCAGCGCGAAGCGCGCCAGCACCACCGCCGGCGGCAGGCCATGCAGCCGCTCGGTGCCGGCGAGATCGAGGAATGCCTCATCGATCGACAGCGGCTCGACCAGCGGCGTCAAGGCCTGCATCATGGCGCGCACCTCGCGGCCGACGGCCACGTACTTTTCCATGTTGGGCGCGATCACGACCGCCTCGGGGCAGGCCTCGAGCGCCTTGAACATCGGCATGGCGGAGCGCACGCCGCGGATGCGTGCGATATAACAGGCGGTGGAGACGACGCCGCGCTTGCCGCCGCCGATGATCAACGGCTTGTCCTTGAGCGCCGGGTTGTCGCGCTTTTCGATCGCCGCGTAGAACGCATCGCAATCGATATGGGCCAGATGCAGCCGGTAAAGCTCAGGATGGCGGGCAAGGCGAGGGCTGCCGCAGCGTTCGCAGCGGCGCGTTTCATCGCGCTGAAACATCAGGCAGTCACGACAAAAACCGTGATCGGGATTGTTGACAGGAGCCGCCATCGCTGCGAACATATAGAGAACAGAAGCAATGGTACGACAGCGCAAGGCCAGCGACAAGCCTGGCCTGGGGAGAACGCATGAGCACGACGGTAGTGCCGCTGGCGCCTGAGCTCTGGCCTGAGTTCGAGGACCTTTTTGGCAAGCAGGGCGCCTGTTATGGCTGCTGGTGCACGCATTTCCGGCTGGCGCCGGCGGCGCGGCGCGAGAGCAGCCGTGAACGCAACAAGGACCACATCAAGGCGCGCATCGAGGCCGGCCCGCCGCCCGGCCTGCTGTCTTTCGAGGATGGCAAGGCGGTTGGCTGGATGCAGATCGGGCCACGCGCCGACGTGCCCGAATGGAACAACAAGGGCAGGGGCTCGGCGCCGATCGATCCCGCCGACGCGTCCGATCCGGCCGTCTGGGCGATCTCCTGCTTTTTCATCCGCGCCAAGGCGCGCGGCAGGGGCATCACGCACCGCCTCGTCGAAGGCGGCATCGATTTTGCCCGCAGGAACGGCGCGCGGCTTGTCGAGGCCTGCCCGATCGACCTGTCCCGCGATTCGCGTTCGATCGGCCTGTTTGTCGGCTCATCTGGGGTCTTCGAGAAGGCCGGGTTCGAGAGGCTTGTGGAGCGCAAGGCCGGCCGGCCGCTGATGCGGCTGACATTGTAGGAAAACTTCAGCTTGCAGTTGCATAGTATTTTCTACGGCAAAGTGATTTTGCTCATGAGGAAATAAGGGAGCGGGACGAAACTGAGTCCTTTATTCTGCAGCGGTGCCAGATTGCGCGGCTGGTCGACGAACCATTCGCGGTTGGTGTTGAAGCCGAATGCCTGGCCGTCATCGTCTTGCAGTCGTGATGGTATTTCCCTACCAGAGATACGAAACGAATTTTGCCTTCGACCGAACGGAGAATTCCCGTGAACCGTATGTTGCCAATTGCCTTTACCGCGCTGCTGCTCAGTGCGCCTGCTTTCGGCCAGACCGTCGACAGCCAGGGCGCCAAGCAATTGTCCGATGACCTATCCCGCTATGTCGGCAAACAGGCGCTCGATAAGGGTATCCTGAAGGTTTCGGCCGAAGGCGACGCCTACAAGATCGTGTTCGATTTCAAGGCGCTTGCCAGCAGCTTTCCCGACCAGAAGCTGATGAAATTCGACTTTGCGCCCTACGCCCTGCTGGTCAAGCCGCGCAGTGATGGGTCCTGGGATGTCTCGATGGATTTTTCGCAGAGCGCGTCCTTTGAATTCAACGGCCCCCAGGGAAAGCAAAGCACGCGGTTTTCGATCAAGGACGGCAAGGGCAGCGGCGTTTATGACCCCAAGCTGGCAGCCTTCACCAGCGCCACGAGCTCAATTGCCGGGATGACGGTGTCGTCGCAGGATAGCAAGCAGCAGATGGAGGCGAGCGCTGGTGCCGGCACCGTGACGCTTTCCGCGACCAAGGCGGCCAATGGCGGCGTCGATTTCACGACGTCGCAAAAGATCTTGAACTTCGTCGAAGCGATAAAATTCAATGATCCCGAGAGCGGGCTGAATTTTCCCGTTACCGTGAAGTCGCCGGAATTTTCTGTGAACGCCGGCGGCAAGGGTGTGCAGACCAAGCCTCTGCTCGACCTCCTGGCGTTTGCCGTGGCCAATGAGGACGAGAAGACGCTGAAGGCGAACCAGGCGCAGCTCAAGTCGCTTCTGCTTGCAGCGCTTCCCGTGTGGGAGCGTATCGACGGAACCTATGGCTTCAAGGATTTCGCGGTCGACAGCCCGATCGGCACGTTCGGGGCAACCCAGTTCGGCATAGCGTTCGGTTCCGACGGGGTCGCCCAGAACGGCAAGGTCAGCTATGGCATCAAGGCTTCGGGGCTGACCGTGCCGCAGCAGCTCTTGCCGAGCTGGAGCGTGGCGCTGCTGCCCACCGATATCGACCTGAACTTCGGCGGCGCCAACATCGATCTCGACAGCATGGCGAAGAAGGCGATCGAAGCCTTTGACCTCAATCAGAATCCGCCGCTGCCGGCCGAGTTCGGCGACCAGCTCAAAGCCGACTTCCTTGCCAAGACGCCGAAGGTCGTCATCGGCCACAGCACCGTGAAGAACAAGGACATGGAAATCGCGCTGGAAGGCGAGATGACAAGCTTCGGCCAGAAACCTGACGCAAATCTCACTGTCGACGTCGCCGGCTTCGACAAGATCATGGAACATCTGCAGGAAGCAGCGAAGGCGGAGCCGGAGGTCGGGCAGTACGTGCCTGTCGCTCTCATGGCGAAGGGTTTTGCCAAGACGCTGCCGGACGGCAAGCTGGAATGGGTCATCAACACCAAGGCCGACGGCTCGGTCGCCGTCAACGGCGTCATGCTGAAGCCTGCTGACCCAGCGGTGGACGACAGTGTCGACGGTGACGGCTCGGACGACGAGAGCGGCGGCAGCGACAATGGCGGCGGCGACAATGGCGGCAGCTCTAATGGCGGGGCAGGGGCTAAGCTCAATCCTTGAGGTTTCAGCCCTCGACCAATTCCAGGAAAAGTGTAAAGCGGTTTTCCGCGCGGGAGTGCGTCAAAGCGCCTGAAATCCCAGCGCGGTCGCGATCTTCGGCGCGGCTTGGTGCCAATCCTGGACGACGATGACATCGTCCGGGACCGACGGCAGGAACGCGCGCAGCGAATTGTCGGCCATCAGATGGAAAAGATTTGCGTCGGCGACAGATTCCCGCACCGACGCCAGATTGGCCGGTTGGTCGTCGACGAAGACCACCGGCCGCCCGGTATTGCCGCGGAGCCTGGCAACCGCCGGGCCCTTGGCCATTTCGGTGGTCAGCAGCGGATAGCTTAGCCCGAGGGCGTCGAGATGGGCGCGCCGCACGGCACGATGCCTGTGCGGCATGGCCGTCAGCAATATGATTTCCGCGCGGTCTCCAAGCCCCGTCAAAGCTTTCGCGGCTCCATCGGTGATGCTCTGCCAATCGGCTTGCGCATCGAAGAAATCACCCAAAAGTGCCGCGACTTCGGGTTGTTCGATCAGCCGGCCGCTGGCCGTTTCGGCAATGTTACCGGTCAGCCGGAAGGATGCCAGCGTCAGGCCATAGCCACGCGCCTTGAGGAAATGCGGGAAAGGGCGGATGAATTCGAGCACCACGTCGTCGACGTCGAGCACGAGCAGCGGCCTGTCGTCAGCCGCCAGTTCCTCGATCTGGCGCGCGGTTTCGGGATCATCGCTCATGTGGAACGCTCGTGATTGTCATCGCCAAGCGGCAAGGCGCGCAACGCCTTGCCGACGGCCGCCGGTGGCGTGCCGGTTTCCTCGGCGAAGCGCATCAAAGTCGGCTCGTGGGCGAGAATGAATTGCAGGACGCCGGCCAGGAACCCCGGCTCGCCGGCCGCCCGGCGGATCGAATGCGCCTCTATTCCGGTGATCGCCAGAAAGCGCGGTAAAAGCTCCGGATCGGCGGCAACGAAGCCCAATGCCTTCACGGCAATGGTTTCGGCCTCTTCGCGCATTGACGCTGCGTTTGCCATCACTACCTTCGGTGTGTGGAATGAGTCTCTCCCGCAGTAATGGCAAGAGTTGGCCGCGGCAAGCCATTAGAGCGCGGTGCGCCTTTTGGATGCGCGGGAGGCGCGGCGGAATTCGTGCTGCTTTGCAGGCTATGGGTTTCCGTTTCGTCAATCATATTGCCGTATCGTGAAGCATGGTTTGGTGCGTCCAAGGAAAGAGCGCATGACGGCCACCTCCGGGGCGGAGGACGGCCGGGACGGGATTTCGATGCCTAAGAAGGTCATGATCGTCGAGGACAATGAGCTCAATATGAAGCTCTTTCGGGACCTCATCGAAGCAAGCGGTTACGAGACGGTGCGCACCCGCAACGGTCTGGAAGCGCTCGACCTGGCGCGCCAGCACCGGCCGGACCTCATTCTGATGGACATCCAACTGCCAGAAGTGTCGGGGCTGGAAGTGACCAAATGGCTGAAGGAGGACGACGATCTGCACGTCATCCCGGTCATTGCTGTGACTGCCTTCGCGATGAAGGGCGACGAGGAACGCATCCGCCAGGGCGGCTGCGAGGCCTATATTTCGAAGCCGATCTCGGTGCCGCGCTTCATCGAAACCATCAAATCCTATCTGGGCGATGCCTGATGTTCCCTTCCAGCCGAGCCGGAGGCTTGTGAAATGACCGCGCGGATCCTCGTCGTCGACGACATCCCTGCCAATGTCAGGCTGCTGGAGGTCCGGCTGCTGGCCGAATATTTCGAGGTGCTGACCGCCACCAACGGGCCCGACGCGATCGAGACCTGCGAGAACGGCAAGGTCGACGTTGTGCTGCTCGACGTGATGATGCCCGATATGGACGGGTTCGAAGTCTGCCGGCGGCTGAAGAGCGATCCGGCGACGTCGCACATTCCGGTGGTGATGATCACGGCGCTCGACCAGGTTTCCGATCGCGTGCGCGGGCTGGAGGCCGGCGCCGACGATTTCCTGACCAAGCCGGTCAACGACCTGCAACTGATGACGCGCGTCAAGAGCCTGGTCCGCCTGAAGTCGTTGACCGACGAGCTTCGGCTGCGCGCCTCGACCACACGCAACATCGGCATCGAAGAACTTTTGAGCCGCAATTTCGCGTCCGAGGACACGACGCCGAAAGTGCTTTTGATCGATGAGCGCAAATCGTCGGTCGAGCGCATCCAGAAGATGTTGCGCGACAGGGCCGACCTCGACGTCACCGGCGATCCGCATGCCGGGTTCTTTCAAGCCGCCGAAACGCCCTATGAATGCGTGATGATCTCGACGGCCTTCGCCGATTTCGATCCGCTCAGGCTCTGCTCGCAATTGCGCTCGCTCGACCGCACCCGTTTCGTGCCGATCATCCTTTTGGCGGAGGAGGGCGAGGAGGAGCGCATCATCCGAGGGCTGGAACTCGGCATCAACGACTATCTGATGCGGCCGATCGACCAGCAGGAACTGACGGCGCGGCTGCGCACCCAGGTGCGCCGCAAGCGCTACAACGACCAATTGCGCGCCAGCGTTACCCAGACCATCGAAATGGCCGTGACCGACGGCCTGACCGGTCTGCACAACCGCCGCTATCTCGACAGCCATCTGCAGACGCTGTTCGACCGCGCCGTGGCGCGGCGCCGGCCGCTGTCGGTGATGATCACGGATCTCGACCGCTTCAAGTCAATCAACGACACGCACGGCCATGACGGCGGCGACGATGTGCTGCGCGAATTCGCACGGCGGCTGCGCAAGAACGTCAGGGGTATCGACCTTGCCTGCCGGTTCGGCGGCGAGGAGTTCGTGGTGGTGATGCCGGACACCGACGGCACCGTGGCCGAGAAAGTGGCCGAGCGCATCCGTGCCGAAATCGCCCAGATGCCGTTCGCCATCGGTGCCGACGGCAAGACGATCGAGGTCACCGTCAGCGTTGGCGTGTCATCGGTGCTGAAGGGCGTGGATACGGTGGCGGCGCTGATGAAGCGCGCCGATCTCGCGCTCTACGAAGCCAAGAGCGGCGGCCGCAACCGCGTCGTTGCCAAGGCGGCCTGACGGTCCGGGCCGGATTATCCGGTCAAGCCAACAGGGTTACCCATTTACCTTAATCCAAGCGATTCGCGAGCCTTGGTTAAGAAACTGTTGATTTCCATAAGCTCTTGCGCAAATGTGAAGGCCAAGACGAAGCCGGCACGAGGGTAGATCGCCGGCTCGGTCCCTCAGGAATACCCCATGATGCTCAGGTCCGCCGCATCTCCTGGGTCCGTGGGGTCGGCCGGCCGGCGCTGGCACATAGTGGCCTCCTCGTACCGCTGCCAAACGCCGACCGGCCCCCTTTGTCGATATGACATTAGGAATCTGTGTCAAGCCCCGGAAGTGCCGGGGCTTTTTTGTGTGTGCGGCAAGGCCTGAAGAAGGCTTTCCTGGATTGTAACAACATCAGTTACATCTCGCGCGCGCTGTCACTTCACAACGCCGCGACTTTCCACTGCCGTTTGCATAGGGGAGGAGAGGAGCTACCCCCTCCATTTCATAGATATGGCGCACGAGGGGCTTGCGGCAAGACCCGGCTGTTCCCGTAAAACCGCGACCCAGGTTAACGGAAACGGGAGTGGCGAAATGCCGGAATTGTTGCCAAGAGGCCAGTTGCCAAGAGGCCAAGTGCGTCGGGACCATGAGGTGGTGATCGCCGGAGGCGGTCCGACCGGGTTGATGTTGGCCGGCGAACTCGCGTTGGCTGGCGTCGATGTGGCCATTGTCGAGCGGCGGCCAAATCAGGAACTCATCGGTTCGCGGGCGGGTGGCCTGCACGCTCGCACCATCGAGGTGCTCGACCAGCGCGGAATTGCCGACCGGTTCCTCTCGCAGGGACAGCCTTCGCCGTCCGTGGGATTTCACATGATCCGGTTGGACATCAGCGATTTTCCCACGCGGCACAACTATCTGCTGGCGCTGCGGCAAAACCATATAGAGCGGATATTGGCCGACTGGATCAGCGAGTTGGAGGTGCCGATCTATCGCGGACAGGATGTCACGGGTTTCACACAGGATGATGGTGGCGTCGATGTCGACCTGTCTGGTGGCCGGTGCCTGAGGGCCCGGTATCTCGTCGGCTGCGACGGCGGACGCAGCATGATCCGCAAGGCGGCGGGCATCGCGTTCGACGGATGGGATCCGACGATGAGCTGGATGATCGCCGAGGTCGAGATGGCGGAGGAACCTGCATTGGGTTTTCGCAGCGACGCCTACGGTATTCATGCGATCGGCAAGATTGAGGAAAGTGGCCGGGTGGGTGTCGTGCTGACCGAGAGACAACTGACCATTGGTGGCGAACCGACACTACGCGATCTCAGCGAGGCGCTTGTCGCAGTGTACGGCACCGATTACGGGATCCACAGTCCGACCTGGATTTCCCGGTTCACCGACATGACGCGGCAGGCTGCCGCCTACCGCGACAGACGTGTTCTGCTGGCCGGTGACGCCGCGCATATCCATCCTCCAATGGGCGGACAGGGCCTCAACATCGGCGTGCAGGACGCGGTGAACCTGGGATGGAAGCTGGCCCAGGTGATCAAGCTGGTATCACCGGAAAGCCTGCTCGACAGCTACCATGCCGAACGCCATCCGGTCGCCGCCCGCGTGCTGCGCAACGCGATGGCACAGGTAGCGCTTCGTCGGATGGATGCTCGGACCAAGGCCTTGAGCGACACATTCGCCGAACTGCTCGCCATGGATGGGCCGCGCAAACGGATCGCCGCGGAGATGTCTGGCCTGGGTGTCCACTACGATTTCGGGGAAGGGCACGCGCTGCTTGGGCGGCGCATGCCCGATCTCGACCTGCTCACCGCCAAAGGGCCGTTACGGTTGTTTACCTTGCTGCACGACGCGCGGCCGCTGCTCCTCAATTTCGGCGAACCAGGCAGGCTGGACATTGCGCCTTGGGTCGACCGGATCCGGCAGATCGATGCCGGGTATGCCGGCGCCTGGGAGCTTCCTGTACTGGGAACGGTCGCTGCACCCGACGCGGTTTTGATCCGGCCCGATGGCTACGTGGCGTGGATCGGAGTTGGGACGCAACAGCGATTGGCCGATGCGCTGACCAGATGGTTCGGACCGGCTGCCGGGGCCGGGTGTTCTTCTGAACGCAGCGCGTCACAACCTTCCATGGGCTGAAGGCTGACTGCCTCCTGACAAGTGATTGACAGGAGAGCCCATCTATGCAGAAATTGGTTGGACCATTGGACCACTTGGAGGAAGTGTGGACCAGAACAGCCTGCCACCCATTCAGACGACGGCGCGCGACGACGCCGTGCTGAAGGCATTGGTGGGTTTCGTTCGCGCCGAGGCCCTGCAGCCTGGCGAGCGACTACCGACCGAGCGCATCCTGGCCGAACGGCTCAAGGTCAGCCGCAACACGGTGCGCGAGGCGCTGACGCGGTGGGAGGGATTGGGCCTGGTCGAACGCCGGCAAGGCAGCGGCACCTATCTCAAGGCGGCCGTCTCGCCCGACATGCTGCATCTGCCGCTGACGCTGGCGGGCGGCAATGACTTCACCAGCCTGATGCAGACGCTGGAAATCCGCCGCGCGCTGGAAGCGGAAGCGGCGGCGCAGTGCGCCGAGCGGGCAAGCCTGGCCGACATTGCCGAGATCGAACGCAAGCTCGATATCATGGAGCAGGCGTTTCGCACCCTTGACGGCATGTCGTCGGAAGAGGACTGGGAATTCCACCAGGCGATCTACCGGGTCTCCGGAAATCCGCTGTTCGAACAGATCATCGCCGCCATGCACGAACTGTTCCATCGCTTCTGGGAGCATCCGCTCGGCGTGCGCGATTTCGGCCATGCCAGCTTTCCCTATCACCGCACCATCTACGAATGCATCGCGGCACGCGATCCACGGGGCGCTCGCGCCGAGGCGCTGAAGCTCATCGCCACCGTCGAGGACGACCTGAAGCGCGGTGCGGCCAAACTCAAACTTCGGACCTGAGATGAACGAGCAGCCAGCCGGTTTCGATCAAGACTATCTCGCCGAGGCGGCGACGCTTTTGGCGCATGACGAGCCGTTCCCAGGCGGCGCCGTCGTGCCGCCGATCTACCAGACCTCGCTGTTCACCTTCGCCAATTATGCCGAAATGGCCGATACGTTTGCCGGCAAACGAAAGCAGCCGATCTATTCGCGCGGCGACAATCCGACGGTGATGGAGTTCGAGTCGCGGGTCGCGGCGCTCGAAGGCGCCGAGGCCGCGCGCGGATTCTCCAGCGGCATGGCGGCGATCAGCGCCACCGTGCTTGCTTTTGTCGGGGCGGGCGAGCGCATCATTGCGGTGCGCAATTGTTACGGCGATGCCTACCGGCTGTTCGAACGCCTCCTGCCGCGGCTCAACATCAAGGTCGATTATGTCGATGGCTCCGACCCGGATGCGGTCGCGGCGGCATTGCCCGGCGCCAAGCTGCTTTATCTGGAAAGCCCAACCTCGATGGTGTTCGAGCTCCAGGACCTGCCGCATCTGACCCGGTTGGCCAAGGAACAGGGCATCGTCACCACCATCGACAATTCCTGGGCGACGCCGGTGTTCCAGAAGCCGATCTCGCACGGCGTCGACCTCGTGCTGCACTCGGCCTCGAAATATCTCGGCGGCCATAGCGACACCGTTGCCGGGGTGGTGGCTGGCTCGGCCGCGCATATCAAGCATATCAACGAGCAGACCTATTCCTATCTCGGCGGCAAGCTGTCGCCGTTCGAGGCCTGGCTGCTGCTGCGCGGCCTGCGCACGCTGCCGCTGCGCCTGCCGCACCACATGAAGAGCGGGCTTGCCATCGCCGAGCGGCTGAAGGCGCATGGCAATGTCGAGCGGGTCAACCACCCTGTCTATTCGAACCATCCGGGCAAGGCGACGCTTGCCGGCTATGGCGGGTTGTTCTCGTTCGAGGTTACCGAGGATATCGACATTCCCGTCTTCGTCGACGCGTTGAAATATTTCCGCATCGGCGTCAGCTGGGGCGGGCATGAGAGTCTGGTCGTGCCGGCCAAGGCGTCGCTGGAACAGACGCCGGGACTGAATTCGATGGCGCGCTTCGGCGTCAGCCCCCGAACCATCCGCTTCAATGTCGGATTGGAAAGTGTCGAGGATCTCTGGGCGGATGTCGCCCAGGCCTTCGAAAAAGCCAGAAAATAACAAGCGGGTTCAAAATGGGAGTCTTGAACATGAAAAAACTGACCGTCATGCTTGCCACCGTCGCGGGGCTGGCGATTTCCGCCGGAGGCGCGCTGGCCGATTCGACCCTGAAAATGGTCGAGGTGATCACCAGTCCGCCGCGCACCGAATTCCTGAAAAAGCAGATCGCCGAGTTCGAGGCGGCCAATCCCGGGGTCAAGGTCGAGCTCGTCTCGCTGCCCTGGGGCCAGGCCTTTGAAAAATTCCTCACCATGGTGCAGGCCGGCGATACGCCCGATGTGGTCGAGATGCCGGAACGCTGGATGGGGCTTTACGCCAACAACGCCCAACTCGAGGATCTCGGCCCCTATATGGCCAAGTGGGACGACGCCAAGACGCTCGGCGACCGCGCCAAGCAGTTCGGCTCGACCGTGAACAACACCCAGTTCATGATCCCCTATGGCTACTATGTGAACGCGCTGTTCTGGAACAAGAAGCTGTTCAAGGAGGCCGGTCTCGACGGCCCGCCGGCAACGCTCGACGATTTCGTCGCCGATTCCAAGAAGATCTCCGCCATCCCTGGAAAGTATGGCTATTGCCTGCGCGGCGGGCCGGGTGCCTTCAATGGCATGCACATGTTCATGAACATCGCCGCCGGCAAGGGCGGCTATTTCAACGAGGACGGCACTTCGACCATCAATGAAGAGGGCTCGGTCAAGGGCCTGCAGATGCTGGCCGACATGTACAAGAACGGTCTTGCGCCGAAGGATTCCGTGAGCTGGGGCTTCAATGAGACCGTCACCGGTTTCTATTCCGGCACCTGCGCCATGCTTAACCAGGATCCGGACGCGTTGCTCGGCATCGCCGACAAGATGAGCGCCGACGACTTCGCCGTGGCGCCGCTGCCGGTCGGACCGAGCGGCAAATCCTACCCCACGCTGGGCTATGCTGGTTGGGCGATGTTCGCCAATTCCCAGCACAAGGACGACGCCTGGAAGCTGATGGCAACGCTGCTCTCGCCGAAGGACAATCTGGAATGGGCCAAGGAAGTCGGCGTCGTGCCGATCCACAAGGGCGCCGAGCAGGATCCCCATTTCAAGACCGAGCAGTTCAAGGGCTGGTTCACGGAGCTGAGCGACAGTTCCAAATATGAAATGGTGACACCGCCCACGCATCTGGAAAACCTCGGCAACTTCGTCGACCAGGTCGCCATCAAGAACTTCCAGGAAGTGCTGCTTGGCCAGAAGACGGCCAAGGACGTCGCCGACCAATGGGCTGCCTTCCTGACCAAGGAACAGCAGGACTGGCTGGCGAAGAACAAGAAGTGAGCGCCTCCTTCCTTCTCCCCGTTCACGGGAGAAGGTGGCCCGATAGGGCCGGATGAGGGGCAGCGCTGTGTTATGGGAAGCTGGCGCCGCCCTTCATCCGCCTGCCCGTCCCCGCAGCAGCTGCGCTGCAGCTGCGGAGGGTGGACCGGCATCTTCTCCCCGTAAAACGGGGAGAAGGACGCTTGTCGCCAACGCCGTGCCCCCAGAGGACGTCCGCAGCCAATGACCTATGCCGTATCCGAAATTCGATCCGCAGGGCGGCCGCGAAAGAGGCGGCTCTCCTACGCGACGATCGAGCCCTGGCTCTATCTCAGCCCGGCGATCATCCTGCTGATCGTGGTGCTGCTCGTGCCGCTGGTCATCGGCATCAGCTACTCCTTCCGCAAATTCTCGGCCTTCAAATCCGAATATGTCGGGCTCGGGCAGTACCAGGCGATGCTGTCGGATCAGGTGCTGGGCCAGGCGCTGATCAACACGCTGTGGTGGACGGTGACCAGCCTGTTCTTCCAGTTCTTCCTCGGCCTTGGCCTCGCGCTGCTGCTCGACAAGCCGTTTCGGGGCCGCAAGGCGGTGCAGGCGCTGGTCTTCCTGCCCTGGGCGGTGCCATCCTTCCTGTCGGGCCTGACCTGGGCCTGGCTGTTCAACCCGATCGTCGGTCCGCTGCCACACTGGCTGTTCGCCTTGGGGCTGAAGGCCGAACCGACCAACGTTCTCTCCGATCCCTCAACCGCCATGTGGGGGCCGATCATCGCCAATGTCTGGTTCGGCATTCCGTTCTTCGCCATCACGCTGCTGGCGGCGCTGAAGTCTATCCCCTCGGAACTGCATGAGGCGGCGGCGATCGACGGCGCTTCGCCGTGGCAGCGCTTCACCAAGGTCACGCTGCCGTTCCTGGCGCCGACCATCGCCATCACGGTGATGTTGCGCACCATCTGGATCGCCACCTTCGCCGACCTGATCTTCGTCATGACCGAGGGCGGACCGGCCGGCTCGACCAACACGGTTCCGGTCTACATCTATGTCAGCGCCTTCAAGTCGTTGGACAAGGGCTATGCCTCGGCTGTGGCTGTGCTGTTGCTCGTCCTGCTCATCGCCTACGCGATCGTGCTGATCGCCATCCGCCGCTCGCTTGTGAGACACGTCTGATGATCGCTGGACGCTCAGCCCCGCAGCGCTTCTTCGGCGGCATCGGCCTGTACGCCGCGATCGCCGCCTATGTGGTCTTCGCTCTGTTCCCGATCTACTGGACGCTGAAGATCTCGGTCACGCCGGAGCGGCTGCTCTATTCCGAAGGCATCACATTCTGGCCGTCGCACATGACGCTACAGAACTTCGTCACCGTACTCGAGGCCACCGACTTCCCACGCTATTTCCTCAACAGCGTCATTGTCTCGGTCTCGACGGCGGCCCTGGTCACGGTCATCGCCACGCTCGCCGGCTACGCCATGTCGCGCTTCACCTTTCGCGGCAAGGCTGCACTGGCGCTGATGCTGCTGTTGACCCAGACCTTTCCGCTGGTGATGGTCATTCCGCCGATCTACCGCGTGATGGGCCAGATCGGCCTGATCAACAGCCTTACCGGGCTGATCATCATCTACACCGCCTTCAACACCGCCTTCGCCACCTTCCTGATGCAGTCCTTCTTCGATGGCATCCCGAAGGATCTGGAAGAGGCGGCGATGATCGACGGCTGCACCCGCGCGCAGGCGATGCGCCGGGTGATCGTGCCGCTGACGCTGCCCGGCATGGGTGCGACGCTGGGCTTCGTCTTCACCGCCGCCTGGAGCGAGCTTCTGTTCGCGCTGATGCTGATTTCCAGCGACGACCAGAAAACCTTCGCCGTCGGCCTGCTCACCTTCATCGGCAAGTTCGCCGTCGACTGGGGGCAGATGATGGCGGCATCGATCCTGGCGTTGATCCCGGTCTGCATCTTCTTCGCCTTCCTGCAACGCTATCTCGTCACCGGCCTGACCGCCGGCGCCGTCAAAGGATAGATCGATGGCTTCTGTTACACTCGAAAAGGTTCGTAAGGACTACGGCGCCGTGCGCGTCCTGCACGCGGTCGATCTTGAGATCGCCGATGGCGAGTTTGTCGTGCTGGTCGGACCGTCCGGCTGCGGCAAGTCCACGCTTTTGCGCATGATCGCCGGCCTCGAGGAAGCCTCCGGCGGAGAGATCCGCATCGGCGAGCGGCTGGTCAACGACGTGGCGCCCAAGGACCGCGACATCGCCATGGTGTTCCAGTCCTATGCGCTCTATCCGCATATGGACGTGTCGAAGAACATGGGCTTCAGCCTGATGCTGCGAAAGGCCGATAGGCCGGCGATCGATGCTCGCGTCGATGGTGCCGCCAAGCGGCTGGGGCTCAATGCGTTCCTGCGACGCTTGCCCAGGCAATTGTCCGGCGGCCAGCGCCAGCGCGTCGCCATGGGCCGCGCCATCGTGCGCGATCCCAAGGTTTTTCTCTTCGACGAGCCGCTGTCGAACCTCGACGCCAAGCTGCGCGTCCATATGCGCGCCGAGATCAAGGCACTGCACCAGCAGTTGAAGACCACTTCTGTCTATGTCACCCACGACCAGATCGAGGCGATGACCATGGCCGATCGCATCGTCGTCATGCATGACGGGCTGATCCAGCAGGTCGGCGCGCCGCTCGATCTCTATGACAGGCCGGCCAATATATTCGTCGCCGGCTTCATCGGCTCGCCTGGCATGAATTTCCTGCCGGCGGCGGTGAAGAAGGGCGGCAAGGTGGACGCCGTGTTGTCTGATGGCCAGAAGCTTCGGCTACCGGACGGCCTGCCGCTCAGGGATGGCGACGTCATCACCGTCGGCCTGCGACCCGAGCATATCCGGCTGGCCGATGACGGCGCCCTGCAAGGCGAAGTGGGAGTGGTGGAGCCGCTCGGCCTGTCGACGCAGTTCTATGTCAAATTGGCCGGCCAGCAGCTTTGCGTCTTTGCCATGGGCCGCGCCGGCGTGAAGCCCGGCGACATGGTGCGGCTGGCGGCCGATCCCGCGTCGCTGCATCTGTTCGATCCGAAAAGCGGCGATCGCATCGGCTGAATGAATTCATCCAGGCCGAGGGAACTCAGCCCGGAGCCTTCCGCCTTGTAAACGAAAAACGCCGCCCGATGGGCGGCGTTTCGGCATTCCAGAGGAAAACCCAGATTACTTGATCTTGGTTTCCTTGAATTCGACGTGCTTCTTGGCGACCGGGTCATACTTGCGGAACGACAGCTTGTCGGTCTTGGTGCGGCTGTTCTTGCTGGTGACGTAGAAGAAACCGGTGTCGGCGGTCGACAGAAGCTTGATCTTGATGTTTGCGGCTTTGGCCATGATCTCAGTCCGTTATGTTCGTGGAGTTTTGGCCGCTGGAGCACGGGAAAACACCCGGACGCGGGAAACTTGGCGCGACACATAAAGAACGTGCCTGGAAAGTCAAGCCCGGCGGACGTGATGTGTCCCGCCCAAGCTGCACTGTATGCATATAATCAGGCGTTTTCCACCTCTGATACCGCAACCTTCTTCCAGTCTCCGGTCGTGTTCCACCAGCGATTCGGATTGGCGCGGTCGTCCAGACCCTTGGAGCGGCTGGCAAGGATCGGCTGGATGCGGATCACCGGCTCCTGATAGGAATGCGCCTGGAAAATCGCCTCGACGACGCGGGCCGCCAGCGCCTGGTCATCGGGCAATTCGAATGAAACCTCGACCGTGCCCGGGCGGCGGCGCAATTCGGTTTCGGCGCCGGCCGCGGCTCCTTCAAGCGCCCTGTAGCGTTCGATGCCGTGCGCCGACTGGTAGGCGTTGCGGTCATACTTGCCCATGGCCAGCGGTGCGATCGCGACGACCGCGTCCATGATGCGGTCGACATCGGCAGCTGGAGCCTGGAAGCTGACGAGCAGCAGGAGCGTCATTCGCAGCGAAGTGGTTTCAAAGCCGCTGTCGATCATCGGAGTGTCCTCGGTTCAGGATGTTTTAGGACACCCTTTTAACCGGTGGCTGCTGACACGGTTCTGTCAGCAGCCTGCCGCTGCACGGTGCCGATAAACGATCGGGTTGGGCTCTACAGGAGTATCTTGCGGACGAGCCTGAAGCAGACCAGGGCGATGTAGGCGGCGAAGAACAGGCCGAGCGACCAGCCAAAACCGGAGGGCCCGAAACTGTCCATGCCGATGCCGATCGCCTGCGGGCCTAGCACCATGCCGACGCCATAGCACAGCACGAAAGCGGCATTGGCCGACGCCAGTTCGTGACCGGAAAGCTGCGAACCGAGATGGGCGAGGCCAATCGTGTACATGGCGGCAACGACACCGCCCCAGACGAAAAGCAGGGCGGCCATCAGGTGCCAGTTCGCGGCAAAGAACGGCATGAACATCGTGCCGGCGAGACCGACCGTGGCGCAGGCGAGCAGCAGATAGCGCCGGTCCGTGACGCGGTCGCTGATCATGCCGATCGGGATCTGCAACAGCACGTTGCCGAGTCCGATCATGGTCAGCAGCAGCGCCGCATCGGCCTCGGAGTAACCGATGCGATTGCCATAGATCGGAAACAGCGCGAAGCCGCCGGTCTCGACCGCGCCGAACACAAGCACGGCGAAAGTCGCGGTCGGCACCAGCCAGATGTAGCGAAGGAAGTGGCTGGTTTCACTGTCGGCCACGATGGTGGGGCTTTCGTTGCGCGCGGCCAGCACCGGTATCGCGGCCAGCGTCACCAGGGCGATGATGACGCCGAACGGCCTGAAGCCGGAACTGCCGAGATGGGCGAACAGCCACGGCCCCGCGGCAAAACCGAGCGACAGAACGGTGGCGTAGATGCCAAGCACAAGGCCGCGTCGGTGTGGCGGCGCCGACGTGCTGATCCAGAATTCCGACAGGATGAACAGCACGGTCAGCGCGATGTGCAGCACGATGCGCAGGGGAAACCACATCCAGAAATCAGGCGCGAAATGGAAACCGATGAAGGCCAGCGCGCCGGCGGCGATCATGGCGATCATCGTCCAGGCGACGCCGAAGCGCATGGCCAGCGGCGTAGCCAGTGGCGCCCCGGCGATCGAGGCCAGGCCGGCAACGGCCGTGTTGAGGCCGATCATCGAAGCAGAATGGCCGCGTGTTTCCAGGATGACGCTGAGCAGCGGCATGCCAAGGCCGATAGCAATGCCGACGACGCTGATCGACGAGATCGCCGCCACCATCGGCAGCCAGTGTACGCGTTCGTCGCCCTTTGGTTGGGTATCGACCGTCATGAGATGCTGAATACTCTGTCTGTTTGATCTTACGCAATTCCGGACGGAAAACCGCGTCACACTTTTCCTGGAATTGCTCTAGAGAAGTTCGCGGGTGAAGCGGTTGCGGACAAGCCTGTAGAAGGGGACAGGGCCGCCCGGACGCAGCAGTGGATCATTGGCGAGCCGCTTTTCCAATTCATCCAGGATCATTCGGGTGATGTCGGGTATATCAGCCTGCTTGGCCTTGGCGAGCGGCAGCCAGACCAATTCCTCCAGTTCGTTGGTCGGGCCGCCATCGGCCAATTCGACGGCGACGTCGTCACGCCAGGCGCTGAAGAAGCGGGTGTCGAAGCGGCGCACCCGGTTCGGCGGCGTGATGGCGCGCGCGACAAAGCGCAACGCCTCCAGCGACGGCGCCACGCCATGTTCGACGAAAGCCTGCCAATCGCGCCTGGTCGTGGCAAAGGCGCCTTTGCGGCCGATCAGCAGCCCGGCTTCCTCATAGGTCTCGCGGACCGCCGACAAAGCGATGGCACGGGCGCGGGCATGGCTGGTGCGGCCGGGGCCGGCGCTCAGCTTGGCTTCTTCGTGCTGGTTAAGTGTGGTCGCCGTCGGGATGCGGCTGTCGGCAGGGTCGGTGCGGCCGCCGGGGAAGACGAATTTCCCGGGCATGAAGGCGTGCGCGGCGTGGCGGCGTCCCATCAGCACCAGGATGTCGTCGCCCTTGCGGTCGAGCAGGATGAGTGTCGCGGCGTCACGCGGACGCAGGGGCCGGCCGCCATGCGGGGCAAGGCCGTTATCGAGCTTGTCGGCATCCGCCTTGGTCATTGCTTCCATGCGCAGGACCTAGCGGAAACTTCTTGCATGCGAAAGTAGCCCTACCGATTGGCATGTTGCGCCAGCCAACATTTCAGGCCCCGGGATGCGACTCGATCACATCCTTTTCGCCACCAAACCCGTGCATATAGAACGCCCATTGCAATCCGATGACGGCGCCTTTGACCGGCT
Source organism: Mesorhizobium sp. B2-3-11 (assembly GCF_006442215.1). Taxonomy (NCBI): domain Bacteria; kingdom Pseudomonadati; phylum Pseudomonadota; class Alphaproteobacteria; order Hyphomicrobiales; family Phyllobacteriaceae; genus Mesorhizobium; species Mesorhizobium sp. B2-3-11. The sequence continues at coordinate 637,129 of NZ_VFVS01000001.1, read as the reverse complement.
GCAGCAGCGCGACCGACAGAAGGATGGTCAAGGGCACCCAGATGAGGATGTGCTCCCCGGTGGACAAGGTCGAGGTCGCCTCGACACCCATGAAGGCGCCGAGCACGATGTGGCCGACGATGACGATGACCAGATAGGCGGGCAAATCGTCGGCGCGATGGTGATGAATCTCCTCGCCGCAGACGCTGCAGGTTTCGACGGTCTTGGTGAAGCCGCGGAAGAGCTTGCCTTCGCCGCAATTCGGGCAGCGGCCCAAGAGGCCCCGCTTCATCGCCGTCCACAATGGGCGGGCAACCCGGCCAGAGTGATGCTCGCCGCCAAAAACCTGTTGTTCCATCATCGTCTCCTGCCGCGCGACCCCGGTCGCGATTGCGACGCACGGGCGCGGCCCTTAGCCTTGTGAAACGACCTGCTGGAGCCTGGCAGGGGCTTTGGGTCGGTCAACATCTCGAAGCGCATCGCGCCGGCCATTGGCGCCACCTCGACGAGCCGGACCTCGACGCGGTCCGCGAGCTGGTAGCCTTTGCCCGAGCGTTCTCCGAACAGGGAGCGAGCCGTTTCGTCGTATATGTAGTAATCGCCGCCCAGAGTTGACACAGGGATGAAACCATCGGCGCCATACTGCGGCAATTGGACAAAAAGTCCTGATTTGGTGACGCCGGAGATACGGGCATCGAAGCGGTCGTTGATGCGCTCGGCGAGATAGGCGGAGATCAGCCGGTCGACTGTGTCGCGCTCGGCAGCCATTGCGCGCCGTTCCGTGCCGGAGATCAGCACCGCAACGTCTTCGAGGCGAACCTCCTCATCTTGCGTCAGCCCTCCGGGACCAAGGTCGAGCGCGCCAATAAGCCCGCGATGGACGATCAGATCGGCATAGCGGCGGATCGGCGAGGTGAAATGCGCGTAGCGGCTGAGGTTGAGGCCGAAATGGCCGATGTTCTTGGGTGAATATTCGGCCTGGCTCTGCGAGCGCAGCACCACCTCGTTGACCAGCGCCTCGTTGTCGGCGCCGCGTACGCGCTCCAGAATGCCGTTGAACTGGCTGGGCCGCATCTGCGCACCACGCGCCAATGACAGGCTAAGCGTCTGCAGGAATTCGCGCAGCGATTCCTGCTTAGCCAGCGACGGCGCGTCGTGAATGCGATAGACCAGCGCCTGCTTCTTGCCCTCCAGCGTTTCGGCCGCGGCGACGTTGGCCTGGATCATGAACTCTTCGATCAGCTTGTGGGCGTCGAGTCGCTCCGGCACGATGACGCGGTCGACCGTGCCATCCGGCTTGAGCAGGATCTTGCGCTCCGGCAGGTCGAGCTCGAGCGGCTGGCGGCTGTCGCGGCCGCGCTTGAGGATCGCGTAGGCGTCCCACAGCGGCCTCAGCACCGTGTCGAGGATCGGGCCGGTCTTGTCGTCCGGCACGCCGTCGATCGCCGACTGGGCTTGGCTGTAGGCGAGCTTGGCCGCCGACTTCATCATGACGCGGTGGAAGGAATGCCTGATCTTGCGGCCATCGGCGGAGAAGGTCATGCGCACCGCCAGCGCCGGACGGTCCTGACCCTCGCGCAGCGAGCAGAGATCGTTGGAGATGCGCTCGGGCAGCATCGGCACGACGCGATCGGGGAAATAGACCGAATTGCCGCGCTTCATGGCCTCGCGGTCGAGAGCCGTGCCGTAGCGGACATAGGCGGCGACATCGGCGATCGCGACGGTGGCGATAAAGCCGCCGAGATTTTTCTCGTCGAGGTCAGGCGTGGCGAACACAGCGTCGTCATGATCCTTGGCGTCGGCCGGATCGATGGTGACCAGCGGCAGGTCGCGCCAGTCCTCGCGATGGGCAAGCGTCGCCGGCTTCACCGCCTCGGATTCGGCAATGACATCGGCTGGAAAAATGTGCGGAATGTCGTGCGCGTGAATGGCGATCATCGAGACCGCCTTTTCGCTGGTCAGCGAACCCAGCACGTTGAGCACCTTGGCGCGCGGCAGCCCGTAGCGGGAGGCGCGCGCGGGCTCGACCTCGACAAGATCGCCATTCTTGGCGCCGTTCTGGAATTCCTTGTCGACGATCAGCTCAGGCTGGCGCCGTTCCACCGGTTCGATGCGGAAGCTGCCGTCCTGAAGCACACGGAAGACACCGAGGACGGCATCCGTGCGCTTCTCGAAGATCTTCATCACCCGGCCGGTATAGGCAGGCCCCGACGGATCATCGGTCGGAAACGTCTTGGCCAGCACGCGGTCGCCAATGCCTGGCGCTGGTCCGCTGCCCCCACGCGAAACGCGGATCGAGACCACGGGAGGCTCGCCCGGGCCGACCGCCTCGGTCGGGTGCGCCAGCAAGGTACCATCGCCATCGCGGCCAAAGATGTCGAGCACGGCGACATGGGGCAGGGTGCCGACCCGGGCCAGCCGCTTGCGCTCCTTGGTCAGAACGCCTTCGTCCTGCAGATCGCGCAGGAGATCCTTCAGCCAGACGCGGTCATCGCCGCGCAGTGCGAACGCCTTGGCGATGTCGCGCTTTCCGGCGCGATCCGGGTTTTCGGCGATGTAGCGCAGGATTTCGTCACGCGAGGGCCGGTAGTTGTCCTTGACCTTGGCCCGGGTGTCGGCGGTGCGGGGATCGCCGTGGCTTCTTCCGGTGATCCTGCGCGCCACGCCGTTCTACCCTTTTTTCTTCGCGGCCGGCTTCTTGGCGGCTGCCTTCTTGGTTGAGGTTTTCTTGGTTGTGGGGGTCTTGGCCGCCGCAGCCTTGCGGAACGGTTTCTTGCCGCCGCCGCCCTTGGCTTCCTTCTCGGCTATCAGCGCCAGCGCATCCTCGATGGTCACCGATTGCGGATCCTTGCCCTTGGGCAGCGTGGCGTTGACCTTTCCGAAATTGACGTAAGGTCCGTACTTGCCGTCGCGCACGACGATCTTGCCGCCGCCGTCCGGATGGTCGCCGAGCTCCTTCAGGGCTGCCGGCGTGCCGCCGTTGCGGCCGCCCTTGCCCTTGGACTGCTTCTCGGCAATCACGGTGACGGCGCGGTTGAGGCCGATCGAGAACACGTCCTCGATGCTGTCCAGATTGGCGTAGGTGCCATCGTGCAGCACGAACGGACCATAGCGGCCGAGCCCCGCCGAGATCATCTTGCCGGATTCGGGATGTTTGCCTACGTCCCGCGGCAGCCCCAGCAAGGCGAGCGCCTTCTCGTGATCGATGGATTCAGGCGTCCAGCCCTTGGGCAGGCTCGAGCGCTTGGCTTCCTTGCCCTCGCCGCGCTGGATGTAGGGGCCAAAACGGCCTGAGCGAAGCGTGATTTCCTCGGCGGTGTAAGGATCCTTGCCGAGGATCTTGGTGCCGTCCTCGCCACCGCCATTCTCCCCGTTGGGGTTTGCGGCGTCGCCGAGCTGGCGGGTAAAGGAGCATTCGGGATAATTCGAGCAGCCGACGAAAGCGCCGAACTTGCCGAGCTTCAGCGACAGATTGCCGGTGCCGCATTTCGGACAGATGCGCGGATTGGAGCCGTCCTCGCGGGCGGGGAAAACCAGTGGCGCCAGTTCCTCATTCAGCGCATCGAGCACATCGGTGACGCGCAATTCCTTGATGTCGGCGACGGCGCCGGAAAAATCCTTCCAGAAATCGCGCAGCACGTCCTTCCAGGCGAGCTTGCCGTCGGAAATCTCGTCGAGCTTTTCCTCCAGCGATGCGGTGAAGTCGTACTCGACATAGCGCTCGAAGAAGCTTTCCAGGAAGGCCGACAGCAGGCGGCCCTTGGCCTGCGGCACCAGCCGGCGCTTGTCGATCGTGACATAGTCGCGGTCCTCGAGCGTCTTCAGGATCGCCGTGTAGGTCGAGGGACGGCCGATGCCGAGTTCTTCCAGCTTTTTGATCAGCGACGCCTCGGAATAGCGCGGCGGCGGCTCGGTCGTGTGCTGCGTGGCATTGATTGCACGGCGGGCGAGCTGCTCGCCGGCGCGGATTGCCGGCAGACGGCGGTTTTCCTCGTCTTCCGTGTCGTCGTCCTTCTGGTCGGTATAGGCGGCTATGAAGCCGTCGAAGCGGACGACCGAGCCAACGGCGCGAAGCTCGGCCGTGCGGGCGCCATTCAGCGCCTCGATCTCGACAGTGGTGCGCTCGATCTCGGCCGACTGCATCTGGCTGGCGATGGCGCGCTTCCAGATCAGTTCATAGAGCCGTGCCTGGTCGGCATCGAGATATTGCCGGACCGACGCCGGGGTGCGCATGAAATCCGTCGGGCGGATGGCTTCGTGCGCTTCCTGGGCGTTTTTGGCCTTGGTGGTGTACTGGCGCGGCTTTTCCGGCAAGTACTTCGGGCCGAATTCCTTTGCGACCGCATCGCGAGCGGCGTCGATCGCCTCGGGCGCCATCTGCACGCCGTCGGTTCGCATATAGGTGATCAGGCCGGTGGTTTCGCCGCCGATCTCCATGCCCTCATAGAGCCGCTGCGCCACCTGCATGGTGCGCGTGGCCGAGAAGCCGAGACCCGACGAGGCTGCCTGCTGCAACGTCGAGGTGGTGAAGGGCGGGCCGGGGTTGCGCTTGGTCGGCTTGGCTTCGACGGACAGCGCCTTGAAGGTAGCACCCTCGAGCATTGCCTTGATGTCGTCGGCCTGCGCCTTATTGGAAATATCGAGCTTTTGCAGCTTCTTGCGCTCGAATGCGGTCAGGCGAGCTTCGAAGGTCTCGTTGCGCGGTGTGCCGAGGATGGCAGCGATCTGCCAGTATTCCTCGCGGATGAAGCGCTCGATTTCGGATTCGCGGTCGCAGACCAGGCGCAGCGCCACCGACTGGACGCGGCCGGCCGAACGGGCGCCCGGCAATTTGCGCCACAGCACCGGCGACAGCGTGAAGCCGACGAGGTAATCGAGTGCCCGGCGGGCGAGATAGGCGTCGACCAGCGGCGCATCGATCTGGCGCGGATTGGCCATCGCCTCCAGCACCGACGATTTGGTGATGGCGTTGAAGACGACGCGGCTGACTGGCTTGTCCTTCAGCGCGCGCTTCTGCTTCAGGACTTCCAGCACGTGCCAGGAGATCGCTTCGCCTTCGCGATCCGGGTCGGTGGCGAGGATCAGGCCGTCGGCATCCTTGACCGCCTTGGCGATGTCGGCGAGACGCTTGCCGGACGCGGTGTCGACCGCCCAGGACATGGCGAAATCTTCATCCGGACGCACCGAGCCATCCTTGGCCGGCAAATCGCGGACATGGCCGAACGAGGCCAGAACCTTGTAGTTCCTGCCCAGGTATTTGTTAATTGTCTTCGCTTTGGCCGGCGATTCGACGACGACGACGTCCATGAGGTCTCATATCAGCTGTGATGCGGCAGAAGAATTCCGCTGCGCGCGACGAAATCTCGGTTCTGTTCGTCGCTCACATGGCCGCGCTTTTGCATCCGGTCAAGGGGAAGGGGCCAAATTGCGGAGGTGCCGGCAGCAATACACTCTTAGAGTGTATGGAGAAAATCACAGAATTTTGGTCAAGGCGACGGCGGTCGGGAGTCGGCGGAAACTCCCGCTTCAAACTCCGGGCGAGTCGTGGAAAGCCGTTCGCTCGCCTGCCGTCGATGCTGGCCGCCGGCTGAACAGAGGAATGCGGCGACCAGCTTGCCCGCCCGCAGGCAGGGAGCAGGGGTAAGCCTAATCGGCCTTGACGATGTGCCAGGCACCGGCGACGCCATCACCGCTCATGTCGCCGGCCTTCTTGTCCTTGATGAAGGTGTAGACGGGCTTGCCGTCATAGGCCCACATCTTGGTGCCGTCGGTGCGATCGACAACGCTCCATTCGTCGCCGGCCTTGGCGCCTGCCTTGGCCTTCAGCGGCGGCCAGTTGGTGGCGCATTTGTCGTAGCAATTGGTCTTGCCCTTCTCGTCCTTGTCATAGGTGTAAAGCGTCATGCCTTTGGCATCGGTATAAATCTTGGTGCCGCCGACATCGGCTTCCTTCCACGCCTCTGCGGCAAAGGAGGCGGCGGTGCTGAGCAGAAGCGCGGCCAGCGCTGCGGTTGTCGTTTTCATGGAAATCTCCGTGGCTGTTATTCGCAGGCGCGCGGAAAGTCGCGGCCTCGTTGTGTCAACGCCCTGCGCATGTGCTTTCTTCCCCGGCCCGCGATGACTTGCCACACGATGGTGATTGGCGGACAAACCCGCGTGCAGCTATATCGTCGCCAAACAGTCGGAGCTTTGGAATGGCATTGGATATCGGCTATGTCAGCGCGGTCGGGGCGGGGGCCATCTCGTTTCTGTCGCCATGCGTGCTGCCGCTGGTGCCGCCCTATCTCTGCTACATGGCCGGCGTGTCGGTCGACGATTTTCGCGGCAATGCGGGCGCGACGGCCCGCGAAGGCGCGCGCGGCGCGCTCCTTTATTCCTCGATCGCCTTCGTGCTCGGTTTTTCGACCGTCTTCGTCGCGCTCGGTGCCGGCGCGTCGACCATCGGCCGGTTGCTGCGCGTCTGGCAGGAGCCGCTGGCGATGGGCGCCGGCGTGCTGATCATCCTGATGGGCCTGAACTTTTTGGGCATCCTGCGCATTCCGCTGTTGTCGCGGGAGGCGCGTTTCCAGTCGCAGGGCAAGCCGGCCAGCGCCGTCGCCGCCTATGTCATGGGACTTGCCTTCGCCTTCGGCTGGACCCCCTGCATCGGCCCGGTGCTGGGGCCGATCCTGACGCTGGCCGGCGGCCGCGAAACCGTGGGCGAGGGCGCGCTGCTGCTCGCCGCCTATTCGCTAGGCCTCGGCATCCCGTTCCTGATCGCCGCGCTGTTCTCCGGCGCCTTCATGCGCTTCCTCGGCAAGTTCCGCGTCCACCTCGGCCTTGTCGAGAAGGCGATCGGCGCGCTCCTGGTGGTCGCCGGCGTGTTCTTCCTCACCGGCGGCGTGCAGACGGTGTCCTACTGGCTGCTGGAGAATTTTCCGGTGTTGGGGCGGTTGGGCTGAGGCTTATCGGCGTGGGGCGAGGCACGGGATTGAGCCGCGGACCCGCTGATTAAAGAGTCAGCTGCTCTACCATCTCACCGGAATTTAACCGCATTGGTGCAGCATGGCGCCACTGCTAGCATGTCTTGATTCCCAACGCATTTCATATGGTTGCCTTTCCATGAACCAGAGAACCTGCCTGTCCGTCATCCTCGCCGCCGGCGAAGGCACACGCATGAAGAGCGCGCTGCCGAAGGTGCTGCACCAGATCGCTGGGTTGCCGATGGTCGCCCATGTGGTGAAGGCGGCCGAGGCCGCTGGTGCGAGCGGCGTGGCGCTGGTGATCGGTCATGGCGCCGACGAGATGCGCAAGACGGCGGCGAAGTTCGCACCTGAGGCTGAGACCTTCGTGCAGGAAAAGCGCTTGGGTACGGCGCATGCAGTGATCGCTGCCCGCGCAGCGATATCAAAGGGTTATGACGACGTCCTCGTGATGTTTGGCGACACGCCGCTGATCGATGCGCAGGCGCTCGCAACGGCGCGCCGGAAGCTGGCCGAGGGCGCCGCTGTCGCGGTCATTGGTTTTCGCCCGCCAAATCCGGCCGGATACGGCCGCCTGATCGAGCAAGCTGGCCGGCTCGTCGCCATCCGCGAGGAGAAGGACTGTTCCGAGGCGGAGAAGAAGATCGGCTTCTGCAACGCCGGCATGATGGCGGTGGCCGGCGCGCACGCGCTGAAACTGCTCGACGCGGTCGGCAACAAGAACGCCAAGGGCGAGTATTATCTCACCGACATCGTCGAGATTGCCGGCGCGCAGGGCCTCGATGTCGTCGCCACCGAAGCCAGCTTCGAGAACGCGCTCGGCATCAACAACCGCGCCGAACTGGCGCAAGCCGAAGCCATCTGGCAACAGCGCCGGCGCCATGAGGCGATGCTGTCGGGCGTGACGCTGATTGCGCCGGAAACCGTCTATTTCTCGCACGATACCGAAATCGGCGCCGACACGATCGTCGAGCCCAATGTCTGGTTCGGACCGGGTGTGATGGTTGCCTCGGGTGCCAAGATCCACGCCTTCAGCCATATCGAAGGCGCCACCATCGCCTCCAATTGCAATGTCGGGCCATTCGCACGGCTGCGGCCAGGCGCCGATCTCAGGAACAAGGCCAAGGTCGGCAATTTCTGCGAGGTCAAGCAGGCCGTTATCGAGGAGGGCGCCAAGGTCAACCACCTGACCTATATCGGTGACGCTCGCGTCGGCGCCGGCGCCAATATCGGCGCCGGCACCATCACCTGCAACTACGATGGCTATTCGAAATTCTTCACCGACATCGGCGAGGGCGCCTTCATCGGCTCCAATTCCTCGCTCGTGGCACCCGTCACCATCGGCAATGGCGGCTATATCGCGTCGGGCAGTGTCATCACTGAAACCGTTCCCGACGACGCTCTGGCCTTCGGCCGGGCTCGCCAGAAGACGATCCCCGGTAAGGGGAAGGAGTTGCGCGAACGGTTTGCTTCCGCCGCGGCGGCGAAGAAGAAGGCGGCCGGCGCCGACCATTAGCCTGGTCGACAAGTCTGCTTTCTTGCCGAAGCAATCGAAAAAAACGAACGATTGCAGTAACCGGATTGCAAGAGCGGTCTGTCATGGTGCATGCGTGCGCAAGTGTCCGTTACACCGGACGAAATGCAATGTGACTTTCGCGGCAGGCCGGCCACCCCTAAATAGCGCTGGTTTTCCATGGGCAATCGGGGACTGTCTGCATGTGCGGTATCGTTGGAATCGTCGGCCACTCGCAGGTTGCGCCGCTCATCGTCGACGCGCTGAAGCGGCTCGAATATCGCGGTTATGACTCGGCAGGCGTCGCCACCGTCGAAAAGGGTCAACTTGGCCGCCGCCGTGCCGAGGGCAAGCTGGTCAACCTCGAACGCCGGCTCAAGGATGAGCCGCTCGACGGCACGATCGGTATCGGCCATACACGCTGGGCGACCCACGGCGTGCCCAACGAGACCAATGCGCATCCGCACTTTTCGGAGGGCGTCGCCATCGTTCACAACGGCATCATCGAGAATTTCGCCGAACTGCGCGACGAGCTGGTCCGCGACGGCTATTCCTTCTCGTCGCAGACCGACACCGAGGTCGTGGCGCATCTGGTGGCACGGGAACTCGCGAAAGGTCTGAAGCCGGTCGAGGCCGCGCACAAGGCGCTGAAGCGGCTGGAAGGCGCCTTTGCGCTGGCCATCATGTTCAAGGGTGACGAGGACCTGATTGTCGGCGCGCGTAACGGCCCGCCACTGGCGGTCGGCCATGGCGATGGCGAGATGTATTTGGGCTCCGACGCCATCGCGCTCGCTCCATTCACCAATTCGATCACCTATCTCGAGGACGGCGACTGGGCGGTGGTGCGCCGCGAGAGCGTCGCCATCTTCGACATCGACGGCAAGAAAGTCGACCGCAAGCGCCAGCAGTCGCTGTCGACCAGCTTCATGGTCGACAAGGGCAACCGCCGCCATTTCATGGAAAAGGAAATCCATGAGCAGCCCGAAGTGATCTCGCACACACTGGCGCACTACGTCGATTTCGTCTCCGGCGTCTCCAAGCCGCTCGACCTGCCATTCGATTTCGCCAAGATCGGCCGCCTGGCTATCTCCGCCTGCGGCACTGCGTATCTCGCCGGCCTGATCGGCAAATACTGGTTCGAGCGCTATGCTCGGCTGCCGGTCGATATCGATGTCGCGTCGGAATTCCGTTACCGCGAGATGCCGCTGTCGGCCAGCGATGCCGCCTTCTTCATCTCGCAGTCCGGCGAGACCGCCGATACGCTGGCTTCGCTGCGCTATTGCCGCAAGGCCGGCATGAAGATCGGCGCGGTCGTCAATGTGCGGGAATCGACCATGGCGCGCGAATCCGACGTCGTGCTGCCGACGCTGGCGGGGCCTGAGATCGGCGTCGCTTCGACCAAGGCTTTCACCTGTCAGTTGTCTGTGCTCGCGTCGCTTGCCGTGCGCGCCGGCGTGGCGCGCGGGGCGATCTCGAAGGAGCAAGAGAAAACATTGGTGCGGGAGCTCTCCGAAGCGCCGCGCTATGCCAACCAGGTGCTGAAGCTCGAACAACAGATCGAACGGATCGCGCGGGAGCTGTCTCGCTACAAGGACGTGCTCTATCTTGGACGCGACACCAATTTCCCGCTGGCCATGGAAGGCGCGCTGAAGCTCAAGGAAATCTCCTACATCCATGCCGAAGGCTATGCCGCGGGTGAGCTGAAGCACGGGCCGATCGCGCTGATCGACGAGAACATGCCGGTGATCGTGATTGCGCCGCACGATCGCATCTTCGAAAAGACCGTGTCCAACATGCAGGAAGTGGCGGCGCGTGGCGGCAAGATCATCCTGATCACCGACGCCAAGGGCGCGGCACAGGTGAGCGTGAAGACGATGGAGACCATCGTGCTTCCGGATGTGCCGGAAATCATCTCGCCCATCATCTACGCGCTGCCGATCCAGATGCTTGCGTATTTCGCCGCCGTGTTCATGGGCACCGACGTCGATCAGCCGCGCAATCTGGCGAAATCGGTGACGGTGGAGTAGGCGCCTACAAACAGGCGCGTTTAAAAACTTCGCAGTTCCAAAGCGCCTTCCGGTTTACTAATGTCGCGCCGCAACCCGTGCCCGGTGAACCATGTCAGACGCTTCGAAGACTTCCGGCATGACCCGGCTGAGGAACTATTTCCTCACGGGCTTCATCGTCTGCGCGCCGCTGGCGATCACCGCCTATATCGCCTGGTCCTTCATCGGCTGGGTCGATTCCTGGGTCAAACCCTATATTCCGGCGCGCTACAGTCCCGACAGCTATCTGCCGTTCCCGGTTCCGGGGTTCGGGCTGATCGTCGCGCTCATCCTGATCACGCTGATCGGCTTCCTGACGGCCAACATTGTCGGCCGCGCCATCGTCGGCTTTGGCGAGCGCCTGCTTGGCCGCATGCCCCTGGTGCGCGGCATCTATGGCTCGCTGAAGCAGATTTTCGAGACCGTGCTGTCGAATAAGGGCGATATGTTCCGTCAAGTTGGGCTGGTCGAATATCCACGCAAAGGCGTGTGGTCGCTGGTGTTTGTCGCCAGCGAGAAGGAAACCGAGATCAACCAGAAGCTCGACCAGGAAGGCGATCCACTGATTGCGGTGTTCATGCCGTGCACGCCGAACCCGACGACCGGTTTCCTGATGTATGTTCTGAAGTCGGATATCGTGCCGCTCGACATGACCATCGAGGACGGCGCCAAGCTGATCGTGTCGGCCGGGTTGGTGGCCCCCGAGGTGAAGACGAAATTGGTGACGCTGAACGGTGAGCCGATCAACGGAACCTTGGCCAATCCGCCGCTAGGGCCTCATCCGGCGCGCAGGAGCCGCACGGCCTCGTCGCGGCCGAACAAATAGAGCAGGAGCCGCAGCGCCTCGCCGCGATCCGATTGCAGTTCGGGGTCCCGCGATAGGATCAGCCTGGCGTCGTCTCGGGCGGCCTCCAGCAGATCGGCATGCACCTCGATGCGCGCCACCTGGAAACCAGGCGTGCCGGACTGGCGGGTACCGAGCAATTCGCCTTCGCCGCGCAGTTTCAGATCCTCTTCGGCGATCAGGAAGCCGTCCTCGGTCTCGCGCATCACCGACAGCCGGCGTTTGGCGGTCTCGCCAAGCGGGTCCTTGTAGAGCAGCACGCAGGATGAGGGCTTGTCGCCGCGTCCGACCCGGCCGCGCAACTGGTGCAATTGGGCGAGCCCGAAGCGTTCGGCATGCTCGATGACCATGATCGTGGCGTCAGGAACATCGACGCCGACTTCGATGACCGTGGTGGCGATCAGGATGCGCGTCTCGCCTTGCTTGAAGGCATGCATCGCCTCGTCCTTCTCGGCACCCTTCATGCGGCCATGGACAAGGCCGATGCGATCGCCGAACAGCGGCTTCAGCGAAGCGAAACGATCCTCGGCCGACATTAGCTTGATTTCTTCGGATTCCTCGACCAGCGGGCAAATCCAGTAGATCTTCTGGCCATCCGCGACGGCATCGAGCATGCGGCCGATCAGCTCGTCGAGCCGTTCGAGCGGCAGCGTGACGGTGCGGATCGGCTGACGGCCGGCCGGTTTTTCCGTCAGCTTCGAGACATCCATGTCGCCGAAGGCGGTCAGCACCAGCGTGCGCGGGATCGGGGTCGCGGTCATCACCAGCATGTCGGGCGCGTCGCCCTTGGCGGTGATGGCAAGCCGCTGATGAACGCCGAAGCGATGCTGCTCATCGATGACGGCCAGGACCAGATCGTGGAAGCTGACCGTTTCCTGAAACAGCGCGTGGGTGCCGACGATGATATCGATCTCGCCGCTGGCAAGACCAGCCAGTGTTTCGGCTCGCTCGCGGCCCTTTTCACGGCCGGTCAGGATGGCGATGCGCAAGCCGACCTTGGCTGCAAGCGGGGTGATCGTCGCCAGATGCTGGCGCGCCAGGATTTCGGTCGGCGCCATCAGCGCCGCCTGGCCGCCGGCCTCGACGGCGCGTGCCATGGCCAACAAAGCCACGACCGTCTTGCCCGAACCGACATCGCCTTGCAGCAGCCGCAGCATGCGCTCTGGATCGGCGAGATCGGCGTTGATTTCGGCGAGCGCGAATTCCTGCGAGGGAGTAAGCGAATAGGGCAGGGCCGCGCGCAGCTCCTCGACGATGCGGCCATCGCCGACGAGAGGGCGGCCTGACAGGCGTCGCACCTTTGCCCGCACCAGGGCCAGCGAGACCTGGCCGGCGAGCAATTCATCATAGGCGAGGCGGCGCCATGCAGCCCCTTCGACCGCGACATCGAGCGGATCGCCGGGATAATGGATACGGGTCAGCGCGTTGCCAATGGACGGAAAGCTCTGGCGGCGCATAAAGGCATCATCCTGCCATTCCGGCAGGTCCGGCAGGCGGCCGAGCGCCTGGCCGATCGCACGGCGCAGCACCTTGCCGGATAGCCCCGCGGTCAGCGGATAGACCGGCTCGACCAGCGGCAGGTTCTCGGCTTCGCCGGCGAGTGCGATATGGTCGGGATGGACCATGGTCGGGCGTCCGTTGAACCATTCCATACGGCCTGACACCACGACATGCTCGCCGACAGGCATTGCCTTTTCGAGATAGGCGGCATGGGCATGGAAGAAGGTCAGGCCGATTTCGCCGGTATCGTCATGGGCGTAGACCCGGTAGGGCACCGACCTGTTGCCGCGCGGCGGCGGCTGGTGTCGGTCTATGCGCAGCTCGAGCGTCACGATGGCGCCTTCGGCCGCGAGGGCGATGCCAGGCCGATTGCGGCGGTCGATGACGGTGTGGGGCAGCACGAACAGGAGGTCACCGGCGCGCGCGGCGCGATCGCCGAGGTCGGCCGCCACGACCTTCTCGATCAACGCACCGACCTTCGGCCCGACGCCGGCAAGCGAGGTGATCGGGACAAACAGGGGATCGAGTATGGAAGGACGCATGATGTCAGCTTATGTCGCGATGGCCGCAGCGCAAAGGCTGACACCGCCCACTATCCACGCTATATGCGCCGCTTGAAGCGAGGATGCGGCACAATGACCGGAACGAAACGATCAAGCGAGGGGCTGGACGCCCACCGCCGCAAGCTGTTGTTCCGCTCCTGGCATCGCGGCCTACGCGAGATGGACCTCATCCTCGGCACCTTCGCCGATACCGAGATCGGCACCTTGACCGCCGAGGAAATCGAACAATATGAGAAGCTCCTCGATATTGCCGACACAGAATTCCTGCCGCTGGTCACGGGCGAACGCCCGGTGCCGGCGGAGATCGACTGTGCCGTCCTGCAAAAAATCCTGGCGTCACGCCGGACCATGACATTCTGAACAAAAGCAATTCCAGGAAAAGTGCGAAGCGGTTTTCCGTTCGGAATTGCGATAAACAAGACCGTGATTTGATGGCTCTCATCCCCACCATTGGCTTGCCGAAGGGCCGCGCCGGCCAGTTCATCGTCGACGGTGTCGCCGACGGCTACGAGGCCTTCGCGCTGGTACAGACGGCACTCGAAATCGCACCCGACAAGCCGGTGCTGTTCGTGGCCCGCGACGGCCAGCGCTTGCCTTCCATCGTCGAGGCGCTGTCCTTCGTCGCGCCCGGGCTGCCTGTGCTGGAACTGCCTGCCTGGGACTGCCTGCCATACGACCGTGTGTCGCCCGGTTCCGATGCCGCCGCCAAGCGCCTCGATGCACTGACCGCCATGATCGCGCTGGCGAAGAAACCGCACCGTGCCGTCATTCTCACCACCGCCAACGCGCTGCTGCAGCGCATTCCGCCCGCTGAGCTTGTCGAGGCGCAGACCTTCCACGCCAGACCCGGCAACCAGATCGACATGAATGCGCTGATCGCACGGCTGGAGACGTCGGGATTCGAGCGGGTGCCGACCGTGCGCGGCATCGGCGAATTCGCGGTGCGCGGCGGCATTCTCGACCTCTTCGCACCCGGTTGGACCGAGGCGCTGCGGCTTGATTTGTTCGGCGACACGCTGGAATCGATCCGCGTCTTCGACGCTGCCACGCAGCGCACCACCGGTCAGCGCAAGTCGATGGCGCTGCAGGCGATGAGCGAAGTGGCGCTGACGCCGGAAACCATCAGCCGCTTCCGCCGCTCCTATATCGAAGCCTTTGGCGCGCCATCGCGTGACGACGGGCTCTATGCGGCGGTCAGCGAAGGCCGGCGCTTCGCGGGCATGGAGCATTGGCTGCCGTTCTTCTACGACCGGCTGGAGACGGTGTTCGATTACCTGCCCGACGCACCCGTGGTTTTCGACCATCTGGCACATGAGGCGCTGGCCGAGCGCCATACGCTGATCCTCGATCACTACGAGGCGCGCAAAAAGCAGGCTGACGGGGCGCTGAGGGATGCGGTGCCCTATAAGCCGGTGGCGCCGGATCTGCTCTATCTCTCGCCGGAGAATCTCAAGGCTTCGCTTGGCGAGCGCGAGGACATCGACTTTACCGTGTTCGATGCCCCAGATTTGGGGGGTAAGAAAGTCTTCCACGCCGGCTCGCGCCATGGTCGCAGCTTCGTCGAGGAGCGAGCCGATCCGAACGTCAATGTCTTCGATGTCGTCGTCCGGCACATAGCCGAAGAGCGCGCCGCACGCCGCCGCGTCGTCATCGCCGGCTGGACCGAAGGATCGCTCGACCGGCTTGGCCAGATCCTGGCCGAGCACCATCTCGGCAATCTCAAGCAGGTCGAGACGCTGGCGGAGGCTGAACAGCTCGAGCCGGGACAAGCCGCATTGGCGGTTTTGCCGCTGGAATCCGGTTTTGAGACTGAAAAGCTGGTCGTCGTCGCCGAACAGGACATTCTGGGCGACCGGCTGATCCGCCGTTCGAAGCGCAAGAAGCGCGCGTCCGACTTCATCGCCGAAGCCTCGGCCTTGTCGGCCGGCGATATTGTCGTCCATGCCGACCATGGCATTGGCCGTTTCATCGGCCTGCGCACCATCGAAGCGGTCGGCGCGCCGCATGACTGCCTGGAAATCCACTATGCCGGCGACGACCGGCTGTTCCTGCCGGTGGAAAACATCGAGCTGCTGTCGCGCTACGGCTCCGACACGGCCGAGGCTACGCTGGACAAGCTGGGCGGCGGCGCCTGGCAGTCGCGCAAGGCGAAGCTGAAGCGGCGCCTGCTCGACATGGCCGGACAACTGATCCGCATCGCCGCCGAGCGGCAGATGCGCGCCGCACCGGCCCTGGTGCCGGCCGAAGGCCTCTATGACGAGTTCGCAGCCCGGTTCCCCTACGAGGAAACCGACGACCAGCAGACGGCCATCGACTCGGTGCGCGGCGACCTTGGCGCCGGCAAGCCGATGGACCGGCTGATCTGCGGCGACGTCGGCTTTGGCAAAACTGAAGTGGCGCTGCGCGGCGCCTTCATCACGGCGATGGAAGGGTTTCAGGTCGCGGTGGTGGTGCCGACGACGCTGTTGTCGCGCCAGCATTTCAAGACATTCTCGCAGCGTTTCTCAGGACTTCCCATTCGTGTCGCCCAGGCCTCGCGGCTGGTCGGTGCCAAAGATCTGGCCGAGACCAAGAAGGGCATCGCCGAAGGGCAGGTCGATATCGTTATCGGCACCCATGCGCTGCTCGGTTCCGCCATCTCGTTCAAGAATCTCGGCCTGCTGATTATCGACGAGGAGCAGCATTTTGGCGTCAAGCACAAGGAGCGGCTGAAAGACCTGAAGACCGACGTCCATGTGCTGACGCTGTCGGCGACGCCGATCCCGCGCACGCTGCAGCTGGCGCTGACGGGCGTGCGCGAACTGTCGCTCATCGCCACGCCGCCGGTCGACCGCATGGCGGTGCGCACCTTCATCTCGCCGTTCGATCCGTTGGTGATTCGCGAGACGCTGCTGCGTGAGCGTTACCGTGGCGGGCATTCTTTCTATGTCGTACCTCGTATCAGCGATCTGGCGGAAATTCATGATTTCCTGAAGGAATCCGTTCCCGAACTGAAAGTGGCGGTGGCCCACGGCCAGATGCCGCCGGGCGAACTCGACGACATCATGAACGCCTTTTATGACGGCCAGTACGACGTGCTTCTATCGACCACAATCGTCGAATCCGGCCTCGATATCCCGACCGCCAACACGCTGATCATCCATCGCGCCGACATGTTCGGCCTGTCGCAGCTCTACCAGCTGCGCGGCCGCGTCGGGCGCTCGAAGGTGCGCGCCTATGCGCTGTTCACCCTGCCGGCCAACCGCAAGCTGACCGACACCGCCGAGCGCCGTCTGAAGGTACTGCAATCGCTCGACACGCTGGGCGCCGGCTTCCAGCTCGCCAGCCATGACCTTGACATCAGGGGCGCCGGCAATCTTCTCGGCGAGGAACAGTCCGGGCACATCAAGGAGGTCGGCTTCGAGCTCTACCAGCAGATGCTGGAGGAGGCGGTGGCCGAGGTGAAGGATTCCGGCGAGGTCCAGGATGGCGGCTGGTCGCCGCAGATCGCCGTCGGCACCGCCGTGATGATCCCGGAAGGCTACGTGCCGGACCTGCAGCTCAGGCTGGCGCTCTACCGCCGTCTCGGCGATCTCGAAAACACCGAGGAAATCGACGCCTTCGGCGCCGAGCTGATCGACCGTTTCGGCCCGCTGCCGGAGGAGGTGAAGCATCTCCTCAAGATCGTCTTCATCAAGGCGCTCTGCCGCAAGGCCAATGTCGAGAAGCTCGATGCGGGGCCGAAGGGCGTCGTCATCCATTTCCGCAAGCGCGAATTTTCGAACCCCGTCGGACTGGTCAAGTATATTGGTGAGCAGGGTTCGCTGGCCAAGATCCGGGCCGACCAGAGCGTGGTCTTCATCCGCGACTGGCCGACGGCGGAGAAGCGTCTGGCGGGCTCGGCTGTCGTCATGACGCAACTGGCGAAGTTGGCTGAGAAGACGGCCTGATCTCGCCTTTCGGGGCGTCCCGGGGGCGTCAAGCCATTCGCCAGCACCGAAATTCCGGTCTAGAATAGGAAATCGGCTTCGTGTATGGAGCCGCCACCCCATTTAGGGGCTGGAAATGGCGGGCAAGGTGTTCGCCGGAAAGAGCGTTGGGTGCAGCGATGACGAAATGGTCGCCGAATTCGTGGAGAGCAAAGCCGATCAAACAGGTTCCCGCTTATCCGGACCTTGCCGCGCTGAAGAACACGGAAGCCCAACTCGCCACCTTTCCGCCGCTGGTCTTCGCCGGCGAGGCGCGCAAGCTGAAGAAGCAGCTGGCGACTGTTGCCGCCGGGGAAGCCTTCCTGCTCCAGGGCGGCGACTGCGCCGAGAGTTTTGCCGAACATGGCGCGGACAACATTCGCGACTTCTTCCGCGTCTTCCTGCAGATGTCGGTCGTGCTGACCTTCGCCGGTGCGCAGCCAGTGGTGAAGGTTGGCCGCGTCGCCGGCCAGTTCGCCAAGCCGCGCTCGTCCGACAACGAGACCAAGGGCGAGGTGACACTGCCGAGCTATCGCGGCGACATCATCAATGGCATCGAATTCGACGCGAAATCACGCATTCCCGATCCTGCCCGCCAGGAAATGGCTTATCGTCAGTCGGCGGCGACGCTCAATCTTCTGCGTGCCTTCGCGCAGGGCGGCTATGCCAACCTGGAGAATGTGCATCGCTGGATGCTCGGCTTCGTCTCCGACAGCCCGCAGGGCGAGAAATACGAATCGCTTGCCAACCGCATCACCGAGACTATGGATTTCATGCGCGCCGTCGGCATTACGTCGGAAACCAATTTCGCGCTGCGTGAAACCGACTTCTACACCAGCCACGAGGCGCTGCTGCTCGGCTACGAGGAGGCGCTGACCCGTGTGGATTCGACCTCCGGCGACTGGTACGCCACGTCGGGCCATATGATCTGGATCGGCGACCGCACGCGCCAACCCGATCACGCGCACGTCGAATATTGCCGCGGCATCAAGAACCCGCTCGGCCTGAAATGCGGTCCGTCGCTGACGCCGGACGGCCTGCTGGAACTGATCGATCTGTTGAACCCCGAGAATGAGCCGGGGCGATTGACGCTGATCGCCCGCTTCGGTTCGGACAAGGTTGCCGACCATCTGCCGAAGCTGGTGCGCGCGGTGCAGAAGGAAGGCCGCAGCGTGGTCTGGTCGTCGGACCCGATGCACGGCAACACGATCGAAGCGGCCGGCTACAAGACGCGGCCCTTCGACCGCATCCTGAAGGAGGTGCAGACCTTCTTCGAGGTGCACCGCGCCGAAGGCACTCATCCAGGCGGCATCCATGTCGAGATGACCGGCAAGAACGTCACCGAATGCACCGGTGGCGCGCGCGCCATCACGGCCGAGGAGTTGCAGGACCGCTACCACACCCATTGCGATCCGCGCCTCAATGCCGACCAGGCAATCGAACTGGCGTTCCTGGTCTCGGACCTGTTGAAGAAGAGCCATCCGGTGCAGCACAAGCAGGTCGCGAACGGCTGAGCCGGATCAATTGGATCGATAAAGCAAAGGCGCCTGGAAAACCCGGCGCCTTTTCCGTTTTCATCTTTTGCCTCCGACAGTGCCGGTGCAACCGCAAAAGCTTCAGTCTTGCTTGTAGAGCAGCCAGCTCTTGCCGGCGCGCCCTGCCATGGCCGAATGCCTGGTAACGCGGTTGCGGCCACTGACTTTCGAGCGATAGAGCGCCCGATCCGCCTTGGTGTAGAGGTCCTCGGGGCCTTCGGCCTCGGACGCCATGCAGATACCCATCGATACCGTCACCGTGCCGTAATTTATGCCGGTCTGGCTGCTGGTGAACGGCGTCTGCTCGATCAGGGCGCGAATGCGTTCCGCGATCTCGTAGGTTGCGTCCTCGCTGGCGCCCTCGATGATCAGCGCGAACTCCTCGCCGCCGGTGCGGGCGACGAACATGTCGCCACGAATGCTGGTCTGGAAAATCTCGGCGATGATCTGGATGATCTTGTCGCCGACAGGATGGCCGTAGCGGTCGTTGATGTCCTTGAACCGATCGATGTCGACGAGGATCAGGGCATTGAACAGGATACCCTTGTTGCTGTTGTAGATCCTGGTGATTTCCTTGTCGAAGGCGCGGCGGTTCCAGATCTTGGTCAACGGATCCGTGTCGGCCAGCCGCTTGTATTCCTCGAGCGTCGACTTGACGCTCTCGAGTTCTGCCGTCTTGTCGCTGAGCGTCGAGGCGATCTGCCGGCCGTGATCGATCGTCGAATTGGTCGCGATGGTCATTGCGTTGGCGATCTTTTGCAGAAGGTCCTGAGAGAGAAGGCTGCGGTTGCTCAGGCCGCTTGATGTCTCATCGAGGATCCTGCCGTATTTTTCGATGTGGCTGCGCTCGCTGCGCAAGAGCGACGCGACCTCCTCGAGTTCTCGGGCGATGACATCTCTGGCATGCTCGACAATGCCGGGACCATGGTTATGGGCGAAGAAGATGCGCCCGATCTGATCGAGTTCGTCCTGCGTCGGCCGGTTGCTCAACGACACGACGGCGAGGCTGAGATCGCGATTGGTGCCGCTCAAGGCCTCATAGAAAATCTCGTAGTTGCGTGGCAGGCCGAGTACGCCAAGCTGGCGCATGGTCGCGACAACGGTGGTTGCGATATCGGTGCTTCGTTCGGTCGAGACTGCTGCCGGCTGCATGTCTGATTCACTCTTCCCCTCGGATCCCGACGCAGAATTCGCGGGTCCATTGATCGCCGACCTGGGGAGCGCTACCCAATGCTCCAGAACATCTTGCGAAGAGGCGCGGCCCCATCCGCACCCTTCGCTTGTGAGATCATAGTTGCGTCGGCGCTAAAGTTTCCTTAATTCGCACGACTTCCACAGGTTTTCTCTAGCTGTGACTGTACGCGCGTAAAGTTTTGCATCGCGATCCCGGGATAACACCCTATTTGGCGCTTTGAATTTGAAACTGCTGCAAATGAAACTGAATTTCGAATTCGTTACGCCAATCGATGTCGTATTTGCTTGCGCGTAACCACCGCGAAGCTGGAATCTTGACAGTGATGCCGGACGAAGTTTCTTCGAGGAGTGCGGAAATGAGCGACAACCACCAGGGATCATGTCTGTGCGGAGCGGTCCGCTTCCGGACAAGTGGGACGTTGCGTGGCGTTGTCTACTGCCATTGTTCGCAATGCCGCAAACAGAGCGGGCATTTCTATGCAGCGACCAATGTTGCCGACCCCGACATCGTGATCGACGGTACGGAAAGCATCACCTGGTACGAGGCTTCTTCCTTTGCCAAGCGCGGCTTTTGCAAGACATGCGGCTCGCTGCTGTTCTGGAAGCCACGGGACGAGGCTTATACCTCGGTCCTGGCGGGATCGTTCGACACGCCGACAGCGCTCAAGGGCGAATGCCATATCTTCGTCGGCGACAAGGGCGACTATTATTCGATCGACGATGGGCTGCCGCAGTTTGAAAAGTCGACACCGGCCATACCGGTAGCCGAATGAAATTTGGACGATCCGCCTTATTCCATTGATCGGGGCATTGCTTTATCCCGGGCCGGTGATTCCGAGAGGGGCCTTGGCATGCAGCGGCTGATCGATGCATTTATCAATTCGGTGCGGGCATTTCGCAAGCTTGCGGTCAGCGAGAAGGCTTTCCAGCAGGAACTGATGCTGCTGGTGCTGGCCTTGCCCGCTGGCTGGTTCGTTTCGGTGTCGTGGCGTGGTTACGCGCTGCTGATCGGCGCGGTGCTCCTCTTGATCATGGTCGAAGTTCTGAACACCGGCATCGAGGCGGCGTGCGACGCAATTTCTCGTGAGTTCCATATCGACATCCAGCTCGCCAAGGATTGCGGCTCGCTGGCGGTGCTGATTTCAGTCGTGATTGCCGGCGGCGTCTGGGGCATCGCTCTCATCGAGCGCATAGCGGGGGTGCAGATCTGAAACTTTGATGCCTGTATGACAGTCACCAAAGGAGACCGTCATGGCAGAGGTCACGAATTCCTCGCTTCTCGAACGGCTGGGCCTGCCGGAAGACCTGCGCTGGCTGGCCGAAAAGTATCCGCGCGAGAACTGGCAGGCCCACGCCAAAATTCATGGCATGGCCAATATGTGGCTGCAGCGGCACGACATGTTCCGCGAACTCGGCGGCATGCTCGGCGTCGGCATTGGCAACTATCGCGAAGGCAGACTGACGGCCCCCGATTTCGCGCGCTGGTTCGCGCCGCGCCTCAACCATTTTCTCGGGCATCTCGACGGCCACCACAATGTCGAGGATTACCAATATTTCCCGGCTTTCACCAAGGCGGAGCCCCGTCTGAAACGTGGCTTCGACATTCTCGATGCCGATCACCACACGATCCACGAAGGACTGGAGCGCAACGCCGAGGCAGCGAATGCCTTCATCCGTACACTTCAGGAGAGTGAGGACAAGCAGCGCTTCGCCGCCGATGCTTATGCCGACGAAAACAGCCGACTGATCGCAATGCTGACCCGGCATCTCGCCGATGAGGATGATCTGATCATCCCGCTCATTCTCGATCGGGGTGATCAGGGGCTCGGCATCGACTAGTCAGGTCAAAACTCCTTGGCGCGTTCCCGCTTGGCGATGTGGCGGGCGACAAGCCATGCAAGCACGGCCACGGCAAGGCCGATGCCAAGCCCGACGAACAACCGCTCGTGGCGCATCAGCGCCTGGCCAACCAATTCTTCGGCCCCCAATCCGAAGACATAACCGATCGTGCTGAACAGCACCGCCCAGATCACCGATGAGATGGCGTTGAGGATAACGAAGCGCGGCGCCGCTATGGTCGAAAGGCCGGCCGCCACGCCGCCGACCAGGCGCATGCCGTAGACGTAGCGGTTCGACAGCACGAAGATGTTGGGATGAGTGTTGAGCAGGCGGTAGGCGCGGCGAAAGCCGGGCCGCCGGCGCAGCCTGACGACATGGCGATTGTCGGCGAAACTCCTGCCGAGGGTGAAGAAGAAGGTGTCGCCGGCGAAGGCACCCAGCGCTGCCGCGACAAAGGCATGCCACAGTACGAAAACATGCTGGTGAGCGAAGAAGCCACCCAGGATTGCGGCACTTTCGCCTTCGGCCACGCAGCCGAGAAAAACCGCCAGCAACCCGTATTGTTCAATGAAATGGTGGATCGCGTCGGTCATGTAGCTGACTGCTGTGACAGTCTTTCATCGATCCGCTTGACCATTTCCGCCAGCCGCACGATCTCGTCGCGCATGCCGATGATCTCGCTGTGGCGCAGTTCGTCCAGTTTCTCATGCAGCGCCATGATCTCGATCTCGGCCTTCAGATTGACCTCGTAGTCATGGGCGGCATCGATGCGGTCGCGCTCGGTCTGGCGGTTCTGCGCCATCATGATCACCGGCGCCTGCAGGGCGGCGACCATCGACAGCACCAGGTTGAGGAAGATGAAGGGGTAGGGGTCGAACGCATCGCGCGACAACAACCAGACATTGCCTGATGTCCACACGATCAGGAAGGCGACGAAGGTCAGGATGAACGACCAGGAGCCACCGATGCGGGCTATCGTATCGGCAAGGCGGTCGCCAAAGGTCTGGTGGAAGGCCACGGCCTTGTTGGTGTCCCTGGTGATGGTGGTACGCTCGATGGTGCTTTGCAGCACCCGGCTCTCCAGCTGGCTCAGCCCATCCGGCTTTCGCCTCAGCCAGCGGTTCGCCAGATCGTCGATCGTCCTGTTCATGGTCATCTCCAAGCGCTTTGCTGCGCTAGAGGTAGAGGCTGCCGGCCCGGGCGGGAAGTGCTAGATTGAGGCGAAACGAGGGGGACCGATGGCCGACTTCAAAAAAATTCGTGCTCGCGCGGCAAATCGCAAGGGCGGTGAGGCGGAACTGACCTCCCTGTTGGGGCCGATGCCCGACAATGCGGTGGTGGCCGACATCACCGATGACCGTATCCTCTCGACGATGGCCGAGCGCGTCTTCGCAGCCGGCTTCGTCTGGCGGGTCATCGAGCAGAAATGGCCTGGATTCGAAGAGGCGTTCCTGCGCTTCGAGCCCAAGCGGCTGTTGTTCCAGCCTGACGATTTCTGGTACGACCTGGCTTTGGATCAACGCATCGTGCGCAATCCGCAGAAGATCAAATCCGTTCGCGACAACGCCGCTTTCGTTGAACGCGTGTCCAGGGAACATGGCGGCTTCGGCAATTTTCTCGCCGAATGGCCCGCCGACGACCAGATCGGGCTGATGGCCTATCTGGGCAAGCATGGCAGCCGGCTCGGCGGCAACACCGGCCAGTATTTCCTGCGCTGGCTGGGCTGGGATGCTTTCGTCATTTCGGCCGACATGGCGGCCGCACTTCGCGACGCGGGCCTCGACATCGCCGAAAATCCGACATCGAAGAAAGACCTCGACAAAGTCCAGATCCAGATCAACCGATGGGCTGACGAGACAGGCCTGCCGCGCCGGCACATCTCGCGCATCCTGGCGATGTCGATCGGCGAAAACCACTCTCCGCAATCGTTGCGCGACTATATGGGCGACGATTGACGGTCTGAATTGGTCCAAACGAACGCCATTGCGAGGTGAATTCCGCCGCGCTAAGTCAGCAGCATGACCAAGAAGCTCGACATACTGCGTATCGCCATCGCCCAGCTCAACCCGACCGTCGGTGACGTCGCCGGCAACCTCGCCAAGGCACGCGAGGCGAGGGCGGATGCCGCCCGCCAGGGCGCCGATCTCGTGCTCTATACCGAGCTTTTTCTTGCTGGCTATCCGCCGGAGGATCTGGTGCTGAAGCCGGCCTTCCTCAGGGCATGCGAGCGCGCCGCCGAGGACTTTGCCGCCGATACCGCCGACGGCGGTCCGGGCGTCATCATCGGCACGCCGCTGAAGCGCAAGAGCGGCACGCATAATTCCATCGTCTTCGCCGATGGCGGCAAGATCATCGCCGAACGCTACAAGCTCGACCTGCCGAATTACGGCGAGTTCGACGAGAAGCGCGTCTTCCAGGCAGGGCCCGAGATCCAGGGACCGGTCAACTTCCGCGGCGTGCGCATAGGCATACCGATCTGCGAGGACATCTGGGGCGAGGTCGGCATCTGCGAGACGCTGGCCGAAAGCGGCGCGGAAATCCTGCTGGTGCCGAACGGTTCGCCCTACTATCGCGCCAAGATCGACGTTCGCCACCAGGTCGTTATCAAACAGGTCATCGAATGCGGATTGCCGATGATCTATGCCAACCAGCTCGGCGGTCAGGACGAGCTGATCTTCGACGGCGCCTCCTTCGCCATCGGGGCGGACAAGACGCTTGCCTTCCAGATGAGCCAGTTCGAGGACGCGGTCGACGTCACCATCTGGAAACGTACGGATGACGGCTGGGTCTGCTCGCAAGGACCGATGTCGAAAATCCCGGACAAGGAGGAGGCCGACTACCGCGCCTGCATGCTCGGCCTGCGCGACTACGTCAACAAGAACGGCTTCAAGAATGTGGTGCTCGGTCTGTCCGGCGGCATCGATTCGGCGATCTGTGCCGCCCTTGCGGTCGATGCGCTCGGCGAGGAGCGGCTGCGTGCCGTCATGATGCCTTATCGCTACACCTCGAAGGATTCGCTTAGGGATGCCGAGGACTGCGCCCGTGCGCTCGGCTGCCGCTATGACATCGTGCCGATCTTCGAGCCGGTCGAAGGATTTTTGCACACGCTGACGCAGTTGTTCGAAGGCACCAAGGAAGGCATCACCGAGGAGAATTTGCAGAGCCGTGCGCGCGGCACCATCCTGATGGCGATCTCCAACAAATTCGGCTCCATGGTAGTGACCACGGGCAACAAGAGCGAGATGTCGGTCGGCTACGCCACGCTCTATGGCGACATGAACGGCGGCTTCAATCCGATCAAGGACCTTTACAAGATGCAGGTCTATGCGCTGTCGCGCTGGCGCAACAGTCATGTACCGCCGGGCGCGCTCGGACCTTCGGGCGAGGTGATCCCGAAGAACATCATCGACAAGGCGCCGTCGGCCGAATTGCGCGAGAACCAGACAGACCAGGATTCGCTGCCGCCCTATCCGGTGCTGGACGATATTCTGGAATGCCTGGTCGAGAACGAAATGGGCGTCGACGACATCGTCGCGCGTGGCCACGACCGGGCGACGGTAACGCGCATCGAACATCTGCTCTACATCGCCGAATACAAGCGCCGGCAGGCGGCACCGGGTGTGAAGATCACCAGGAAGAATTTTGGCCGCGACCGCCGCTATCCCATCACCAACCGTTTCAGGGATGGTGGATAGGCGTCTTTTCGCTTGCTGAGCGAGAGTGCGCGATGCTGCGGACGCAAGCATGGCGACTGTCGCGGATCGATTTCCGGGCGACCTCCGGCCTGTTGATGGCCTGCCGGGTGAAAACCATGCGGCGACGATAGACACAGGTCCGACTGTTGCAAAATCGCCTCATCGGCTGGATCAGAAGTGCTTTTGGCCATGGCTTGCCTTGGCGAACGATCGAAGCGTCCGTATAACGGCGTCTCCGCGATTCCCTTCAGGGAGGACCGAATGCCAGGATTTGACATCGTTATGCGAGGCCGCGAGGCCTAGGTCTGCGCCGGTGTTCCGAAGTATCGGAACCACACCGGACGCAGGAAAGGCATTTGCCGCTGCCGGTCGCCGCCCAAGGGCAGGCGACCAACCATAGCCGAACCTCCGCATTCAAGCGCAATTCGCTCCGGCGCGGTTTTTCAATTTTCGACCTTACTGGGATCGGGCTCGTTTGCGCCCGAATGACATCATGGCTCGTTTCAAGATCGATTTGCGCGCCAGCGCCTTTCGCAGCGTTCTTGGGTTCACGCTCATACATTGGCGGCGTCAGCCCTGGCGGCTCTCGCTGATCATGGGCGGTTTCCTGCTGTCGACGCTGGCCGACGTGCTGACACCGCTCTATTCCGGCCGGCTGGTCGGCGCCGTCGCCAGCAGCGCCGGCGCGGACGCCATTGCCTGGAATGCAGCGATGACGGCATTCTTGATTCTGATGGCGCTGGCGCTCACCGGGGTCGTGCTGCGCAACCTTGCCTTCATGGGTATCGTTGAGTTGACACTCAAGATGATGGCCGACATCGCGGCCGACGCCTTCCATCGCGTTCAGCGCTTTTCGACCGATTGGCATGCCAACAGTTTTGCCGGCTCGACCGTGCGCAAGGTGACGCGCGGCATGTGGGCGCTCGACCTGCTGAACGACACCATCCTGATCGCGCTGCTGCCGTCCGTTGTCATGCTCGCCGGCTCGACGCTGCTGCTCGGCTGGTTCTGGCCGCTGATGGGCGTGGTCGTCGCAGCCGGCTCGGTGCTGTTCATCATGGTGACGGCGATGCTGTCGCTCGGCTATGTCGCGCCGGCGGCAAGACTCGCCAACACCTGGGACACGCGTCTCGGTGGTTCGCTGGCCGACGCGGTGAGCTGCAACGCCGTGGTCAAGGGCTTTGGCGCCGAGGAGCGCGAGGAGCGCCGCCTCGCCAGGGTGGTTGCCAAATGGCGCGCCCGCACACGGCGCACCTGGGTGCGCGGCACCATCAACGGCACCACGCAAGGGGCGCTGCTGCTGGTCCTGCGCGCCGCGGTGATCGGCTTGGCGCTGATGCTGTGGTCGTGGGGGCAGGCGAGCGCCGGCGATGTCGCCTTTGTGCTGACCTCGTTCTTCGTGCTGCAAGGCTATTTGCGCGATATCGGCACGCATATCCGCAATTTGCAGCGTTCAATCAACGACATGGAGGAATTGGTCGATTTCCAGTCGGAACCGCTCGGTATCGAAGATCGGCCCGGCGCCGGACCG
Source organism: Mesorhizobium sp. B2-3-11 (assembly GCF_006442215.1). Classification (NCBI taxonomy): domain Bacteria; kingdom Pseudomonadati; phylum Pseudomonadota; class Alphaproteobacteria; order Hyphomicrobiales; family Phyllobacteriaceae; genus Mesorhizobium; species Mesorhizobium sp. B2-3-11. The sequence goes on along the minus strand of NZ_VFVS01000001.1, from coordinate 609,982 downwards.
ATTGCCATCACGCAGGGTCACATTGCCTTCGACAACGTCACCTTCCACTACGGCAATCACCGGTCGCCGCTCTACCGCGACTTTTCGGTCGACATCGCGCCAGGCGAACGTGTCGGGCTCGTCGGTCACTCGGGTTCGGGCAAGACGACATTCGTTAAGCTCATCCAGCGGCTCTATGACGTTAACGCGGGAAAGATCGTGATCGATGGCCAGGATATCTCTCAGGTCGCCCAGGCGTCGCTGCGCGGCCAGATCGCCATCGTCCAGCAGGAACCGATCCTGTTCCACCGTTCGCTGGCCGAAAACGTCGCCTATAGCAGGCCAAGCGCCAGCCAGGAGGAGATCGAGCATGCCGCCAGGCTGGCGAGCGCGCACGACTTCATCGCCAACCTGCCGAAGGGCTATGGCACGCTGGTTGGCGAGCGTGGCGTGAAACTGTCGGGCGGCGAGCGCCAGCGCGTGGCCATCGCCCGCGCTTTCCTGGCCGATGCGCGCATCCTGATCCTGGACGAGGCGACGTCGAGCCTCGATTCGGAATCCGAGGTGCTGATCCAGCAGGCGATGGAACGGCTTATGGTCGGCCGCACGACGCTGGTCATCGCGCATCGGCTTTCGACGGTGAGGGCACTCGACAGGCTGCTGGTCTTCGATCGCGGCAAGATCGTCGAGGAAGGCTCGCATGACGAGTTGATCCGCCTGAAGGGCGGCATCTACCGCCGCCTGTTCGAGCGCCAGGCGCTGGAGCTGACCAAGGGCCTCGTCGACTGACCTGAGATGGCCTCCGGCTTTGGCCGGAGGCCATCCGGAGTGCCTATCACTTGGCGTATGCTGGCTGAGCGAACCTGCCAGTGAAGCCCTTTTCAGACGTCGATTTGCGACGTCTGTTTACGTTACCGACCGAAATTCGTTTCTCTACTTTTGGTTGTTGTATACCAAAGAAGCAATCTAAGCGGTCTCACAATGCGTCTTGATTCCGAAACTACCGGTGTGGAAAAGGTGGCTGCGCCATCGGTGCTGGAATCTCAGCACGGCTCGGTTCGGCCGCTTGCCGCCGAAGATCTCGAGCGCGTCGCCGCACTCTTCCTGACGAAGTTTCGCCGGCGTCGGCGTCACCTCCTCGATCGCGCGATCGCGGAAACGGCGGAGTATATGGGGAAGATCTATCTTGACCCTGCCGGCCAGTCCGGTGAGAGCAACGCTCTTGTCCAGATCAACCCGCAGGGCGATCTAGGTGGGTTCCTTGGCGTCCTGAAGGCCCGTTACGAGCTCAACGGAGCGACATTGAATGCGGCGATCATCGGTCCGTTCATGGCCGACCCTGGCGCCGATCACGGCTCGGCCGGACCGCAATTGCTGCGTGCCTTGCATCAAGGCGAATTCGATCTGCAGCTGACCGATTCGGCCAACCGGGTATCTCTGGCCTTCGCTCGTCCGATGAAATACCAACTCCTGCCGGTCCATTGTTTGGGATGGACCTATGTTTTCCGGCCGGCCGCGATGGCCGCCGCCGCATTGCACCGCAAATGGCCTCGCCTGCCTCGCCTAGCACTCGATCCCTGCGCGAGAGCATTCGACGTTCTCGCGAAACGAAGGTTCGAACCGCCCGTCCAGCATTTATCGTCGCAACGGGTCCATGCCGAGCCGATCAATGCCGGGCAATTTGCAGAGCGGCTGCCGACCCTCCTGTCCGATTATGCCCTTCGCCCGAGTTGGAAGGATGGCGAACTGCCCCGGCTGCTCGCACTGGCGACTGAGAAGCGGGCCGACGGCCCCCTTCATTTCGGCGGGACTTACGACGCGACGGGCAAAATGCTCGGTTGCTACGCCTTCTACGGTCAAGCCGGCGACATAGCGATCCTGTTGCAAATCCAGGCTTCCGGACACCACTGGGGCGCGACGCTGGAAGGCCTTGTCGCGGCTGCGCGGGATATGGGCTGCGTGGGTATCACCGGACAGACCCAGAGCAGGTTCATGCCTCACCTCTTCGGCTACAGGAATCTCTTCTTCCGTTATGCCGGGGGGACGATGGTCCGCTCGCGAATCCCCGATGTCACGGAAGCGGTCCGCTCCGGCGACATCGCTATCGGCGGGTTGATGGGCGACCGCTGGACCCGCCTCAGTTCCGACGACTTCGGCCGCTGATCGTCTTCAACGACCTTTTCGTCGACTCCGCCGGTTGGCTGCACCCTCTTATGGCGGTGCCGCCAGGCTGGCCGCCGCCATCCGCCGCTTGAGGCTGCCCGGCACGGTCTTTTCATTCCAGTCGCCATGTTCTATGTCTGCGGCACGGCGCGGGGGCGCGTCTTGTCAATCACAAAGGCATCCGGTACGCCCCGCTCATGACAGTTACCGTTCGTTTCGCCCCGTCACCAACCGGCCGCATCCATATCGGCAATGCGCGCACAGCTCTGTTCAACTGGCTGTTTGCCCTCAACAACAAGGGCCGCTTCATCCAGCGCTTCGACGACACCGACATCGCCCGCTCGAAGCAGGAATTCGCCGACGCCATCCTCTACGACCTGCACTGGCTGGGCATCTTCCCGGATGTCACCGATTATCAGTCGCGGCGCTTCGAAGTCTATGACGCTGCGGTCGAGCGGCTAAAGGCGGCGGGTGTTCTCTACGCCTGCTATGAAACGCCGGAAGAACTCGACCTCAGGCGCAAGGTGCGCCGCACGCGAGGCCTGCCGCCGGTCTATGGCCGCGAGGCATTGGCGCTGACGACAGAGCAGGTGGCCGAATATCAGGCCGACGGGCGCCGGCCCCATTGGCGTTTCCTGCTGCCCAATTTCTCCAGCGATCCGCGGCAGCCGGAGCGCACCGAGATCCACTGGGACGATCTGGTGCGTGGCGAGGAGACGGTGGATCTGGCTTCGCTGTCCGATCCGGTGCTGGTGCGTGAGGATGGCACCTATCTCTACACGCTGCCCTCCGTTGTCGACGACATCGAGATGGGCGTCAGCCACGTCATCCGCGGCGACGATCATGTCACGAACACCGGCGTGCAGATCGCCCTGTTCAAGGCGCTGGGTGCCGAGCCGCCGGTCTTCGGCCACCACAATCTCCTGACCACCGTCTCGGGCGAGGGGCTGTCGAAGCGCACCGGCGCACTTTCCATCGAGAGCCTGCGCGAAGACGGCATCGAGCCGATGGCCGTCGCTTCGCTGGCGGTGCTGGTCGGCACGTCGGAGAATGTCGCGGCCGCGCATGACCTGGCCGAACTTGCCGGCCATTTCGATCCGGCCGCGACCTCGAAATCGTCGTCCAAGTTCGATCCGGCCGAACTGTTCGTGCTCAACCGGGTGCTGCTGCAGCGTATGCCGTTCGACGAGGCGCGGGACCGGCTGATGGTGCTGGGTATTTCAGGCGAACACGCCGAACCGTTCTGGCTGGCGGTGCGCGGCAATATCGACCGGTTGGCCGATGCGGTTGCCTGGTGGCGTGTCCTGCGCGAAGGGCCGCAGGAGAAGCCCGAGTTTTCCGATGACGACCGCGATTTTCTGCATCAGGCACTCGATCTCCTGCCTGAGGAACCGTGGAACGGGACGGTCTGGAAGGATTGGACCGGCAAGATCAGGGAAGCGACCGGCCGCAAGGGCAAGGCGCTGTTCATGCCGCTCAGGCTTGCCCTTACTGGACTGCCTTCGGGGCCGGAGCTTGCAGATCTATTGCCGCTGATGGGTCGGGAAGGAACGATGGCCCGACGACCCTGACCTTGCGCTGTTCCGGAGGCAGGGCCGAAACCGGCGATGCCACCGGCTTGGCCGAAAGGCGCTTGATGGCTTCACGGTCGAGTCCGCCGTCTCTATTGGCCAGGGTCTCGGGGTCGGCACCCGGATCAGGCTTCGAGGCCGGAATAGTCGGCGCCGCATCCGGTTCGGGCTGTGATTGTTGCTGACTTGGCGGGTTGCCGCCAATGATCTGGAAATTCTGTGCGGCATTGCAGCCGCAAGCGGGCGGCCGCGACATGTTGGGCTGTTTGTAGAGACAGGCGGTTGACAATTCGCCATAGGGCCTGCCGGTGACCGATGACGTCATCGATGCCGAATCGTCGTCCATGCCGCGCGAATAGAAAACCTGCATCTCGGTGCCGGGGCAGGCCGATTCGCAATTCTTCTGGTCGCGCTCGAAATCGCCGGCCGAGGCGGCGTTCGACATGGGGAAGAAATAGCCATCGCAGGTGCGGACGCAACTGGTGTGGAATTCGCCGCCGCTGCTCGCAACGTCCGGAATGCCGGGCTGGTTGAGGACGCGGCTGACGTCGCGTTCCTCGCCGGAATCGTCAGGCTGGTCCAACGTATCGATCTGCCGGTTGCCGCCGCCGAAAAGCTGATCGAAGAGATTGGCATTGGCCCCATCTTCACGATTGGCTTCCTGCGGAGGCGCGCGGCGGGGTGCCACTGCATCGTCACGGCAGTCATTGGCATCGAGCGCCGCCAGAATACGGCCCCGGTCGCGGCGTGAACCGCCGCCGCCGGCGAGTTGGGCACGCTTGGCCTGCAGACTGTCGAGATTGGCATTCATGCGCTCGATAGTGGCGTTCAGCCTGGAACACTGGTTGATGTTGCGCGAAAACAGCGAGAACCCACAGCCGGCACTGTTCGCCTGGCCGCGAGCCTTCGAGATCTGTTCGCGCTGCCTTTCGATCGCGGCGTCGTATTTCCGGACCAGTGCCGGGCCGCCGCCACCGCCGCGTGAGGCCGCGGCGAGATCGGCCTCCAGTTGACGGCAGACCCGTGAAGCGGCCTGCGGCTCGCCGACCGCTGCGCCGGACAGCAGAAGGCCAAGCAGCACGGCAGCATGGGCCTGCTTCAAACCTCCGCTTGCCATCCGCCTCGATCCCGCTTGCCTCTGGTCGCCAAGGCTAACCCGTTCGCGGTTAATCGTCCATTTCGGAAGTCAGTCCAGATTGGCGATCGCCTGCGCCTTGTGCGCGGCTTCGACCACCGCCAGCGCCGTCATGTTAACGACGCCGCGCGAGGTCACCGAGGGCGTCAATATGTGCGCCGGCTTGTCGGTGCCGAGGAGGATGGGGCCGACATGCAGGGCATCCATCATGGCCCGCAGCGCCGTCAGCGTGATGTTGGCCGAATCGAGGTTCGGGAACACCAGGAGATTGGCTTCGCCCTTCAGACGCGAATGCGGATAGACGCGCTGGCGCAGATGCTCCGACAAAGCGGAATCGGCATGCATTTCGCCGTCGCACTGCAGCTCCGGCGCGATGCGCGCCAGAATGGCCGCTGCCTGACGCATCTTCAGCGCGCTCGGCGAATCACGCGAGCCGAAATCCGAATGCGACAGCAGTGCCGCCTTCGGCTCGATGCCGAAACGCTGGATTTCTTCCGCCGCCAGCACGGTCATCTCGGCGATTTCGTCGGCCGTGGGGTCGACGGAGACGTGAGTGTCGGTAAGGAAGATGATGCCGCGCTGCGAGATCAGCATGGAAAGGGTCGACAGATCCCGGTCCTTGATGCCGGTGCGCGGCCCAATGATTAGCGTCACGTTGCGCAGATGCCGCTCGAAACGGCCTTCGAGGCCACAGACCATGGCGTCGGCGTCGCCGCGCTTCAGCGCCAACGCCGCGATCACCGTGTTGTCGGTGCGCACCATGGTACGCGCGGCCTCTGTCGTCACGCCGCGGCGGCCGGCGAGTTCGATCAGGAGGTCGACATAGTGGCGGTAGCGCGGATCGTCCTCCGGGTTGATCAAGCCGAAATCGACACCGGGCTTGATGCGCAGGCCATAACGCTTCAGCCTGACCTCGATGACGTGCGGGCGGCCGATCAGGATCGGCTCGGCGATACCTTCCTCAAGCACAACCTGGGCGGCACGCAGGACACGCTCGTCCTCGCCGTCGGCGTAGATGACGCGTTTGGCGCTCGAGGACTTGGCGGAGGAGAACACCGGCTTCATCACCAGACCGGAGCGGAAGACGAAGCGATTGAGCTTGTCGATATAGGCGGCGAAGTCCGTGATCGGCCGTGTCGCCACACCGGTGTCGCAGGCTGCCTTGGCGACGGCCGGCGCGATGCGCAGGATGAGGCGCGGGTCGAAGGGCGAGGGGATCAGGAATTCGGGTCCGAAGATCGGCGTTTCGCCCGAATAGGCGCGCGCGGCGACATCGGAAGGTTCTTCGCGGGCAAGGGCGGCGATCGCCCGCACCGCCGCCATCTTCATCTCCTCATTGATGGCGCTGGCGCCGCAGTCGAGCGCTCCCCTGAAGATATAGGGGAAGCAAAGCACGTTATTGACCTGATTGGGAAAATCGGACCGGCCCGTGCAGATCATGGCGTCCGGACGCGCCGCGCGCGCCACTTCCGGCATGATCTCCGGATTGGGATTGGCAAGCGCCAGGATCAACGGCTTCGCCGCCATGTGTTGCAGCAGCTCCGGCTTCAGCACACCGGCGGCCGAGAGGCCGAGAAAGACATCGGCGCCCGCTATGACGTCGGCGAGCGTGCGCGCCTCTGTGTCTTTTACATAAGGGTCTTTCCAGCGGTCCATCTCGTCGACACGACCCTTGTAGGCGACGCCGAAACGGTCGGTGACCCAGATGTTCTCGACGCGCACGCCGAGCGAAACGAGCAGATTGAGGCAGGCAAGGGCGGCAGCACCTGCGCCGGAAGTGACGACCTTGATGTCCGAAATGGTCTTGCCGGCGAATTCCAGCCCATTGAGCACGGCGGCGGCGACGATGATGGCGGTGCCGTGCTGGTCGTCATGGAACACCGGTATGCTCATGCGAGCTTTCAGGCGTTCTTCGACTTCAAAACACTCCGGCGCCTTGATGTCCTCGAGGTTGATGCCACCAAAAGTCGGTTCCAGCGCGGCGACGGTTTCGACCATGCGCTCGATTTCCGGCGCGTCGATCTCGATGTCGAAGACGTCGATGCCGGCGAACTTCTTGAACAGGACCGCCTTGCCCTCCATCACCGGCTTGGAGGCCAGCGGCCCGATATTGCCTAGGCCGAGCACGGCCGAGCCGTTCGACACGACGCCGACCAGGTTGGCGCGCGCCGTGTAATCGGCGGCAGTCGCCGGATCGTCGCGAATCTCCAGGCAAGGGGCGGCGACGCCGGGCGAATAAGCGAGCGCCAGGTCGCGCTGGTTGCCGAGTGGCTTGGTGGCCTGGATCTCGAGCTTTCCCGGCGTCGGGTGCTTATGGAAGTAGAGGGCGGCTTCGTCGAGGTCCGAACGTGCCGTTTTCTTGTTCTCGCCTTCCATGCGGCCGCTCCTCCAAACCTGCTTCGAGAGTCCTTTTAGCATGAGGCCAAGATTTTTCGCGACGCTAATTGACGCGCCGGAAGCTTTAAATGCCGGCGCGGGAAAATCCAATAATTCTCAGACGGTTACGGTTGTTTCATGCGAAATCAGGTTGCCCTGCTTCGCAGGTCAAAAGGCGCTGACGTAGAGACCGCCGTCGACGGGTATGTTCTGCCCGGTCAGATAGCCGGCGTGGACAGAGCACAGGAAGGCGCAGATCTGGCCGAATTCCTCCGGAGTGCCGAGCCGCTTGGCCGGTACGTCGGCACTGATGCGGGTCTTGCGCGCCGCGGCCGCCTTGGGATCCTCTGGCGTGCCGGCCTCATGCGGGCCGCGCAGCCGGTCGGTATCGAGCTTGCCCGGCAGCAGGCTGTTGATAGTGACGTTGCGCTCGATCACCGTGCGCGCCACGCCGGCGAGGAACGACGTCAGGCCGGCGCGCGCACCAGATGACAGGTCAAGGCCGGGGATGGGGACATAGACCGACAGCGAGGTGATGTTGACGATGCGCCCGAAGCCGCGCGCCGCCATGCCGTCGATGACCGCCTGCACCAGTTCGATCGGTGTCACCATGTTCTGGGTAACGCCTTCGAGGATCTTTCCACGATCGAGCTCGCGGAAATCGCGAAGCGGCGGCCCGCCATTGTTGTTGACGAGGATGTCGGGTTCCGGACAGGCGGCGAGCAACGCTTTCTGTACCTCCGGCTTCGAAACGTCGCCGACGACCTCCGTCACCGTCACACCATAGCGCTGGCGCAGCTCCGCGGCGGTTTTGGCGACCAGCTCCGCATTGCGCCCATTGACGACGATGTCGCAGCCTGCCTCGCCCAGCGCCATGGCGCAGCCACGACCAAGCCCCTTGCTCGAAGCGCAGACGATGGCCTTCTTTCCGCGGATACCGAGATCCATGATGATTTTCTCCTTGATTTGCCCGGCAGGCTAGCGCCAGCGCTGGACCAATCGCAACCGTCATACGGTTGTTGCATGAATCGGGGCATAGGCTGCTCGAAAGCAAGGGTGAATCCGCGATGCCAAGCCAAGAGCCCCGCACTTTCCGCAGCATGTTCATTTCCGACGTCCATCTCGGATCGAAGGCGGCGAAGGCTGATTTCCTGATCGATTTCCTTCGCTACCACGATGCCGACATCATCTATCTGGTCGGCGATATCGTCGACGGCTGGCGCCTGAGGCGCAGCTGGCACTGGCCGCAAAGCCACAATGACGTCGTGCAGAAACTGCTGCGCAAGGCGCGCAAGGGCGCCTCGATCACCTATATCGCCGGCAATCACGACGAATTCGCCCGCCAGTTCCAGGGCGTGCATTTCGGCGGCATCGTCGTTGCCGACCGCGCCATCCACGAAACCGCCGATGGCCGGCGACTGCTGGTCATCCATGGCGACCAGTTCGATACCGTCGTCCACAACCAGCGTTGGCTCGCCTATCTCGGCGACCATGCCTACGACGCCGCCATGCAGGTTAACCGGGTGATCACGCGGTTGCGCCAATTGCTCGGCCTGCCTTACTGGTCGTTTTCGTCCTGGGCCAAGGTCAAGGTCAAGAAGGCGGTGAACTTCATCGGCTCGTTCCAGACGGTGCTCAGCGAGGAAGCGCGACGCTCGCATGTCGACGGCGTCATCTGCGGGCACATCCACCATGCCGCCATCGAAAGCTATGGCGACGTGCAGTATATCAACACCGGTGACTGGGTGGAGAGTTGCACCGCCGTGGTCGAGCATTTCGACGGCCGCATGGAAATCCTGACCTGGGCGCATATCCTGCCTGAAGCGCCTGACGAACCCTTCATCCCGATGCTCATCGAAGACAGGGTGGTGCAGGCCGCCTGAGGCGGAAGCCGGACCTGCACTTTCTGGTGTTAATCAGCTGGTCCAGCCGGTTTCGCCCGGTTTTTCCTCATGTTAAGGATCGGTTCTCGCTGCTCGCCGGTCGTTGAGCGCAGCGTCATTGGATCGATTCATGCTGCTGCCGCCGCTTTCGCCCGAACAACTCGTGAAGCCGGGCCGTTTTGAGCTGCGCATGAGCCTGATCTTCGGCACGCTGTTCATATCGCTTGGCACCCATTTGCCCTATTTCCCGCTTTGGTTGCAGGCCAAGGGATTTCACGCCGAACAGATCGCCGTCATCCTGGCAGCGCCGATGTTCCTGCGCGTGCTGACGACGCCGCTGCTGACGACACTTGCCGATCGAGCCAGGGACCGCGCCGACGTCTATGTCGTACTGGTCGCGGCCTCGCTGCTGCTCTCCGCGGGGTACTTCCTGACACCGACCTACGCGACTGTGCTGGCGGTGTCGTTGTTGCTGACCGTTGTCTGGACGCCGCATTCGCCGATCGCCGATTCGCTCGCGCTTTCGGGCGTGCGCCGCTTCGGTTCCAATTATGCGAGCATGCGTAAATGGGGGTCGGTCTGCTATCTCCTGGCCAATGTCGCAGGCGGCTTCATTCTGGCGGCCAGCGGCCCTCAAGCCGTTCCGGTGATCATATTCCTTGCCCTTGGCGCGGCACTCGCCGCAGGCCTGCTGGCGCCGCGCATGGGGCGGCCGCGCAAAGCCTCGCCACTGTCGGCGGCGGAAATCCAGCACGCGGCGCCGGGGCTATTTAATGCTTATTTCCTCTATTTCACGCTTGGCGTCGGCATCATCACCGCCAGCCATGCCTTCCTTTACGGCTTCGTCTCGATCTACTGGAAATCGATAGGCATCAGCGATTCCGTCGTCGGCCTGCTGTGGGCTTGGGGCGTCGTCTCCGAAGTCTGCATGTTTTTGTTGTTCAATCGCATTTTCGCCTCCGTATCCGTCGTCCGGGTAATGCTCATTGCCGGCATCGGTTCGATCGTGCGTTGGTTCGCCTTTCCGCTGGTATGGCCGCTCGGCCTTGGCGTCGGCGGGTTCTTCGCCGTGCAGTCGTTGCATTCGGTGTCTGTCGCGATGGTGCTGATCGGCCTGCAGAAGATGATCGCCGAAACCGTGTCCGAAGAGCGCACGGGTGCCGCGCAAGGCATCGCCTATTTTTTCAACGGTTTCTTCATGGCCGCCGTCACGCTTGCGTCCGGTCCGCTCTACGACCGTCTGGGCGTCGACGGGTTCCTTGCGATGATCCCGATCGCGATCATTGGCCTCGTGCTGATCGGGCTTGCCGCGCGCTCAGCCCCACAGCGCCCGGTCCGGCGGTGAGACGAGCGATCCCTGGTAAACGAGGCCCGGCACACGGTCCCGGGCAAGCAGCAGCGGCCCGTCGAGGTCGACGAAATCGGCTCCTTGCGCAAGCAGCACAGCCGGCGCCATTGCCAGCGACGTGCCGACCATGCAGCCGACCATGACGCCAAAGCCCAGTTCACGGGCGCGGTCGCGCAAGGTGAGCGCCGCCGTCAGCCCGCCGGACTTGTCGAGCTTGATGTTGACGGCGTCGTAGAGACCGACAAGCGCTTCGAGGTTCCCCGCTTCGTGAACGCTTTCGTCGGCGCAGACCGGCACCGGATGCGCGATGTGGCGCAGGATGCCGTCCCGGCCCGCCGGCAGCGGCTGTTCGATCAGGGCGATGTCCTGTTCGCCGGCAAAGGCGAAGTTCGCGACAATGTTGTCGTCGGTCCAACCTTCATTGGCATCAAGGATCAGTCGGCTCTCGGGTGCTGCCTGTCTCACCGCCCGGATGCGGGCGATGTCGTTGTCGCCGCCGATCTTGACCTTGAGCAGCGGCCTGCCGGCATTGGCGCGAGCCTGCGCCGCCATCGCTTCCGGTTCGCCGAGCGACAGCGTGTAGGCGGTTTCGAGCTGATGCAACGGGGCCGGCCAGATTGCGTTCGCCACCGGATTGCCGCTGATCTTGGCTTCAAGGTCCCAAAGGGCACAGTCTATGGCGTTACGCCCCGCCCCAGCAGGCATTGCGTCGAGCAGGGCGGTGCGGTCCATCCCGCTGGCGATCCGGTCGCGCATCGCCTCGATAGCATCGCGAACACCCTCCATCGTCTCGCCATAGCGCTTATAAGGAACACATTCGCCGCGCCCGACATGGCCACCCTGGCTGATCGTGCACGTGATGACCTCGGCCTCGGTCTTGGAGCCGCGCGAAATAGTGAAGGTTCCGGCGATCGGAAACCGCTCGGCCTCGACCGAAATGACACGCGCCATATTTTTCTGCTCCGGCTATGCGAGAAGGGTTGTCGGCAAATCGACAAGGTCGGACCCATCAGGCTAAACAGGACGCCATGTTGACCATAGGCAAGCGCGACGCAAGCGGCACGACCGCCTCGGGGGGTGACCACGACCCGCGCGTGGCGGTCGGCGAGGAAGGTGGCGTCCTCGGCTGCGCGTTCTCCGGAATCTGGACGACACGGACCGTGGCGCTGATCGACGCCGACATGCGCAAAATCGAGAAACGAAGCGGTTTCAAAACTTTGGCGCTTGATCTTTCAAAAATCGAGAAGATCGATACCGCCGGCGCCTGGCTGATTGACCGGCTGGTCAGCGCCTTCGAGAAGAAGAACGTCGAGGTCCGGCTGCAAGGCCAAAGCGAGATCGCCTCCATCCTGCTCGACGCGGTTGGCGAAGCTGTCCGGCGCGAACCCGAATCCGGACCGGCGCGGCCGCCCAACATTGTCATTCGGGCGCTGGAGGCGGTTGGCCGGCGCGTCTACGAGATGCGCGACGATTTCCTCGCTTCGATGAATATATTGGGCGCCACCATCCGCGGCGCGCAGATGAAGCTCGGCCGCGGCCATGCCGTCAACCCGGCGGCGATCTTCAACCAGATCGATCGCATGGGCGTCGGCGCAATCCCCGTGGTGGTGCTGATGTCGGCGATCGTCGGCGCCATCGTTGCCCAGCAGGGCGCTTATCAGCTCAGCTATTTCGGCGCCGACATCTTCGTCGTCGATCTCGTCGGCGTGCTGATCCTGCGCGAACTCGGCGTGCTGATGACGGCAATCATGATCGCCGGCCGCTCCGGCAGCGCGATCACCGCCGAAATCGGCTCGATGAAGATGCGCGAGGAGGTCGACGCGCTGAAGGTCATCGGCCTCAATCCGATCGGCGTCCTGGTCTTTCCGCGCCTTGTAGCGCTGGTGATCGCCTTGCCCTGCCTGACGATCATCGCCAATTTCGCCGCACTCGGCGGCGGCATTGTCGCTGCCTGGCTTTACTCCGATATCCCACCCGCTGCCTTCATCGACCGGTTGCGTGTCGCAATCGATCTCAGCACGATTTTCGCCGGGCTGATCAAGGCGCCGTTCATGGCCATGATCATCGGCACGATCGCCTCCGTCGAGGGCATGAAGGTCGGCGGCAGTGCCGAATCGCTCGGCCAGCACGTGACCGCTTCGGTGGTGAAGTCGATCTTCGTCGTCATCATCCTCGACGGGCTTTTCGCCATGTTCTACGCAGCGATCGAGTTCTGACAAGATGGCGAAGGGCAACGGGATAGAGGTGAAGGGCGAGGACGACAGTGAAATCGTCCTCTCGGTGCACGACGTCACCGTTGCCATTGACGACAAGCTGATCCTCGACAAGCTGTCGCTCGACATCACGCGCGGCGAGATACTGGGGTTCGTCGGAGCCTCGGGCGCCGGCAAGTCCGTGCTGTTGCGCACCATTCTCGGGCTGATGCCCAAGCAGTCGGGAACAATCAAACTGTTTGGCGTCGACGTCGACAAGGCAAGCGATATCGAGCGGCTACGCATCGACATGCGTCTTGGCGTACTGTTCCAGCATGGTGCGCTGTTTTCGGCGCTGACCGTGATGGAGAACGTGCAGGTGCCGATGCGCGAATATCTCGACCTGCCCAGGAAGCTGATGGACGAGCTGGCGCTGCTGAAGATCGAGCTGGTCGGCCTGCCGCCGGACGCGGCGCAGAAATTTCCCTCCGAGCTCTCCGGCGGCATGATCAAGCGTGCCGCGCTTGCCAGGGCGCTGGCGCTTGATCCGGACATCGTCTTTCTCGACGAGCCGACGTCGGGCCTGGATCCGATCAGCGCGGCCGAGTTCGACGAGCTCGTCGTCAAGCTGCGCGACACCATGGATCTGACCGTTTACATGGTGACCCACGACCTCGACACGCTGTTTACCGCTTGCGACCACGTGGCGGTGCTCGGCAAGAAAAAGGTGCTGGTCGAAGGCAGTATCGACGACATGCTGAAGAGCGAGGAACCGTGGGTGAAATCCTATTTCCGCGGAAAACGCGCCCGGCAACTTGATCTTGCCGCACGTGCATAGCCATAAGTGAAGCAATGGAAACCAGAGCCAACTACGTCATTGTCGGCATTTTCACGCTGGTTGCGATCCTGGCGGCTTTCGGCTTCGTCTATTGGACGGCCGCGATCGGCGACAGGGGCGAGACGACGCTGCTGCGGGTGCGCATTCCGGGCTCGGCTTCCGGTCTCGGCCGCGGCAGCTTCGTGCTGTTCAACGGCGTCAAGGTTGGTGACGTCAAGCGCGTCTATATCGACGTCGACAATCCAACTGTTGCCATCGCCGACACCGAGATTGACCGGATGACGCCGATCACCAAGTCGACGCAGGCCGATATCGGCCTCGCCGGCCTCACCGGGCAGGCCAATATCGAGCTCAAGGGCGCCGATCCCAAGGAAGTGAAGCTGCTCGACCAGGCCGAAAAGGAAGGCAAGGTCGCCGAGATCGTCGCCAACCCTTCGGCCGTGACCAATCTGCTGCAGACGGCGCAGAACATCTTCACCCGCGCCGACAAGGTGCTGACGGAGCTGGAAGGCTTCACAAAGGATGTCCGCGGGCCGCTGACGCAGACCGTGCACAATGTGCAGACATTTTCCGATGCACTGGCCAGGAATTCCGAGGGCATCGACAAATTCCTGTCCGCCGTCAGCGCGCTGTCCGACGAGCTGAAAGGCGTTTCAGGAAAACTCGACGGCACGCTGAAGGCGGCGGAAGGCCTGCTCAATGCCGTCGATAAGGACAAGATCAAGAGCATCGTTTCCAACGTTGATACGGTGACAGGCAACCTCAAGGAAACCTCGCGGCAGCTCGACGGCGTGATCAAGAACGTCGATACGGCGGTGGGATCGGTCAACGACTTCGCCAAGCAGACGCAAGGCACGTTGGCCAAGGTCGATGGCGTGCTCGACGGCATCGACCCGGCACAGGTGCGCGAAGCGCTGGCTAACATCCAGAAGGCCAGCGACAGCGCCAACAAGGCGGCGGCCGACATCGCGGAGGTGACCGGCAAGATAGCCAATCGGGCTGACGACATCGACCAGACAATCAAGGACGCCAGGCACCTGGCGCAACGGCTTAACGACGCCTCGGTGCGGGTCGACGGTATCCTCGCCAAGGTCGACAAGCTGCTCGGCTCGGGCCAGGCCGACGGCGTGATGGCCGACGCAAGGGATACGCTGAAATCCTTCAAGCAGGTCGCCGATACGCTGAACGCCCGCCTTGGGGTCATTACCGACAATCTGGCGCGCTTCTCCGGCCAGGGGCTGCAGAATGTCGAGGCGCTGGTGCAGGACAGCCGTCGCTCGATCAATCGCATCGAGGAGGCGGTGACGGATCTCAGCCGCAATCCGCAGCGCATCCTTTCGGGTGGCGAAGGCGAGGTTCGGCAATTCGACGGCAGGGCGCGGCGTTGACTTCGGCGCCGGCCCGCAGCAAGAACATAGCTCGTGAATGCGGGTTGATCTTACGATCCGGGGACAACGGGGATCACGGGTGACGTTGAGTAGGCTTGGAACGGGCGGGTTGAAATCAGCCGCGGCGCTGCTTGTCCTGACGGTTACCGGTTGTGCGGTGCTGGGCGGCAAGCCGGCACCGCTCGACACGTTCGAACTGTCGGCGCCAATGGTCGACGCGCATGGCCATAGCCGCCGACAGATTCTGATCGCCCAGCCCTCAGCGCTGAAGGCGCTGGACAGCCAGAACATCGTCATCAAACCTTCCGACCGCTCGATCCAATATCTGAAGGGTGCGCAATGGGCTGACCGCCTGCCGCTGGTCGTGCAGGCGCGGTTGGCCGAGACGTTCCAGCGCTCGGGCAGCTTTGCCGGGGTGGGCAAACCGGGCGAGGGGCTGGCGATCGACTATCAGGTGATCGTCGAGGTTCGGTCCTTCGAGGTGCGCGTCGATGGCGGCGAACATGCCGAGGTCGACCTGTTCGTGCGCTTGCTCAACGATCGCAACGGCGAAGTGAAGGCTTCCAAGAGCTTCACCGCATCCGCGCCCGTATCGGGCAGCGGCAACCCCGCTTATGTCGGCGCTCTCGACGCAGCCTTCGGCGATGCCGCCAAGCAGATCGTCCGCTGGACGGATTCGGCGATCTGAGCGCCAGGCGCGCAGGGATTCAACCAAACTCTTTCGGGCTACAGACGTTCGAAGGCGTCCGGCCGCAGCTTTCCAGTCTTCATCAGGTGCTGCAGGGTGTAGGTCACGGACAGCGCGTCGTCCAGCGCGTCGTGCCCCTGCAATGGCGGGTGTTCGACGCCGTAGTAATCCGCAAGCTTGTTGCTCGGCGTCCTTGCCAAATCCTCGATCGGCATGCCGGCCGCGATCAGCAGCTTGACGGCGTTATCGAACCGGGTGGCCGGGATGGGCGGCTTGATACCCGCGACATAGCAACTGATGGCGATCATGTTCAGTTCGTCCTTGCCCCAGGACCAGAACCGAGCCCCATCTGAGAAACGATCGATGCCTGCAAGGGCATCTTCCAGCTCGACGCCCTCGGCTTCGATGATTTCTTCTGTGATGCCGGTCAGTCGGGTGAAGAACGGATCGAGCCCGTATCTCTCGCCAAATCGGTCGGTCGGCCTGATATAGGCGTTGTACGTGCCCAGCACGGCGAAGTCGCCTTCGAGGCCGAGCCTTGCCGCGCCGATCTGGGCGATGACCGGATCGGGGTCATGGGCCGCGCACCAGAATCTGCGTTGCGAGCCCTCAAGGCAGAGAAACTCGCAGTCGAAGATGATTGTCGTCTTCACAACTCAGGATCCGGTTCCGGAAAACGAGATAAAACCCGGATGCGTCTTCCGGATAGCGACGTCAGTCCCTTCAAGAAAAAAGGCGGGAGTCCCCCGCCTTTTTCGTTTTGGCTTGTCGACCGCCTAGTGCAGGCGGCCGCTGGCATGGGCCAGCATGGTGTAGACCTTGCCGGTGTCCGACGTGAGATAGGTCTGCGCCATGATGTTGTCGCGGTCATTGCGCGAGACATCCTTGAGCAGCTTCTCGAAATCGTCGCAATAGCGGTCGACGGCGGCGCGGAATTCGGCCTCCGCCTGGTATTTGCGGCGGATTTCGTCGAACGTCTGCTGCCCTTTCAGCGTGTAAAGCCTGCGCGTGAACACGTCACGCTCGCCACGCCGATAGCGGTTCCATAGCTCGATCGAGGCATCGTGGTCGATAGCCCGGGCGATATCGACGGACAGCGAGTTCAGCGATTCCACGACATGCAGCGGCGAACGCTGGGCAGGGGCCGGGCGCGGTGCTTCCGCAGGCGCCTGGGGGGCCGCCGGCCTGAGCTCGGCATCGTTCGACGCGGCGGTCAGCAGATCGCGCACCCAACCGCCTTGCGGCGCGCGGGCAGTGGCGTCGGCGGCACGCTGGCGCGGTGCCACCTCCGCCGGACGCTCCAGATCGAGCGTGCCACGCAGTCCCGCGCCACCCAGCGGTGCCTGTGGCGGGCGCAGATCCGCCTGCGGCTGTGCCGGGGCACGACCGGGCGGCTCGGCGGCGCGTGCCGCCGGTGCCTGCGGCGCCGGGCGCAAGGGACGCGGTTCCGAGGAGTCGCCACCACGACCGGATTTCGCAACGATATCCGAAAGCTCCTTCAAGGCGTTGATCTGCTCGGAAACGGCGCGGCGGATGGCCGAGGTCGATTCCTTGGCCTCTTCCGGCATCTCGATGACGCCTTTCTTGAGCTCGGCGCGGGTGAGGTCGAGTTCGCTCTTGATCGAGCCCGCCGTGCGCCGCATCTCCTCGGTCGCATCGGCGAAGCGCTTGGTTGCCGACTCGACGACATCGGTGATGGCGTTGCGGATCTTGTCGGCCGATTCCAGCGTCTTGCCTTCGGCGTTCTGCAGCGTCTGGCCCACGAGGTTTTCGAAAGAACGCATGACCCTTTCGAGATCTTCCGACTTCTTGACCAGGCCGACGGCGAGATCCTCAAGCGACGACTGTCTTTCCAACGTGTGTTCGAGGTTGCTCTGGGCCGAGCTCAGGAGGTCGGAAGCGCCGGCGAGCAGACGGCTGTGTTCGTCGAACTTGGTGGCGATCGAGGCGACTTCGCGCAAGGTCGACGACGACAGTTCCGTCAGCCTTGTCGTGTTCGAATCGACCAGACGCGCCGAGCTGGCAAAGGTCTGTGCCGCCTTTTCGGTGGTCGCAGCGAAGCTTTGCGTACTGCCGGTCAGACGTTGGTCGACCTCGCCGAGGTTGACCGCGGCCTGCTCGATCAGCTGACCGAGCTGCGAGCTGGATTTGGTCATGCGGCCGATGAGATCCGCGACGCTGTCGGATAGCGAAGAACGGGCGCCTTCGACCGCCGACAAGGTTTCGGCGGTACGGTTGGCGAGCGCGTTGACCAGGGTCGCATTCTCGCTACGCAGCTTCTCGGTCGCGCGTTCGGTGACTTCTTCCATGCTCTTTTGCAGTTCCGAGCCGCCCTGGGCGAAGCGCTCGACCAAAGGCCGCGCGGTTTCGTCGAGGATCTTCGACATCTCGGCGGACCGCGCCGCGAGCATGGTGTTGAGCTCGCGGGTGTTGGCACCGATCGTCTTGGCGGCGTCGTTGGTGCTCTGGCCGATATGCTGGCCGACCGCGGTGAAGGTTTCCGCGATCACGTTGGCACGCGATACGAGTTGCGCCTCGGCGGTCGATACCTGCTCGTTGAGCCTCTGGCCCATCGTCTCGGCAGTGTTGGCGAGCCGGTTTTCGACGCCGGCGATCTGCTCTTCGACACGGGCGGCGGCGGCCGCCGCGCTCGACGCGAGACGCTCGTCGGCGCCGGCAAGCGCCTGCTCGATTTCGCGGGCATGCACGGCCAGTTCCTGGCCGGTCTGGCGCGCGCGATCGGCAACCCTCTGTTCGGTGCTTGCGAAGGCGCCGACAATGGTCTGCGCATGCTCGCCGATCGTCGAGGTGCTGTCGGCGATGCGCGAAACCAGGCGCTGGTCGGCGTCGTCGAAGATGCGGGCGATTTCGGACGCCCGGCTGGACAGCGCGCCCGAACCCTCTGCGATGCGCGAGACCAAATGCTGGTCGGCTGCATCGAAGATGCGGCCGAGGTCCGACGCGCGGGCGGCGAGCGCCTCGGCGGATTCGCCGATGCGCATGCCGAGCCGCTGGTCGGCGCTTTCGAAGTTGCGCAGGATGTCGCCGGCGCGGGCGGCCAGCGACTGCGCAGTTTCCACGGCCCGGGCGACGAGCTTCTGGTCGGCCGCGTCGAACGTGCCGGCAATCTCGCTTGCGCGGGCGGCCAGCTGATCGGCGGTCTCCTGGGCACGGGCGGCGAGCTTCTGGTCCGCCATGTCGAAGGTCCCTGCGATCTCGCCAGCGCGAGCGGCGAGCTGATCGGCGGTTTCATGGGCGCGGGCCAGCAGCGAGCTGGAGGTGTCGTCGGCGCGGGCGAGCAAGGCGCTCGACGTATCTTCTGCACGGGCGTGGAGGCGCCGATCGGCCTCCTCGAAGGTGCGGGCGATGTCTTCGGCCCGTGCCAGCAGGGCGGCGGACGTCTGTTCGGCGCGCTCGGCGATCTTGCGATCGGCGTCACTGAAGGCGGCACCGGCCTGCTCGTGCAGCGTGCTGGTGACTTCCAGGACCTTTTCGCGCAAGGCGCCGGCGACGAAGACCGCGCTCTTCTCGAGTACGTTGCGGACGTTATCGACACCAGTCGACAGCGCGCGCTCCATGGTGCCGGCGCGTTCCTCGATGATGCCGGTCTGGCGGCTGAACGCCTGCTCGATCTTGTCGACATCGGCAGCAATCGCGGCGGAAATGTCCGTGCTCCTGGCCGCGATCTGGTCGATGTGGCCGGACAGCGAGCGATCGACGTCCTTGCGGGTCTCGGCGAGCTTGCCAAGATCGTCTTCCAGCGCGCGGCTGAGCATATTGCGGCCTTCGGACAACTTGCCGACATGTCCAGCGATGATGTCGTCGATATCGCCGCGGCTTTCGGCCAGCCTCTGCAGGTCGGCTTCGAGAGCGCGCTTGAGAATGTCGCGGCCCTCGGCGAGCTTCTCGACCTGGCCGGCGACCAGACCATCGATGCTGGATCGGCTCTCGGCCAGCTTGGCAAGATCGTCCTCCAGCGCCTTCGATAAGGTCGAACGCTCCTCGACAAGCCGTTCCGCGTGATTGTTGACGTGCCCGCTAACGGTCAGCAGGTCGGCCTCAAGCGCCTTCGAGAGTGTCGAACGCTCCTGGACAAGCCGGTCCGAATGGCTGTTGACAAGGCTGTTGACGGTTTCGAGATCAGCCTCCAGCGCACGGGCGAACTGGGAGCGATCGTCGACCAGTTTCTGGGACTGGTCGGCAACGGTGTTTCTGACCGCGTTGAGATCGGCCTCCAATGCGCGGCGCAGGATGTCGCGACCTTCGGCCAGCTTCTCGACCTGGCCGGCAACCAGCCCGTCGATGCTGGAGCGGCTTTCGGCCAGCTTGGCGAGATCGTCCTCCAGCGCTTTCGACAAGGTCGAGCGATCCTGAACCAGCCTGTTCATGTGATCGGCGATAACGCTGTTCACATTCTGCAGATCGGCTTCCAGAACGCGCGAGAGCTGTCCGCGATCCTCGGCCAGTTTATCCGACTGGCTCGATATGACGTTCTTGATCGTGTTGAGGTCGGATTCCAGCGCACGCTTGAGGATGTCGCGGCCCTCGGCCAGCTTCTCGACCTGGCCGGCGACCAGCCCGTCGATGCTGGAACGGCTTTCGGCCAGCTTGGCGAGGTCGGCTTCAAGCGTCTGCGACAGCAGGCTGCGGTCTTCTGCCAGACGCCCGGAATGGCTGTCGATCAGGCCGCGTATGCCCGACAGGTCGCTTTCGAGCGAACGGCCGAGCTGCGAGCGGTCTTCGGCCAGTTTTGCCGAATGCGCCTCGATGAGGTTCTTGATGCCGGCAATATCATTTTCCAGTGCCTTGGCGAGCACCGCGCGGCCCTCGGCGATCTTCTCGACCTGGCCGGCGACAAGGCCGTCTATGTCGGCGCGGCTGTCGGACAGTTTGCCGAGATCAGCTTCCAGGGCGCGCGAGAGGATGTTGCGGCCTTCAGCCAGCTTTCCGACATGTCCGGCGACCATTTCATCAATGATCGTGCGAGCTTGCACCAATTTACCAGAGTCTTCGTTGAGAGCCAGAGAGAGCCGGTTGCGGCCTTCTTCCAATCGTTCGAGATGACTGCCGAGCGACGCATCCATGGCGGCGCGCGATTCGTTGACCTTGCGCAGGTCTTCTTCGAGCGCACGCGCTATCAGGCCGCGGCCTTCGGCCAGCTTCTGCACCTGGTTGGTCACGGCGGCATCGATACCGGCGCGGCCCTCGGCGAATTTCTCCAGGTCCGCGTGCATGGCGGCCGCCATGCGCTCGCGGCTCTCGGAGAGCTTGCGGCTGTGGTTTTCGACGGCTTCCTCGATACCGACGCGCGCATCGGCAAGCCGCTGAATGTCGGCGTCGAAGGAGCGCGACACGACGTGGCGGGCTGCCTCCATGCGGCCGGCGAAATCGCTGGCGCGCGCTTCGAGCATGGATGAGGTCGAGGTGACGATGTCGGCCATGTCGGCGCCGATCTGGGTCTTGCCCTGATCGATCATGGCCGAAAGCGTGTCCTTGCTCTCGGCGAAGGTGTGGGCGATTTCACGCGCACGCTCGACCAGCGTCTCGTTGATCTGGCGGGCACGGGCCTCAAGCGCGGCATTGAGCTTCTGGGTGCCGGTATCCAGCGCTTCTGCGCGGGTCTGGAACTCGCTGATCAGCGCCTGGCCCCGTTCGGCCAAGGTGCGCTCGATGCCGTTGAGGCTGGCTTCGAACTCGGAATTGAGGGTGCGTGCGGCGCCGCCGAGCAGCGACACCATGCCGGTTGTGCGGTCGTCGAGCAGGTCGGTCAAGGAACGGGTCAAGCCGTCCGTGGTGTCCGTCAGCTTGGCGATACGGGTATCGAGCAGGCTGGCGAAAGCCTCGCCGGAGGTTGAAAGCCGGTCGGTGATGTTGTCGAGGCGGCCCTCCACGGAGTCGAAGATCGACATCGAGCTTTCGTTGATGCGGTCGATCAGCGTGTCGCCGGAATTGGTGATCGTCATCGACAGTTTGGTCGACGCATTGAGGATGCTGTCGCGGATGATGTCGCTTGCCGCGCCGATTTCATCGCGCAACGTCTCGTGCGCGCCGGAGATCGAGGCGCGGACGCGTTCGGCATGGGTGACCACCGCTTCGCGTTCGCTGCCCAGTCCGTCGACCAGCGACCTGATCCGGGTTTCGTTTTCCGAATAGGAGCGCTCGATCTGGTTGACCTCGCTGTGGACCAGCGTTTCCAGTTCGACGGCACGGGCAAGGGTGCGTTCGATGCCTTCGCCCATTGCGGCCACTTCGCGGCGGACGGCCTGGCCGATCATCATGACGCGATCCTGAGCCATGTTTTCCGGCTCGGTCAGGCGGAAGGCCACTTCCGTCATCGATTGCGCGGCGATGCGCATGTCCTGGGCGCGGCGAATCATCGCCGCGAAGGCCCAGAACAGGATGACGGGCACGATTGCCGCGACGGCGAGGCCGATCAGTTCGGGGCGGGCAAAGAACTGGTCCAGCGTGCGTATCCGCCAGATGCTCGGTCCAAAAAGCAGGTTGGCCAATCCGCCGGCGCCGGCGATCCAGGCGAGCGAGACAAAGGCGATGACCCAGTAGATGGTGTTGGAGGCGCGCCTGTTCAGGCTGTGCAGAAGGGTCTTGTAATCTTTCTGGCGATCATCGTTGGCTGGGGCGAAGCCGGCGGGCTGGCCACCATTGCGCGTCTCCACCGGGCGAAGTTCGGCCGGCTTGGGCATTGGCGCGGGCTTGGCGCCCTGAGCCTGATTGACGACGGGCGCCGCCGGCTGCTGATTGCGTCCCTCGCGTGCCAGCTCGTCGGCGGCCTGGGATATCTGCGCTTCCAGATCTTCCATCGAAGCCGCGATATCGAGGTCGCCGCTGTCGGCATCGCCGCTCAAGTCGAGATCGAGTGCTTTTTCGAGTTCCCTGGCTACGTCGCTGTCGAGATTTCTGGTCGTCGTTGGTTTCTTCGCCATGCCTTCGCTACCCTGTACTAGCTGCCGCGGGGGCTTATAATTCTGTTTGTCTTACCCCCGCGCAGGAGGCTGAAAATGGACCCTCGTATCGTAATGACACAGGGGGGTAAAGAAAACATGCATTCCGCGGGATACGTAAAACTTTAAATATAAGGTTAACGCAACCGTGATTTGGGTGCCGCTTTCGCAACATTTTTCCCGGTCATTCATTAACCCGTTGTCCACTGGAATCGCCTAGTTTTTCAGGGCGGCCGAAGAAAATGGAGTTCGAGTTCATGCGTGGCGAAAGCGGCATTGCCTTCTCAATGCCCGGGGGCGACGTATCGGGAACGAGGCAGTCCCGGCCGGTCGATTTGGCACACCTTGCCCGGCAAACGATGGGCGACCGCGCCCTCGAGCAAGAGGTGCTGGCGCTATTTGTACAGCAGGCACTATCGGTGCGCGACAAAATAGTCGATGCCGACATCAAGGACCGGCTTCTGCTGGCTCACGGCTTGAAAGGGTCGGCCCGCGGTGTGGGCGCCTTCGCCATCGCCGATTGCGCCACCGATATCGAGCACCGGCCGGAGGATGTCCAGACCCTCAAGCGGCTCGGCGGGCTGATCGACGAAGTGCGCGACTTCATCGCCGCCATCAGTCGCTGATTCCGGTTTGCGACAAAAACGTCACGGAGCGCCGCTTTCGCGCGGCAGTTGACTTGTTTGCCGGAGTGATTATCTCGGGCGAAATTCCCTTTCGTCTCGGGCGAAACTCCCCTTCGTCCCGGGCGAAACTCCCTTCAGGTGACAAATGACCAAACTGACCTTCATCGCCCATGACGGCACACATTTCGACGTGGATGCCGAAAACGGTTCGACGGTCATGGAAAACGCCATCCGCAACGCCGTGCCGGGCATCGAGGCGGAGTGCGGCGGCGCCTGCGCCTGTGCGACCTGCCATGTCTATGTCGACGAGGCATGGACGGCTGAAGTCGGCGAGCCTGAGGCGATGGAAGAAGACATGCTGGACTTCGCCTATGAGGTCCAGCCGAACTCGCGCCTGTCGTGCCAGATCAAGGTGCGCGACGCTCTCGACGGCCTGATCGTGCGGGTTCCCGAACGTCAGGGCTGAAATCCAACATCGGCGATTTTTCCCGCTGACGCTTGGCAGCGGGCCAACGGTCATGCAGTCTCGCCTGGACTTTCGCAGCGAGGCGCATCATGACCGGCATCATCAGCACAGACGTCCTCATTGTCGGGGCAGGGCCGGTCGGCCTGTTCGCGGTATTCGAGCTCGGCCTGTTGGACCTGAAGTGCCATCTGATCGACATTCTCGACAAGCCCGGCGGCCAATGCGCGGAACTCTATCCGGAAAAGCCGATCTACGACATTCCCGGCTGGCCCTCGATCTCGGCGCAAGGGCTCGTTGACAAGCTGCTCGAGCAGGTTGCGCCGTTCAAGCCCGACTTCACCTACAACCGCATGGTCTCCAGTCTCGAAAAGTTGGACGACGGCGGCTTTCGTGTGACCACTGACGAGAACGAGGTGTTCGAGGCCAAGGTGGTGGTGATTGCCGCCGGCGGCGGCTCATTCCAGCCGAAGCGCCCGCCAATTCCCGGCATCGAAGCTTTTGAGGGCACGAGCGTCTTCTATTCGGTCCGCCGGATGGAGGATTTTCGCGGCCATGACCTGGTCATCGTGGGCGGCGGCGATTCGGCGCTTGACTGGACGCTGAACCTGCAGCCGGTGGCAAAGAGCGTGACGCTCGTTCATCGGCGGCCAGAGTTTCGCGCGGCGCCCGACAGCGTCAACAAGATGTACGCCATGCAGGAGATGAAGCAGCTGGAATTCAGGGTCGGCCATGTGGCCGGACTTACCGGGGCCGAAGGCCAGCTGGCATCGGCCACGATCAAGGGCGGCCCGGATGGCGACATCGAGGTGACTTGTACCCGCATGCTGCCGTTCTTCGGACTGACCATGAAGCTCGGCCCGATCGCGGAATGGGGGCTCGATCTCCACGAGAACCTGATCCCGGTCGACACCGAGAAATTCCAGACATCGGTGCCCGGCATTTTCGCGGTGGGCGATATCAACTCGTATCCGGGCAAGCTGAAGCTGATCCTGTCGGGTTTCCACGAGGTGGCGCTGATGGCGCAGGCCGCCAAGCGCGTCATCAGCCCTGGCGAACGCATCGTATTCCAGTACACGACTTCGTCGACCAGCCTGCAGAAGAAGCTCGGCGTCTCGGGCTAATTATTCCGACAGGATCGGCGCCGGATCGTCGACGTGGCCTCGAAGTTCTTTCTCGGGCATCAGGGTCAGCGCGATGAGGCCCAGTCCCAGAGTGCCGGCCGCGACGAGGAAGATCATCGCGAAGGGTTCGGCCGATACGACATGTCCGGCCACCTCAACGCCTTCACCGGCCAGCGGCAATCCGAAGCCCAGAGCGACGGCGCCGAGCATCGCGACCCCCAATGCACTGCCCAGCGAACGCAGAAAGGTAAGCACCCCAGTCGCTACGCCGAGATGCATTCGGTCGACGGCGTTCTGCACGGATACGGTGGTTACCGGAAACGTCGTACCGGTTCCCAGCCCGATACAGATGGTCAGGACTTCGACGACAAGCAGCGATGAATGGCCGGCGACAAAGGCCAGCAGGCCCATGCAAAGGATGGCGAAGATGACGCCGACCATGGCGATGCGCTTGTAGTGGGTGAAGCGCGGTATCAGGCGGCCGCTGGACGCGGCGCCGCCCACGGTTCCAAGCAGTAGGCCAAGCATTGCAATGCCCGACTCGCTCGCCGTCAGGCCAAGTATCGATTGCAGATAGACAGGCAGATAGACGGCAAGGCCGACGCTGGCGGCCTGGAGCAGGAACATCGACAGAGTGCCGGCCAGGACGATCGGGTTGCTTAATACCTCAAGCGAAATGAGCGGTTCGCCCGCCCGCGTCAGCCGCAGGGCAAAGGCGCCCCAGAAAAGCGCGGAGCACGCCAGGACTCCAATGACTTCCGGCGATAACCAGGGATAGGCGCTGCCGCCCCAGTTCAGCGCCAGCAGCAACAGCGCCGTGGCGACGATGAGCAGCAATGCGCCGAGACCATCGATGCTGTGATTCTTGGCCGCGATCGGCAGCTTCTTGAGCGGCTTGTTGATGATCGCCATCGCAACAAAGCCCAGCGGGATGTTGATCCAGAAGATGAGGGACCAGTGCAGATGTTCAGCAAAAGTGCCGCCCAGCAGCGGCCCGGCGACGCTGGCAACGGCCCAGGTGCCGGAGAACCACGCCGCATAGCGCGCGCGCTCGCGCGGCGGGACAAGGTCTCCGACCACGGTCTGCGTCAGCGCGAAGAGGCCGCCGCCACCAGCCCCCTGGATCGCGCGCCCCAGGATAAGGACGAACATGTTGGGGGCCAGTGCGCTGACCAGCGATCCGGCGAGAAAGATGAGGATTGCCGCATAGACGGTCGGCCGCCGTCCATGGACGTCGGAAATCTTGCCGTAGAGCGGTGCCACGGCGGTTGCGGTCAAGAGGTAACCGGTGACGATCCATGGCAGGTATTCGGCATGGCCGAGCGAGCGCCCGATGGTCGGCATGGCGGGCGCGACGATGGTCTGGTCGAGGGCTGCCAGCAGCATCGACAGGAGGACGCCGCCGATGATGGCGTTCTTTTCGCTTTCGGTCAGCGGCGCGTTCGCCGCCGCGATGATCTGCTTGTCGACAGCCTGGTCCATAATTCTCGTCCATGCGCTTTGCGCTGCCGCATCGGGTCTGTCTGGTGCATCCGCGGTGCGATCGATCGTGATGCTCGTGCTTCCAGCTTGTGCGCGTAGCAACCCTGGATATGTCGTTCCGTATAGGCCTATTTCGACTAGTGCTCGAAAAAAATCGAAACTGGCACTACGCTTCCGCCCGGTTGGCTTGCATCCAGACCAACGGAAGCGGTGAGGAGATTCAGGTCGGCGGCGGCAATTGGCCACTTCCGATGCGTTCCATCCGGTAGCGCATCAGCCGCAGGATGCGGCTTTCGAAATTGGCGCCTTCGACAAGGTCAAACCGCAGCTGATCCTGATCGTGTCTGGCAAGCTCAACTGCCGTGATCTTGGCGGCCTTGGCCTTTGCCGCATCGCAATCCTTCTGCGGATAGCTTGCCTTCAACGCGTCTTCGAGTGCACGGCCGTGGTTCTTGGCGATCTCGACATGGCGGTCTTCATGGCGCTTGATGTCGGCCGACAATGTATCCCAGAACAGCCGCACGTCGGCATCGGCTTTGCGCGGCCGGCGCCATTCGGGGAGGATCACCTTGACCTTGACGGTCACGACCGCGTCGGCGATCCGGCAGGAGCCGGACTGGCTAGCGTAGCTGATGCGTGTCGTGAAGGCCATCTGGGTGGCGCCAGGGTGGCGCGATCCCGTGCTTTTGACCTGCGGCCCGTGTTTGGCGAGTTGCTGCTCGATATCCTCCAGCGTTCTGCCGCCGATGGCGAAATAGCTGTATGTCTTCACCAGATTGGCCGCATCCGCCGGAACGGCGGCGGTAAGCAGCAGTGCGCAGAGCAGGGATCGTGTCATCATGTTGCCTCTTCTGTCACCTTGCTTTACGGCCTTTGCCGGCGCAACGGAACTGATCCGATGCGGATCACACATCGTTGATGACCTCTTGGTTGATGAGCCCATGGTTGATGCGCAATGACGGCGGGGCGATGGCAGCTGGCGCATGGGCGCCATCTCGGGCTTGGCGGCAAGGCCGTGGTGGTCGGCATCCTCAATGTCACGCCCGACAGCTTCTCCGATGGCGGCCTGTTTGATGCTCCCGAAACCGCGCTGGTCCAGGCGCGCCGCATGATCGGGGAAGGCGCCGCAATCATCGATGTCGGCGGAGAATCCACCCGGCCGGGCGCCGCCGCGATTTCGGCCACCGAGGAGCAGGCCCGTATCCTGCCGGTGATCGAGGCGCTGGCGCGTGCGGGCGACGTGCTGATCTCGGTGGACACCTATCGTGCGGAGACAGCGCGGCTCGCCGTGGCCGCCGGCGCGCACATCGTCAATGATGTCTGGGGTCTGCAGCGCGAGCCCGGCATTGCGCGAGTGGCGGCCGAAACCGGCGCCGGGCTCGTCATCATGCATACCGGCCGGGATCGCGAGAAGCTTCCCGACGTGATCGCGGACCAGCTGGCGTTCCTGGGGAAATCGCTGGAGATCGGGCGCGGGCAAGGTGTCGCCGACGACCAGATCGTGCTCGACCCCGGCTTTGGTTTCGCCAAGGAGACGGCTGAGGAAAACCTCGACCTGATGGCACGGTTTTCCGAGCTTGATGCACTCGGCTTCCCACTGATGGCCGGTACGTCGCGAAAGCGCTTCATCGGCACCGTCACCGGTCGCGATGCAGCCGACCGGGCAGCCGGGACGGCGGCGACCAGCGTCATTCTCCGGCTCAAGGGCGCGCATCTGTTTCGCGTCCATGATGTCGCAATCAACGTGGACGCGCTGGCCGTGGCGGATGCTATGCTGGCGCGGGAAACCGGATCGGAACGCTGAGCCATGTATGTCATCCGCATGAAGAATTGCGCCTTCTTTGCCCGGCACGGCGTGCTGGACGAGGAAGAAGCGCTCGGTCAGCGCTTCTATGTCGATGCCTCGCTCACCGTCGAGCCCGGACGCGCGCTCGTCGATGACGCCATCGGGGAAACCGTCAATTACGGCGTCGCCTTCACCGTCATTGAGGAAATCATCACTGGACACAGGCGTTTCCTGATCGAGGCCTTGGCCCTGGAAGTCGCAAAGGCTCTCACCGGGCGCTTTCCCCAGATCCGCAAAGCCGAGGTTACCGTTCGCAAGCCGAATGCTCCGGTGCCTGGCGTGCTCGATTACGTCGAGGTGACCGTTGTCTGGCCCGAGTAACACCGTCTATCTGAGCCTCGGCGGCAATCTCGGTGATCCGGCCAAGTCGATGGGGGCCGCGTTGCGCCTGCTCGACGCCGATACCGACACTGACGTGGCCGCCGTTTCTTCGCTCTACCGGACGCCGCCCTGGGGCAAGCTCGACCAGCCGGACTTCCTCAACGCGGCCGCCGAATTGTCGACACGGCTGTCGCCGCGGGCATTGCTCGACCTCTGCCTCGATGCCGAGCGAAAGCTCAAACGTGTGCGCGAGGAGAGGTGGGGGCCGCGCCTCATCGACATCGACATCCTGGTGTTCGGCGATCGCATCATCCATGAAACGGGCCTCGAAGTGCCGCATCCGCGCATGCTGGAGCGCGCCTTCGTGCTGGCGCCGCTGGCCGAGATCGCGCCGGACCTTACCGTAGACGGCAAACGCGTTGTCGATCGCCTGGGCGCGGTCAATGCGGCCGGCATCGAGCGGCTGCCGTCCGGCCGCGACTGGTGGCTGCGCTAGAGCAATTCCAGGAAAAGTGCGTAGCGGTTTTCCATCCGGAATTGCGTGAAAACAAAGAGTTAGAGCGGTTCGGCGATTCCAACAATCACTGAACCGCTCTAGACCGGCGGTATCAGCCGGAGAAACCACCGTCATCCAGGAACGCTTTTTCCTCAGCAGTCGTCTCGCGGCCGAGCATTCTGTTGCGGTGCGGGAAACGGCCGAAGCGCTGGATGATGTCACGATGTTCCAGCGCGTATTTCAGATTGAACTCGGCCCTGGCGGTGTGAAGTTCGACGGACAGTTCCTGGTCGGCAAGGTTTTTCCGAATGTTCGAACGGCAAATAGAGGAACACTCGGACCTCCGGTTCCAGCACGATATCATGGCCGGCAGCGACCGCCTTTTGCGCAAAATGCTTCGCCAACGGGTCGGTGGCATACATATGGCCGGTGCCGCGAAAGCAATTGCGCGGAAACTGATCGAGCAGGATCATCAGCGCCAGCGAGCCTTCGGCATATCCTGACCAGTCGTCGTATTCACGGCGCGCGGCGGCGTAATGGAGGTTGAGGAAGCCGTCGCGGAAATCGGCATCGAAAGCGTTGTTCTTCTCGAACCACGCATCCTCGCCGGCGTCGCGCCAGAATTTGGTGACCGACAGGGCTCTGCTGTCCAGTTCCATTGCCTGATTCCCCAATTCAATTCGCCGGTTCGGATTTATGCAGGACGCCGGCCGTTTCCTCGTTGAGCGCCTGACCGGGACGGCGGGGCGTGGAAAGCGGGGCCGGGATCGGCGTGCCGATATTGCCTTTCAGGAAACGCTGTCCCGAGCGGATGCCTTCGGCGAGCTGGGTCTCGAACCGGGCCGTGTCGCGGCGCCTGACGTCCTCGATCGTTTCGGCGACGTCTTCGGGATCGACGCCCAGCGCCTCGAGGGTCGAGCCACCAAAGACGAGCGCCGATTCGAAGGTTTCGCGCAGCTGATAGTCGACGCCGGCGCGAATGAGTTGCAGTGCCGTGCCGCGGTCGAACGCACGTGCCAGCACCGTAAGCAAGGGAAACTCCGCCTTGACGAGTTCGGCGATCCGGATGGCGGCGTCGGGCTTGTCGACACAGATGAGCACGGCCCGCGCGCGGCCGGCCCCGGCCGCGTGCAGGATGTCCAGCCGCGTGCCGTCGCCATAATAGACCTTGAAGCCGAAATCGGCGGCCGCCTGGATCATTTCGACATCGTTGTCGATGATCGAGACGTCGATGCCGCGCAAGAGCAGGGGTTGGCTCGCGATCTGGCCGAAGCGGCCGAAGCCGATGACCAGCACGCTGCCGGTCAGGCCGTCGGCGACTTCGACGCCATCCAGCGACTGCTCGTCGCGCGGCGTGAAATAGCGCAAGGCAACGATCGCCAGCGGCGTCAGCACCATGGAGATGATGACGATCGCCGTCAGCGTCGCGTTTGCCTGGCCATCGATGATACCCACGGCGGCGGCCGCGGAATAGAGCACGAAAGCGAATTCACCGCCTTGCGCCATGAAGATCGCGCGTTCCAGCGCCTCGCGGTGGCCTGATTTCAGAATGCGGGCGACGATGTAGATGCCGAAAGCCTTCATCACCATGTAGGCGACGACATAGGTGGCGATCAGCTTCCAGTTCGCGGCCACCACATGCAGATCGAGCGACATGCCGACCGCAAGGAAGAACAGGCCGAGCAGGATGCCGCGGAACGGCTCGATGTCGGCTTCGAGTTGATGGCGGAAGGTCGATTCCGAGAGCAGCACGCCGGCCAGGAACGCGCCCATCGCCATCGACAGGCCGCTGAGCTGCATGGCGAGCGCCGACCCGAGTACGACCAGAAGAGCCGCGGCCGTCATCACTTCGCGCGCACGGGCATCCGCCAGGATGCGGAAGAAGGGGTTGAGCAGGTAGCGTCCCGCCACCACCAGTCCCACGATCGCGGCGATGCCGATGCCGACCTCGGTCAGCCGCTCCGACAGGCTGGTATCGGCACCGCCGGGCGCCAGGAAAGCGATCAGGGCGAGCAGAGGCACGATCGCCAGATCCTCCAGCAGCAGGATGGAAACGATGCGTTGGCCCTTGGGCGAGGCGATTTCGCCGCGTTCCTCAAGAAGCTGCATGACAATGGCCGTCGAGGTCAGCACGAAACCGGCGCCGGCGACGAAGGATTGCGCGATCGGAAACCCTCCGGCCATGCCGACACCGGTCAGCAGCACGGCGCATACCCCGACTTGAAGCGCGCCAAGCCCAAAGATCTCGCGGCGCAGGCCCCAGAGCCGCGACGGCTGCATTTCCAGGCCGATGATGAACAGGAACATGACGACGCCGAGTTCGGCGACGTGGAGGATGGCTCCCGATTCAGAAAAGACACCGATGCCGAATGGGCCGATCACCACGCCGGCGGCCAGGTAACCGAGAATCGAACCGAGACCCATGCGCTTGAAGATCGGGACGGCCACCACACCCGCCGCCAGCAGCGCCACCACCTGAATGAGATCGCTGCCTGATGCGTCCGCTGCCATGCCTCTTGTCCCTGTGTCCGACATCACTCCTTGCATGCAGTTGGAGGGGGAGGCAAGGGCGGGGAGCCTGCCAGGACGGGTAGGTGCCGTTGAAGCGATTCCCCTGGTGGAACAACGGTCTCCGCTTGCCTGTCGGACGACTGGTATCTACATAAGCCCAATGCTTGACTATTCGTCCCGGCCGAGTCCCCCGCCTCACATCCCGATGGATGCGCTCAGCGAAGTTCTACAGGACTTTCGCTTGAGTGGAGTCAATTATGGCCGCTGCGAGCTCCGACATCCTTGGAGCATAGAATTTCCGCAACAATCGCTGCTTCGTTTTCACTTTGTTGGTCAGGGTCCATGCTGGATTTATACCGAAGCGCAAGGCTGGCAGGAGTTGCGCGATGGCGATCTGGTGCTGCTGCCGCAAGGTATCGCCCATCGGCTGGCGAGTGCGCCGGACGTCGTGGGCGACTCGCTCGAGCGTTGCCAGGTGACCAAGTTGGGGGGCAACGTCTGCGAAGTGGTGCGGGAAGGCACAGGCGCGACAAGCACCCTTTTCTGCGGCTCCATGGCCTTGAGTGCCTGTGCGCTAAACCCGCTAATTACGTTGATGCCGCCCATCATCAGGGGTTGCGACGTGGCCGGCAATGACCCGATCGTTGGTCCTTTGCTGGCGGCTATGACCGCGGAAGCCGCGCAACCGCAGATGGGCAGCGCCACCATCTTGTCTCGTATGGCGGACTTGCTGACAGCCCGGCTCATTCGCTGCTGGGTCAATTGCACGGGGGCTTCGACCACCGGATGGCTCGCGGCCATCCGCGACCCCCATATTGGCCGCGCTCTGGCAGCCATGCACAGAGACCCCGGCCATAACTGGACGCTCGAAAGCCTCGCCGGCCTGGCAGGCCAATCTCGCTCGATTTTCGCGAAGCGCTTCAGTGCCGTATTGGGAGAAGGCGCGGCACGCTATCTCGCCCGTCTGCGCATGCAGCTTGCCCGCGATTTGTTGGGGCAAAACGGCTTGTCGGTGGCCGAGGTTGCTACCCGCTTGGGCTATGATTCCGAGGCATCCTTCGCTCGCGCCTTCAAGCGCATCACTAATGTCTCGCCGGGCGTTGTGCGTCGCACAATTCCCGGACGAATAGACATGAATTTCGGATTTTGAGATACATATCATCCGAAAAGACTTGTTTATGAAGATCTCCAAACTTTGGAGATCCTTCCGTGACTGACACAACATTACAGCTTGAAGACGCGGCGATAGACGCCGCGCCGACCACGTGGAGCGCAACCACATGGTTCGCGGTCCTTTCGTTGGCGGCCACCAGCTTTGCGTTGGTGTCCGCCGAATTCCTCCCGGCAGGTCTATTGACGCCGATGGCGCGCGATCTCGGCATCAGCGAGGGGACGGCTGGGCAGGTGGTCACCGCCACCGCTTCCGTCGGCGCCGTGACGGCCATGTTGAGCAATGTCCTCATCGGCCGATTGAACCGCAAGACGGTGCTTGTCGGCCTCATGGCCTTGGCGGTCGGTTCCAACATTCTTGCGGCGCTGGCGCCCAATTTCTGGCTGTTATTGTTGGGCCGGGCCGGGCTGGGGATCGCTCTCAGCGCTTTCTGGGCCCTTTCGGTAGCCGTCGTGGCGAGGCTGGTTGGCGCCAATGCGACGGGGCGGGGCATGGCTATCGTCACCCTCGGCGTCTCGCTCGCAACAATCGCCGCACCGTCGATGGGCGCGTTGATCAGCGACTGGCTGGGTTGGCGCAGCGCCATGGCCATGACGGCGGGGTTGGCCTTGCTTGCCATGCTGCTGCAGTTACTCAGCCTGCCGACCTTGCCTGCAACGGCAAGCAATAGTCTTGCAGACGTCCTTCGGCTGACACGGCGACGTGGCATTCAACTCGGTATGCTTGCTATCCTTTTGCTGATGACGGGGCATTTTGCCGGCTCGGTCTATGTACGTCCGTTTCTCGAACACGTGACGCTCCTTGCGACCGGGCCAATTGCCCTGGCGTTGCTCGGATTTGGCATCGCGGCTGTGATCGGCAATATTGCCGGTGGCCGCATGGCCGACGCCAATATCCACGTGGCTCTCGTGGTTACGGCCGCATTGATGGCGTTCGCGGCGCTGGCATTGGTGCTTTGGGGCGTGCACATCGGCGTTGCCTTTGGCTTCGCCACGCTATGGGGCTTCGCCTTCGGCATGGCGCCGGTGGTGCTGCCGACCAATCTGTCTCGCGCGGCGCCGGACGCGCTGGAAGCAGCGGGCAGCCTGATGGTCGCGTCCTTTCAGGTCGCCATCACCATCGGCGCGGTTGTCGGCGGTTATGTTGTGGATACTTATGGCCCGACAGCGCCTTTGACTGCGACTGCCATCCTTGCCGCATCGACGGCCGTCTTGGCACTGCTACAACCGCGCAGCTGAACTTTGCCGCCAGCGACACAGTAGCCTGAATCCGGTCGTTGGCAATGTTGCAGGCGCGTTACACAAGTTGACGTCGGTAACGCGTTGCTTGTTGCCGCAGTCGAAGGCTAAGCACGCTCGGCTTCGGCCATTGGGGGTGCGCGGCGATCATGTCCCACCCTTTTGAGGAGATGACTGACATGAAGAAGTTTTTGCTCGTTGCCGTCGGGCTGGCGGTGCTTGCCGGTTCCGCCTGTTCGAAGGCGCCGGAATGCACGACCGAGATGGCGACCAAGAAGGCGCAGGACATGGCCGCCGCGCTGCAGGAGGCGATCACCAAGGATCCCTCCAAGGCGGCTGACCTGACCGCCAAGGTCCAGGCGGTGACGACCAAATATCAGGGCTCTACGACCCTGGCCGACGCCTGCAAGGCGTATGACGAGGTGACCGCCGCGATCAAGGGCTGACGCCCGACTGTTTCAAAGGAGGCGGTGGCGATGGGCTGCCGCCTCTTTGGTTTTTTTTGGGGTGTATTCGAGCAATTCCAGGAAAGTGTGAAGCGATTTTCGTCGCTCAGTTCGGCGAGATGGAGCCGACTTCGACGGCATCGACCCGCTTAAGACTCATGCCGATGACCGGCACCAACTGGTCCTGAACGCGCACGGCGATCGTCACCGTCATCGAATTGTCGTCGGGAATGCGTGCCTGCATGACGCCGCGCAGTTGGTTGCGGTTGATGGTGAAGACGACCTTGCGGGCGTCGACGACATTGCCGCCGATGATATCGAGGCCGGCACCGGCCGCGCCACCCATGAAGGAACCCTTGTAGTCGCGGCCCTTGCGCTCGATCTTGGCCGACATCGGCTGGGTGAACATGCCGACCCGGCAACCGCCGTCAAGCGTCATGCCCATCTTGCCGTCGGGGGTGGCGCCGGTGAAGCTGCAGTTGAATTTCGTGCCCTTGTACTTGCCGGCGACGATCTCGCCGGGGCCGATCCACTTGCCTTCGGCCGACTGGAAAAACTGCTTGTCCGGCTCTCCGGCGCAGGCCCCGGAGGCAATACCGGCGACCGCTGCGATCGCCGCCGCCAGGGGCAGGATGCTGGACAGAATTACGCTTTTCATCGACGACACCCGGCAACAACGAGACTGTTTGAAACCGGTTTGACCATGAAGAAGATTGGTTAATGCTTCGTCACCGGGAGCCTTCGAAACCGCAATCCGAGCACCGTCCCAAAGAGCTGGACGCTATTTGGCGGAGCCGGCTGTTTCGGCGTCTTTCTTGGTCGCGAACGATGTCAGGGCGGCGAGAAAATCGCCCAGTCCCGGGCGCTTGGCGGCGCTGAAGGGCAGGGGGCGCGCCGTCTCCATCGCCGCGATGCCGATGCGCGCCGTCATCATGCCGTTGACGACGCCCTCGCCGAGCTTTGCCGAGAGGCGCGCCGCCAGGCCGTGGCCGACGATCTGTTGGACAAAGCTGTCGCCGATGGCAATCGAGCCGGTGACCGCCAGATGCGCCAGCACACTGCGCGCCAGATGGAAGAAACCCAGCGTTCCGGGCCGTCCGCCATAGAGTTCCGACAGCCGGCGGATGAGGCGCCCGGCCTCGAAGACGACATAGGCGACATCGACGAGCGCGCGCGGGCTCACCGCCGTCACCAATGAGACCCGCTTGGCGGCCTCGAGAATCATCACCTTGGCCCTGACATCGAGGGGACCGAGGATTTCCGCTTCCGCCAGGCGCACCAGATTGGCGCCGTCGATGATCTCGCCGCGCAATTCGGCCAGCGCGCGCCGGCCAGCCGCGGTCTCGGGTTTGGCCGCGACAAAGGCCGACAGTTCATCGACCACCGCGCGTGCCGCCTTCGGATCGTCACGCGCGATGGCATTGAGCGCGCGCTTCTGCAGCTTTTCGACCTCGGCGAGGCGGGCGATCGCCAGGAATTCGCGGATCAGGATCACCAGAAGCGCCAGCAGCGCAATCGCCGCCATGCCGGCGGCCAGCCAGCCCAGCCATTCGGCGCGGGCAAAGAGATCGTGTATCAACTGGTCGGTCCACAGGCCGACAGCCAGCGAAACCAGCACGCCGAAGGCGCCGAAAAAGATGCTGCCGAGAACCGAGCGCCTTCTGGGGGCGACCGCCGGCGGTGGCTCGGCGGCAACAATGTCCGGTTCGTCGAAAACGTCGACCTCCGCCGGGATGACCAGCGCCACATCGGCCTTCATCGGGCGCGGTTTGCGCGGCGGTTCGGCCTGGCGCGCTTGCGGCGCGTCTTGTTTCGGCGCGGCTTCCGGCTCGATACGGAATGCCGCCGGTTTGCGGGGCGCGGTCATGCCAGATGGTCTCCGATCAGGAACTGCAAGGCGCGGTCGAGCCTGATATGCGGCAGCGACAGCGTGACACCTTCGGCAGTGCGTTCGAGTTTCGGCGGACGGAACCGGACGAAGCGGATTGCCGGGTCCGTGGGGTCCTGCCTGTGGTCCGACCCCGAAAGGTCGAAAACAGCATCAATGTTTTCCGGTAAATCACCAGGAAATATAGCTGTTTCCGTCTTTCCATCGAATGTTTCGCCATTGATCTTCTCGCCGGCGATCGGCGTGCCGATGATAACAGGCAATGTCTCGCGGCCCTGCTTTACGGTACCCTCGCGGGTTGCGCGCACCGCCGCCATGGCGACCACGTCGACATCGGCGCCGGTGAAATTCGCCCGCGCCACGGCGCGGTCAGCCAGGCGCCGCACGATGGCCTGCAGCCGCTCATGACTTTCGTGGTGCAGATGATCGGCCTTGGTCGCAGCGACCAGGATGCGGTCGATACGCCGGGAGAAAAGGTCGGTGAGGAAGCTGCCCCGGCCAGGACGGAAACAGCTCAGGATCTCGGTGACGGCGCGCTCCAGGTCGGCCATGGCACCAGGCCCGGCGTTCAGCGCCTGCATGGCGTCGATGAGCACGATCTGGCGGTCCAGACGCGTGATATGCTCGCGGAAGAACGGTTTGACGACATGCGTCTTGTAGGCCTCGTAGCGCCGTTCCATCATTGCGTGCAGCGAGCCGTTGCGCGCGCGCCTGTCTCCGAGGCCTGCCAGCGGCGCGAAGGTCAGTGCGGGAGAGCCTTCGAGGTCGCCGGGCATCAGGAAACGTCCGGGCGGCAGGGTCGAAAGCGCCCGCTCGTCGAGCTTGCATGCCTTGAGATAGGCGGCGAAGCTATCAGCTAGCCGGCGTGCCGTCATTTCGTCGGCGTCGGCATTCGGGTCGATTTCCGCCGAGATCGCTCGCCAGGCCCGCGAAAGGTCCTCGCGCACTGGCAGCGTGGCCATTTCGAGGGCTTCGCGCGAAAAATCGGCGAAGGATTTGCCGAGCAGCGGCAGGTCGAGCAGCCATTCGCCGGGGTAATCGACAATGTCGACCGACAGTTTGCCTGACGAAAACATGCGGTTCCAGCCGGAGGCCGATTCATATTCGATCGTCAGCCGCAGTTCCGAAATGGCGCGGGTCGAGTCCGGCCAGACGCGATCGTTGACCAGAGCGGCGATGTGGTCCTCGTACTGAAAACGCGGCACGGCATCGTCGGGCTGCTGTTCGAGGAAGGCGCGCGCGATCCGCCCCGATTTTTGCGCCTCGAAGAGCGGCAGGCGTCCGCCGTGGATCAGATTGAAGACGAAGGCCGAGATGAAGACGGTCTTGCCCGCGCGGGAGAGACCCGTGACACCCAGACGCAGCGATGGAGAAAAAAGTCCGGTGGCACGTCCCGACAAAGTGTCGAGGGCAATTCTTGCCTCGTCGGTGAAGGTGGTCAGCGATGATGCCAAAATGTGCTCTCTCGGACTTGCGTCCGTCCGATATAGGCGCTGGAACCAGGCTTTGAAATGGTGCTGGAAATCGGCATCAGAGATCGGCAGGTGTCAGGAACGCTTCGAGATAACCCGCTCCCTGGGCCGCTTTCGCCAGATTGCCGGGGAAACGGACGACGGCGAGACCCGAGGTCGGAAAGCCATGATTGAGCATTGCCCGCTCCGTCTCGCCACCATCGCCCGAAACCGCCATGGCGAGATCCTCAGTCATCGGGTTGTGGCCTATGACCAGCAATGACCCGGGTCCGCCATGATCCCGGACGAGCCGGAGATAGCCGGCCGCGTCTTCGCTGTAGAGCGTGTCGAAAAACAGCACCTTGCCTGTGTCGGTCTGGCCGGCCAGT
This sequence comes from Mesorhizobium sp. B2-3-11, assembly GCF_006442215.1. Lineage (NCBI taxonomy): Bacteria > Pseudomonadati > Pseudomonadota > Alphaproteobacteria > Hyphomicrobiales > Phyllobacteriaceae > Mesorhizobium > Mesorhizobium sp. B2-3-11. Next base: position 572,010 of record NZ_VFVS01000001.1, on the reverse strand, counting down.
CCCTCGAGCGTTTCCCTGGCGCGTTTGGCGTTGGAGCACAGCGTCAGGTCCGGAACATAGGAGCGGGATCGCATCGCGGTCCCCATCTTTTCGGCATCGGCGCGGCCGGATGCGTCGAGTGGACGATCGAAATCACGCATGCCTGGCAAGGCCCAGCCGGCCTTGGCGTGTCGCAACAGATAAAGCCTGCTCACACAACCTCCAATGACGCCCGAAAAGCCGAAGTCCTGCCGCGATTAGCCACGAGAAAAGCTTCGCGCACAATGGTGCGCGTTCTTCGGCACGGGAAATCACTTGCAGGGCCATCGACGAGCATCGTCGTACTTTCGCCATCAAAACAGATTTATCCCGCTCCGGCGAAGGCCGGAGACACACTTTAACAATTGCGTGAGTCGGCGGTTGATTGCGCTTGTGCAGGCGTCTGGCGGCGAATATATAAGCGCCAAATTTGGGGCTGTTGGGTGAGTCGAATGAACGACATCGTTACCGCCGATTACGTACCCTCCGAAGACGAGCCGTTCATGAACGAACGGCAGAAATCCTACTTCCGCTCGAAGCTCGTCACCTGGAAAAATGACATCTTGCGCGAAGCGCGCGAAACACTCGAAATCCTGCAGCAGGAAAACGCCAACCATCCCGACCTCGCCGACCGCGCCTCTTCGGAAACCGACCGCGCCATCGAGCTCAGGGCCCGTGACCGTCAGCGAAAGCTCATCTCAAAGATCGATTCGGCGCTGCAGCGCATCGACGAAGGCACTTATGGCTATTGCGAGGAGACCGGTGAGCCGATCGCGTTGAAGCGGCTCGACGCGCGCCCGATCGCTACCTTGTCGATCGAAGCGCAGGAGCGGCATGAGCGCCGTGAAAAAGTCTATCGCGACGACTGATAGATCGCCTCTGCATTGATTGCCAAATGGCCGGTTCTCCGGCCATTTTTGTTCGACGTCGGCGCGCGCTTGAACGTCGACTGGTTCAACTCACTGGCAGGCGGCCCGGGCGCAAATCATCTCTTCTGGCTCGAGAGTTCGCCCAAAAGCCTGGTCATTTCATCGTCGAGCGACGGCGGCGCCTTGGCTGCCGGTTTGTCGGCCGGCCCGCCGGACTGGGGCTGGTCTAGCGAAACTTCGAGTTCCTTCATCAGCGTGTCGTCGATGCTGTCCTGCCTCGGCGGCGGCGGTGGCGCGTGCCTGACGGCATTGGCGTTGGCGGAGCCATAGGCAGGCAGCGGCGTGACATTGGTCGACTGATAGGGTTGCGCCGCTGGTTTCGGTGTGGGAGCCGGGGCCGGTGGCGGCGCTGCCGGGCGCTGGCGGGCGGGTCCTGCCACCGGCTGTGGAGCGGGTGCTTGTCTGGGAGGCGCGGGAGCGGGCTGCGGCGGCCGCGGCTTCGCGGCCGCCGGGACAGGCTGCAGGCCGCCATCTCCGGTCAACGCAGGACGACGCGGCGCGGCGAGGCGGATGTCGCGTTCGACAACAACGTCGGTCGGGCCGCCGATCAGGAGCAGATGTTCGATGTCGTCGCGTCGCACCAGCACCAGTCGGCGATGGCTGTCGACGGCGGTGGCGTCCATGACAGCGAGCCGCGTCTTGCGGTTGCGGCCCCCCGCGACAAACGTGCCGAAGGTCAGGTTGCGCACGAGCCTGACGATCATGAGAACGATGACCAGCAGGATCAGCGCCGCGAAGGTCCACAGGAGTGCCGCCGCATAACCGGGACCCGCTACGCTATCCAGCCACTGCATTGGTTTCCCCTGATCGGTTTTGGAAAGTGACGCGACACTAGACCGTTGCGACTGGCCACCGCAAGTTGCCTTTCACTCATCGTGAACAGCTTGAAACACAGGGAAGGCCGGCCGACATCATTTTTATCTGACATTTGCCGCCCGGGCCTTTTCCGGACTAGGAGAATGTGATTCAACCGGCTAAAGCGCGTCGCGCTGAAGCAGATTCATGCGACGCGCTTTAGGTCCTTGTTTTTTATGCATGTCGTTTTCGCGAAACCGAAGTCACTTTTGGGCGACATGCATTAGGGGCGGGTGTCGGAAACTCGGATTTCACGAGCAGGGGGCATATGGCCAAGGAAGCGCGCGGCGATTTCTATCCGGTACCGATCGTCGACCAGAATACGCGACCGGGCGCGGTCACCCGGCTTATCATCTTCATCGTCGTTCTGACGGGAGCGGCAATCGTCTTCGGCCTTTTCCGGGAGCGCCTCGGCGATCCATTCCTGCTCGGCATGCTCGGCGTGCTGGCGATGATCGGCGTCGGCTTCCTGTTCGCGACCGCGATCGGCTTCGTGCAGATCACACCGCGCTCGACGGGCGACGAACTGTCCAAGGCTTTTGTCGACTCGATGTCACAGGGCCTGCTGGTCACGGACACCAAAGGCCGCGTCGTCTACGCCAACCGGGCCTATGCCGATATGACCGGGGCCTCCTCGGCCGCAGACCTGAAGACGGTCGAAGGATTGCTCTCCGATATCCCCGAAGCCTCGGTGACCATCTACCGGCTGGCGTCCGGCCTGCGTGACGGGCAGCCGGGCGACGGCGAGTTCCGGCTCGCGCAATCGATCCGGCCCGGCGCTGAACCGGGCGCCCGCTGGTATCGGGCACGCGCCCGCACGTTCAGCGTCCCGGGCCAGCGGCTGCCGATGCTGGCCTGGCAGCTCGCCGATATTTCGCAGGAGCGGGCCGAGCAGGAGCGTTTCTTCCTCGATCTGCAGAAGGCCATCGATCACCTCGACCACGCACCGGCCGGTTTCTTTTCGGCCGACCAGGACGGCCGCGTCACCTATATCAACGCCACGCTCGCCGGATGGCTGGGCATCGACCTTGCCAGCTTCACGCCCGGCGCCGTCACTTTGCCAGATATCGTTGCCGGCGACGGCATGGCGCTGGTGCGCTCCGTCAAGGCGGATCCCGGCACGACGCGCAATGCGGTCATCGATCTCGACTTGACGACGATGACCGGCGAGGCGCTGCCGGTACGCTTCATGCATCGCGTTTCGGCCAGCCGGGAGGGCGTCGGCGGCCCAACACGCACCATCGTGCTCAACCGCACGCAAGGCGAGGATGCCTCGGCCGATCTGCGCGCTTCGGAAGTGCGCTTCACCCGCTTCTTCAATTCGACACCGATGGCGATCGCCGGTGTCGATGCCAGCGGGCGCATCCTGCGCACCAATGCACCTTTTCTTTCGCTGTTTTCCTCGGTCGTCGACCGCGATGCCGTGGATCGCCGCGTGCGGCTCGACACCGTGATCCATGACCGCGACCGGCCGGCCTTTGCAGCCGCGTTCGAGAAAGCCCGGCAGCGGCAGGCCGACATCGAACCGATCGACACCGTGCTGCCCGGCAATGAAGAGCGGCACATCCGTTTCTACGTCAACGCCGTTGCCGACGGCACCGGCGGCGAAGGAGCCGAGGAATCGGCCATCGTCTACGCCGTCGAGACGACCGAGCAGAAGGCGCTCGAAGGGCAGATGGCGCAAAGCCAGAAGATGCAGGCCGTCGGCCAGCTCGCCGGTGGCATCGCACACGACTTCAACAATGTGCTGACCGCCATCATCATGGCATCGGATCTGCTGTTGACCAATCACCGGCCGTCGGATCCGTCCTTCCCAGACATCATGAACATCAAGCAGAACGCCAATCGCGCGGCCTCCCTGGTGAGACAGTTGCTGGCCTTCTCGCGCAAGCAGACGCTGCGGCCGGAAGTGCTGAACCTCACCGACGTACTCGCCGATCTCAGGATGCTGCTTGCCCGGCTGGTCGGCAACGACATCAAGCTCAAGGTCGACCACGGCCGCGACCTGTGGCCGGTCAAGGTCGATATCGGCCAGTTCGAGCAAGTGGTGGTTAACCTGGCGGTCAACGCGCGCGACGCGATGCCGACCGGCGGCGATCTCACGGTGCGCACCCGCAACGTGACCGCCGAGGAGTGCAAGAACTTTGCCTATCGCGAACTCACCGCGGCCGACTATGTGGTGGTCGAAGTCGAGGATACCGGCAGCGGCATCGCGCCCGACGTGCTGAAGAAGATCTTCGAGCCGTTCTTCACCACCAAGGAGGTCGGCAAGGGCACGGGCCTTGGCCTGTCCATGGTTTACGGCATCATCAAGCAGACCGGCGGCTTCATTTTCTGTGATTCCGAACTCGGCAAGGGGTCGACTTTCCGCATCTTCCTGCCACGTCACATCGCTGAAGCGAAAAACGCAGCTGAACCCGGCGAAGCGCCGGCCACGGCGCCGGCCAAACCGGTCGACAATGCCAAGGACCTGTCCGGGTCGGCCACGGTGCTGCTGGTCGAAGACGAGGACGCGGTTCGCATGGGTGGCATGCGGGCACTGACCTCGCGCGGCTACACCGTTCACGAGGCGTCCTCGGGCGTCGAGGCGCTGGAAGTGTTCGAAGCGCTCGGCGGCAAGGTCGATATCGTCGTTTCCGACGTGGTGATGCCGGAAATGGACGGGCCGACGCTGCTCGGTGAATTGCGCAAACGCCAGCCGGACATCAAGTTCGTCTTCGTCTCCGGCTATGCCGAGGACGCATTCGCCAGGAATCTGCCGGCGGAGGCGCATTTCGGCTTCCTGCCAAAGCCGTTCTCGCTCAAGCAACTGGCCACGATCGTGAAGGATGTGCTTGAATCCTAGTGTTCGGACCTGACGGAAGAGTGCCTGTCGCGGGCCGGACCGGTATTCGCCGGAGGGAATATCCAACAAGCCTCAAGCGCGGCGCCTTCAAAAGCATCGTCGATCTCCAAACCGCCATCAACCGCTACGTGGTGTCGGGGCCATTCTTCTAAACTCGGGACCCGCGAAATCATTGCAGCGGTCAGACGTGGGCACCAAGTGTTAGATTCTATCCACTAGGTATTTCTGATGCCGCGCCCTTGCACAACGCCGTAACAACGCCATGATTATTGACAATATGGCAGGCGGGCTTGGGGGAGCAGCTGTTGACGCCACACATCGAGGCAGACAAGGGCGACTACGCCGACACGGTTTTGTTGCCGGGCGACCCGCAGCGCGCGGAGTGGATGGCGCAGACTTTCCTGGACGCGCCGCGCTGCGTCAATCGTCGACGCGGCGCTCTTGGTTTTACCGGCCTGTTTCGCGGCAAGCCCGTTAGCATTCAGGCGACGGGTATCGGTGTTTCGTCGTTCCTGATCTATGCGCATGAATTGCTTGACTATTATGGTGCCCGAACACTGATCCGTACCGGCACCTGCGGTACCCTGAGCGCCGAGGCAAAGCTGCGCAGCCTTGTGATCTCGCAATCGGCACGGGCTGAAGACACCGAGAGCGGTAGGGTCTTTGGTCTTTACGAAGCTGATGTCGGCCCGGATCCGGCGCTGCTCGCTTGCGCATTGGCTAAGGCAACCGAACTCGGCATCGACCACCACGCCGGCCTGACAGCCTGCACCGACATATTCTACCATCCTGAAGCGCCCGCCCGCTATGCCGATGCAAAGGCGCTCGGAGCGCTGGCCGTAGACATGGAAACCAGCGCGCTCTATCGCATCTCGGCGCATTTCGGCGCGAGGGCATTGTCGCTGCTGACCGTCGTCGACAATCTTATCACAGGCGAACAGGCCGACTATTCCGAACGCCAGGAGCTTTTCACCGACATGAGCCGCCTGGCGCTCGAAATTGCCACGCAAGGGCGCTAGGCGGCCTCGCGCTTCAGCACCTCCGCCATGGATGGCCGGTGGCCGCGAAGACGTGCAGACCGCTGGGCCAATGGCGGCGAGGGCCTACTGGTTGCCTCCACGGGTGCAGGTCGAGGCTGTGAAGGCGCCATCAGGCTGCTTCATGATGATGTCGAAGGAGGGCGGGCTCTGGCCGTCGAGCGTTGCCTGGGTCATCGAGAGCGCGTTGCCGCCAGTGGTGTAGCCGCCCAGCGGGCCCAGCCACGAGATCACACCGTTTGCGTCCATCTGGTAATTGTAAGCCTGTTTGGCGGTACCGAAAGTGACGGGCCCCGTGTAGACATTTCCCTTGATGGTGATGTCGCCGAGATTGAGGAACAGGCCGAGCAGGTAGACTTCGCAGTGATAGGTGCCATCGGGCATCTTGCCGTCGCTGAAGTCGGCCCGCGCCGCTGCGGTTGCCGCCGCCAGAGACAATATGCCGATGAATATGCGTGAGATGCCCGATGTCATGATGCCGTCCGCTTGAACGACAAGCTTGCCCTATTTTTGCGCCGCGCCGCAACATTTGTTGCCCACGATGCGTGTGCTGCGGCCAAAATATAGGCATTTGGAGAAAATGGGCTAAAATTAGGCAAACGCGCTCTACACTGCGCAATTTTCCCTCAGTCAATTTTCAACCGGCTCTCTTCCATCTGTTCATTCTAATATAACAACCCTCTGATTATGTGTGATATTTCCCCATTTCCGGCATACCTTCAGCGGTTGGCATGGGGGTTGCATTGCATTGTCGCGGTGCAATCAACCAGCTTGGGAGTCTTCCGTAATGAGGGGTAATTTCTCGACAATAGCAAAAATGTTCACGGCGAGCGTGGTTGCCGCCGGTCTGATGGCCGCTCCGGCCAGGGCTGCCGACGACACGATCAAGGTCGGCATTCTCCATTCGCTGTCGGGCACGATGGCGATCTCGGAAACGACGCTGAAGGACGCCATGCTGATGCTCATCGACGAGCAGAACGCCAAGGGCGGCCTGCTCGGCAAGAAGCTCGAAGCTGTCGTGGTCGATCCGGCATCCAACTGGCCCCTCTTCGCCGAAAAGGCGCGCGAGCTCATCTCGAAGGATAAGGTCGCGGCGGTGTTTGGCTGCTGGACCTCGGTGTCGCGCAAATCGGTGCTGCCAGTATTCTCGGAACTGGACAATATCCTGTTCTATCCCGTCCAGTATGAGGGCGAGGAGAGCGAACGCAACGTGTTCTACACGGGTGCCGCGCCGAACCAGCAGGCGATTCCAGCTGTCGACTACCTGATGAGCGAGGATGGCGGCTCGGTGAAGCGCTGGGTGCTCGAAGGAACCGACTACGTCTATCCACGCACCACCAACAAGATCCTCGAAGCCTACCTGAAGTCGAAGGGCGTCGCTGCCGAAGACATCATGGTCAACTATACGCCGTTCGGCTTCGCCGACTGGCAGACCGAGGTTTCGGCGATCAAGAAGTTCGGCTCGGCCGGTAAGAAGACGGCCGTTGTCTCGACCGTCAATGGCGACGCCAACGTGCCATTCTACAAGGAACTCGGTAACCAGGGCATCAAGGCCGAGGACATCCCGGTCATGGCCTTCTCGGTCGGCGAGGAAGAGCTGGCCGGTCTCGACACCGCACCCCTGGTCGGCCATCTTGCCGCCTGGAACTACTTCGAGAGCATCGATACGCCCGAGAACAAGAAGTTCATCGCCGACTGGCACAAGTTCATCAAGAACGACAAGCGCACCACCAACGATCCGATGGAAGCCCATTATATCGGCTTCAACATGTGGGTGAAGGCGGTCGAGAAGGCCGGCACCACCGATCCGGACAAGGTGATCGACGCGATGGTCGGCGTTTCGGTGCCCAACCTTACCGGTGGCTATGCGACGATGATGCCGAACCACCACATCACCAAGCCGGTGCTGATCGGCGAAATCCAGGCCGACGGCCAGTTCGAAACGGTTTCGCGCACACCGGGCCTGGTGATGGGCGACGAATGGTCGGACTATCTGCCGGACTCCAAGGAGCTGATCTCCGATTGGCGCAAGCCTCTGTCCTGCGGCAACTTCAACGTTGCCACGGGCAAGTGCGGCGGCAAGGGCACAAACTGATCCTCCCAGGTCTGCCGGGCTGGGCCCTCAGGCCCATGCCCAAGACCGCGCGCGTCCGGGCCGTTTTTCCTCCACAGTCCGGACGCCTAATTTCAAGCCTCCAAGGGTCCACAAAAGCCGATGACCTTGATCCGCACGATTGGCCTGACGCTGTTGTGCCTGCTGGCGATGCTGTCGTCGTCGGGGGCAGGCGAAGCCGATCTGCGCGCCACCATCGCCAAGTTCGCTACTGCCAAGGGTTTTTCGGACATCGGAGCAGTGGTGCATGAACTAACCGCCACAGGCGATCCAACGGTCGAAAGGCCGCTCTCGGCACTCGCCGACGGCAACCTCTATATCCGCAAGGCCGATTCCCTGGTTTTCGTCGGCAAGGAAGCCGGCGAAAGCATCCAGCTTTTCGACCCGCTCGGCAGCGACGCATCAGGCGAGGCTGCCAAGGACGACGTCACCAAGATCAAGGTCAACAACACGCTGCGTCGCGTCATCCGCGACGCGCTGGGCACGTTGACGCTTGGCGCCAAGGATTCGGCCGCACGACTGGCCGCGGCCGACACTATGTTCAAAACGCCCGATGCCTCGAACATAGAGCCACTCGACACGGCGATCGCCAAAGAGACCGTGGCTGGCGTCAAGGCCCTGCTCGAACAGGCTCGTGCGGCCTCGGTGCTTGTGTCCGATAGGCCTGAGGCTGACAAACTCGCCGCAGTCGCCTTGATCGGTACGCGTGGTGACCGCGATGCGGTTTCGCTGCTCACCTCGGTCGAAGCCAGTGCGTCGGGCGCGGTCAAGGACGCGGCGACGGCGGCGATCGCCAGCATCAATTCGACGCTGGCCTTGTGGGATGCCGGCCAGAACATCTGGTACGGGATTTCGCTGGGTTCGGTCCTGCTGCTGGCCGCGATCGGGCTTGCCATCACCTTCGGTGTCATGGGTGTCATCAACATGGCGCATGGCGAGATGGTGATGCTTGGCGCCTACACGACCTTCGTCGTCCAGCAGGTGATCCGGACATCCTTTCCCGGATTGTTCGACTGGTCGCTGGTGATCGCGCTGCCGCTTGCCTTCCTGGTCGCGGCGTTCGTCGGTCTCATCATCGAGCGCGGTGTGATCCGCTTCCTCTACGGGCGGCCGCTGGAGACGCTGCTGGCGACCTGGGGCGTCTCGCTTATCCTGCAGCAGGCGGTGCGCTCGATCTTCGGGCCGACCAACCAGGAGGTCGGCAATCCGTCCTGGATGTCCGGCTCCTTCGACATCGGGCAACTGGCCATCACCTGGAACCGTCTGTGGATTCTGGTGTTCGCGCTCACGGTGTTCGGCATGTTGCTCTACGTCATGAAGCGCACGCCATGGGGCCTGCAGATGCGCGCCGTCACCGCCAACCGGCGCATGGCCGCCTCGATGGGAATCAGGACGCCGTGGGTCGACGCTTTGACTTTCGCGCTAGGATCGGGAATTGCCGGCATTGCCGGCGTCGCGCTCAGCCAGATCGACAATGTCTCGCCCAATCTCGGCCGCGGCTACATCATCGACAGCTTCATGGTCGTCGTCTTCGGCGGTGTCGGCAATCTCTGGGGTACGCTGGTCGGCGCCTTTTCGCTCGGCATCGTCAACAAGGTTCTCGAGCCTTATGCCGGCGCCGTCCTCGGAAAGATTGTCGTGCTGGTGCTGATCATCCTGTTCATCCAGAAGCGCCCGCGCGGCCTGTTCGCGCTCAAGGGCAGGGCGGTGGAAGCATGATGTCAGGACGCTTCTTCGCCGCGGGTGCCGACCGCCGCATTGCCATCACCATTTTCGTCCTGCTGGCGGTGGCCGTCACCGTGCCGCTGCTCAACCTGGCCGTCTCGCCGACCAGCGCTTTCTACGTGCCGTCCTACATCGTGGCGCTGACCGGCAAATATCTCTGCTACGCGCTGCTGGCGCTCTCGCTCGACCTGGTCTGGGGCTATTGCGGCATCCTTTCGCTCGGCCACGGCGCCTTCTTCGCGCTCGGCGGCTATGCGATGGGGATGTATCTGATGCGTCAAATCGGCTCGCGCGGCGTCTACGGCAATCCGATCCTGCCCGATTTCATGGTGTTCCTGAACTACAAGGAGCTGCCCTGGTTCTGGACCGGCTTCGACCATTTCTGGTTCGCCGGCCTCATGGTCCTGGCAGTGCCCGGTCTGCTTGCCTTCATCTTCGGCTGGTTCGCCTTCCGAAGCCGTGTCACCGGCGTCTACCTCTCGATCATCACTCAGGCGATGACCTATGCGCTGCTGCTCGCCTTCTTTCGCAATGACATGGGTTTCGGCGGCAACAACGGCCTGACCGATTTCAAGGATATTCTCGGCTTCAACGTGCAAGCCGATGCGACCCGTTCGGCACTGTTCGCGGCCAGCGCCATCATGCTCGCACTCGCCGTCTTCATCACCTGGGCGATCGTCGGCTCCAAATACGGCAAGCTCCTGATGGCCGTGCGCGACGCTGAAAGCCGCACGCGCTTCCTCGGCTGGCGGGCGGAGAACGTAAAACTGTTTGCCTTCACCGTCTCGGCCGTCATGGCCGGCATTGCCGGCGCGCTCTATGTGCCGCAGGTAGGCATCATCAATCCCGGCGAGTTCGAGCCGTCCAATTCGATCGAGGTCGTAATCTGGGCGGCCGTCGGCGGGCGCGGCACAATTGTCGGGCCGATCATCGGCGCGCTGCTGGTCAATGCCGGGAAATCCTGGTTCACCGGCGTGCTGCCGGAATTCTGGTTGTTCGCGCTCGGCGGCCTGTTCGTCGCCGTCACCTTGCTCTTGCCCAAGGGCATCATCGGCATGTGGGACAGTTGGCGCGGCAATGCCAGGGCGTTGCGCGGGGCTTCCCTCGCTGAAGAAGTCGGCACCGAGGTTGGGATCGCATCCGCGACGTCGAAGCCCGCTCGCTCGCCGGCGCGAAATCCGGGCGAATGGTCCTGGTCCGACCCCGAACCGCAGCCGGCGGAGTAAGCGACAATGAGCAAATCCAACACCATCCTCTATCTCGACGGCGTCTCGGTCTCCTTCGACGGCTTTCGCGCCATCAACAATCTGTCGCTGGTGCTCGACAAGGGCGAGATGCGCGCCATCATCGGCCCCAACGGCGCCGGAAAGACGACGATGATGGACATCGTCACCGGCAAGACGAGGCCGGATGAAGGCGAAGTGTTCTTCGACGGCCAGGTGGACCTCACCAGGCATGACGAAGCCGAGATCGCCATGATGGGCATCGGCCGCAAATTCCAGAAGCCGACCGTCTTCGAAAGCCACACGATCGAAGAAAACCTGATGCTGGCGCTGAAGGGGCCGCGTTCGATTTTCCCGGCGCTGTTCCACCGCCAATCGGCCGCCGAGGCACGGCAGATCGATGACATCCTTGGTATCATTCGGTTAGGCGACAAGCGCCGCGAGCTCGCCGCCAATCTCAGCCACGGCCAGAAGCAGTGGCTCGAGATCGGCATGCTGCTGGCGCAAGACCCGAAACTGCTTCTGGTCGACGAGCCGGTCGCCGGCATGACCGATGCCGAAACCGAGGAAACCGCACTGCTGCTCAGGGATATCGCCCGCGACCACTCGGTCATTGTCGTCGAGCACGACATGCATTTCGTGCGCGAGCTCGGCGTGAAGGTCACCTGCCTGCATGAAGGCTCGGTGCTCTCGGAAGGGACGCTCGATTTCGTCTCGGCCGACGAGCGCGTCGTCGAAGTCTATCTGGGGAGATGAACATGGTCTGGCGGGTGCAATTCCATCACTTCGACATGTCGTTTCTTCGCTTCTGGAGAAGGCGCTGACATGCTCGAAGTTTCCAATGCCACGCTCCATTACGGCGCCGCCCAGGCGCTGCGCGGCGTGTCGCTGAAGGCGGGTGCGGGCAAGATCACGTGCGTGCTCGGCCGCAACGGCGTCGGCAAGACAAGTTTGATGAGATCGATCGTCGGCCATCACCGGCTGACGAGCGGAAGTGTTGCCTTCGAGGGGAAGGCGCTCGACCGGAGCGCGGCGTATGACCGCGCCCGGTCGGGCATCGCATTCGTGCCGCAGGGCAGGGAGATCTTTCCGCTGCTCAGCGTGCGGGAAAATCTCGAATCCGGTTTCGCGCCCTTGAGGCGCGCCGACCGCAACGTGCCGGCCCACGTCTTCGAACTGTTTCCGGTGCTGAAGCAGATGCTTGGCCGTCGTGGTGGCGATCTTTCCGGCGGTCAACAGCAGCAGTTGGCCATCGGCAGGGCGCTGGTGATGCGGCCGAAGCTGCTAGTGCTCGACGAGCCGACCGAAGGCATCCAGCCCTCTGTTATCAAGGATATCGGCCGCGCCATACACTACCTGCGCGATCAAGCCGGCATCGCGGTACTTCTGGTCGAACAGTATCTGGACTTCTGCCGAGAACTCGCCGACGAGGTCAACATCATGGACCGCGGCCAGATCGTCCACACCGGCCCAGCGGAAGATTTGGACCGGGCTGATGTTCGCAAATTCCTTACGGTCTAGAATCGGCGCTGAACTCCATTTGAAGATTTGAAGTCCTTGGCAAGTCCAATATTTCTTCCGTCCTCATCTGCGTCTCTGGCACACGCAATATCGCATGCTAGTCTTTTCCAGGCTTTGTGAGTCGGCCGCTTCCGTATCAGTCTGGTATCGCGGATCGAGGCGCGGCGAAGGTTCTGCAAGTTCCACGCAAGCAAGGCTTCCTAGCTTCCCGATCTGATTGTCGTTCAAACGCGTTTGGGCACACAGGCTAAGGGACAGCCATGGAACGTTACGTCGAGGACTACCAGAAGCGGCGGCTTACCGAACGCGTCGACATCATCGCCGCCATCAACATCCTGAGGTCACAGGGCTGCGATTACGACGATCTGATCGAGGAGATCACCAAGGTCTTCTATGTCGACCTCGATGCCTTCAATGAAATCGTCATGGCGGCCTAAGGGCAGCCTTCGCTATCCAACAATCACAGCCTCACCATGATACGCGTAATCAGCTCACGCGTCGGAAGGGAGAGGCGGTCACGCGGTTGCGGCCTCCGCGCTTGGCATCGTAGAGCGCCTTGTCGGCGGCGTTGAGCACCTTGTCGAAGCTGAGCCCTTCCTTGCTGCCAAAGGCAAACCCGGCGCTGACCGTGCAGGTGAGCAAACCGCTTTCGGTTTCTATCAGCCGCGTCGCGAATACGGCCCGGATTCGCTCTGCCGATTGCTCGACCGTTTCCGGCAGAGTGCGTTTCAGCACCAGTGCGAATTCTTCGCCGCCCATGCGCGCGGCGACGTCGGTCTGGCGAAGATTGCCGGTGAGTTCCCTGGCGAACACCCTCAGCACCTCATCGCCCGCCGCGTGACCGAATTCGTCGTTGATGGTCTTGAAGTTGTCGAGGTCGAAAACGACCACCGCGGTAAAGGCACCGACCGGGACGTCGCCGTGCATGTCGAACAGAGCGCGCCGGTTGAGCAGGCCGGTCAAGGGATCCGTCAGGGCGTTGCGGTGGTGGTACCTCGCCAGGCGCCCCTGGTTAAGGGCAAGCGAAAGCGCGCCGATGCCTGTCATGCTGGCGATGACCACGATGAGGCTGAGCTCCTCGGCCCAGTTGCTTGGTGCGTGTCCCAGAACCAGTTTGCCATCCCAGGCAAGAACCATGGCGCAGAGCGCGAAGGATGTGGCCGTGGCCGAATAGAGCGCGGTGATGCCGATCGTCAGGGCGGGTGCCTCATCGCGGCCTCGCCAATATTCGAATGCCGTGGCGAACAGCAGCAAGGCGGCGAGCATGTTCTCGAACATGAAGCCGAGGCCATCATAGCCCAAAGCCATGGGAGGCAACGCAATCGCCAACGAAACGCAACCCCACAGCGCCCGCGGCAACGGCGAGCCGCCGGTTCGGAACTGATAGGCGGCACCCAGCATGGCCGAAAAGCCGATCAGCAGGAACGCTGAAGTGGCGATGCCGAGCAGACGCCCGGGCATGTCGATATAGGCGTCATAGATGAAAATATCGCCGACCACGAACACCAGGCTGATTGCCCATGTCAGCAGGAATTTTTCCGAGCGGGCGGTCAGCCACATGCCGAACAATGTCAGGCTGAGGCAGGCGGCGGAGAACCCGACGGCCAGCAGGAGTGAAGTGTAGTCGAGCGACATGCCCTTCTTTCCCTGCCGGCGGCGGTTCCAGCTCTGCGGCCTGGCGTCGGCGCATTCATGCGGCAAGGAAGTGTCAATAAGGTTACGACGGGCTGAGAATGCCAGGATTTCTCGTGTCAGAGAATTGCCACCGCCAACAGCATGAGGATGCCGACCCCCATCATCAGCAAGCCCGGCCAATCTTGCGAGAGGCCTAGGAAACGAAGGCCACGCCGGGGTGGCTCAAGCGTCGGGCCCGTCGAGCCCGCAGGCGCCGAGCCGCCGCTCAACTGGCCGCGCCTGATGGCTGCACCCGCCATGTACACAAGGCCGGCTATGGTCAGCAACGCTCCGATGAGGATGATAGCCATCTCTCCTCGCTTTTGCCCAACGCCCCCGGGCGCCATGGAAACCGGCTCTCGGCTAGATAGGCAAAACGGTCAAGATGCCCTGCGGGTTCCGAACACGCAGCAACACCCGACCTCGAAGCCTCGTCAAAAGACATGGCCGCGGTGCAAGCTTGCCATTTAATCGGCCACACGCTTCATCAGCGCCATCGCCCCGAACGGCGCGCGCACTTTGCCCTCGGTGATAAAGTAGACGAACACGTCGCGCGGCTGGACCGGGGCGTCGGTGGCAGGGTCGGCGCGGCGCAGATCGGACGGCTGCTCGCCTTTCGCCCAAATCTTTGCCCGCGCCGCCCATTCGTCGAGGCCCTTTGGCGTGTAGCAATCGGGATTGTCGTCGCTGCCGGTCTGCAGCCGCGCATAGACGAAATCGCCGGTGATATCGGCGATATCGGGATATTTGGCATGGTCGGCATAGACGATCGCCGCCTTGTATTTGCGCGCGAGCGCGGCGAATTCCGGCACGATGAAGCTGTCGTTGCGGACTTCGAGCGCGTGGCGCAGCGCGACGCCGTCCTGCTTTTCCGGCAGCAGCTTCAGAAACGCTTCGAAATCGTCCGGATCGAACTTCTTCGTCGGCGCGAACTGCCACAGGATCGGCCCGAGCTTGTCGCCGAGCGCGGCAACGCCGGAACCCAGGAAACGCATCATCGATTCACCGGCTTCACCGAGAACGCGCCTGTTGGTGACGAAGCGGTTGCCTTTCAGCGAATAGACGAAACCGTCCGGCGCCTCGTTGGCCCATTTGACGAAGGTCGGCTCCTTGAAGCTCGAATAATAGGTGCCGTTGACCTCGATGCTCGGCACCTGCCGGGTGGCATATTGCAGTTGCTTCGCCTTCGACAGTTTTTCGGGATAGAAGGACGTGTCCCAGGGCTCGAAGGTCCAGCCGCCCATGCCCGCGCGGATTGTTCCCGATGTGCTCATTGTCGTCCTCCCGGATTTCTAAAAGCGATCAGACCGCGGTGGGCCTGTCGATGGGTTTGGCCATGTCGACCAGTATCCACCCTGGCCGATAGGGATTGGGCCGGCGACCCGTTTCACGGTAGCCATAGGCGGCGTAGAGCGCGATGTTCCGTTCCATCTTGGCGTTGGTGTAGAGCCGCACCTCCGGCAAACCCCACAGACGCGCCTGTTCATCCGCGTGATTGAGCAGTGCTATGCCGAGTTTTTTGCCCTGAAAAGCAGGGGAGACGGCGACGCTGAAGATCATGGCGTGGTCTTCGTGTCGTTCAAGGACAATAAGACCGACGGGATCATTGCTGCTCTCAAGTAGCCAGACCTCGCCGCGCTCGATACGGGGCGCATAATCCTCGGTAACGGGGATCGGTGGCGCGTCGAGTATGGCGTTGTAGGGAGCATAGGCCGCTTGCGTCAGCGTCACGATCGCGGCGAGATCTTCTGGGCCAGCGAGCCTCATGATTGATCCATTCCGGCAGCGGCCGCTATCACCTTTTCCATGCCAGCGGCAATTGCGGCGACGGCATCGCGGCTGGCGTCACGGAGATCGTGGCGTTCGGCGATCCAATGGACGTCAGTGTAGGAAAGCCAGACCTTGCCTTCTTCATCCTCCCAGGCCAGCGCCTTCACCGGCAGGTCGATGCCGGCAGGCTGTTGGTCCTGGATCAGCGGTGTGCCGCCCTTCGGATTGCCGAAAATCAGAAGCTCCGTCGGCCGCAGCGCGGTGCCGACATCGCGCGCGCCGGCCTGGTGATCGATGCGCGCGAACACAAGCAGTCCCGCGCGCTTGACCACCTCAGCCAGGCGGTCGATGGTTTCGGTCACGCCAAAGCGGCTCTGGACCGTGATGAGACCATCCTCTGTCATCACTCCGCCGCTTCGCGCTTGCCTCCAGGGCGCCGCTCCAGAAGCTCCTTGAGGAACTGGCCGGTGTAGCTGCGCTTCTCGCGCACGATGGCTTCCGGAGTGCCGGAGGCGACCAGTTCGCCGCCGCCATCACCGCCTTCGGGCCCGAGGTCGAGCACCCAGTCGGCGGTTTTTATCACTTCGAGATTGTGCTCGATGACGACCACGGTGTTGCCCTGGTCGACCAGTTCGTGCAGCACTTCCAACAATTTGGCGACATCGTGGAAGTGCAGACCGGTGGTCGGCTCATCGAGGATGTAGAGCGTCTTGCCGGTTGCCTTGCGCGACAGTTCTTTGGCCAGCTTGATGCGCTGCGCCTCGCCGCCGGACAGCGTCGTCGCCTGCTGGCCGATGTGGATGTAGCCCAGCCCGACCTGCTTCAGCGTCTCCAGCTTGTCGCGCACGCCAGGCACGGCGGCGAAGAAGTCGACGCCTTCCTCGACGGTCATGTCGAGCACGTCGGCGATCGACTTGCCCTTGAACAGGACGTCGAGCGTCTCTCTGTTGTAGCGCTTGCCGTGGCAGACGTCGCAGGTGACGTAGACGTCGGGCAAAAAGTGCATCTCGATCTTGATGACACCGTCGCCCTGGCAGGCCTCGCAGCGGCCGCCCTTGACGTTGAAGGAGAAACGTCCCGGCTGATAGCCGCGCGCCTTCGCTTCGGGAAGACCCGCGAACCAGTCACGGATCGGCGTGAAGGCGCCGGTGTAAGTGGCGGGGTTCGAACGCGGGGTCCGCCCAATCGGCGACTGGTCTATGTCGATGACCTTGTCGAGGAATTCCAGCCCCTCGATGCGGTCATGCTCGGCCGGATGCTCGCGCGAGCCCATGATGCGGCGCGAGGCCGCCTTGAACAGTGTCTCGATCAGGAACGTCGACTTGCCGCCACCGGACACGCCGGTGACGGCGGTGAACGTGCCGAGCGGGATTTCGGCGGTGACGTTCTTCAGATTGTTGCCGCGCGCGCCGACGATCTTCAGCCGCCGGTTCTTCTTGGCTTCGCGGCGCACGCCAGGCGTTGCCACTTCGAGTGCGCCCGACAGATATTTGCCGGTGATCGAATTGGGGTTGGCCATCACCTGCTGGGGCGTGCCCTGGGCGATGATCTCGCCGCCATGGATGCCAGCGGCGGGGCCCATATCGACGACATAGTCGGCATGCAGGATTGCGTCCTCGTCATGCTCGACGACGATCACCGTGTTGCCGATGTCGCGCAGATGCTTGAGCGTGTCGAGCAGGCGCGTGTTGTCGCGCTGGTGCAGGCCGATCGACGGCTCGTCCAGCACATAGAGCACGCCGGTCAGCCCAGAGCCGATCTGCGAGGCCAGCCGGATGCGTTGGCTTTCGCCACCCGACAGCGTGCCGGAATTGCGCGACAAAGTGAGATAATCGAGCCCGACATCGTTGAGGAAGCGCAGGCGCTCGCGGATTTCCTTCAACACGCGGACAGCGATCTCGTTCTGCTTGTCGTTGAGCTGCGCCGGCAGGTCGGTGAACCATTTGTCGGCGTTGCGGATCGACTGTTCCGTCACCTCGCCAATGTGCTTGCCGGCAATTTTCACCGCCAGCGCTTCGGGCTTCAGCCGGTAGCCCTTGCAGACCGGGCAGGGCGTCGCCGACATGAAGCGCTCGATTTCTTCGCGCATCCAGGCGGATTCGGTCTCTTTCCAACGCCGTTCCAGATTGGGGATGACGCCTTCAAAAGTCTTGGTGGTCTTGTAGGAACGCAGGCCGTCATCATACTGGAAGGTGATCTCGCGCTCGCCGGTACCGCGCAGGATCGCCTCCTGGGCTTGCGCGGAAAGATCCTTGAACTTGTCGCCGAGCTTGAAGTCGTACGCCTTGCCCAACGCCTCGAGCGTCTGCGAGTAATAGGGCGAGGTCGATTTCGCCCATGGGCTGACGGCGCCGTCGCGCAGCGACACGTTTTCGTCGGGCACCACGAGGTTGGGGTCGATGGCGCGCTGGCTGCCGAGACCGTCACAGGTCGGGCAGGCGCCGAACGGGTTGTTGAAGGAGAACAGCCTGGGCTCGATTTCCGGAATGGTGAAGCCGGACACCGGGCAAGCGAACTTTTCCGAGAACAGGATGCGTTCATGCGTCTCGTTCTTCGACTTGTTGACCGAATCCTCGCCGGTCTGGCTGGCGTCGAGCGGCTTGTCGGCGAACTCGGCCACCGCCAGCCCTTCGGCCAGCTTCAGCGCCGTCTCGATGGAGTCGGCGAGACGCGTGGCAAGGTCGCCGCGCACGACGATGCGGTCGACGACAACGTCGATGTCGTGCTTGTATTTCTTGTCCAGCGCTGGAACGTCGGCGATTTCATAGAAGACGCCGTCGACCTTGACGCGCTGGAACCCTTTCTTCTGCAATTCCAGCAGTTCCTTGCGGTACTCGCCCTTGCGGCCGCGCACGATGGGCGCCAGCAGGAACAGGCGCGTGCCTTCCTCGACCGCGAGTACCCGGTCGACCATCTGGCTGACCGTCTGGCTCTCGATCGGCAGGCCGGTGGCCGGCGAATAGGGCACGCCGACACGGGCAAACAGAAGCCGCATATAGTCGTAGATCTCGGTGACGGTGCCGACCGTCGAACGCGGGTTCTTCGACGTGGTCTTCTGCTCGATGGAGATGGCCGGCGACAGGCCGTCGATCTGGTCGACGTCGGGCTTCTGCATCATTTCGAGGAATTGCCGTGCATAGGCCGAGAGGCTCTCGACATAGCGGCGCTGGCCTTCGGCATAGATGGTGTCGAAGGCCAGCGACGATTTGCCGGAGCCCGACAGGCCGGTCATGACGATCAGGCTGTCACGCGGCAGGTCGAGATCGACGTTCTTCAGATTGTGTTCGCGCGCCCCGCGAATGGAAAGGAATTTATGGTCGGCCATCGCCGGTCGCCGCCTCAGATCTGGAATTCGTGGGATTGGCGGGTTTTCCCGGCCATCCCCTATGTAGGTCTTTTTGCCGCCACGTCGAGAGACGCCACAACTCCCGACAGAAGTCGTTTAACCGTCTTTCGCGCGAAGGGGCAAGCGGAAAGAACAAAGGCCGAACATGCTCCTGACAAAACTGTGCGGAAACTGACCTGGACGTAACCTCCCGGTGATCACATTTTTTCCGTAACCGGCTATTGATGGTTGACGCGGCCAACTCACGGGAGCAGTCTTCGGAAGTCAGCGAAGCTGGCCGTCTTTCGATGGCCTCGCCGCCCCAAGGCGGCCTGCGAGACGCCGCAGGCATTTGCGATTTGCGCTTCGCCACGACGATGTCGCAACGGACACAGGAGCGGAGCATGACGCCACCGGATAGTCCCCCAGGGCTTCAGTTGTCACTGGAGCCGCGGCAGGCATAAGTGCCAGAGCAGGCGTTTGCGCCACCCGACAAACCGTGACCTGCCGTATTCGTCAAAATCAGAGACTATTGGTCGGATCGTCGGCTGAATGCCGCGAAGCATCTGAAATCAAACACCGGCAGTACACTCCCGGCAAGCATGGATTAAGAATCCAACAAAAAGCCCCGTCCGTTTGCCCAAGGCACGGCGGGGCTGTTTTTGGGCGGGGCTTGAGTTCGCAGGCCTCCGACCTCGGCCTACCTTGGCGGCTTGATCCCGCCAACTCCGACATCGACCGTGATGCTGCCGGAAATCCTGACATCCGTATTGCCGATCTTGAACTGCCCATTGCCGCTGCTGGGGAACGCGTCGTCGGGTTCGGGCACCGGAGCCGGCTTGGCGATGCGATAGTCGCCGGCCACGCCGGGCAGGGCGCTCTTTTGCGCTGACGATGAAGCGTCGTCGGCAAGTGCCGAACTGGACGCAAGGCCGACGATTGCGAGCACCATGGCGCCGGTGACACGGTGCGATGTTCTGGGTCGATGAGTGTCGGTCATTCCTCTTTTATAGGGACCTGCCGCCACCGGAACCAGACCGATATCGTCAAATCTTCGACACCTAGCAGGATTTGATCTGGGGCTCTGCCTCACGCCGCTTTCTTGCGGGTGTCGAAAACATGGTCGACAATGCCCCATGCCTGGGCCTCGCGGGCAGTCATGAAATGGTCGCGGTCGAGCGTGCGTTCGACCTCTTCATAGCTGCGGCCGCAATGCTGGGCGTAGAGTTCGGTCATATGGCGTTTGGTCTGGCCGATGCGTTCGGCGTGCCGCTGGATGTCGGAAGCCTGGCCCTGGAAGCCGCCCAGCGGCTGATGCAGCAGGATGGTGGCGTTCGGCAGCGCGATGCGGCGCCCGGCCGAGCCTGCCATCAGCAGGAACGATCCCATCGATGCGGCAAAGCCCATGCACACGGTCGAGACCGGGCAGCTGATATATTGCATCGTGTCGTAGATGGCGAAGCCGCTGGTCACCATTCCGCCCGGCGAGTTGATGTAGAGCGAGATCTCCTTCTCGGGATTGTCCGATTCCAGCGACAAAAGCTGCGCGCAGACCAGCGCCGAGACGTCGTCGTTGATCTCGCCGTTGATGAAGACGATGCGCTCGCGCAGCAGTCGCGAAAAAATGTCGAAGGCACGTTCGCCGCGGCTCGATTGCTCGATCACCATCGGCACAAGGCTGGCAACACCACTCATTTCTCTTCTCCGATTTCCGTGTTCAGGCCGCGCGCGGCAGCAGAAGGCGTGGTGTGTTCGCGGCAATAGGCTTTCCGGCCCCGCGCAGCGAAAGCCGGCAGCCGGCCCCCGCCATCGCAACAGCGGGCATCGCCTTGCGGGCAAAGCCGTCATGGACGATGCGCAGATGCGTGCCGCCGGAAACGGTACGGGCGAGTGTGAAGGTGACGGTGCTGTCGAGCGGTTGCGCCGCATTGTCGGACTGCTCCCGCCAGGAATAGCGCAGCAGGCGCTCGGGCTCGGCGCCGAGGATCTCGCATTCGATCGGCGCGTCAGGCCCGGCGAAGGCAAAGCGGCTGCCGGTCCGCGGACTGATGTCGTTCGGCATCATCCAGGCGGCGAGCAATTCCGGCACGGTCAGCGCCCGCCACACTTTTTCCGGCGGCTCGGCAAGGTCGTATTCGAATTCGAGCGCCTCTGGAGCGACCTGGGTTTGGTTTGCGTCTTTCATTGATCGCCCGTCTTTCATTGATCGCCCGTCTTTCATTGATCCATGTCCTTCAAAACGGCCTTCAGTTTTTCAATGCGTTCCGGCCAGAACGTCCGATAGCGTTCAATCCAGGAGAGCAGCGGGGCAAGCCCCTGCGGATCGGCGCGATAATAGGCGTTGCGGCCGGCCCGCCGCTCGACCACCAGGCCAGCGCCGCGCAACACCGCCAGATGCTGGGAGACGGCCGGCTGCGACACCGTGAGGCCGCTGCGCAGTTCCGACACGCTCATCTCGCTCGCCGCGAGACGCTCGAAGACGGCGCGGCGCGTCGGGTCGGCCAAGGCGCGGAAAATCTCTGCTTCGATCATGACGAAAGCATAAGTCGATACTTATCGATTTGGCAAGCACTGTTTTGAGACCCATATGCAGCGTTCGGGCATTGCTGCCATTCCTTGACAATTGGGGGCAGTGCATATAGGAACGAAAAGGGAACAAAAACCTTGTGGGAAAAGCCAGCCTTGGCAGGCGGCCAATATCGGCAGCCTGTAAGGTGCTGCGACAAAAATTTGTTTCGGATGAGCGCGGAGAAATATCATGGCGGGTAGCGTCAATAAGGTCATTCTGGTCGGCAATCTCGGCGCGGACCCTGAAATCCGCCGCCTGAATTCGGGCGAGCCGGTCGTCAACATCCGCATCGCCACCTCGGAAAGCTGGCGCGACAAGAATTCCGGCGAGCGCAAGGAAAAGACCGAGTGGCACAATGTCGTCATCTTCAATGAGGGCATTGCCAAGGTGGCCGAGCAATATCTGAAGAAGGGCATGAAGGTTTATGTCGAGGGCCAGTTGCAGACGCGCAAATGGCAGGACCAGACCGGTGCCGACAAATACACGACCGAAGTCGTGCTGCAGAAATTCCGTGGCGAACTGCAGATGCTCGACGCGCGCGGCCAAGGTGAGGGCGGTCAGGTCGGCGGCTACAGCGGTGGCGGCAGCAGCCGTGGTTCCGATTTCGGCCAGTCGAGCCCGAACGAAGGTTTTAGCCGTGGCGGCGGTGGCGGCTCCAAAGGGGGCGGTGGCGGTGGCTCGTCGCGCGAGCTGGACGACGAGATACCGTTCTGATCGGAAGCCATACCAAACGGCGAATGCTTGTTGCTTGAGATGCCCCGAGGGTCCTGCACGGACTTTCGGGGTTTTGCATTGTTGATTTGAGCCGATAGTCGGCGCGATCAACGACTGAAAGGACGGAGCGATGAAGGCACGTGTCAAATGGGTCGAGGAGCGCACCTTTGTCGGCGAATCCGGCAGCGGCCACAAGGTCGTGATGGGCACGGCGTCCAGCCCGGAGGGCAAGACGCCGGGACCGAGCCCGATGGAGCTGGTGCTGATCGGCACCGGCGGCTGCTCGGCTTATGACGTCGTGCACATCCTCGAGAAGGGGCGCGAGGCGGTCGATGATTGCGTGGTCGAGCTCGATTCCGACCGCTCCGAGGCCGATCCCAAAGTGTTCACCCGCATCCATATGCATTTCATCGTCAAGGGCCGGGCGCTGTCCAGCGACAAGGTCAAGCGGGCAATCGACCTTTCGATCGAAAAATACTGCTCGGCCTCCGCCATGCTGGCCAAGACCGCGACGATTACCCACGACTTTGAAGTCATCGATACGACCTCGAAATAAGCGGCCTACGAGACCATCAGCGCCTTGATGCCATCTGCCACGAACTGCACGGCCAGTGCCGCCAGGATAACCCCGAGCAGGCGGGTCAGGATCGAGCGGCCGGTCTGGCCGAGGATGCGGTCGATGCGTTCCGACAGCACGAACACCAGATAGGTTATGACGAGGCAGACGAAAATGATGCCGACCAGGGCCGCCTGCGCGGCAAAGCCCTGAAACGAGCCGGAGAGCAGCACCGTCGCTGAAATCGCGCCAGGCCCGGCGATCAGTGGGATCGCCAGCGGGAAGGCGGCGATGTTGTGGATCATGTCCTTGGTGATGGCGACGTCGCCGATCTTCTCCTTGCGGTCCTGCCGGCGCTCGAAGACCATTTCGAAGGCGATGAAGAACAGCAGGAACCCGCCGGCGACGCGGAACGCCGGCAGGGTGATGCCGAACACCGACAGGATAGAGGCGCCGGCCAGCGCAAACAACGCCATCACCAGAAAACCGATGATCGAGGCACGGACGGAAACTTGGCTGCGCTCCTCGCGATTCATGCCGCGTGTGACGGCCAGGAACAGAGGCGCCAGGCCGGGCGGATCGATGGTCACGAGAATGGTGACGAAGGCATTGAACAGGCTGTCGAAACTCGGCATCGCTGACCCTCCCACCGGGCCAGGCCCGTACCCGCATTGGTAGTGCAAAGCCCGGTCGGTGGGAACTGTCAGGACTGCGAAACTACAGCTCTCGACGGTTAGCCGGCAGTGCCGCAATAGGCCTCCAGGCGATAGCCGTCCGGATCGACGACGAAGGCCGCGTAGTAGTTCTCGCCATAGTCGGCGCGCAGGCCCGGCGCGCCATTGTCGCTACCGCCTTCGCGCAACGCTCCGGCATGAAAGGCATCGACGCTATCCCGTGTCGGCGCCGCGAAGCAGAAATGCAGGCCGGATTTTTCGTCCGCCGGCACCGGCCGCGCCGCCTCATTGACCCATAGCGCGACACCCAGGGCGCCATAGCCGAGCGAACCCGGCGATTGGCTGACGCAAGTGAAGCCGAGCGGCATTAGCGCGGCATCGTAGAAACGTTTGGAGGCGGTGACGTCGCGAACGCCGATCGAGATATGATTGAACATCGTTTTCTCCATTCTTACAATGCTTTGCGGTGTCAACTTCTTGCTGATCGGTGCGCCAGGAATTCCACCTCGGGCCGCCATGTCGCACCATCGTCCTGTGAACGTTCGCCGAGCCATCGGAAGGAATTTTCGGTGATCCGCGAAAAGCTCCAGCGCACCGAGGAGCCGGTGTCATCGGCGCCGACCTGCACGATGGTGTCGCCTTCGGCGCGGCCGAGCTGGCGGCTGAAATACTGGTTGCGCGGGTCGCTCCAGAAAATGTGCCAGGCGTCGACGCCGGGGTCATAGACCCGCAGCGTCGTGCCATAAAAAGTCCATTTGCCGAGCGACGGCGAGGAACCGGCGTCACGGGCGGGCAGGATCCAGACATCCTGGATCGCCCGGCCTTCCAGAACCCAGCCGAAATGCACCTCGCCACGTCCGGTCAGCACCGTGCCGTCCTCGAGATGGCGCGAGGCGTCGAACGTCCAGGCACCGACGAAGCGGCCATAAAGGTTCAGTTTTTCGGCGAGACCTTCCATCGGTCCGGGACTGTGCAAGGCTTCGGCAAATGAGGATTGGTCGAACACGGCAGCGGCCTCTTCTTGTCAGGAGATCGCCAACAATAAGTGCTGGCAGGGTTCTGGGCTTGGGAAAAATTGCTATATTTTGGCTATGACGGCGACCGCGGATACCCTTGCATCCGGACCCGGTTGGCACGTGGCGGATGTAATCTGCACGGCCAGCGCCGGCGATCGGCCATTCGAGGAAGCGCATCGGGATTTCTGCGTTGCGGCCGTCACCAGCGGCTCGTTCCGCTACCGCGCGCAGCAAGGCACGGCAGTGCTCGCGCCAGGCAGCCTCCTGCTCGGCAATTCCGGCACATGCTACGAATGCGGGCACGAGCACGGCAATGGCGACCGTTGCCTCTCCTTCCATTTCGGGTCGGCCTATATGGACCGGATCGTGGCCGACGTGCCGGGCGCCAGGACGCTCAGCTTCGCGGCGCCACGCCTGCCGCCGTTACAGGCCTTGGCGCCGCTGCTGGCCGAGGCGGAAGCCGCGCGCGACATGGCCGACACGGACGCATTCGAGGAACTCGCCCTGCGCGTCGCGGGTGCCGCCGTGGCAACGCTCTCCGGCGACACGCATGCCGGGTGCGATCCAAGCCGCCGCGACCAGAAAAGGGTTGCCGAGGCGGTGCGGCGGATCGAACTGGATGCCGACGGGCCGATCTCGCTTCCGGCGTTGGCGGATGAGACCGCGACCAGTCCCTATCATTTCCTGCGCATCTTCCGGCAGGTCGCCGGCATGACGCCCTATCAGTACCTGCTCAGGACCCGGTTGCATCGCGCAGCGGTGCGATTGCGCACGTCCAACGATGCCATCTCGGCAATTGCTTTCGAGGCCGGCTTCAACGATCTGTCGACGTTCAATCGCCGGTTTCGGCGTGTCATGGGCGAGACGCCGGGCCGCTATCGCGCCAGGCGCGCGGGCCGCGGCTGAAAAATCGCGTCACACCCGCGGCATCAGTCCATGGTCGGCCAGCATGGCGAGGCCGCCGGCAAACAGTGGCGTGACCGTCGAATCCGCGCCCGCCGAAAGGTGGCGATTGGCGCCGAACAGGGCAAACGCCACCGAACCGGCGACAAAGGCGAAAAAGCCGAGCTCTGGAGCAAAACCGCCGAGCCTGGCTGTCGCCATCTGTTCGGGAATAGCGATCGCGGCCAGTGTCACGCCCGCGATCAGGTCACCATTGAGATCCCGGGCCTGCCAGCCGCTCAGCGCCCGGAAAGGCAGCCATAGGCTCCAATTCATGGTGATCGCGGCTTTTGCTTGGGGAGTTGGTCCATTGCCGGCTTTTGCCTTGGCGGCGGCGAAAAGCATAATGGCCATATCGTCGCAATTAGCGGTATCCTTTTGAAATTACCACCGAAAATGACACTGGAAAAGCGCCGTGAACGTTGGAGTTTCGGCCGTGCTTCCTATATAAGCGGGCAGTGATTCCTGATTAGATTGTGATACGATTTGACCGACCAAAAGACACCGCGCGGCGCCGACGGCGGGCCTACCGGCATTGAACCCATCTCCATCATCGAGGAGATGCAGAGTTCTTATCTCTCTTACGCCATGAGCGTGATCGTCAGCCGTGCGTTGCCCGATGTGCGCGATGGCCTGAAGCCGGTGCACCGCCGCATTCTCTATGCTGCGCATGAGAGCGGCTACCACTGGAACCGCAAATATGTGAAATCGGCGCGTCCGGTAGCCGACGTGATGGGTAAATACCATCCGCATGGCGATGCCTCGATCTATGACGCCTTGGTGCGCATGGCGCAGGATTGGTCGCTGCGCGTGCCGCTGATCGACGGGCAAGGCAATTTCGGCTCGATCGATGGCGATCCGCCGGCGGCGATGCGCTATACCGAATCGCGCCTGACCAAGGTCGCGCACGAGCTTCTGGAGGATATCGACAAGGACACCGTCGATTTCCAGGACACTTATGATGCTTCGGACACCGAGCCGAAGGTTCTGCCGGCGCGCTTTCCCAATCTGCTGGTCAACGGCTCGGGCGGTATTGCCGTCGGCATGGCCACCAACATCCCACCGCACAATCTCGGTGAAGTCTGCGACGCCGCCATTGCCGTCATCGACAATCCGGCGATCGACCTGCCGGCGCTGATGGAGATCATTCCAGGCCCCGATTTCCCGACCGGCGGCATCGTGCTTGGCCGCTCCGGCATCTATAGCGCCTATTCCACCGGCCGCGGCTCCATCGTCATGCGCGGCAAGGTCAACATCGAACAGCGCGGCAACGACCGCGAATCGATCATCATCACCGAGGTTCCCTACCAGGTGAACAAGGCCTCGATGATCGAGAAGATGGCCGAACTGGTGCGCGACAAGCGCGTCGAGGGCATTTCGGACATCCGCGACGAAAGCGACCGTCAGGGTTATCGCGTCGTTATCGAGCTCAAGCGCGACGCCGTTGCCGACGTTGTCCTCAACCAGCTCTACCGGTTCACGCCGTTGCAGACGTCCTTCGGCGCCAACATGGTGGCGCTAAACGGCGGCAAGCCGGAGCTGCTGAACCTGATCGACATGCTGACGGCCTTCGTCACCTTCCGCGAGGAGGTGATCAGCCGGCGGACAAAGTTCCTGCTCCGCAAGGCGCGCGACCGCGCCCATGTGCTGGTTGGTCTGGCCATCGCCGTTGCCAACATCGATGAAGTGATCAAGCTTATACGTACCGCGCCGGATCCGCAGACGGCGCGCGAGCAGTTGATGGAGCGGCGCTGGCCTTCGGGTGACGTTGAATCGCTGATCCTTCTGATCGACGATCCGCGCCACCGCATCAACGAGGACGGCACCTACAATCTGTCCGAGGAACAGGCGCGCGCCATCCTCGAACTGCGCCTGCAGCGCCTGACCGCGCTCGGCCGCGACGAAATCGCCGATGAGTTGAACACGATCGGCGACGAGATCAAGGACTACCTCGACATCCTGTCGTCTCGCGCGCGTATCCAGCAGATCGTCAAGGACGAACTCGCCGCCGTGCGCGACGAGTTCGGCACGCCACGCCGCACCGAGCTCACTGACGGCGGCGCGGACATGGAAGACGAGGACCTGATCCAGCGCGAGGACATGGTCGTGACGGTGAGCCATTCCGGCTACATCAAGCGCGTGCCGCTTTCGCTGTACCGGGCGCAGCGCCGCGGTGGCAAGGGCCGCTCCGGCATGTCGACCAAGGAAGAGGATTTCGTCACCCGGCTGTTCGTCGCCAACACGCACACGCCGGTGCTGTTCTTCTCCTCGCGCGGCATCGTCTACAAGGAAAAGGTCTGGCGCCTGCCGATCGGCAACCCACAGTCACGCGGCAAGGCACTGATCAATATGCTGCCGCTGGAGCAGGGCGAGCGCATCACCACGATCATGCCGCTGCCCGAGGACGAGACGAGCTGGGGCGAACTCGACGTGATGTTCGCCACCACGCGCGGCACCGTGCGCCGCAACAAACTGTCCGACTTCGTACAGGTCAACCGCAACGGCAAGATCGCCATGAAGCTGGAGGAGGAGGGCGACGAAATCCTCGGCGTCGAGACCTGCACCGATAATGACGACGTGCTTCTGACGGCGAATTCGGGTCAGTGCATTCGCTTCTCGGTCGGCGACGTGCGCGTCTTCCAGAGCCGGAACTCCGTCGGCGTGCGCGGCATAACTATGGCCGCGACCGACCGCATCATCTCCATGTCGGTGATAGAGCATGTCGATGCTTCACCGGCGGAACGCGCCGCTTACCTCAAGCGGGCGGCGTCGGAGCGGCGGCTTGCCGCCGAGACGGCTGGAGAGGAAGAAGAGATCGCGCTCACCAATGAGGAGATCGGCGAGGAGACCGAGCTTCCAGACGATCGCTACGAATTCCTCAAGGCGCACGAGCAGTACGTGCTGACGGTGACCGAATATGGTTACGGCAAGCGTTCGTCGTCCTATGATTTCCGCCTGACTGGTCGTGGCGGCAAGGGCATCCGCGCCACCGACGTCTCGAAAGCAACCGAAATCGGCCAGTTGGTGGCAACCTTCCCGGTCGGCAACGACGATCAGATCATGCTGGTGTCGGACGGCGGCACCGTCATTCGGGTGCCAGTCAACGGCATCCGTTTCGCCAGCCGCGCCACCAAGGGCGTGACCATCTTCAACACGGCTGAAGGTGAAAAGGTGGTTTCGGTCGAGCGGATTTCGGAGCCGCAATCGGACGAGGAAACGGAAGAGGCCGTGGGCGCGGAGTCGGACAGCGGTCCGGATAGCGCCGAATAGTCCCTGGAGCAGGCTTGACATACGCCGGCCGATGGGCGGCGTGGCAGCAAGTCGGGACTGACTTAGTAGTGACGATATGGCTTGCGCGAGCCAAAGCCTTCGAAGCGCTTGGTGGTTGCCTTGACGCGGATGCGCTGTGCCTCCTGGTGCAGCCCGAATACTGTGGCGATCAGCATGGCGACGGTCATCGCGGTGGCGAGCATGTAGATCAGCATGTGCGTGTTCTCCTGCGCCTTACAAACGGATATATGGGACTTTGGTTTCATCTTATTAAGGGTGGAACCTAGTGAACGCTGCGTGAAGGCTGCGTGATCAGCGTATTCATCTGTCGTTCATGTGCCGGAAAAGGTTCACGGGCCACCTGCCAATCGGATTTGCCTTTGTGAGAGAGGCTCGCTAGAAGCTCCCGCATGACCGAACGCATCGCCCTTTATGCCGGCTCCTTCGACCCGCTGACCAACGGCCATCTCGATGTGCTGAAAGCGTCGCTGGCGGTTGCCGACACCGTTTATGCCGCGATCGGCATTCATCCGGGCAAGAAGCCGCTGTTTTCCTTCGAAGAGCGGGTGCGGTTGATCGAAGCCGCCACGAAAGCCGAATTCGGCCGCGACGGCGCTCGCATCAAAGTGGTCGCTTTCGATGGGCTGGTGATCGATGCCGCCAGACGAGAAGGCGCCTCGATCATGATCCGCGGTCTGCGCGACGGCACCGATCTCGACTACGAGATGCAGATGGCCGGCATGAACGAAACCATGGCGCCTGAGTTGCAGACGGTTTTCCTGCCCGCCAGCCCATCGGTGCGCACCATTACCGCCACACTTGTGCGCCAGATAGCCTCGATGGGTGGCGACATCCGCCCCTTCGTGCCGGCGGCCGTGGCCGGTGCGCTCACCGCAAAATTCGCGAAATAAGCCCGGAGAAAATCCTCATGCAGCTCAAAAGGCTCGCCTCATTCTTTGTTGTGCTCGCCGGTCTCTTGACCGCGTCCGTTTCCGCTCATGCCGCCGATCCGGAAAACACCATGATCATCACCCTGAAAGATGGCGACGTGACTGTCGCCCTGCGCCCCGACCTGGCGCCCAAGCATGTCGCACAGATCAAGAAGCTGGTGCGCGATCATGCCTATGACAATGTTGCTTTTCATCGTGTCATCGACGGCTTCATGGCGCAGACCGGCGACGTCAAGTTCGGCAACATGAACAAGGGTTTCAATGCCCAGGCCGTCGGCACCGGCGGCTCGGATCTGCCCGACCTGCCGGCCGAATTCTCGCAGACCGAGCATTACAAGCGTGGCGTGGTCGGCATGGCCCGTTCGCAGGATCCGAACTCCGCCAATTCGCAGTTCTTCATCATGTTCGCACCGGCACCGCCGCTCGATGGCCAGTACACAATCATCGGCAATGTCGTCAGCGGCATGGAGCTGGTGGACAAGATCAAGAAGGGCGACGAGGCGGACAATGGCACGGTCACCGATCCCGACCGCATGATCAAAGTGCGCATCGCCGCCGACAAATAATTCAATTTTTCAAAAGGATATCTGACATGGCCGAGATCAAGGACCGCGAGAACGCGCTCATCATGGAAACGACTAAGGGCGAGGTCGTCATCGAACTGTTTCCCGATTTGGCCCCCGGCCATGTCGCCCGCATCAAGGAACTGGCCCGCGAAGGCGCCTATGACGGCGTCGTCTTCCATCGCGTCATCGAAGGCTTCATGGCGCAGACCGGCGACGTCAAGTTCGGCAATTCGAGCAAGCCTTCGTTTGCGCCATCGCGCGCCGGCATGGGCGGCTCTGAAAAGCCTGACCTGAAGGCTGAATTCTCCAACGCGAACCACGGCCGCGGCACCTGCTCGATGGCCCGTTCGCAGAACCCGAACTCGGCCAACTCGCAGTTCTTCATCTGCTTCGACGATGCCGCGTTCCTCAACCGCCAGTACACGGTCTGGGGCCAGGTCATCGAAGGCATGGACAATATCGACAAGATCAAGCGCGGCGAGCCGGTGCAGGATCCCGACAAGATCGTGTCGCTGAAGGTCGCGGCCGACGTCAAGTAAGGCGAACGACAATGATGGGCGTCGTCTGGTCGCTTCTCGGCATCCTGTCCGGCGCCTTCATTGCCATTCAGGCGCCGATCAATTCGCAGCTTGCGCGCGGCCTGGGTCTCCCGGTCGCGGCCGCCGCGTTTTCGTTCCTGTCGGGTGCGATCGTACTCGGCATCATCTCCGTCACGGTGGTGAAGCTGCAAGAGATTTCGCTCGACTGGAAGGCGCCGGCACCCTGGTTGTTCGTCGCCGGCGGCATGCTCGGCGGCTTCTACGTCACGCTTTCAACTATCCTGACGCCGCGCATTGGTGCGGCCGCCCTGATGGCGTTCCTGGTGGCCGGTCAGTTGATCGCCGGCATGCTCATCGACCGCGTCGGCTTCCTCGGTGTCGCTGTGCGCGAAATCTCGCTCGGCCGGATCGCCGGCGCCGTGCTTCTGCTGGCCGGAGCGCTGCTCGTTCGGCTGTACTGATGCGCGTCGACCTCTTCGATTTCGACCTGCCGGAGGAGCGCATCGCGCTTCGCCCGGCAGAGCCGCGCGACAGCGCCAAAATGCTCGTCATCGAGCCGGGCAAGGGGCTGGAGGACCGCACGGTTGGCGATCTGCCGTCCTTGCTCCGCACCGGCGACGTGCTGGTCTTCAACGACACCAAGGTCGTTCCAGCGCAGCTGAAAGGGATCAGGCGGCGCGGCGAGGCGGTGGCGCAGGTCGAGGCCACGCTGCACATGCGCAAGGCTCCAGACCGTTGGCTGGCGTTCATGCGGCCGGGAAAGCGCATCGCCGCCGGCGACCGCATCCATTTCGGCCATGACGGCAATTCCTGTTTCCTCGGCCAGCTCGATGCCACGGTGATCGAGAAGGGCGAGGGCGGCGAAGCGCTGCTCGGCTTTGACCTATCCGGTCCCTTCCTCGACGAGGCGCTGCACGCGGTCGGCCACATTCCGCTGCCGCCCTACATCGCCTCGAAGCGCGATGACGACGAGCGCGACCGTGCCGACTACCAGACCATCTATGCCCGGGAAGAAGGTGCCGTTGCCGCGCCTACCGCTGGCCTGCATTTCACGCCGGAGCTTTTTGCGGCGCTGGACGCCAAGGGGGTCGAGCGCCGCTTCGTCACCTTACATGTGGGCGCCGGTACGTTCCTTCCTGTGAAGGCGGACGACACCGCCGACCACAAAATGCATGCCGAGATCGGCTCGGTCAGCCCGGCGACCGCCGATGCGCTCAACGCCGCGAAGGCAAGGGGCGGGCGCATCATCGCCGTGGGTACGACTTCGCTGCGCCTGCTCGAGAGCGCGGCGCGTGAAGACGGCACGCTGGCGCCATGGTCAGGCCCGACCGACATCTTCATCACGCCCGGCTACCGCTTTCGCACCGCCGACATGCTGATGACCAATTTCCATCTGCCGCGCTCGACGCTGTTCATGCTGGTTTCGGCCTTCAGCGGCCTCGACACGATGCGTGCCGCCTATGCGCATGCCATAACGAACCGCTACAGGTTCTACTCCTATGGCGACGCAAGCCTGCTTTACCGAGCGGAGGTGAGCGATGGACGATGATCTGCAAACCCTCGATCGCGAAAGCCTGATCGCGGAAGTGAAAAAGCTGCGCGCCGGCATTCGCGCACACCGCGACACCACAGGGCACGATCTGTGCTGGCATCACCCCGATCTGTGGGACCTGCTGCCTGAAAAGACCGAGCCGTCGATCGCTGTGCCCCCCTGGCCCAAATTCATGCGCGGCTGCATCCGATATCGCCAATCGCTCGACAGGCAGGCGCCGGATGCGCCGGTCCACGACAAGGAATTCAATGGCTGAGACGTTCACCTTCAAGGTGCTGGCGACCGATGGCAAGGCGCGGCGCGGCTTGATCGACATGCCGCGCGGCGAAATCCGCACACCGGCCTTCATGCCGGTCGGCACCGGTGGCACGGTCAAGGCCATGTACATGGACCAGGTGCGCGGCGTCGGCGCCGACATCATCCTTGGCAACACCTATCACCTGATGCTGCGGCCCGGGGCCGAGCGCGTGGCGCGGCTCGGCGGTCTGCACGAATTCGCCCGCTGGCCGCACCCGATCCTGACCGACAGCGGCGGATTCCAGGTGATGTCTCTGTCGAAGCTAAGGAAGCTGACCGAGAAAGGCGTCACCTTCCGTTCGCACATCGATGGCGCGGCTTATGAAATGTCACCGGAGCGCTCCATAGAAATTCAAGGGCTGCTCGATTCCGACATCCAGATGCAGCTCGACGAATGCACGGCGCTGCCCGCCGAGATGAAAGAGATCGAGCGCGCCATGGAATTGTCGCTACGCTGGGCGGAGCGCTGCAAGGCGGCGTTCGGCGACCAGCCAGGCAAGGCGATGTTCGGCATCGTGCAGGGTGGTGACAACGCGGCGCTCAGGGTGCGCTCGGCGCAGGCGCTGAGCGCGATGGACCTGAAGGGCTATGCTGTCGGCGGCCTGGCTGTCGGCGAGCCGCAAGCAGTGATGCTCGACATGCTCGACATTACGTGCCCGGAACTGCCCGACAACAAGCCGCGCTATCTCATGGGCGTGGGAACGCCGGACGATATCCTGAAATCGGTGGCGCGCGGCATCGACATGTTCGACTGCGTGATGCCGACGAGGGCCGGCCGGCATGGTCTTGCCTATACCAGGCGCGGCAAGGTCAATCTGCGCAACGCCCGCCACGCCGACGATCCGCGCCCGCTCGACGACGAGAGCGATTGCCCCGCGGCGCGCGACTATTCGCGCGCCTATCTGCACCATCTGGTGCGCTCGCAGGAGGCGCTCGGGGCGATGCTGCTGACCTGGAACAACCTTTCCTATTACCAGAAGCTGATGCAGGACATCCGGGCCGCGATCGAGGCGGGCAGCTTCGAGGCACGCGGCGCCGATATCAGCGAAGGCTGGGCGAGAGGCGACATCCCGGCGTTGTAACGCACCGACGCTGCAGCGTTCAGGTGCTCAGCGAGTTCGAAGCGCGCAGGCTGCAGCCGGTGATCTGGAAGGTGCCGTCGGGCTGTTGCTGCAGCGTGTAGACCGCCTCGTAGTCCTTGCCGTCGGGGCCGACGATCAGCACGTGCTGGACGATCGAACCCGAGCCGGTCTCCTCGAACTTGCCGAAGGAATAGGACTGCGGCTTGCGCACCGGTGGGTAGCCGTTGGTCACCATGTTCATGAAGGCATCGACGGTCGGGAAGACCTGCTTCACGTTCGGGGCGGCGAAGCTATAGGCCTTGGCGCCGTCATTGGCGATGAGAGCCTTCAATTGACCGTCGATGACGGCCTGGCCAGCCTTGATCTCGGCGTCGCCGGCAAACGCTTGGGAAGCCAGCATGAGCGAAACGAACGCGAATGCGAAAAAGCCGCGGCGCATGGCCTGTCTCCACCGTCCCTCGAGAAGCCGCCTCCAGCAAAAGCTGTTCCGGGAGGCATCCTAACATACGGGTGGCGGCGCTTCACGGTTTCAGCGGGCGGCAATATTCGTCCCGCCGCGGCGAATTCCTACGCGTAAGCTTCCTTTAGGGCGGAGCTCTCATCGTGGACCCTGAGGGAGAGAGCATGCTGCGCGAGGCCGCGGCCAAGGCAGGCGCCGGCTAAGTGCGCATTCCAACGCTTGAAAGGCCGCGCCCAGTCTGCCAGAAGGGCCGCTGGACCTGGAAGTTAGCGGGACGAAGCCATGAAGGCGTTTTTCGTGCAGATCAAATGCGAGCTGGGCAAATCCTATGAAGTTGCCAGCGCGCTTGCCGACGCCGAGATTGCCTCGGAAATCTACTCCACCGCCGGCAATTACGATCTGCTCGCCAAATTCTATGTCGACGATGAGGAAGACGTCGGCCATTTCGTCAACGAGAAGGTGCAGATTCTTCCCGGTATCAAGGACACGTTCACCGTCGTCACCTTCCGCGCCTTCTAGCAGCGCGGGGCATTTGCCCGGGCATGAGGCAGAGCCTGATCAAGCTCATATTTCAGCTGCCTCAATTTTAGGCAGCCGCAACATACTGATCGTCCGGATCTCCCAAATCACCGATTGCGCTTGATTTTCTCCAACGACGCCAGTGAAATGGCGTCACAGGGGAGTATGCGATTGGCAGCGTTCGATGAAATGCTTCCGGAGGTTTCCGGACTTAGACGACCGTATTCGGCTTACGATCGCTGGCTGAAGGAGCAGGATCCAGCCAGACTTACCGAAAAGATGCAGGACGCCGAACGCGTCTTCCGCAAGACCGGCATCACGTTTGCCGTTTATGGCGAGCAGGAAGCATCCGAGCGGCTGATCCCGTTCGATATCGTTCCCCGCATCATTTCAGGCAATGAGTGGCGTCGCCTGACGCAAGGCATCGAGCAGCGCGTACAGGCGCTGAACGCCTTCCTCGACGACATCTACCATCGCCAGGAAATCCTTCGCGCCGGCCGCGTTCCCAGGGACCTGATCGCCAGGAACGAGGCATTCCTGCCGGAAATGATCGGCGTGCGGCCGCCGGCCGGAGTCTATACCCACATCATCGGCGTCGACATCGTGCGTATCAGCGAGGACGAGTTCTATGTGCTGGAGGACAATGCGCGCACGCCGTCCGGTGTCTCCTACATGCTGGAGAACCGCGAAACGATGATGCAACTGTTCCCCGAGCTGTTCCAGAAGATCAAGGTGCGGCCAGTGGAGAATTATCCGCAGTTGTTGCGCCAGTCGCTGGCGGCGGTGCGGCCGCAGAACACCAAGGGTGCGCCGACCATCGCGGTGCTGACGCCCGGCAGTTTCAATTCCGCCTATTTCGAACACGCCTTCCTTGCCGACCAGATGGGTGTGCAGCTGGTGGAGGGGCAGGATCTGCGCGTCGTCGATGGACATGTCGCGATGCGCACGACCGAAGGCTACAAGCAGATCGACGTTCTTTACCGCCGCGTGGATGATTCTTTCCTGGACCCGCTGACCTTCAGGCCGGATTCAGCTCTCGGCATACCCGGCATCATGGATGTATATCGCGCC
This sequence comes from Mesorhizobium sp. B2-3-11, assembly GCF_006442215.1. Taxonomy (NCBI): domain Bacteria; kingdom Pseudomonadati; phylum Pseudomonadota; class Alphaproteobacteria; order Hyphomicrobiales; family Phyllobacteriaceae; genus Mesorhizobium; species Mesorhizobium sp. B2-3-11. The sequence goes on along the minus strand of NZ_VFVS01000001.1, from coordinate 536,198 downwards.
GGTAACATCACCATCGCCAACGCACCGGGAACCGGCATCGCCGACGACAAGGCGATCTATTCCTATATGCCCGAGATCGTCGAATTCTACACCGGCCGCAAGGCAATCCTCGGCAACATCCCGACCTGGCGCTGTTCGGAGCCGAACAGCCTGAAATATGTGCTCGAGCATATCCACGAGTTGGTGATCAAGGAAGTGCATGGTTCGGGTGGCTACGGCATGCTGGTCGGACCGGCCGCGACCAAGAAGGAATGTCAGGATTTTGCCAAGAAGCTGCAAGCCAAACCGTCTAATTACATCGCCCAGCCGACGCTCGCGCTCTCGACCTGTCCGATCCTGACTGAAAAGGGCCTGGCGCCGCGCCACGTCGATCTCAGGCCCTATGTGCTGGTGTCCGATCGCATCCAGATCGTGCCCGGTGGGCTGACGCGCGTTGCGCTGAAGGAAGGCTCGCTGGTGGTGAATTCCTCTCAGGGCGGCGGGACAAAAGACACTTGGGTGCTGGATGACTGAGCTGAGCGGGGGGACGCAGCGATCATGAAACCCATTCTTCCCTACTCCCTACTCCCTATTCGCTATTCGCTCGATATCAAGGCAAGCTGACATGCTTCTCGGCCGTACCGCGAACGGACTTTATTGGATGAACCGCTATATCGAGCGGGCCGAAAACATGGCGCGGCTGGTCGACGCCGGGCTGCGTATGGCGCTCACTCGCACCCAGAGCGCGTCGGAGGAGTGGAATTCGGTGCTGCTCAGCGCCGGCTCCGACGTCGCCTTCAAGCAGAAATATCCGGACTATACGGCGGCCAATGTCTCCGACTTCCTTTTGCGCGACACGTCGAACCCATCGAGCACGATGTCGTCGATCGAGACTGCCCGCAACAATGCGCGCATGGTGCGCACCGCGCTGACGCGCGAGACGTGGGAGAGCATCAACGAAGCCTGGATGGCGCTGAAACGGATGCTAGCAAGGCCGATCGACGAGCGCGACCTGCCCACCGTGCTCGATGCGATCAAGCGCGAGACCGCACTGATCCGCGGCTCGTTCTACGGCACCATGCTGCGCAACGAGATTTTCGACTTTTCGCAGCTCGGCACCTATGTCGAGCGCGCCGACAACACCGCCCGCATCCTTGACGTGAAATACTACGTGCTGCTGCCATCGATCTCCTGGGTCGGCTCGACGCTCGACAACTATCAGTGGGAATCGATCCTGCGCTCGGTGTCGGCGCATCGCTCCTATCGCTGGGTCTATGACGCCGACTACAAGCCGACCAATATCGCGGACTACCTGATCCTCAACGTCCGCATGCCGCGATCGCTGACCTTCTGCTACCGTTTCCTGGCAGAACATCTGAAATTTCTCTCCGACGACTATGGCGAGCGCCATGCGTGTCACGCAACGGCGGAAAAAACGCAGGCGATGCTGAGGGCAGGGTCGATCAAGGATATATTCGACGCCGGCCTGCATGAGTTCCTGGCCGGGTTCATCCGCGACAACACCAGGCTCGGCGACGAGATCGCGCAAGACTACAGGTTTTATTGAAACATGATCCCGAACCGAAGGACCGCGTCAGCGAAAGGTGGGTACCGGCTTTCGCCAGGGATCATGCACTCGAACGGAAGATGGCCATGCGGCTGAAAATCACGCACCGGACAGAATACCGCTACGACGCACCGGTGCAGTATTTGCTCCAGAGGCTACGGCTGCTTCCCATGAGCGGGCCGACCCAGACCGTGCTGTCCTGGGCGCTGAAGGTCGAGGGCGCGCGCGAGGAAGTGCGATTTACCGACCATTACGGCAACGATAGCAGGCTGCTGAGCGTCGAGGGTGATCACGACTTCATCACAGTCGAAGCGTTGGGCGAGGTGGTGACGCGCGATACATCAGGTGTCAGCGGGCCGCATCAAGGCTTCGCGCCACTCTGGTTGTTCGCGCAGGAGACCGCTTTGACCACCATAGGCGGCGGCATCCGTGATCTTGCCGAGGCGCTCGGCAAGGGCACCGACCTTGACAGGCTGCACCGGCTGATGGCCGCCATCGGCGAGCGCGTCGCCTACACGCCGGGAACCACCAATGCGACGACTCCGGCCGAAGAGGCCTTGATGCTGAAGACCGGGGTTTGCCAGGATCATAGCCACATCTTTGCCGCCGCCGCACGCGCCATGGGATTTCCGGCCCGCTATGTCAGCGGCTATCTGATGATGGATGCGGCGGTGAAGCAGGCGGCGAGCCACGCCTGGGCCGAAGCCCATGTCGCGGGCCTCGGCTGGGTTGCCTTCGATCCCGCCAATGGTATTTCTCCCGACGAACGCTATGTGAAGGTGGCCACCGGCCGCGATTACCGTGACGCTTCGCCGGTGTCGGGAATTCGACTGGGACAGGCGGAAGAACTGCTTGCGGTCGCCGTCACGGTAGAGCAGTAATCCCCCAGGGATTACTGCCTCAAGAGATTCCATGACCTATTGCGTCGGCCTCAAGATCGATCGCGGGCTCGTGTTCATGTCGGACACGCGCACCAATGCCGGGATGGATTCTATCTCGACCTTCAAGAAGATGCACGTCTGGGAGCAGCCGGGCGAGCGCGTCATCGTTTTGATGTCGGCCGGCAATCTGGCGACGACGCAGGCCGTGGTCAGCCTGCTCGACGAACGCACCAAGGCGGTGACCGACCGCCACGAGAAGCTGCTCGAAACGCCATCCATGTACCAGACGGTGCGGCTGGTCGGCGACACGGTCAAGGAAGTGATCGCGCAATCGTCACCAGCGGGCGAGAAAGCCGATTCCTATTTCAATGCCTCCTTCATCCTCGGTGGGCAGATCAAGGGCAGCCCGCCGCGCCTGTTCATGATCTATCCCGAAGGCAATTTCATCGAATCGACTGACGACACGCCGTTCTTTCAGATCGGGGAAACCAAATACGGCAAGCCGATCATCATCCGCGCTTACGAAAAGACGATGAGCCTCGCCGAGACGGTGAAACTGCTGCTGGTGTCGTTCGATTCGACGCTGAAGTCGAACCTGTCGGTCGGCCTGCCGCTCGACCTGCTTTTCCTGGAACAGGGTGCCTTTCAGGTTGGTCTGAAAAAGCGGATCGCCCAGGACGACCAGTATTACCGCACGATCTCCGACGGATGGTCGAATGCCCTGAAGACGGCGTTCGCCAGCCTGCCGGATTTTCCTGGCTAGTCCGCATATCTCGCCATTCGCAAAAGCCGGCGCGTCACCGGCGGCGAAAGATCATGTCGGGAGGACAAGATGAACAATGATGATTTCCGGCAATGGTCGCAACGTGCCGCTGATTGGGGCGCCGACTATCGCAATAATCTGCGTGAGCGGCCGGTGCGGCCGCTGGTCGAGCCGGGCGACATTTTCAGGAGCATAGAGGCGTCGCCGCCCGAAGACGCGGAGCCGATGGACAGGATTTTCGCCGACTTCGAAGAGAAGATCGTGCCGGGGATGACGCATTGGCAGCACCCGCGCTTCTTCGCCTATTTTCCGGCCAACGCGGCGCCCGTCTCGGTGGTGGCTGAATACCTGGTGTCGGCGATGGCCGCGCAATGCATGCTTTGGCAGACGTCGCCGGCGGCGACCGAGCTTGAAATGCGGACCGTCGACTGGATGCGCCAGGCGCTCGGCCTGCCGGAGGGTTTCTCCGGCGTCATCCAGGATTCGGCCTCGTCGGCGACACTCAACGCGGTGTTGACCATGCGCGAGCGGGCGCTGGACTGGCAAGGCAACAAAAAAGGATTGGCCGGGCAGGGGCGGTTGCGCATCTATTCCTCCGACCAGGTGCACACTTCGATCGATCGGGCGATCTGGGTGTCAGGGATAGGCGAGGACAATCTCGTGCGCATTCCGGTCGCCGGCCGTTTTCGCGCCATGGAAGCGGCCGCACTCGAAGCGGCAATCGTCGCCGATCGCGAGGCCGGCATGCTGCCCGCCGGCATCATCGCCAGCGTCGGCGGCACCAGCACCGGCGGCACGGACGATATTGCAGCGGTTGCGGAGATTGCCAGGCGGCACGGGCTCTACCTGCATGTCGATGCCGCCTGGGCCGGGTCGGCGATGATCTGCCCGGAATTTCGCCATTTCTGGGCCGGCGCTGAGTTGGCTGATTCCATCGTCTTCAACCCCCACAAATGGCTGGGCGCGCAGTTCGATTGCTCGATGCAGTTCATCCGGCAGCCGGAAGACGTGATCCGTACGCTGGCCATCAAGCCCGAATTTCTCAAGACACATGGCCGCGACGGCATCATCAACTACTCCGAATGGTCGGTGCCGCTTGGTCGGCGCTTCCGGGCGCTGAAAGTTTGGTTTCTGCTGCGCGCGCATGGACTGGAAAACCTGCGAACCATGATCCGCAACCATGTTGCCTGGAGCGAAGGCCTTGCGCTGCGTCTGGCAAGGGAGCCGGATTTCGAAATCGTCAGCGAGCCGATGCTGTCGCTGTTTTCGTTCCGGCACAAGGCTGCAGCGGGCGCCGATGCCGACGAGCACAATCTGCGGCTGGTCAATGCGATCAACGACGATGGCCGCATCTACCTGACGCAAACGAAAGTCGATGGGAGGGTGGCAATCCGCTTCCAGGTCGGTCAGTTCGATGCCACGGCAGAGGACGTCGACGCCGCTTTCACCGTCATCACCGAAATAGCGCATGCCATGGCCTGAAAAGGCTGGGTCAAGGTCGCGCCAATCATCGGATTTCGTTAGCCGGCTTGCGCCTTTTCATCGGTTTCGTTTTCGATTATAAGCAAGAAAAACGAAAACAGGAGCTTGCCTGATGTATCTGTCGCCGCGCCATGCCGAGATCATCCAGATGGCCAAGGACAATGGCCGCGTGCTGGTCGATGATCTGGCCACGCATTTCAACGTGACGCCGCAGACCATCCGCAAGGACCTCAACGATTTGTGCGACCAGCGGCTGCTTTCGCGCATCCATGGCGGCGCCTTGTTCCCGTCTGGTATCGAGAACATGGAGTATGAAGCCAGGCGCAAGATCGCGGCCGACGAGAAGGAAGCGATTGGTCGCGCGGCGGCCAGGTTGATCCCCGACAACGCCTCGCTGTTCATCAACATCGGCACCACGACCGAGGCGGTCAGCAAGGCGTTACTCGATCACGACGGCCTGATGGTCATCACCAATAACATCAATGTTGCCAATAGGATGCGCATCTACCCGTCGATCGAGGTGGTGATTGCGGGCGGAGTGGTGCGCGGCTCGGACGGGGGTGTCGTCGGCGAGGCGGCGGTCGATTTCATCAGGCAGTTCAAGGTCGACTATGCTGTCATCGGCGCCTCGGCCATCGATCATGATGGCGCCTTGCTCGATTTCGATTTTCGCGAAGTGAAGGTCGCGCAAGCGATTATCGCCAATGCCAGGCATGTCATCCTTGTGTCCGACCAGACCAAATTCGAACGCACGGCACCTGTGCGCATCGGTCACCTGTCGCAGGTCAACACCTTCATCACCGATCGCTGCGATATCGCTTCGGTACGCAAGATCTGCCAGGAGGCCGAGGTTCAGCTGATCGAGACATCGCTTGGCTGAGATGATTCACGGTCTTCTCGCAGGTGTGTGATATTTCGTTTGACATTCGTTATGAGTTCGAAATAATTCCGCAACGGTTTCGCAAAAGACCCAAAATGGTGCAATGCGAAATCGTGGAGGAGCTAAGTGGACACATCTTCAGTCCGGGACATTTTCGTCATAGGCGGCGGCATCAACGGTTGCGGCATCGCCCGTGATGCCGCTGGGCGCGGTTTTTCGGTCTTTCTCGCCGAGATGAACGATCTCGCCAGCGGAACCTCGTCCGGCTCGACCAAGCTGATCCATGGCGGGCTGCGCTATCTCGAATTCTACGAATTCCGCCTGGTGCGCGAGGCGCTCATGGAGCGCGAGGTTCTGTGGAAGAACGCGCCGCACATCATCTGGCCGATGCGCTTCGTGCTGCCCTATGCCAAGGGCCTGCGCCCCGCCTGGTTGATCCGGCTTGGCCTTTTCCTTTACGACCACATTGGCGGGCGCAAATTGCTGCCGGCGACCAGGACGCTCGACATGACGCGCGACCCGGCCGGTAAGCCTTTGAAACCTTTGTTCAAAAGGGCTTTCGAATATTCCGACGGCTGGGTCAACGATGCGCGGCTGGTGGCGCTGAATGCACGTGACGCCGCTGACCGGGGCGCAACGATCCGGACCCGCACGAAAGTGATTGGAGCCCGCCGCGAAGGCGGCATCTGGACGATAAAGATCGAGAACCTGCAGGCCGGCGAGACCGAAGAGGTCAAGGCCCGGTTGCTGGTCAATGCGGCGGGTCCTTGGGTCGACCACGTGCTGTCCGGCGTCGTCGGGCAGAATGACGTTCACAATGTTCGCCTCGTACAGGGCAGCCACATCGTCATCGCCAAGAAGTTCGACGATCCGCGCGCCTATTTCTTCCAGAACAAGGATGGCCGCATCATCTTCGCCATTCCCTACGAGGACGAGTTCACGCTGATCGGCACCACCGATCAGGATTATCCCGGCGATCCGCATGATGTGAAGATCAGCGACACAGAGACCGATTATCTCTGTGCCGCGGCCAGCGAGTATTTCGCGGTTCCGGTCAAGCTCTCGGACATCGTCTGGACCTATTCGGCCGTGCGTCCGCTCTATGATGACGGCGCCTCCAAGGCGCAGGAAGCGACACGCGATTATGTGCTGAAGGCCGAAGGCGGCGAGGGCGCCGCGCCGTTGGTCAACGCGTTTGGCGGCAAGATCACCACCTATCGCCGGCTGTCGGAATCGATGTTGGAGAAGATCGAAGCGTTTCTCGGCAAGCGCGGCAAGCCGTGGACATCAGATGCGCCGCTGCCAGGTGGCGATTTTCCCGCCACCGGTTTCGATGCGCAGGTGACGAAGCTGAAATCGGCCTATCCGTTCCTCGACGCACGCCTGGCCCGCCGGCTGACCCGGCTTTACGGCACGCGAGCGCAGGTTCTTCTGGGCCTGGCCAAATCGAATGCCGATCTGGGCCGCAATTTCGGTGCCGATCTCTACGAGGCCGAGATACGTTACCTCGTCGAAAACGAATGGGCTATCACAGCTGAAGATGTACTATGGCGCAGGACCAAGCGCGGCCTGCATCTCGGCCGCGAGCAGGTGGCATCGCTCGATGAATTTATGCGCGGCATAAGCCGACGGCATGTCGCGGCTGCTGAATGAAGAAGGTTTTGAGCTGATGCTGAAAGCCTGGGAGGAGGCGTCATGCTGGAACTGAGGAACGTCACCAAGACGGTCGGTGCGGTCGAGCACATCCGCGACGTGTCGCTGACGCTTCAGCACGGCTCGCTTAACGTATTGCTCGGGCCCACGCTTTCCGGCAAGACCAGCCTGATGCGGCTGATGGCCGGCCTCGATGTACCGACTTCCGGCTCGGTCTGGTTCGACGGCCAGAATGTCACCGGCACGCCGGTGCAGAAGCGCAAAATCGCCATGGTCTACCAGCAGTTCATCAACTATCCGGCGATGACCGTCTATGACAATATCGCCTCACCGCTCAGGGTGGCCGGCGTCGAGCAGCGCAAGATCGACAGCCAAGTGCGCGAAGCGGCGGCACTCCTCAAACTGACCCCCTATCTCGACCGCACGCCGCTCAGCCTGTCGGGCGGCCAGCAGCAGCGCACAGCGCTGGCGCGTGCCATCGTCAAGAATGCCAGCCTGGTGCTGCTCGACGAACCGCTTGCCAATCTCGACTACAAGCTGCGCGAGGAATTGCGGGCGGAACTGCCAAGGATCTTTGCCGCAGCCGGCACCATCTTCGTTTATGCCACCACCGAGCCGCATGAAGCCCTGCTGCTCGGCGGCAACACGGCAACGCTGTCGGAAGGCCGCATCACCCAGTTCGGGCCGACCATCGACGTATTCCGCAAACCGATCGATCTGGTGACGGCCAGGACCTTTGCCGATCCGCCGCTCAACACCATCGTGCTGGCCAAAAAGGGGGCGGATTTTCTGCTCGAGGGCGGGGTCAAGCTGCCGGTGCCGGCGGAACTCGTCGGCATCGCCGATACGAACTATACGATCGGCTTCCAGCCACACCATCTTTCGCTCGATCGGCCCAATGTCTCCGCGGTGCCGGTGCGGGCAAAGGTCACCATCACCGAAATCACCGGGTCCGAGAGCTTCATCCATCTCGACTTTGCCGATGCCCGCTGGGTGATGTTGACCCACGGCATCAGGGATTTCGAGACCGACGCGGTGGTCGAGGTGTTCATCGACCCGCGTCACATCATGGTCTTCGACGAGCACGGCCATGCCGTGACCGCGCCGAAGCTGGCGGCTTAGGAGGGGCGATATGGCACGCATCGACGTCAACCATGTCAGGCATTCCTATCTGCCGAACCCGCGCACGGATGCCGATTTCGCGCTACGCGAAGTGCACCACATTTTCGAGGATGGCGGTGCCTATGCGCTGCTTGGGCCGTCCGGCTGCGGCAAGACCACGCTGCTCAACATCATATCGGGGCTGCTTCACCCCTCGCACGGCCAGTTGCTGTTCAATGGCAGGGACGTGACCAGGCTGTCGACGCAGGAGCGCAACATCGCGCAGGTGTTCCAGTTCCCGGTCATCTACGACACCATGACCGTCTACGACAACCTGGCCTTCCCGCTGCGCAATCGCGGCGTGCCGGAACCAGATGTCGACCGCAAGGTGCGCGAGACGCTCGACATGATCGACCTGGCCTCGTGGGCGAAAAGGAAGGCAAGGGGCCTGACCGCCGATCAGAAGCAGAAGATCTCGCTCGGCCGTGGGCTGGTGCGCTCGGACGTCAACGCCATCCTGTTCGACGAACCGCTGACCGTCATCGATCCGCACATGAAATGGGTGCTGCGCTCGCAGTTGAAACAGCTCCACCGCCGCTTCGGTTACACGATGGTCTATGTCACGCACGACCAGACCGAGGCGCTGACCTTCGCCGACCAGGTGGTGGTGATGTATGATGGCGGCATCGTGCAGATCGGCACGCCGGCGGAACTGTTCGAGCGGCCGCGTCACACTTTTGTCGGCTATTTCATTGGATCGCCAGGCATGAATGTCGTGCCGGTGGCAATCGAAGGCAGGACCGCGACGCTCGGCTCGCAACGGATCGAATTGCCTGGAGTACCGAAGGCGGGCAGAGGCGCGGTCGAGCTTGGTATCCGCCCGGAATATGTGCGGCTCGGCCGCGATGGAATGGCGGTTTCAATCACCAAGGTCGAGGATGTTGGCCGCCACAAGGTGGTGCGCGCCAAGCTGGAAGGCCGAGACATCGCGGCGGTCATCGGCGAGGACGAAACCGTACCCGCGGAACCAAAGGTGCGATTCGACCCGGCCGGCATCAACATCTATGCCGATTCCTGGCGCGTCGAGATGGGGGCGTAGATGGAAAAGACCTGGAACAACAAGGCCTGGTTCCTGGTGCTGCCGGTGCTGGTGCTGGTGGCCTTCACCGCGGTCATCCCGCTGATGACGGTCGTCAACTATTCGGTGCAGGACACGTTCGGCAACAATGTCTTCACCTGGGCAGGCACCGAATGGTTCGAGGAACTGCTCTCGTCCAGCCGCTTCTGGGAAGCGATGGTTCGCAACCTGATCTTTTCCTTCATCATCCTGGCGATCGAAGTGCCGCTCGGCATCTTCATCGCGCTCAACATGCCGAAAAAGGGCTGGGGCGTGCCGGTCTGCCTGGTGCTGATGTCGCTGCCGCTGCTGATACCGTGGAACGTGGTCGGCACCATCTGGCAGGTGTTCGGGCGCAGCGATATCGGTCTGATGGGCTACTACCTCAACGCGGTCGGCATTGACTACAATTATGTGCAGGATCCATTCGACGCCTGGGTGACGATCATCATCATGGATGTCTGGCACTGGACCAGCCTTGTCGTGCTGCTCTGCTATGCCGGCCTGGTCTCGATCCCGGATGCATTCTACCAGGCGGCCAAGATCGACGGTGCGTCGCGCTGGGCGGTGTTTCGTTACATTCAGTTGCCGAAGATGCAGCGCGTGCTTCTGATCGCCGTGCTGCTGCGGTTCATGGACAGCTTCATGATCTACACCGAACCCTTCGTCGTCACCGGCGGCGGTCCGGGGAACTCGACGACGTTCCTGTCGATCGACCTCGTCAAGACGGCACTCGGCCAGTTCGACCTTGGTCCGGCGGCGGCAATGTCGCTGGTCTACTTCCTCATCATCCTGTTGTTGTCATGGGTGTTCTACACCGTGATGACCAACTACGACGCGGAGCGCTGATATGGCTGGCGCCAACGAACGCACCGAGCGCAATGCAATGAGCCGGACCGCCCCCGCGGAAGGGGGGCTCGCCAGTTCACTGTCACAGAGCGAACTCGACAGGCGGATGCGCCGGCGCGGCGAGGAATCGCGCTGGTGGTGGATCGTGCCAACGCTCTACATCATCGTTCTGCTGATGCCGATCTACTGGCTCATCAACATGAGCTTCAAGACCAATGCCGAGATCGTCAACTCGCTGACGCTTTACCCGCACGCACCGACGATCGCCAACTACGTCACCATCTTCACGCAGAAGGCCTGGTATTCCGGCTACATCAACTCGATCACCTATGTCGTCATGAACATGGTGATTTCGGTGTCGGTGGCCCTGCCGGCGGCTTACGCTTTCTCGCGCTATCGCTTCCTTGGCGACAAGCATCTGTTCTTCTGGCTGCTGACCAACCGCATGGCGCCGCCGGCCGTGTTCGCGCTGCCGTTCTTCCAGCTCTACTCGGCCTTCGGCCTCATCGACACGCACATAGCGGTGGCGCTGGCGCACTGCCTGTTCAACGTGCCGCTGGCGGTGTGGATCCTGGAAGGTTTCATGTCGGGCGTGCCGAAGGAAATCGACGAGACAGCCTATATCGACGGGTATTCCTTTCCGCGGTTCTTCATCAAGATATTCATGCCGCTGATCGCCAGCGGCATCGGCGTCGCCTGCTTTTTCTGCTTCATGTTTTCGTGGGTCGAACTGCTGATCGCCCGCACGCTGACCACGACCGATGCCAAGCCGATCGCCGCGACCATGACGCGTACGGTGTCGGCCTCGGGCATGGACTGGGGTCTGCTGGCAGCCGCCGGCGTTTTGACACTGGTCCCCGGCGCGCTCGTGATCTGGTTCGTGCGAAACTATATCGCCAAGGGCTTTGCCCTGGGGAGGGTCTGACATGAACCTCGACTTTTCCTGGATGGCGTGGACCTGGCCGACGGCCGCGTTCTTCAGCGTCATCGCGCTGCTTTTGCTTGGCATGGGTGTCTGGGAATATGCCTCGCCCGGCGGCAATCCGCGTGTCGGCGTGCTGCGCTTCGAGACGACGCGCGGCGACCGCCTCTTCGTTTCGCTGCTTGGCAGCGCCTTTATCCATCTCGCTTGGCTGGGTCTGGTTGGGTCCAACCTGTGGTGGGCTCTCGCTCTCTCTGTGGTCTACGCAATTGGCGTGTTCCGCTACGTATAGAGGGGGATACTGATGGAGAGGCCGCCCGTAGGTGGTCGCTCCAGTTCGCACTTGAAACCTTTTAAAAACTCGGAGGAGACACAATGCGACGGCAATTTTTAACATCAACGACAGCCCTTGCCCTTTTGCTCGGCGCGGGCCACGCCTATGCCGGAATGGATGAGGCAAAAGCCTTTCTCGACAAGGAGATAGGACCTCTTTCGACGCTCTCGCGCGCCGATCAGGAAAAGGAAATGCAGTGGTTCATCGATGCGGCCAAACCGTTTGCCGGCATGGACATCAAGGTCGTCTCGGAAACCTTGACCACCCACCAGTATGAATCGCAGGTGCTGGCGCCTGCCTTCACCGCCATCACCGGCATCAAGGTCACGCATGACGTCATCCAGGAAGGCGACGTCGTCGAGAAGATCCAGACCCAGATGCAGACCGGCCAGAACCTTTATGACGGCTGGGTCAACGACAGCGATCTGATCGGCACCCACTGGCGCTACCAGCAGGTGCGCGACCTGACTGATTGGATGGCGGGCGAAGGCAAGGACGTCACCGATCCGATGCTCGACGTCAACGACTTCATCGGCACCAAGTTCACCACGGCGCCGGACAAGAAGCTCTACCAGCTTCCCGACCAGCAGTTCGCGAACCTCTACTGGTTCCGTTACGATTGGTTCAATGACGAAAAGAACAAGGCCGACTTCAAGGCCAAGTACGGCTATGACCTCGGCGTGCCCGTCAACTGGTCGGCTTACGAGGACATTGCCGAATTCTTCACCGGCCGTGACGTCGGCGGCAAGAAAGTCTATGGCCATATGGACTACGGCAAGAAGGACCCATCGCTCGGCTGGCGTTTCACCGACGCCTGGCTGTCGATGGCCGGCAACGGTGACAAGGGCCTGCCGAACGGCCTGCCGGTCGACGAATGGGGCATCAAGGTCGACGAGAACTCTCGTCCGGTCGGCTCATGCGTGGCGCGCGGCGGCGACACCAACGGCCCGGCGTCGGTCTATGCGATCCAGAAATACCTCGACTGGTTAAAGGCTTATGCGCCGCCGGAGGCGCAAGGCATGACCTTCTCTGAATCGGGTCCGGTTCCGGCGCAGGGCAACGTGGCGCAGCAGATCTTCTGGTACACCGCCTTCACCGCCGACATGGTCAAGCCCGGCCTGCCTGTCATGAACGACGACGGCACGCCGAAATGGCGCATGGCGCCGTCGCCGCACGGTTCCTACTGGAAGGACGGCATGAAGCTCGGCTATCAGGACGTCGGGTCGTGGACGTTGATGAAGTCGACACCGACTGACCGCGCCAAGGCCGCCTGGCTCTACGCGCAGTTCGTGACCTCCAAGACGGTGGATGTGAAGAAGAGCCATGTCGGTCTGACCTTCATCCGCGACTCCACGATCCACGACAAGAGTTTCACCGAACGCGCTCCCAAGCTCGGCGGCCTGATCGAGTTCTACCGTTCGCCGGCGCGCGTACAGTGGACGCCGACCGGCACCAACGTTCCCGATTATCCGAAGCTGGCACAGCTCTGGTGGCAGAACATCGGTGACGCTTCGTCGGGCGCCAAGTCGCCGCAGGAAGCCATGAATGGCCTCTGCGCCGATCAGGAGAAGGTTCTGGAACGAATAGAGAAGTCGGGTGTCCAGGGCGATATCGGTCCGAAGATGGCCGAAGAGCATGACCTTGCTTACTGGAATGCCGACGCGGTCAAGAAGGGCAACCTCGCGCCGCAGCTGAAGCTGGACAACGAGAAGGAAAAGCCGGTCACCATCAATTACGACGAGTTGGTCAAGAGCTGGCAGAAGTAAGACGGTCTATGCGGGCGTTCGCGCCCGTATGAATTGAGGGAGGCGGCGCGTTGCCGTCTCCCTTCTTTGTGTCAAGGCGGAGGATGCGGGAATGAGCGGTTTTGTGCTGGCGATCGACCAGGGGACGACATCGACCCGGGCGATCCTGTTCGACGGCAAGATGAAGGTCGTAGGCAGCGGGCAGAAGGAATTCGCCCAACACTATCCGGCCTCCGGCTGGGTCGAGCACGATCCCGAAGAGATCTGGGCAAGCGTCATGACCACCGTGAAGGCTGCACTGAAGGCCGCCGGCCGTAGCGCCTCGGAGGTGGCCGCCATCGGCATCACCAACCAGCGCGAGACCGTCGTCATCTGGGACAAGGCAACCGGCAAACCGATCCACAACGCCATCGTCTGGCAAGACCGCCGCACGGCACCGCTGTGCCAGAAGCTGAAGAAGCAGGGGCTGGAGAAGAAATTTACACGCAAGACAGGGCTTCTGCTCGACCCCTATTTCTCGGGCACCAAGATCGCCTGGATGCTAGACAAGGTGAAGGGCGCGAGGAAACGTGCCGAGAAGGGCGAATTGCTGGCCGGTACCATCGACAGTTTTTTGATCTGGCGGCTGACCGGCGGCAAGGTGCACGCCACCGACGCGACCAACGCCTCGCGCACGCTGGTCTACAATATCGAGAAGAATGCCTGGGACGACGAACTGCTTTCCATCCTGCGCATCCCGGCCGCGATGCTGCCGGAGGTCAAGGATTGCGCGGATGATTATGGAATCACAGAGAACAACTTGTTTGGCACCGAGATTAGAATCCTAGGGGTTGCCGGCGACCAGCATGCCGCGACCATCGGCCAGGCCTGTTTCGAACCGGGCATGATGAAGTCCACCTACGGCACCGGCTGTTTTGCGCTGCTCAACACCGGCAGCGATCTGGTGCGCTCCAAGAACCGGCTCTTGACGACCATCGCCTACCGGTTGAACGGCAAGACCACTTATGCGCTTGAAGGCTCGATCTTCATTGCGGGTGCCGCGGTGCAATGGCTGCGTGACGGCATCAAAGTCATCGGCAAAGCCGAGCAGAGCGGCAAGCTCGCGGCGGAAGCCGATCCGACGCAGAACGTCTATCTGGTACCGGCCTTTGTCGGGCTCGGCGCGCCGCACTGGGACGCCGGGGCGCGCGGCGCCATCTTCGGGCTAACCCGAAATTCCGGTCCGGCCGAGTTCGCCCGAGCGGCTTTGGAATCAGTCGCTTATCAGACTCGCGACCTACTCGACGCCATGCACAAGGATTGGAAGGGCGCCAAGGCAAAGACGGTGCTCAGGGTCGATGGCGGCATGGTGGCTTCGGACTGGACCATGCAGCGCCTGGCCGACATACTCGACGCGGCGGTTGACCGGCCGACAATCCTGGAGACGACCGCGCTGGGGGCTGCCTGGCTCGCCGGCTCGAAGGCGGGCGTGTGGCCCAAGGTGAGGGAGTTCGCGAAAAGCTGGGCACTTGAGCGACGGTTCGAGCCTGATATGGGTAGCTCGATCCGATCCGCCAAGCTGGCAGGCTGGCGCGATGCCGTGCGCAGGACGCTGAGCGCATAAGGAAAGGCCCGCGCCGTTCCGCCGCGGGCCTTCCACTCACACCACGCATCAGTAAGGCGAACGGCATTCCCGACGAGGACCGTTGTTCGGCTGGAAGGTATTGTCCGAGGCGCGGTAGCTCCGATAATGGTCGTAGCACCACTGCACATGGGCATTGCCTTCATAGACGCGGTTGTTCTCGTTGACGATTGCGCCGGTGATCAAGGCGCCAGTCGCAAAGGCCGCGAGCGGGAACCAGTAGTCGCCATGACGGCGATAGCCGCGGCGATATTCACGATAGCCGCGGTGACCATTCCAATACATGTCACCGTTGCGGCTAAAGCTGCGATTGCGTGAGAAATTGCGGTCGAAGGAGCGGTTTCTCCTCCACTCCCGGTACTGCACTGTCTGCACATCCGGCATTGCCGCCTGGGATAATGGCACGTAGGCCGGCTGGGCGTTGACCGGCACCACCTCCGCCGCGACGAATGTGGCCGAGAGGGTGGCGGCAAGCAGGCCCGTTGTGATTCTATTCATTGGTATTCTCCGCAAAGGTTTGTCGGGCGTCCCATTGGCAAAAAACGATAGCGCGTCGGATTTGTTCCCCCATGCTGGCGGCCGCCGGACTGAGATCGACTGCCTGGCTGCTCGCCAGAGCCCGGGGAACAAGGAGGGGCCAGCGATTTAGGGCAAAGCGCGGGTTTGGAACCCATCTTTTCCGGTTGACCGGTCGCGGCACTCTCCCTATGTTCCGCGCAATTTCGAGGGCGGCCTTTTCGAGCCCGCGGGAGCGCGTAGCTCAGCCGGTAGAGCAACTGACTTTTAATCAGTAGGTCATGGGTTCGAATCCCATCGCGCTCACCAAAACTCAAGAAAACCAATGCGTTGCAAGAGGTGATGGCGGTTTTCTATGTCCGCAGAATTTCGTGTCCGCTCTATGTCCGTAAAAAGGCTCACATTGGTCCTTCGTGGACCGATTCTACGATTGACGGGTGATCTTACGTAGCGTTAACTTCTTATTAGCTTTTGCTAACAAAGAGGGCTTCCAATGAAAACCGCTATCGCTTGCGCGGCGATTGTGCTTGCCGTGTCGAGCGCCGCTATGGCGCACGAGAAGAAGAAGCCAACAGTCACTGCCGAAAAGACATGTGCAGGCATGTCGATCAAGGCGGCAGCAGCCGCCAAACTTGACTGCACCGCTACCGGAACCGCCAATTCACCACAGACGGACATGGGCAGTAATTCCAAGCCCCGCCTCGGTTATGAGACGAGCAGTCCCCAGGTGTTCTCTTTCGGGCTCTAGGGGTTGATGGTCGATTTTAGGGAGACGCTCACGCACCAGGCTGGCGAGGCGCTCGCGGAAGTCTCGCCCTTCAGGAACCGCTTCGCTGATTTTCAACCTAAGCCCGCTTGAATGTGTCATTCGGTTGCGCCATTGTGCCAGCCGCGCAAGTGATATGAGCCAACAATGAAGCATCTAGAGAAGGCACGCCCTTTCGTGCCGACTGAATTTCATGTCTGCACTGTCGCAGATGGGAACGGCGCCCTTGGCCTTCTCTCGATCCATACAACGGAAGGGCTGTTGGATATCGCACTCGACCAACAGGCGGCCGAAGCCATCGTGGGTGCCGTCAATGAAATCCGCTCGAAGCTGCGTTCGAACCGCTAGTCTCATCGGGCCAGATTTGTCTGTCGCCGAGCATTAAGCGGTAACGCATATCCAAGTGGCCGATGAGGGTTCTGGCCTCAACCGCCGAATAGAACATCACTATTTCGCGGCCATCTTCGATGCGCTTAAGGCGGTAGACGTCTCGGTCCATTAGCGACATTTGCCTCCCCACAGGGGAACATTAGCCTTCCTTCGTGACGATTTCGTGATGGGTCTTTCAGAACGGCCACGCCAACGCCAGCACGACGGTCGAGGGCGGCGCTGGGGTGAGGCTGAGGAAGGCTGAAATTTTCTTGTTCGCACGTTTCATCTATTAGTGAGGAAGCATATATTATCAGCAGCCGGTGGCCCGTCCCCCCGACTCTCCGCCGGTTAGGCCCGGCACGTTCCTGGTCCCCGCCAAAGATGCCGGTCCGCTTTTCTGCCCAACCGAATGGAATGCGCGCCTTTGGCGCTCCGCTGCGCGTCGAAACCGGGAATATTACCCCGCGCTCACCAATTGAAACGGAAAGGGACAAGCTTGGAACTTTCGCGAATCAAACACCCAAAGCCCGCTGCCCGAAGGAGGGACTGGCAGCGGGCCGTTCTGGAGGGCGCAGCGAAAGCAACGGCTTGGCGAATCAGACGCCTGGTGACAGATGCACCTCCAAGACGGCGGCTTTCTTGGCAATCAGTCCTTCCAGATCCGCGTCGGATCGCTTGGTGCCGGTACGTTCGCGCAGCAACGAGATCACCGCGCTCATCGAAAGCTGGACGGTGCGGTCGCTCAGGATTGCGTCCACCGCGCCGGCGACATCCGGAGTCTCCGTCGGTGCTCGCATGATCGGTTCCTTTCTGTTCAACTCGGCCTCGGCGCCGTTGGCCGGTCCCCGCACGCCCCGGTCGAAGATGACCGCCAGGCCGTTCTTCACGGCGAGGGCGGCGACCATGTCGTCGAGGTTGCGATCGGAAAGCGCTGGCTCCGAAGGATCGGGTTTCAGGGTTCTGCGGATCACTCGGGCGGCCTGGTCCGTCGACACAAAGCCAAAGTGCCGTTTTCTGGCCTCGACATATTGTTCTACGATCATGCTCAGACGCCGGGCTGCGATATCCCTGGGTTCCTGCATCTGGACCTCCTTCGGCTGCCGTAAGCGCAAGGTCGGCATTACCGACAGGAAATAGGGCGGCTGGTCGAGTCAGACAGGGGACGGACCAATCATTCCACGCATCTTCCAAAGAATCAGGAACGATCCCGGCCCTGATGCATTTTGGCTCTATGACCAGCTCATTGAGGGACGCCGGGACATGAAGATTGCGCATGTCGCACCACTTTACGAATCGGTGCCACCAAGGCTCTACGGGGGTACCGAGCGTATCATCTCATACCTTACCGAAGCTCTCGTCGATCTCGGCCACGAGGTGACATTGTTCGCCAGCGGCGACACAAAGACCTCCGCCAAACTGGTGCCATGCCGCGAAAGGGCGCTTCGTCTCGATCCCCGCCCGCTGAAGTCCGAGATCGCCGCGCATCTGTCGATGCTCGACGAGGTGAGGAACCGGGCCGACGAGTTTGACGTCGTTCATTTCCATCTCAGCCATTTCCTGCATTTTCCGTTTTTCCGCGATATGCCGCAACGCACGGTGACGACCCCGCATGGCAGGCTGGATTACGCGGACCTCGCGCAAGCCTATGACCGGTTTCCTCGGTTTCCCATGATTTCCATATCCCGCAGCCAGCGGGCGCGGTTCGCATCCGCGAATTGGCTGGCTACAATCCATCATGGGCTGCCGCTCGAGCTTTACGAGCCCGATTTCGAGGCAGGCTCCGATGGGACCTATCTTGCATTTCTCGGCAGAATGTCGCGCGACAAGCGGCCGGACCGGGCGATCGAGATCGCCCGCCGCACCGGCTTGAAACTGAAGCTCGCCGCCAAGGTGGGCGATGGCGACCGCGCCTATTTCGAGGAAGTCGTGCAGCCGCTGATCGATGGCGACCAGGTCGAATATGTCGGCGAGATCGGCGAGGATCAGAAGAGTAGGTTTCTGGGCAATGCGGCCGCTTTGCTGTTTCCCATCGATTGGCCCGAACCCTTCGGGCTTGCGGTGATCGAGGCCATGGCCTGCGGAACCCCGGTCATGGCCTGGAGTTGCGGGGCCATGCCCGAAATCATCGATCATGGGGTCACCGGCTTTGTCGTCGAAACCATCGAAGATGCCGTCGCCTCAATGCCGGCTCTCCTGCAACTCGACAGGCGACGAATAAGAACGGCCTTCGAAAAGCGGTTCTCCGCCGTCAGAATGGCCAGGGATTATGTCGCGGCCTATTCGCGGCTGAGCGACCGCCACGAGCAGAGCAGAGCCTCGTAAACCTTCACCCGTCCAGAAATCAGCACGGGACAATCTTCTTGACCATTACCCAACTCGACGAGCGCAAGCTCGACCCTGCAATAGCACTGGCTTCCCTGGACGAAACCGCCCCCAGGGAACCGCATCGGCTTTACGCCCTCAAGCATAGCGATTGCTTTGCCGTCGCCGATGCCTATGGCGACATACGCGGCGCTGGCGACGGCTTCTTCCGTGACGACACGCGCATGCTCTCCGAATTTCGCCTGACCGTTGGCGGGCGGTCGCTGTCGTTGCTTGGCGCATCGCTTAGCCAGGACAACGTCCTGTTCACCAGCAACCTGACCAATCTGCCGATCGAGAGCGCCGCGGGCCGTCAGATTCCGCAGGGCGCGATCCATATCGAGCGGGTCAGGCTTCTGTGGGAGGAAAGGCTATATGAACGCATCACGCTCTCCAACTATAGCCGGGAGCATTCGACGGTCCTGGTGTCGCTGCGCTTTGGCGTCGATTTTCGCGACATGTTCGAAGTCCGAGGTTCGACCCGTTCCAAGCGCGGCACCGCGCACACGGCCGAGATCGACCAGAGTTCGGTCGTGCTTCGCTACGAAGGTCTGGACGAAGTGGAGCGGACATCGGCGATCTCGTTTTCACAGCCGCCCGATCAACTGACCTCCGAGCGGGCGGATTTCTTCATTGCCGTCACCAAGCGCAGCCGCCAGACGCTGTACGTGGAGGTGGGGAGCAAGACAGACGCCCGCCCGCAAATTGATCGGTTCCGGGCCGCCGCCGCCCGCGCCCGTTTCGGCATGCGCGCCAAGCGCCGGCATGGGGCGACGCTCCACAGTTCGGGCCGCGTCTTCAATGACTGGATGGAGCGGGCCCGCGCCGATGTGGCGCTGCTCACGACGGAACTGGCGACGGGGCCTTACCCCTATGCCGGCATTCCGTGGTTCTCCACCGCCTTCGGCCGGGACGGCGTGATTTCCGCTCTGCAGATGCTTTGGCTAAATCCCGGCCTCGCCCGTGGCGTTCTTGCGTTTCTCGCCCAGCACCAGGCGACCGAAACCTCACCCTTCAGCGATTCCGAGCCCGGCAAGATCATGCACGAGACCCGCAAGGGCGAGATGGCGGCGCTGAGTGAGTTGCCGTTCGGCCGCTATTATGGCGGCGTCGACACGACGCCGCTCTACATTCATCTCGCCTGCGCCTATGCGGACCGCACGGGAGACACGGAATTCATCGATAGCCTGTGGCCATCGCTGTGCGCCGCCGCCGAGTGGATCGAGACGGCGAGCCGTTCGACCGGGTTCCTTACCTACCAGCGCGCCGCGGAATCCGGTCTTGCCAACCAGGGATGGAAGGACAGTTTTGATTCCGTCTTCCATGCCGATGGCCGCATTCCGAAAGGACCGATCGCGCTGGTCGAGGTCCAGGGTTACGTCTTTGCGGCGTTCCACGGATTGGCAAAGCTTGCACGGCTGCGCGGCGAAGAGGAGCGGTCGGAAAATTGGGAACTGCGCGCCGATGCGATTCGCCAACATGTCGAACGCCATTTCTGGATCGAAGACCTTGGCTATTATGCGCTGGCGATCGATGGCGATGGCCAACCCTGCAAGGTGCGCACGTCCAATGCGGGCCACCTGCTCTATGTCGGCCTTCCCAATCCGGATCGCGCACGCATTGTCGCCGATCAACTGCTATCGGCTTCGTTCCATTCCGGCTGGGGGCTGAGAACGCTGGCGGACGACGCTATCTTCTTCAACCCGATGTCCTATCATAACGGCTCCATCTGGCCGCACGACACCGCGATCTGCGCCGCCGGACTGGCGCGCTACGGCATCCGCGACAACGTGGTGCGGTTGATGAGTGGGACCTTCGAATCCGCGGTTCATTTCAACATGCGGCTGCCCGAACTGTTCTGCGGATTCACGCGCGCGGCCGGCGAAGCGCCGATTGCCTATCCGGTGGCTTGCCTGCCGCAGGCCTGGTCCGCAGGCTCCGCCTTCATGCTCATGCAGGCTTGCCTGGGCCTTCAGATTGACGGTCGGACGAACGAAATTCACGTGACCCAGCCGCGCTTGCCGATCGGTATCGACAATCTCGTCATTCGCCATCTCTCGGTAGGACATGTGGCGGTGGATCTGACGTTCCAGCGCGTGGGAGATCGTGTCGGCGCCTTCCTTGCGGATGCGCACGAGGGACTGGTGCCTCTGGTGGTCAGGAGTTGAAAAATCGGAACCATCATGAGTGCGGAACGTTGGATCACCACGTCATGGATGCCGGAGATCCTGTCGGTGGACTTGCCGCGTCCCATTGAAAGGTAGTCAATTCGAAATGCCCGACAACAGTTGGTATCTGGTCGTCCCTTCGGCCGCAATGTGGCTCTTCATTCTCGCAATTGTCGGTATCTCATGTGTCGCGCTTGCGGTGGTAATGTCGCGGGGACAGGCCAGGAGCGCGAAGCTCGCCAGGTATGAAGCAGAACCCATTCGCGGTCCGTTGCCGGAATTCGAGAAGAACGGGCAATCCACGACCGCCGCGCTCGTCCAATGGTCGCCGGAAACCTTGCGTCACATTTTGGCGAAGGAACTTCCCGATGCGCAGGTGATCGTGGTTTCAAACCGCGAACCCTATATCCACAACCGCAACGGCGATGAAATCCAACTGGTCGTGCCCGCCAGCGGGCTGGTCTCCGCGCTGGAGCCGATTACGCGCGCCTGCGCCGGCACATGGATCGCCTATGGTGGCGGTTCGGCCGATCCGCTTGTCGTCGACGAAAATGACCGCGTCGAGGTGCCGCCTGAAAATCCTTCCTATACGTTGCGCCGCGTCTGGCTGAGCGAGGAAGAACTGCAAGGCTATTACCTGGGCTTTGCCAATGAAGGGCTCTGGCCGCTGTGCCACATAGCCTTCACCCGGCCGATATTCCGCGCCTCCGACTGGGAGGCCTATGAGGCGGTCAACCGTAAATTCGCCGATACCGTCGTCGCGGAGGCACGTAACGAGCGGCCCATCGTGCTGGTCCAGGACTACCATTTCGCGCTGTTGCCGCGGATGATCCGGGAGCGCCTGCCGGAAGCGATCATCATCACCTTCTGGCACATTCCGTGGCCGAATTCAGAGGTGTTCAGCATCTGCCCATGGCGCGAGAAGATTCTCGAAGGATTGCTGGGCAGTTCAATCGTCGGCTTTCACACCCAGTTCCATTGCAACAACTTCATCGATAGCGTCGACCGCTTCCTGGAGAGCAGGATCGAGCGTGAGGATTCCGCCATCTCCTATGGCGGTCAGATCAGCCTGGTTCACGCCTATCCGATTTCAATCGAATGGGAGCCGCCGCGTCTGAGCAAACTGCCTGCCGTTGCAGAATGTCGCCGGCTTATCCGCGATAAATTCGGCTTTACCGAAAACGTCAGGCTGTGCGTGGGCGTCGAACGCCTCGACTATACCAAGGGCATCCTGGACCGCCTCAACGCGCTCGATGAGTTGCTCACACTGCATCCGGAATGGATCGGCAAGGTGGCGTTCCTGCAGGTCGCCGCGCCAAGCCGCGGCACCTTGCCTGCCTATCAACAATTGTACGAGGAATGTCTGCGCCATGCCGAGGATATCAACCAGCGCCATGGTCGTGAAGGCTATACCCCGGTGGTGCTGGTGACCGAACATCACTCGCAAACACAGGTCTACGAGATTTACCGGGCCGCCGACGTCTGCATGGTCACCAGCCTTCACGATGGCATGAACCTGGTTGCAAAGGAGTTTGTCGCGGCGCGCGAGGATGAACAGGGCGTGCTGCTGCTCAGCATGTTTGCCGGCGCGTCGAAGGAGCTGCTGGAGGCGTTGATCGTCAATCCCTATGACGCGGCGATGATGGGCGACGCCCTGCTGCAAGCCTTGACCATGTCACCGGAAGAGCAAAGTCAGCGCATGCGACGCATGCGCGAGGTCGTACGCGAAAACAATGTCTATCGATGGGCGGGCAGCATGCTGTTCGATGCGGCGCGCCTGCGCAAACGCGATGCGGTCGATCGTGCCGTCAATGGCGCCCCCGGTTCTTCTGGCCCCGGTTCTTCTGGCCCCGGTTCTTCTGGCAATGTGATATCGCTGCTCGACCGCAAGCGCGTGGCAGCGCTGTGATGTCGACATTGTCAAACTTGACCGAACCCAACGTCCCGCAGGATGCGTGGTGCCTTTTCCTCGATATCGATGGCACGCTTCTCGAACATGCCGCGCATCCAGATGCGGTGGTTGTCGGCGATGAATTGCGGACGCTGTTGGCGGGGCTCGATTTGCAATTGGACGGAGCTCTGGCGTTCATCACGGGACGGTCGATCGCCGCGGTCGATCATCTTTTCCAGCCCCTCAGATTGCGCGCCGCCGGGCTTTACGGCCTTGAACACAGGCTCACGCGTGATGGTCCGGTCGAGGCGGCGGGAGAGCCGGCCGACATTGCGGCGCTTGCCGAGGAAATCGAAGCGGAGCTGGGCAGTGCGGACGTCTATATCGAGCGCAAGGGTCCGATCCTGGCAATCCACACGCGCGCGGCACCGCAATTGTTGCAGCGCGCGACGCAACTCGTCGAGCAGGCGCTGGACAGGTTGCCCGCGGGGTATCGGGTGCTGGCTGGCAATGCCGGCGTTGAATTGATGCCGTTGGAGGCGGCGAAGGGAGCGGCAATCAGGCGCTTTTTGGATCTGCCGGCTTTCGAGGGGAGGCGGCCGGTGTTTCTTGGCGACGACACATCCGACGAGAATGGTTTTGAGGCCGTGAATGAGATGGACGGCATCTCGATCCGCATCAAACCGAGCGGACCGACAGCGGCGCGCCACGTGCTTGCCGGGGTTGGCGAGGCCTTGGCTTGGCTGGCTGCGGTGAGCCAGACTCAGTCCGTCACCGCCGGCTCGTTCGGCAAGACGGTTCGGGCAAAGGCCGGGCGGGACTGAAGGAATAATGCTTGTCGAAGAATTCAAGAGTCGATGACAGTCCAGTTCAGCAGAAGCCTTTAAGCATCAATTGCTGTACCACCGGCTGCACATTCTCTCGGTAGGTGATGCATCTATCGTAGAGCTTCCTCGCGACGCGCTCTTTGCCGATCCGCTCCCATTCAGGGGTCCAGGACTTGTTCCAGTCGAAATTCTGCGAGATGAGAAGTTCCCTATCGAAACACTGCGGGTCTCGATCCAAAATTTGTCGAGCCTCATCTGCAAGCGGCGTATAAGCTTTGACCGCTGCTATCTTTCTGGCGCGGGCTGCCGAATCCAGCTGAACTTCCACCTCGACAAGTCCCGGCACGTTGGGAACCGCCGCCGAACAAAGGTGCTTGTGGCCCGGTCTGGCGCCGTGCAGCCTGCCATTAAGAGCATTACCAAACGCGCATGCGAGATCGTGAATAGGATTGTAGCCATCGACCGCATCGGAAACGACTTGAACGTCTTGAAATTCCATCAAATCGAGACGAATTTGCCTCAGCACGTCGGCAAAGAAACCACCGTCCGTGGTCAACAGCGCTTTGTACCAGGCGGAATCCGGAATTTCGCCAAAGATTGCTCCGGCAGTCGCACCGGCGGCGTCCACCGCCTCGCGCGAGAATTTGGTTCGAGCCTGGTTACGCCCGCCCGAGCCATCCGTGAGCAGATACACTCGCGGCCTGCTAAGCTCCAGCCAATGATGGATTCTGAGCTCATGTCCTGGATGTGCGAGGATCAGCACATGTTGCAACTTTTCAGGCATGTGGTCGCTCTCTAGTCATACTCCGGCATTGCCCAGCCGGAGGCCGAAATCAGGTTGCGTCGAAATGCTGTGCAACGGTCCCGCAAGTTTGGACGCCATCTGGAATCCTTGTCTGGTCAATGGCTTCGAACTAAGAAACGCTGCCTAGCACCCATTGTCTTTGTCGCCAATGCGGAACAGGCCAGGAGGCCGCCTTTGCGGATACTTATAACCAACCTGTTTGTGTCGCAAAATAGCGGCTCGGAATCCGTCGTGGAATTGCTTGCCGACGGACTTCGCGGCGCGGGGCATCAAACTATGTTGTTAGCGCCGATGCTTGGCGACATGGCTGACAGGCTCCGCAGCCGCGGGCACCAAGTGGTTGATCGGATCGCGGAGATTATCGAAAGGCCCGATGTGATCCACGGGCAGCATCTGACTCCCTGTCTGACCGCGGTCGCCAGATTTCCTGATGTGCCGGCCGTATTCTCCTGTCATAGCGCCTTCTTCGAGGTCGAGGCCCCGATGCTCCATCCACAGATTCGCCATTGGATCGCGGTGGACGAGGCGTGCAAAGCAAGATGCCTCTCACGGGGTGTGCCGGCAGACAGGTTGGATATTGTTTTCAATGCGGTTGATCTCGAACGTTTCAAGCAGCGACCGCGGCTGCCCTCGAGGCCGCAGAGGGGGCTGCTGCTAACCAAGAATTTCGAGCACCAGCAAGCAGTGCGAGAAGCCTGCCTCAAAAGCGGAATTCACCTCGATGAGCTGGGGTCCGCGACAGGCCGGTACTCATATCAACTCGAAAAAGATCTGCTCGAGTACGACATCGTGTTTGCGACTGCCCGAATGGCTATCGAGGCGGCAGCAGTGGGGTGCTCGGTTGTGGTTTGCGACGGACGTGGCTTCGCCGGCTTGCTGACTGCAGGAAACATGGAAATGTGGCGGCGCATGAACCTCGGCGTCGGACTTCTGACCAGACCGACCACAATCCACGATCTGTTGGAGGCGATCTCGAAATTTGATGCCGACGATGCCGCCGAGGTGACAGCCTATTTTCGTGGAACGGTAGGTGCAGGCGACTTCATCAAGGAACATCTTCGAATTTATGATCAGGCCATACAGGCCAATTCTGCTACCACGGCAGACGAACGGTCGCTCGCCACCGCTTGCTGGATCGAAGAGATTGGTGTTTCAGCCTCACCTCGCAAATGGCTCCAGATTGCCAAGGAACTGCACGGGTTGGTCGGCCCTGAAACCTCGCTGTTGCAGTTGCTGCAGTCAAACACAGAAACCCTAGAGGGCAGTGCAGTGGCGTTGGCCGACCTTGGTGGACAGGTCAATTCCATCAAGCTCGATACGGCCCAACTTGATTCGCTCTCCCACGCGTCAGCTTCGATCGTTAACGTGACCGAAATCACCCGAGACACATTGTCTCGAATAGATCAGAATCTGGCAGTTCTTTCGGATTTGGCAAGCAAACTCAAACGATTATATAACAGTTTGACCCCTCTATTTTTGCGAAAGATTCTTCTCAGGATGCGAGAGCGAATTTGAAGGTAGCTGACGGAATTCGTGGCTACTCAATTTGTACATCGCCAAGATCTGGCAGCAACTTCCTGTGTCAGCATCTTAGCAGTACCGGCGTGCTCGGACATCCGCTTGAATATTTCAACTGGAGGGGTCGTCGATTTTTTAATGATCCAACCTTCCCTGAATGCATCGTCGGCCAAGTCGAGAAAATTCTCACCATGGGCGCGACGCCCAATCGTATCTACGGCCTGAAAATCTTTGCGCACCAGCATGATTGGATTTCGAGAGAAATCGATTGGATCAATGCGCTTCCAAATCTTCATTTTGTGTATCTTTCCAGGCGAGACCTTCTCGGTCAGGCGGTATCTTGGGCAAGGGCGATCCAAACGGGTCAGTACCGATCGACCCAGCCCGCAAACCAGCCGGCGGTTTTCGATGCCGAACTGATTCGGAGGCAGCTCGATGTGCTGGTTCGGGAAAGGGCGCGTTGGGAGATGTTCTATGCACGAACGGGGATCGAACCTCTAAGACTCGAATATGAGCTAGTTGTCGCGAACCCACAGGATGCCGTCCGCAAAGTCGCCGATATGATGGGCCTGCAACTGCAGCCCAATCAGGATTTCAGCAAAGTCGTCATCCAGAAACAGCGAGACTCGATCAACCTCGAATGGGCCCATCGTTTCAAGTTAGAGCAGGGCAATCCAAATGTGTTGGATATCGTATGAGGTCGTCACATGCCGTCGCGATGGAATACTGCGGGAATTGCAGGCGGCGCTGTCGTCAGCCTTCCCCGAAAACCAGCGAAACATTGCCACCCGCGTGGCGCTCGAGGCGACTGGCGAGGTCGAGTTCCAGCAGCACCATGAAGACCTGGGCCGGGTGCAGGCCGGTGTGGCGGATGATTTCGTCGACCGGCACCGGTGTCGGCCCCAGCGCCTCGATCACCTTGGCGCAGTCGCTCTCGCCCGGTGGCGGTGTTGCCGAAAAATCGGGCGGGTCTTCAAACGGCGGCACCTCAGGCGCTCGCATGCCGGTCAGCGGAAGGATCGCCCTGGCTATGTCCGAAGCTTCGGTGACCAGCGTGGCGCCGTCCTTGAGCAGGCCGTTGGTACCGGCTGCGCGCGGATCGAGTGGGGAGCCGGGGACCGCAAAGACGAGTCGGCCCATCTCGCCGGCAAGCCTGGCGCTGATCAGCGAGCCTGAGCGCTGCGCTGCCTCGACCACCACCAGTCCAAGGGCAGCACCAGCAACAAGACGGTTACGGCGCGGGAAATCCTGGGCACGCGGCTGCCAGCCGAACGGCATTTCCGAGATGATGGCGCCGCGCTCGGCAATGTCATCGCACAGGCCGGTATTTTCGGGCGGGTAGGGCAGGTCGAGGCCGCCCGCGAGCACTCCGACCGTACCGGTCAAGAGACTGCCCTGATGCGCCGCTGTGTCGATGCCGCGCGCCAGGCCGGAGATGATGCCGTAGCCCTCTCTTGCGAGATCGGCTGCCAGCATGCGCGCCATCTTGATGCCGGCAAGCGACGCGTTGCGGGCGCCGACAATCGCGACCCCCGGCAGTCGGAACACCGCGGCATTACCCTTGACCGCCAGCAGCGGCGGCGGATTGTCCATGCTGCGCAGCAGCGGCGGATAGTCTGCCTCGCCGATGCCGACAAAGCGTGCACCGATCCGCCTCGCGGCCTCCATCTCGGCCTCGGTTTCGGCAACGGAAGGGATGCGAACGATCCGGTTGGCGCCACCGGAAATCATCAGTTCCGGCAGCATTTCCAACGCGACCTCGGCCGAACCGAAGCGGTTGATCAGGTCGCGAAAAGAGGCCGGGCCGACATTCTGGGTGCGGATCAGCCGCAGCCAGCTTAGCCGCTGGCGATCGGTGAGACGCGGCCCGGCGGCCGGTTCGCTCACCCCTTGGCTCCGATCTTGCCTTCGGTGCCGGCAATCAGCCGCGAAATGTTTTCCCGGTGTTTGATGAAGACAATGATGCTCATCACCACGAACAGCACTGCAATCCGCGGTGTGCTCATGAAATACAGGGCGATCGGGACGACGACGGCCGCAGCCAGCGCTGCCAGCGAGGAGAAGCGGAACAGAAAAGCCATCACCAGCCAGACAATGGCGAAGATCAACGCCACCTGCCAGGCAAGGCCGACCAGCACACCGAGATAGGTCGCGACGCCCTTGCCCCCTTTAAACCTCAGCCATGCCGGAAACAGGTGGCCCAGAAAGGCGCCAAAGCCAGCCCAGACCGCCGTCTCAGGCGCGAAATGGCCTGCTACCAGCACGGCGGCCGTGCCTTTCAGCGCATCGAGCAGCAAGGTGGCGGCGGCGAGGCCCTTGTTGCCGGTGCGCAGCACATTGGTGGCGCCGATATTGCCGGAGCCGATCTTGCGTACGTCACCAAGGCCAGCCGCGCGGGTGAGCAGCAGGCCAAACGGAATTGAGCCCAGCAGATAACCGAACACCAACGCCAGGATCAGGCCGTAAGTCATTGTTTCCCCCGCATTGTCCACAACCATGTCCGATGTGGCATGGTTACCGCCGGCTCAGGCAGAAAATACTGTGCGGCCCGCCACCAGCGTTTGCAAGACCTTGCCTTGCAGTCGTGCGCCTTCGAAGCATGTGTTTTTCGAGCGCGAGCGGATGCCGCTTTCACTGACAATCCAGGGTTCATCGAGATCGACGAGGGCGAGATCGGCTACCGCGCCCGGCTTCAGTGTGCCGCCGGGCAATCCAAACAGCCTCGCCGGCGCGGTGGACAAGGTTTCGATCAGCCTGAGCAAAGGCACGTCGCCATTGTGGTAGAGCCGCAAGGCCGCCCCAAGCAGGGTTTCGAGGCCGATGGCGCCAGCAGCGGCGTCAGCGAAGGGCAGCCGCTTGGTGTCGACATCCTGCGGATCATGCGAAGAGACGATGACATCGATCGTTCCGTCCTTCACCGCCTCGATCACAGCCAGCCGGTCTTCCTCGGCGCGCAGCGGCGGCGTCAGGCGGAAGAAGGTGCGGTACTCGCCGACGTCGTTTTCATTGAGCGACAGATTGTGGATCGATACGCCCGATGTCACTGCCGCGCCGTCAGCCTTCGCCCGCGCCATGGCGCTTGCCGCCATTGCCGTCGAGATCTTCGCGGCGTGGTACGAACCGCGCGTCAGCCGCGCCAGCGCGAGGTCCCGCTCGAGCGGGATGGATTCGGCTTCACGCGGAATGCCGGAAAGACCGAGCCAACTGGCATACAGGCCTTCATTCATGACGCCCGAGGACCCAAGGTCGGCATCCTGCGTTTCATGGACGATGGTGGCGCCGAAATCGCGCGCGTAGGTCAGCGCGCGGCGCATCACCAGCGCGCTCGATATCGTATGCCGCCCATCGGTGAAGGCGACCGCACCCGCCTCGCGTAGCAGGCCGAACTCCGTCATTTCGCGCCCGTGGAGGCCCTTGGTGATGGCGGCGGCCGGAAAGATGTTGACGACGGCCGTATCCTTGGCGGTGCGCAGCACGAATTCGACCAGCGCCACATTGTCGATCACCGGGTCGGTATCGGGCATCATGACGATCGACGTCACCCCGCCCGCGGCCGCGGCGACACTCGCCGAAGCGATGGTTTCGCGATGCTCGCCGCCCGGCTCTCCGATGAAGACGCGGCCATCGATCAAACCTGGCATGATCGCCTTGCCGGCGCAGTCGATTGCCGTGGCGCCGTCGGGGACGCCCTGGTTCAGCGCTGCCTTGCCAGCGGCAACGACTTTCTTGCCATCGATTATGACCGAGCCGACTTCGTCGATGCCGCGCGAAGGGTCGAGGATGCGGGCACGTTCAAAGACCGTGATGCTCATGCGCCGCGGCCCCCTTGATTGCGGCCCTCTTGATTACGACGGGGATCGAGCAGCGCTTCCATCACCGCCATGCGCACGGCGACACCCATTTCCACCTGCTCCTGGATGACGCTTTGCGGGCCGTCGGCGATTTCGGAGGCGATCTCGACACCTCGGTTCATCGGGCCGGGATGCATGACCAGCGCGTCGTCCTTGGCCGCCTTCAGCTTCTCGGCATCCAGGCCGAAATAACGGAAATATTCGCGTACCGACGGCACGAAGGCGCCCTCCATGCGCTCGCGCTGCAAGCGCAACATCATCACCACATCCGCGTCCTTGAGGCCTTCCGCCATCGAGCGGCAGACGATGACGCCCATCCTTTCGATGCCCGAGGGCAACAGCGTCGAGGGCGCCACCACGCGGACCTGTGCGCCGAGTGCGTTCAGCAGCATGATGTTGGAGCGCGCCACGCGCGAATGCAGGATGTCGCCGCAGATCGCCACGATCAGCTTCGACAGCGGACCCTTGGCGCGGCGGATGGTGAGCGCGTCGAGCAGCGCCTGTGTCGGGTGTTCATGCGCGCCATCACCGGCATTGACCACCGAGCAGCCGACCTTCTGCGCCAGAAGGGCCGCCGCGCCCGCCGACTGATGGCGGATGATCAATATATCGGGCCGCATGGCGTTCAGTGTCATCGCGGTGTCGATGAGCGTTTCGCCCTTTTTCACGGAAGAGCTCGCCACCGACATGTTCATGACGTCGGCGCCGAGCCGTTTTCCGGCCAGTTCGAAGGACGACTGCGTGCGGGTCGAGGCTTCGTAGAAGAGGTTGATCTGGGTGCGGCCGCGCAGCGTCGAGGTCTTTTTCTCGGACTGCCGCGAGATCGCGACCGCCCGATCCGCCCTGTCGAGCAACAACTCGATGTCGGCGGGCGAAAGATCGCTGATGCCCAGAAGATGGCGGTGAGGATAGAATGGCAGGGACGAAGCGTCGGTCATCTCAAGGGGCTGCTATAGGGTGCGGATTTCGCGCCCGCAAGCACCCGCTTTGGATTGACGCCGTTCTCCCCGGTATTTTCGTCGCGCGCGCGGCAACGCTTGGGCTATACCTAGCCGATGGCCTCGGATTCGAGGCTTTCCGACGATAGGGCCTTTCTAGAAGGATTGGGCGTGACCGACGACGTGACGAACCAGCCGCCGCCGTTGACGGGCGGCAACGCCTGGCGAGGCGATCCGTTGCTGATCCAGCTTGCCGAGCGCTTTTCGGATCCGGTGCGCAAGGATCTCGATGGGCTTGGCCGTTTCGTGCTCACGCAAGAAGCCCAGGAACTGGCGCGCCTCGCCAATGTCGAGACACCGAAACTCAGGACCCACGATCGCCAGGGACGGCGCATCGACCTGGTTGAATTCCATCCCGCCTACCACGCCTTGATGCGCCGTTCGGTGGCCAACGGCCTGCACTCTTCAGTCTGGGAAAATGGCGACGCCGAGATTGGCCGCCGCCATCAGGTGCGGGCCGCCCGTTTCTACCTGACCGCCGAGCTCGAGACCGGACACCTCTGCCCCATCACCATGACCAGCGCCTCGCTGGCGGCGCTGATGGCCAGTCCAAAACTGTTTCGCGAATGGGCGCCGCGCGTAACGACGCGCAAATACGACCAGAGCCAAAAGCCGCCGGTCGAGAAGACCGGGCTGACGCTCGGCATGGGCATGACCGAGAAACAGGGCGGCACGGATGTGCGGGCCAATGTGACCAGGGCGGAACGCGTCGGAAGTGGGTTCTACCGCCTGACGGGACACAAATGGTTCATGTCGGCGCCGATGTCGGATGCCTTTCTAGTGCTGGCGCAAGCGCCGGAGGGGCTGTCATGCTTCCTGGTGCCGCGCGTGCTCGGCGACGGGTCGGGCAATGGCTTTCGCTTCCAGCGGCTGAAGGACAAGCTCGGCAACCGCTCCAACGCGTCTTCCGAGGTCGAGTTCGTCAACGCCATCGGCGAGACGGTCGGCGAGCCCGGCGCCGGCGTCAAGACGATCATGGACATGGTGACGCTGACCCGGCTCGACTGCGCGGTGGCGTCTTCGGCGATCATGCGAGCGGGGCTGGCCGAAGCGATCCATCATGCTCGTCATCGCCAGGTGTTCGGGACCAACCTGATCGAGCAACCGCTTATGCAGCGGGTGCTGGCCGACATGGCGCTCGATGTCGCCGCGGCGACCGCGCTCTCGTTCCGGCTGGCGCGTTCCTTCGACGAGGCGGCGAGCGATCGCGGCGAGGCGGCGTTCGCCCGCGCCATGACGCCGGTCGTCAAATACTGGGTCTGCAAGATCGCGCCGCCGCTGCTTTATGAGGCGATGGAGTGCCTTGGCGGCAATGGCTATGTCGAGGAAGCTCCGCTCGCGCGCTATTACCGCGAAGCACCTGTCAACGCGATCTGGGAAGGATCGGGCAATGTCATGGCGCTCGATGTGCTGCGCGTGCTTGGCCGCGCCCCGGGCCTTTTCGAAGAGGTGCTGGGCGGCATCGACCGCGACCTGGGTGCCGGCGGACGCGGCACGGTCGGTGTTCTGAAGGCGGCCATGCAGGTCGCTTCGACCGACGAGGGCTCGGCCCGGCTGCTGACGGAACAGCTTGCGCTGTCGGCGGCGGCGGCCGAGTTGCGCCGGCTGGGGGCAGGGCGGATCGCCGACGCTTTCGTCGAGACGCGGCTCGCGGGCCAGTGGCGCAATACCTACGGTATGCTCGATTCTCGTCACGATGCGCGCATGATCATCGATACGCTTTATCCGACGGTGAATTGACGGCGATGCCATTCATCATCCGAGGGCGTTGCCGGAATCTTCACCGGCCCAGCCGCCGTTAACCTTAACAAATGGTTCCCATTGCGGCAGCGCACCGCAAAGCCCACTGTCATTCCTGTCGAAGCAGGAATCACGATGCGACACGTATTGACCTCCTTTCTGTCCGTGCACTGGGCGATCGTTTTCGGCCTGCTCGCGCTGATTTGTATCGATGGAAATCGAGGTGTGGCGGCGGCTCTTGGCGTACTCGGGGTGGCCGTCGAGAGCGCCCGATTGATCAATCTGGAGAATATCGTCGTGGTCGCTCCGCTGGCGACCGCGTTGCTGGTCGTGGCGGTGCTGTTCTTCTGGGCCTTTGTCGATACGCTGATCAACGACGCGTCCAGCCCGGGCGCCGACAGCGTCATTCGCATCGCCTTTATTTCAGCTTCCGGCGTGATGTCGATGATCCTGATCGGCGGCGCGGCCCAAGGCATCAACGGTCTGTTCATGGTGGTGGCCGTGCAACTGGCTGCACTTCTGGCTTCCTATGTCGCGATGCTCGCCGAACGGCGTTCGGTAGCTGCGTTGGATGAGGACGAATTCCACGCCACGGCGCACAGCATGGCGAAGGCCGCGGCGCATAATTCGCTGCTCTCCCTGATATCGGGCCGGACCGGCTCGAACGGCAAGGGAGGTCGCTGATGCGCTACATCTTCGCGTTGTGGGCGGGCCCGATGGCGTTGTTCTGGGGCTGGTTCTATCTGTCGGCCAACGACATGAATTTCGGCTACGTCATGCTCAGCCGGCAGATGCACGACTTCTTCTTCCAGCTCTATGGTCAGATACTCGGTATCGATCCAGCGATCATCCCCGGTATGGTGGCCAAGACCTGCATCTTCGACGGTTTTCTGCTTATGGCGCTGTGGGCGTTTCGCCGCCGCAGTGAGATCATCGGCTGGATCAGGCAGAGGTCGGTGGTTCAGGTTCCCTTCGATCGGCTGCATCGAGCGACTGAAGCCGGTCCAAAACTCCCTGCAGAATAAAGGCAGCTGCCGCCGAATCGATCTTGCCGGCACGTTTGGCGCGCGAGAAGTCCATTTCGATCAGCGTCCGTTCGGCCGCGACCGTCGATAGCCGCTCATCCCAGAACACGAAGGGCAGGTCACTCAGCTGCGCCATGTTGCGCACGAAGGCGCGCGATTTCTGTGCGCGTGGGCCTTCCGACCCGTCCATGTTGATCGGCAGTCCGATCGCCACCGCACCGACATTCTCCTTCTCCAGCAACGCCAAAAGGACGGCGGCATCGAGTGAGAATTTCTTTCTGAGGATGACCGGACGGGGATGAGCGAAGGAGAAACCCCGGTCGGAAACAGCGACGCCGATCGTCTTGTCGCCGAGATCGAGCCCCGCCAGGGTCTTGCCATGGGCGAGCCGTGCCGGCAATTGCTCAATCGTGATGACAGCCAACGGTTTTCCTCGTCTTTTCGGCGCCACGCGTCTTTTCGGATGCGCGGCGGACACTATACCCTTTGATATCTGGGCTATCGGCGTTCTATCGTCTGGCTCGGCAAAAATCGAGGAAATGCATTCATGAAACTGACCTGGTACGGCCACTCGGCCTTCCGCATCGAAACGGGTGCCGCGAAAATCCTGATCGACCCTTATCTGATCGGCAACCCGTCCTGGACGGGCGATTGGGAAGGGCCGGCCGAAGGGATCACGCATGTTCTTTTGACACACGGGCATAGCGACCACATCAGCGGCGCGCTGGAAGTGCTCGGCAAGAGCGGCGCGCAACTGGTCGCCAATTTCGAGATCTGCATGTACCTGGTCGGCAAGGGCGTCAGCGACAAGGGGATCAATCCCGGCAATATCGGCGGCACGGTCGATTGCGGCGGCTTCACCACCACCTTCGTCCAGGCGCTGCACTCTTCCTCGTTTGGCGAAGAGGGCGGCAAGAACGTCTATCTCGGCAATCCGGGCGGGCTGGTTCTGCATTTCCCGGAAGACAAGACGCTCTACCACATGGGCGATACCGACATTTTTTCCGACATGGCGCTGATCAACGAATTGCACGAGCCGAAGATCGGTATTGTTCCGATCGGCGACCGCTTCACCATGGGCGGCGCGGTGGCAGCCCTTGCCTGCCGCCGCTTCTTCAAGTTCGACACGGTTATCCCTTGCCATTTCGGCACGTTTCCGATGATCGATCCGACGCCTGAGAAGTTCGAAGCCGGCATGGAAGGTTCCGGCGTCAAGGTCGCATTGCCGAACATCGGGGAAACGATTACCATCTAGAAACAACCAAAGCGGAACAAATCCATGGCGTTGGGGCGATCTCTTTGCGTGTCGATGTTTGTCGCGGCGTCGCCCGCGCTCGCCGCGGATGATTTCATCGAAGGCGTCTATCTCCAGTCCGAGGAACTTTGCGTGCAGGCTAAAAAGGACACGCTGCAGACGCTTGTCGATGCCGGCAACACCGTGCTTTCGAAGAATGGCCTGCAAGGCGTGGAATACAATTGCGAGTTCGTGCAGGTCAGCAAGGCGACGCGCTCGCCGAGCTGGGCGGTGACGGCCATCTGCCAGGAACCGGGCTATGTCTTTCCCGATGTCCTGTCGGTGACGCGGATCAGCCCGACGCAGCTCGATCTCGTCTCGGTCCGGCCCATCGACGATGAGAGCGAGGCGAGCGGTAACAGCGGCAGCTATTATCTATGCGAAGGCGTTGAGCTGCCATGAAGCTGTTTGCCCGATTGTCGGCCGGCGCATGTTGCGCGCCGCGCGCCGCGCCGCTATAGCGCGGACTGGTTTTTCCCGAGGCGAATACATGTCCGTTGATGTCAAGACAGTGAAGCGCGTTGCGCATCTCGCCCGCATCGCAGTGAGCGAGGAAGATGCCGAGCGCATGACCGGCGAGTTGAACGCCATACTGGGCTTCGTCGAACAACTGAACGAGGTCGATGTTTCCGGCGTCGAACCAATGACCTCGGTGACCCCGATGGAGATGAAGAAGCGCGGGGATGTCGTCACCGACGGCAACAAGGCGGCCGACATTGTCGCCAATGCACCGGCGACCGACGAGAATTTCTTCCTCGTGCCGAAGGTCGTGGAGTAAGGCGTCGATGGCAATCGAGATCGCCATCGAGACGCCGCTGCAGAATGACGTGCGCGACCTGGTCAGGCAACTCAACGAAACCTTGCTCGAATTGACGCCGCCGGAGCATTGCTACCATCTGACGGTCGAGCAGATGGCGGGCCATGACACGACCGTGTTCATCGCCCGCGACAACGGCACCGCCATTGGTTGTGGAGCGCTGAAGCGCCATGGCGGCGCCATTGGCGAGGTCAAACGCATGTATATCAGGCCATCGCATCGCGGTCGGCGGATCGGTGCCAGGATTGTGGAACGCGTTGAAGCCTTGGCGCGCGATGAAGGGCTGAAGCGGCTGGTGCTGGAGACCGGCGATCGCCATCCCGCCGCCTGGACCGTCTATGAACGTGCCGGTTTCTCGCGTTGCGGCCCGGTGCTGGATTATCCCGATTCCGAGTGGTCGGTATTTTACGAAAAGAGCCTTTGATGAGCGACCTGACCCATCTGACGATTTCACAGGCCCGCGCCAAGCTGCGCGCCAAGGAGATCACCGCGACCGAGATCACCGAGGCCTATCTCTTGGCGATCGATCGCGCCAATCCGACGCTCAATGCCTATGTCGCGGTGACCGGCGACAAGGCGCGCGACATGGCCAAGACGTCGGACGCCAGGCTGCTCAAGGGCGAGGGCGGTGCGCTGGAGGGCATTCCGCTCGGGATCAAGGACCTGTTCGGCACCGAAGGCGTCCATACCCAGGCTTGCAGCCACGTGCTCGACGGCTTCAAGCCGCGCTATGAATCGACTGTCACATCCAATCTGTGGGCCGACGGCGCGGTCATGCTTGGCAAGCTCAACATGGACGAATTCGCCATGGGCTCGTCCAACGAGACCTCCTACTATGGCCCGGTCATCAACCCGTGGCGGCGTTCGCGCCTCGATACGGTGGTGATGCCGACGACACATCAGGGTGACGGCGGCTTCGTTTCGGCTGGTGGCACGAAAACCCAGCGCAGCCTCGACAATGCACAGCTGGTGCCGGGCGGCTCTTCCGGCGGCTCGGCGACCGCTGTGTCAGCCTTCCTGTGTGCCGGTGCGACGGCGACCGACACTGGCGGTTCGATACGCCAGCCGGCCGCCTTCACCGGCACGGTCGGCATCAAGCCGACCTATGGCCGCTGCTCGCGCTGGGGCATCGTCGCCTTTGCCTCGTCGCTCGACCAGGCCGGGCCGATCGCTCGCGACGTGCGCGATGCCGCGATCCTGCTCAAGTCGATGGCCTCGGCCGATCCGAAGGACACCACGTCCGTCGACCGGCCGGTGCCGGACTATGAGGCTGCGATCGGCAAGCCGATCAAGGGCATGAAGGTCGGCATTCCCAAGGAATACCGCGTCGACGGCATGCCGGAGGAGATCGAGGCGCTGTGGCAGAAGGGTATTGCCTGGCTCAGGGATGCCGGTGCCGAGATCGTCGACATCTCCCTGCCGCACACCAAGTATGCGCTGCCTGCCTATTACATCGTCGCGCCGGCCGAGGCTTCTTCCAACCTCGCCCGCTATGACGGCGTCCGCTACGGCTTGCGCGTGCCGGGCAAGGACATCGTCGAGATGTACGAGAAGACCCGCGCCGCCGGCTTCGGCCGCGAGGTCAAGCGCCGCATCATGATCGGTACCTATGTGCTGTCGGCCGGCTACTACGACGCCTACTATCTGCAGGCTCAGAAGGTGCGCAATCTGATCAAGCGCGACTTCGAAAACGTCTTCGCCGCCGGCGTCGATGTCATCCTGACGCCGGCTACACCGTCCGCCGCCTTTGGCATAGCCGACGAGGACATGGCCGCCGATCCGGTCAAGATGTATCTCAACGACATTTTCACGGTCACCGTGAACATGGCCGGTCTGCCGGGCATTGCCGTGCCTGCCGGCCTGGATCCCAAGGGATTGCCGCTCGGCCTGCAACTGATCGGCAGGCCGTTCGAGGAAGAGACATTGTTCCAGACCGCCGCCGTCATCGAGCAGGCGGCCGGCTCATTCCAGCCGGAGAAGTGGTGGTAAGGGTACCGCTCGCCTGGCGCATGATCCCGAAAATCGCGATCGATTTTCGGAGAGAATCATGCGCAAAACCAAAGCATTACAGAGCCCTTGATGCCGTAAGGGTTGAGCGATGTTCTACTATCTTTCCAAGATCTTCTGGTTCTTCATCCAGCCGCTCAACCTGACGATCTTCCTGCTTTTGGCGGGGCTGATCGCCGGGATGATCGGCCGGCGGCGACTTGCCGTCACCGGCAGCGTGCTGGCGTTCCTGATCCTTGCGCTGTCGGCCTGGACATCATTTGGCGCCATGATGCTCAATCCGTTGGAGGAACGCTTTCCCAAGCCGCCTTTGCCGGCGAAGGTAGACGGCATCGTCGTGCTCGGCGGCGGCTTCGAGGGCGCCATCAACCTCGCGCGTGGCGGCTATGAATTGAACAGCAGCGGCGATCGCATGGTCGAGACCGCAATCCTCGCCCGGCGTTTCCCGCAGGCAAAGGTGGTCGTCTCCGGTGGAAACGGCTCACTGTTCTTCGACGGCGAAGGTGATGCCGACACCGCTCCGCGCCTGCTCGAGGCGCTGGGTGTCCCGGCCGATCGGCTGATCCTCGAAGACAAATCCCGCAACACCTACGAGAATGCGGTCTTCAGCCACGAACTGGTCAAACCCAAACCGGGCGAGACATGGCTACTGGTGACATCAGCCTTTCACATGCCACGCGCCAAGGCGCTGTTCGACAAGGCCGGTTTTTCAACCGTTCCCTGGCCGGTCGACTATCGCACCTCCGGTCGGGAAGGCATCGGGCTGTTTCGCGACAATGCGGCCGATTCAGTGCAGAACACGACCATGGCCGTCCGCGAGTGGATCGGACTTTTCGCCTATTGGCTTTCCGGGCGTATCGATCAGCCGTTTCCGGCGCCGGGCGGCTGACCGATCACGGCGCGCCGCGCCGCCGAGAAGAACTGGCGCCGTATCAGGACGGCCAGCAGCAGAAGCGTCGACAGCACGAACACCACCGGATCCACGAACCAGCCGAGATAGCCGATCGAGAAGAACACGCCGCGCAAGCCCGAATTGAAATGCTTGCCGGCCAGCACATTCATTTGCGTCGCGCGCCACACAGCCGTTTGCGTGACGTGATTGCGCGAGGCTTCGCCATGTGGGATCGGCACGGCGCCAATCAGGATCGAGCAGTAATTGAACAGCCTGTAGGCCCAGCCGAATTTGAAGAAGGCAAAGGCCAGGATCAGCACCAGTCCCAGCACCTTGATCTGAAAGGCCGAGCGCGACGGCGCGCCGCCCAAGGGCAGAGTGCTCAGCACCTCAAGCACCCGGTCGGACGCGCCAAGCAGGGCGAAACAGCCGCCGAGCGCGATCAGTGAACTGGAGGCGAAGAAGGCGGTTCCCTGCTGCAGGCCGCTCATGATGGCGGTGTCGACGATGCGGATCTCACGCTCGGCCATGGTGCGCATCCAGGCCTCGCGTTGGGCATTCATTGCAGTCGTCAGCGAGATGCGGCTAACCAGCTTGCCATCGGACGCAAGCGTGTGCAGCACCCATGCGAGGAGGAAAAAGCCCAGCGCCGCGAGATCGGCCGTCGAAAGATAGGAGGAATCGCCCATAGGGGGAATTTATCACATCTTGATCGCTTTGATCGCCGCATGCAGCGTCGGGCAATCAATGTCGCTGCCGGAGCAAACAAGGTCGGCAGGTGCTGCGCCGCGATTGTCAAAAGAGCGGAAACATCTCGGGAATTCCTATATGTAGTCCTCGACATGATCCAGGAGACAGCGTGTTCCTTTCGGTTTTCGACCTGTTCAAGATCGGCATCGGCCCCTCGAGCTCGCACACCATGGGGCCTATGACGGCTGCGCGCCGGTTTCTCGACGAGGTCGCGGGCGACGACTGGCCGCGCCCCGCCGGCGCCAAGGTCGACCGCATCGGCGCCAGCCTGCATGGCTCGCTCGCCTATACCGGCATCGGCCATGGCAGCGACCGTGCCGTCATTCTCGGCCTTGCCGGCCAGACGCCGCAAACGGTCGACCCCGACCAGGCTGACGGCATCATCAGCCGCATCACCGCCGACAAGCTGATTTCACCGCCCGGCCACCCATCCTACCATTTCGACCCGACCACCGATCTGGTGCTCGACCGCAAGACACCGCTCACCGGTCATGCCAACGGCATGGCGTTCTACGCCTACGACGCCGGCGGCCGGTTGCTGCTCAAGCGCATCTACTATTCGATCGGCGGTGGCTTCGTGGTTTCGGAAGAAGAGCTGCAGCGGATGAAGGCAAAGGGCTCGGTCACGACCGAGGGCAAGAAGGTGCCGTATCCCTTCAAGAACGCGGTCGAGATGCTGAAGATGGCGGCCAAGAGCGGCCTTTCCATTGCCGACATGAAGCGCACCAACGAGGAAACGCAGATGTCGCGCGAGGCGCTCGACACCGGTCTCGACGCTATCTGGGATGCGATGAAGGGCTGCATCGACCGCGGCCTGTCGCAGGACGGCATCATGCCGGGTGGGCTGAAGGTGCGGCG
This sequence comes from Mesorhizobium sp. B2-3-11, assembly GCF_006442215.1. Taxonomy (NCBI): domain Bacteria; kingdom Pseudomonadati; phylum Pseudomonadota; class Alphaproteobacteria; order Hyphomicrobiales; family Phyllobacteriaceae; genus Mesorhizobium; species Mesorhizobium sp. B2-3-11. The sequence goes on along the minus strand of NZ_VFVS01000001.1, from coordinate 495,848 downwards.
GCGCGCCAGGCAGCTGCATGACAAGCTGCAGGAGCAGTGGCAGCAGAACCGGCCGAACCCGCTGCTCGCCAATGACTGGCTTTCGATCTATGCGATGGCCGTCAACGAGGAGAATGCCGCCGGCGGGCGTGTCGTCACCGCGCCGACCAACGGCGCGGCCGGCACGCTGCCGGCGGTGCTGCGCTACTGGCTGCATTTCCATCCCGAGGCCGACCAGCCGAGCATCCGCGACTTCCTGCTGACGGCAGCGGCTGTCGGCGGCATCATCAAGTCCAATGCGTCGATCTCCGGCGCCGAAGTCGGCTGCCAGGGCGAGGTGGGCTCGGCCTCGGCGATGGCGGCCGCCGGGCTGTGCGCCGTCATGGGCGGCACGCCCGAACAGGTCGAGAATGCCGCCGAGATCGCGCTCGAACATCATCTCGGCATGACCTGCGACCCGGTCGGCGGGCTGGTCCAGGTGCCATGTATAGAGCGCAACGCTCTGGGTGCCGTCAAGGCGGTGACGGCCGCGTCACTGGCCATCAAAGGCGACGGCGTGCATTTCGTGCCGCTCGATGCCGCGATCGAGACCATGCGCCAGACCGGCCTCGATATGAACGAAAAGTACAAGGAAACCAGCCTTGGCGGGCTTGCGGTCAACGTCGTGGAGTGTTGAGGGCTGGCCCAAACCGGCACTGTGGAGAAGTCCGTCAGGCCGTTGACGTCTCGGCGCCCCGAATTAACCTTAGCGAATGGCTCTCAATCTCCTAAAGCTTTGCGTCGGCTGCGACAGTGTCGAGGATCTCGAAGAGTGGATCGCCTTCCGTCTTGACGAGCGCCGCCGTGCCGGTGAACCAGCCGAACACTGGCACACCACCCGCATGATGCCGACACGTGGCGCCGAGGTCACCGATGGCGGCTCGCTCTACTGGGTGATCAAGGGCAGCGTGCAATGCCGCCAATTGATCACGGAGATACGGCCGTTCATCGATGACGACGGCATCGGCCGCTGCCATTTGATGCTCGATCCCGAGGTGGTGCGTACCGACTGGCAGCCGCGCCGCGCCTTCCAGGGCTGGCGTTACCTGAAGCCAGCGGACGCTCCGGCCGATCTCGGCAAGGGCAAGGCGGGATTGGTCGAGATGCCGCCGAAACTCAGGCGCGAGCTGGCCGAACTCGGCTTGCTCTAACGCATGTCGCCCAAAAGTGACCTCGGTTTTGGGAGAACGACATGCATAAAGACAAAGCCTCTGAAGCGCGTCGCATAGGTCCGTTTCGACGCGACGTGCTTTAGACTTTTTCTGGCCCTCAATCTTGCCTCGTGCTGGACTTGCAAGCGACGGGACAACGCCACATCTTCAAATCCATGCGCGATGAAGAACCGTCGAAGTCGACACAGGCCGCGGCGTTGCGGAACCAGTTCGCACGATGGTCCTCTTCCAGCCCGGGTAAAGGCCATGATTCTGGCGCAGAAAAAGTGTTGAAGGACATCACGCGGCTGTCCAGGCGGACAGGATACCTGCGGGGCGATGGGAAATGTTAGGCGCAATTATCGTTGTGGTCGCGTTGTTGCTGGTGCTCCTGGGGGTAGCCACGGCCTTTCTCCGCGCGGATCCGGCGCAACTCGCAAGCGGGATGAGAACCTTGGGGCCGATCCTGCTGGCGCTGGTCGGCGGCGCCGTGCTCCTGGTAGGGCATCAAGCCATCGGCGGCATCATCCTGTTCGTGGCAATCGCCTGGTACGGCGCCACGCGTACAGGCCGGCCAAATGCCAGGCCGGTTGCTGGAAAACGCTCAACCGTGCGGACAGCGGCACTCGAGATGGAACTCGATCACAATACGGGCGGCCTTGAAGGGCTGGTTCTGGCCGGCCGCCACGATGGCAAGATGCTCGGCTCGATGACCCTTGCGGAATTGCAGCATCTCTACCGCGAGCTCTCCGGCGATCCGGAGAGCCGGCAGTTGCTAGAGACGTATCTTGACGGCAGATTTCCCGTCTGGCGCAAACACGCTGAGACGAACGGTGGCGAAGGGCTGGGTGTTGCGCCAAGTCCGGGCGCCATGACTAAGGAGGAGGCCTACAAGGTCCTTGGTCTTGAAGCGGGGGCCGCCGCGGCGGATGTCCGCAAGGCGCACCGCCGCCTGATGCAGCGCCTGCACCCCGATATCGGCGGCACGTCTTTCCTGGCGGCGCGGATTAACGAAGCCAAGGACGTCTTGCTCTCCAATCACAACTAGTCTCCTTCGACGCAAAATTTTTCCGGGAGATACCTTCCACGCGGTCCTATTGCTGGACGGCGTAGCACTCGATTTTCTTCTTCTTCAAAGCGGTGCAAGCCTTCCACGCGGCATCCTTCGACCCAAAGCCGCCGAAACGCGCGCGGTAGTAGGTGACGCCGTCCTTGTCGAAAGCGACGGTGAAGCCGGAAGCGTCGGCCAGCACCTTGGGAGCCTGCTTGGTTGTGTTGTCGAGGAAAGCCTGGGCTTCGGACTGCTTCGGCGAGGAAGCGACCTGGATGGCCCAGCCTGACGGGACCGACGCGGTGTTGACCGGATCAACGGCCGGGGCGGGCTCTGCATAGGCAGCCACGACCTGTGCGGTGGCGACCTTGGGAGCGGAGACGATGACCGTCTTCACCTTCTTTGCCGGGACAACCAGCTTGGGGGTCTCTGCCTCGGCTGTATCCTCGTCCTCGCTGTCGCCCTGGGCAACGGTCGCGTCGTTCGCGACGGCCGTATCGGCTTCCGCCACGGCCACCGGCTTTTCGTCCGGAGTCGGCGCGTCATGCTTGGGCAGGAGAACCTTCGCAAGTGCGCTGATGGGATTGCTGTCCGCCTTGGCGACCAGATCGCCGCCACCGCGGGTCGATGCCCTCGGCAAATAGGCGTTGATCAGACCAGCCATCTGGTTGTCGCGGCTGCCGCCCGAGGTGCCGCCCATGACGACGGCGACAAGGCGGCGGTTGCCGTCAGATACGGATGAGACGAGATTGAAGCCGGAGGCGCGGGTGTAGCCGGTCTTGATGCCGTCGACGCCCTTGATGCGTCCGAGCAGGCGGTTGTGCCCGTTGATGCGCTGGCGACCGTAGAGAAAGGAGCGCTGCGCGAAATAGCCATAGTACTGGGGAAAATGTTCCCTGAGTGCGATGCCGAGCGTGGCCATGTCGCGCGCGGTGGTGAACTGCCCCGGGTCGGGCAGGCCGTTGGCGTTGCGGAAGACGGTGCCGTTCATGCCGAGCTGCCGCGCCTTGGCCGTCATCATGCGGGCGAAATTGGTTTCATTGCCGCCGAGCATCTCGCCGAGCGCGGTCGCCGAGTCGTTGGCCGACTTCGTGACTATCGACAGGATCGCGGTCTCGACCGCGACCGATCCGCCCGGCTTCACGCCGAGTTTGGTCGGCGCCTCGGCGGATGCATGGGCTGAAAACACGACTGGCGTGTTTCTGCTGATCTTGCCCTTCGCCATCGCTTCGAAGGTCAGATAGAGCGTCATCATCTTGGTCAGCGAGGCAGGATAGCGCCGGCCATCGGCATTGGCCGAGTAGAGCACTTTGCCGGTCTTGGCGTCGACGACGATGGCTGCCGATTTTGCCGCGAACGACGAGGCGGCACCCGCGACGACGAATGTCATCGCCATGGCGAGGATCATGATCGTTTTGAGAGGGGACGCGGATTTGGAAACGATGCCCGACAACGCCTGACGCACTGGTAGTTCCTTTGAATTTCTCGTTGCGTTGGAGGCGGCAAAGGGATCCTGCCTCACTTCCAGCCAAGCTAGCGGGGCAGCGTTACCAATCCGTTTATGGTAACCGCCGCGTTCACCATTTTCTGGCGGTTTGAGCCTTCCTTTATTTGAATTTTAGCCATTGCCGCCGCCAGCGCGGCCGCGAGCCTCCGAATTCTTGACTTTTGTGCGCCGCACAATATATATATGCATTGCACAACGGCGCTCGGGGCAGGGCGCGTCAACCGTCCAGGGAGAGTACGAAAATGACCCAGACCTATGAGGACTTCAGCAAATACGGCAAGGAGTTCACTGACACCGGATTGAAGAGCTTCGCCTCTTTGTCCAAGGGCGCGCAGGCGATCGCCACCGAGGCCGGCGAATACACCAAGAAGAGCCTCGAAGCCGGCAGCGCCGCGGTCGAGAAGTTGTTCTCGGCCAAGTCGCTGGACAAGGCGATCGAGATTCAATCCGACTATGCCAAGCAGTCCTACGAGGCGTTCGTTGCCGAGGCCACCAAGATTGGCGACCTCTATGCCGAACTCGCCAAGGAAGCCTACAAGCCTTTCGAATCGATCGTTGCCAAGGCGAAATAATTTTCGCCCGAGAATTCCAGATCCGGCCCTTTGGGCGCGGGACAAAACCCGGTCGTGGAAACGCGGCCGGGTTTTTTCATGTCAACGCTTCACGATCGCGAAATTCCGCCAAGTTGGTCACCTAGCCATATTGTCAGCTAACCAGAAGGGCTTAAAATCGTCCATCGAACACCTACATGTGAAACTCGCATGAGGATTCGAAGAGGCAGGAATACGTGACGATCGGTTTGACTGCCACGAGACGAGTGGCGCGGATGCAAAACGGCGGCGGCGACGGCAATGAGGCCGGCCGCGGGACGGCCGTCATCACGCGCACCAAAACCAAGACCAAGAAGCCCAGCCTTTACCGGGTCCTCATCCTCAACGACGACTACACTCCGATGGAGTTCGTGGTTCACGTGCTGGAGCGTTTTTTCCAGAAGGACCGCGAAGCTGCCACACGCATCATGCTTCATGTTCACAATCATGGAGTGGGCGAGTGCGGGGTCTATACATTCGAGGTGGCCGAGACCAAAGTGTCTCAGGTCATGGATTTCGCCCGACAGAATCAGCATCCGCTGCAATGCGTGATGGAGAAGAAGTGAGGTAACATGCCGGCTTTCTCCCAAGGCCTGGAAAAGGCGCTTCATCAAGCGCTGACGCTCGCCAACGAGCGGCACCATGAATATGCAACCCTTGAACACCTGCTGCTCGCGCTCATCGACGACACGGAGGCGGCCGCCGTCATGCGCGCCTGCAACGTCGATCTTGACGAACTGAAGCATACCGTTCTGACCTACATCGACACCGAGCTCGACAATCTGGTCACCGGCTACGATGAGGATTCCAAACCGACCGCCGGTTTCCAGCGCGTCATCCAGCGCGCGGTGATCCATGTGCAGTCATCTGGCCGCGAGGAAGTGTCGGGTGCCAACGTGCTCGTCGCCATCTTCGCCGAGCGCGAAAGCCATGCCGCTTATTTCCTGCAGGAACAGCAGATGACCCGCTACGACGCGGTCAACTACATCTCGCATGGCATCGCCAAGCGTCCGGGCGCGTCCGAGAGCCGCACCCCGCGCGGCGCCGATGACGAGCAGGGCGGCCAGAACGGTGCCGAGCCCCAGGAGGAAGGCGGCAAGAAGAAGCAGCAGCAGGACGCGCTGACCGCCTATTGCGTCAACCTCAACAACAAGGCCAAGGCCGGCAAAATCGATCCGCTGATCGGCCGCGAGAGCGAGATCAACCGCACCATCCAGGTGCTGTGCCGTCGCTCCAAGAACAACCCGCTCTATGTCGGTGATCCCGGCGTCGGCAAGACGGCGATCGCCGAAGGCCTGGCCAAGCGCATCGTCGAGGGCGACGTGCCGGAAGTCCTGCACAATGCCACCATCTTCGCGCTCGACATGGGCACGCTTTTGGCCGGCACGCGCTATCGCGGTGACTTCGAGGAACGGCTGAAGCAGGTCGTCAAGGAGCTCGAGGACTATCCGGGCGCCGTGCTGTTCATCGACGAGATCCACACGGTGATCGGTGCGGGTGCTACGTCAGGCGGCGCCATGGATGCGTCGAACCTGTTGAAGCCGGCTCTGTCATCGGGTGCGATCCGCTGCATCGGTTCGACCACCTACAAGGAGTTCCGCCAGTTCTTCGAGAAGGACCGCGCGCTGGTGCGGCGCTTCCAGAAGATCGACGTCAACGAGCCGACCGTCGAGGACGCCATCGAGATCATGAAGGGCCTGAAGCCCTATTATGAGGAATTCCACAAGGTGAAGTTCACCAACGAGGCGATCAAGGCCTCGGTGGAGCTGTCGGCGCGCTACATCAACGACCGCAAGCTGCCGGACAAGGCGATCGACGTGATCGACGAGACCGGCGCCTCGCAGATGCTGGTGCCGGAGGCCAAGCGCAAGAAGACGATCGGTATCAAGGAGATCGAAGCGACGATCGCCACCATGGCACGCATCCCGCCGAAAACGGTTTCGGCCGATGACGAGAAGGTGCTGCAGGGCCTGGACATCGAGCTCAAGCGCGTCGTCTACGGCCAGGACACCGCCATCACCGCGCTGACCTCGGCGATCAAGCTGGCGCGTGCCGGCCTGCGCGAACCGGAGAAGCCGATCGGCTCCTACCTGTTCTCAGGTCCGACCGGCGTCGGTAAGACCGAAGTCGCCAAGCAGTTGGCCGCCTCGCTCGGTGTCGAACTGATCCGTTTCGACATGTCGGAATATATGGAACGCCACACCGTCTCGCGGCTGATCGGCGCGCCTCCCGGCTATGTCGGCTTCGACCAGGGCGGCCTTTTGACCGACGGTGTCGACCAGCATCCGCACTGCGTGCTGCTGCTCGACGAGGTCGAAAAGGCGCATCCGGACCTGTTCAACATCCTGTTGCAGGTGATGGACCACGGCAAGCTGACCGACCACAACGGCAAGCAGATCGACTTCCGCAATGTCATCCTGATCATGACCACCAATGCGGGCGCATCCGATGCGCAGCGCGCGGCGATCGGTTTCGGTTCGACCAAGCGCGAAGGCGACGATGTCGAAGCGATCAACCGGCTGTTCACGCCGGAATTCCGCAACCGTCTCGATGCGATCATTCCGTTCGGCTCGCTGCCGGTGCCGGTCATCCATCAGGTGGTGCAGAAGTTCGTCATGCAGCTGGAAGCCCAGCTTTCCGAGCGTGGCGTCACCTTCGACCTGTCGCCGGACGCGATCGCCTGGCTCGCCGACAAGGGCTATGACGAACGCATGGGCGCGCGTCCGCTCGGCCGCGTCATCCAGGAGCACATCAAGAAGCCGCTGGCCGACGAGGTGCTGTTCGGCAAGCTCAAGAAGGGCGGCACGGTGCGCGTCACCGTCGAGAAGAAGGAAACCGGCGAGACCGGCCTCAAGCTCGAATCGCTCGCCGACGAGGCGCCGGTGAAGCCGAAGAAGGAAGAGCCGGAAGACGCGCCGAAGCCATCCAAGGCCGTGGCCAGGAAGCCTGCGGCAAAGAAGGTCGTGGCGCAGAAGCCCGAGCCCAAGGGCAAGGACGGCGGCAAGCGCAGCCTCGTGCCGCAACTGCCCAGAAAGAACTGAGCCTGACAAAAGTTGAAGAGAGCCCCGGAAACGGGGCTTTTTTCATTGGGACGACGACGTGGCGCGTTCAGGAAGTCGAGCATCGCCCGGGCCCTTGGGGAGGCTTCTGCCTAAGGACTGATGCAACGCCCCCGCCCGAGCGCGATCGAACGGCTCACGCGAGCGGCCGGTTCTCTCCGCGAAATGATGCGCGGAATCAGCTTCCCAGCGCGGCGCGGATCTTGTCTGCGTTCCGCGCCAGCACTTCCGGATTCTCCATCGCGCCCGTATGCGGCTTCAGCGGGATGCTGTCGAAGCGCGGGATGACATGCACGTGAAGATGATAGACGGTCTGCCCCGAAGCAGGTTCATTGAACTGCATGACGGTGACGCCGTCGGCGTCAAATGCTTTGCGGACGGCCCGCGCCACTTTCTGGACCACCGTGAAAAGCGGGCCGAACGTTGACGGATCGGCGTCGAGCAGGTTGCGCGACGGCACCTTCGGCATCACCAGTGTATGCCCCGGCCCCTGCGGCATCACATCCATGAAGGCCACGACCGCTTCGTCCTCATAGATGCGGTGCGAGGGTATTTCGCCGCGCAGGATCTTTGCGAAGATGTTGTCGGTGTCGTAGGCGGTCTCAGTCATGGCGAACGCTCCGGAGTTTGCCTTGACGTCCGGTGTAGCGAAGCCACCTCCGAGCGGCAAGACGAAGCTGCGGGGCGATCAGCCGAGATCGACCATGGTGGCGTCTATGAGCGCGCGATGGAAGCGTCTTTTGCGCGACGACGCGCTGTCGAAATAAGGTGCGGCGCGGTCGTTCAACAAGGCGGCCCGTGTCGCGGACACCCTGTCGAGCGGAAGCCCGCCGGCCAGCAAGATCAGCGTCGACAGGAAGGCGCAATCGAGGACCCGCGGGGCAGCAACATCGTGCGACAATCTGCAGTTTAGGGCTTCAATGGCGTAGACTTGCGCGCCCATGCCCGAGGCATGGCCTGGCGGGGTCCTGCCGCGGGGTAAACAGCGTCGGCAGGCGTGTCGAAAAAGCCTGCTATCCCTCGAGATCTTTGCGGAACGGGGTATGTTCTTCCAGGTATTCGCCCATCCGCGCCACCTCGCGCCGCTCGCGCCCGAGATAATCGGCGACCGCTTTGCGCAGGCCGGGGTGGGCAATGTAATGCGCCGAATGCATGGTCACCGGCCGGTAGCCGCGCGCCAGCTTGTGCTCGCCTTGCGCGCCTGCTTCGACCACCTTCAACTTGCGTTCGATGGCGAAGTCGATGGCCTGGTGATAGCAGACCTCGAAATGCAGGTAGGGATGATCCTCGATGCAGCCCCAATTGCGGCCGTAGAGCGCGTCGGAGCCGATGAAGTTGATGGCGCCGGCAATGTAGCGCCCGTTGCGCCTGGCCATCACCAGCAGGATGTCGTCCGCCATGCGTTCGCCGATCAGCGAGAAGAACTGACGGTTCAGGTAGGGGCGGCCCCATTTGCGGCTGCCGGTGTCCATGTAGAAGGCGAAGAAGTCGTCCCAGGCCTTTTCGGTCAGGTCCTTGCCGGTCAGCCAGTCGATCGTGATGCCATCGGCGAGCGCTTCGCGCCGTTCTTTCTTCATCGCCTTGCGCTTGCGCGAGGCAAGCGTGGCGAGGAAGTCGTCATAGGTGGAAAAGCCTTCGTTGAAGAAATGGAATTGCTGATCGGTGCGATGCAGGAAGCCCGCGGCCTCCAGCGTCGCGACGTCGCTCTCTTGCGCGAAGGTGACATGCGCCGAGGATATGCCGAGCTTGTCGGTCACCATTTTGAGCCCGGCGGCAAGCCCGGCCTTAACCGCGTCCTGATCCTCGCCCTTGCCGACCAGCAGGCGAGGGCCGGTGACCGGCGTGAACGGCACGGCACTTTGCAATTTTGGATAGTAACGGCCGCCGGCGCGCTCGAAGGCATCCGACCAGCCGTGATCGAACACATATTCGCCCTGGCTGTGCGACTTGAGATAGCAGGGAATAGCGCCGAGCAGCCTGCCTTGCGCGGTTTCCAGCCGCAGGTGATGGCCTTGCCAGCCAGTGCGCCGCACGGCGCAGCCCGAATCCTCCAGAGCGCTCAAAAAAGCGAATGAAGCGAGTGGGTTATATCCGGCCGCGTCGCCGCGCGTGGTTCCGGCAAAGCCGTTCCATTCATCGCAGGTAAAGGCGCCTATGCCCGCGGCGATCCGGATCGAATAGCCCGCATTCGCCGATTGTCCGTCGCAGTCGTCGCCCTGATCCATGAGGCTTATTTAAGCTCCATTCGGGCCGCTACAAGTCACGTTTCGGGCACCCTGCTCAGGCGACTTTGACCAGGTCGGGTTCGAAACCTTCGAACGTCATCTGGTCGGCATATCTAAAGGTCAGGTCGACCGCCGGCTGGTCATGCACCGTCCAGGTGATGACAGGCATTTTGAGCTTTTCGCGCACGAAGCTGACAAACGGGTTCGGCAGATCGCCGGCGGCATAGGAGGTAAAGGAGAGTTCGTGCGCCAGCATGGAAAAATGTGCTTCGATCAGCTTGGCGTCCTTGCCATAGGCGGTCAATCCAGCCGGAATGCCGGGCGCGTGCCTGGGGAAATCGCGGATCAGCCAGTGATCAAACGACATGATCGCCGCCTTGCCCTTGTAGCGCTTCAGCATCTTGCCGACGCGCGCCACTAGGCCCCCATCGCGACCGGGAGTTCCTTTCAGCTCGACGACCATGGGCACGCGGCCGTCGACGAGGTCGAGCGTTTGCTGCAGCGTCGGCACGTGATCCGCCGTGCCGCCGACCTTGAGCGCGGTAAGTTCGGCCGCGCTGCGTTGCCAGACGAAACCGTCCTGACCTGTCAGCCGTTGCAGATCGTCATCATGGATGACGATGGGAACGCCATCCGACGACAGATGCACGTCGCATTCGATCGCGTAGCCGCGTTCGGCCGCGGCGGCGAAGGCGGAAAGCGTGTTTTCCCAGCGCGACTTGTTCAAGTCGTGAAAGCCGCGATGGGCAACCGGCCGGGCAGTCAGCCAGGAGAGGTCGGTCATGTCCGCACCTTCACTCATTCGACTTCAAAGATCGCTTCGATTTCCACCGCGGCATTAAGCGGCAGGGAGGCGGTGCCGACGGCGGAGCGTGCGTGCTTGCCGCTTTCGCCAAGCGCGGCAACCAGGAAATCGGAGGCGCCGTTGGCGACCAGATGCTGTTCGACGAAGTCGGTGGCCGAAGCCACGAAGACGGTGATCTTCACCAGACGGCGAATCTTCTCGAGGTCGCCAAGTGCCGCCTTGGCTTGCGCCAGGATGTTGATGGCGCAGTATTTCGCGGCGTCCTTGCCGCTTGCCGTGTCGACGTCGCGGCCGAGCAGACCCCTCGCCTGCAGCTTGCCGTCCTTGAGCGGCAATTGTCCCGCCGTGAACAGCAGATTGCCGGTCCTGCAATAGGGCACGTAGTTGGCGGCAGGCGCGGCGGCAACAGGAAGCGTCACGCCGAGATCACTTAGCCGCTTTTCGATTGTTTCACTCATTGCTTTTCCCTATTGCTGGAAGGTGCCGCGCTAGCCGGGCCGAAATTGCTATTTTTGCCTCGCTTCCGCCACGACTTTTTTTAAGCTGGACCATCTTTCCCTGCGGCCCTGCCATCAGCCGCGACGATTGGAGTACCTCATGCGCGCAGCGCGCCTTGCATTCCACGCCGTTCTGTTGTCGGCGCTGTTCCCTGTGGGCTCCGCTTTCGCCGTACCGGCGCTGCAGGCGCATCGCGCCGTCTACGATCTCACCCTCAAGAAGGCGGATGATCGATCCGGCATTACCGGTATCACCGGCCGTATGGTCTACGAGTTCAACGGCTCGGCCTGCGAAGGCTACACGGTGAAATTCCGTTTCGTCACGCAGATCGCGACCAGCGACAACACGAAGCTGACCGACCAGCAGACCACCACCTTCGAGGACGCGGAAGGCAAGGTGTTTTCTTTCGTAACGAAGTCCTTCGTCGACCAGAACCTCGACAAGGAGGTCAAGGGCGTCGCGACAAAGAATGCCAAGGGGCTGAAGGTCGATATCGACAAGCCGGAGAAGAACAGTCTTGAACTCGCGGCCACCCAGTTTCCGACCCAGCATCTGGTCGAGTTGATCGGCAAGGCCGAAAAAGGCGAAAACTTCTATCAAACCAACCTGTTCGACGGGTCGGAGGACGCCAACAAGGTGATGACGACCACGGTTGTCGTCGGCAAGAAGACCGAAGCCGACAAGGCCGATCCGGAAGCGCCGGCACTGGCGAAGCTTGCCACCGACAAATATTGGCCGGTCGACATCGCCTATTTCGACGACAGTGCCCAGAAGGGCGAGGAAGTGCCGGAATACCGGATCAGCTTCAAGCTGCATGAAAACGGCATCACCCGTGATCTCGTCATGGACTATGGCGACTTCTCCATGACCGGCAAGCTGGTCAACCTGTCGCTGTTCGACCAGACAAAGCCTTGTCCCGTATCGAAGTAGCAGTGATGCGCAAGTGAGCTGGCCGGGCTTGATGGCGGTCTATGTCGATGCGGCGATCTGGAAGTGGGCAGGCCATCGCTGGTGCCATTTGATGGCCGACGACACCGAAGAGCTGCATCGGTTCGCATCCCGGCTTGGCGTGAAGCGCTCGTCCTACCAGGGGCCGCCCAGGACATCGGCGCCACACTATGACATAACCGGTTTCGAGCGCGACCGCGCGGTGCGGCTCGGCGCCATCGAATGCAGCCGCGAGGAGATCGTCGCGATCTTCAGGCGCGTGCGGGTACCCAACGGAAAGGCCCGGTCATGACACCAACGGCATTTTTCGCGTATTGCGCAGCCGTCACACTCGCCGCCGCCACACCGGGGCCAGCGATGTTCACGGTCATCACCAATGGCGTGTCGCGTGGTTTTCTTCGCGCCTTCATGGCCGGCGTGGGGGTCGCCGCCGGCGATGCCGTGCTGGTCACTCTGGCACTGCTCGGGCTGGTAGCCCTGGCCCAGACATTCGAATGGATATTCCTTCTGCTTAAATATGCAGGCGCCGCCTACCTGATTTTTCTCGGCATCAGGATGTGGCGGGCCTCGGCCACGCAACCGAACGGGCCGCAGACGGCACAGGCGAGATTGTCGCGGTTCTTCTTCCTTGGCGCGTCCATTGCGCTGGGGAACCCGAAGGCGATCCTGTTCCATGCCTCGATCATGCCGCTGATCCTCGATCTCGACACGCTGACGTTTGTCGATGGCCTGCTGGTGGTGGCCGTCGTCATCAGCGTCAATATCCTCACCATGGGTGTCTATGCGGTACTTGCGGGCCGGGCCTCAGGCTGGTTCAGGACGCCCGGGCGCATGCGACTGATGAACAGGTTCGCCGGCAGTGCCATGATAGGCACCGGAGCGCTGATTGCCGCACGCTGAGCGGAAAGCGTCACACGGCTTGCGTTTATCGCGCTTCCCCTCTATATGCCCGCTCATTCCACACACGGACTTTGGTGTCTGCCCGGGAGAAATCCGGCTGAAACCTCCGGTGGCGTTCGAGGACTTCGTCCAAAAAATGCCTGTGTCCGTGGAGGCTAACCGGAAAGGAAATGAGAATGGCACTGCCTGATTTCAGCATGCGCCAGCTTTTGGAAGCTGGCATTCACTTCGGCCACCAGACCCACCGCTGGAACCCGAAGATGGCGCCCTACATCTACGGCGCCCGCAACAACATCCACATCATCGACCTCTCGCAGACGGTGCCTTTGCTGCACCAGGCGCTGAAGCAGGTTTCCGACACCGTTGCCAAGGGCGGCCGCGTGCTGTTCGTCGGCACCAAGCGCCAGGCGTCCGACATCGTCGCCGATGCCGCGCAGCGTTCGGCCCAGTACTACGTCAATTCGCGTTGGCTCGGCGGCATGCTGACCAACTGGAAGACGATCTCGAACTCGATCCAGCGCCTGCGCAAGCTCGACGAGATGCTGGCCGGCGAGGCGCAAGGCCTGACCAAGAAGGAACGCCTGAACCTCGACCGCGAGCGCGAGAAACTCGACAAGGCGCTCGGCGGTATCAAGGACATGGGCTCGACGCCCGACCTGATGTTCGTAATCGACACCAACAAGGAAGCGATCGCCATCCTCGAGGCCAAGCGCCTGGGCATCCCGGTCGTTGCCATCATCGATTCGAACTGCGATCCGGACAAGATCGATTTCCCGATCCCCGGCAATGACGACGCGGCCCGCGCCATCCAGCTTTATTGCGATCTGATCGCCAAGGCCGCGATTGACGGCATCGCCCGTCAGCAGGGCGCGCTCGGCATGGATATCGGCGCTTCGGTCGAAGCTCCGGTCGAGCCGGCGCTCGATCCGGCTCCGGCGTCGGAAGCCCCAGAGGCTTGATAGTCGAAGGCCGGTTTGCGGCCTTCATCTTTCTCATATTTTGGCACGCTAAACAGACGCACCATCAAATAACGATGGTGCGTCGGTGCATTTAAACAAAGAGGCGACAATGAGCATTTCGGCTGCACAGGTCAAAGAACTCCGCGACTTGACCGGCGCGGGCATGATGGACTGCAAGGCGGCGTTGAACGAGACCAATGGCAACATGGAAGAAGCCGTTGACTGGCTGCGCAAGAAGGGCATCTCCAAGGCCGACAAGAAGGCCGGTCGCACCGCCGCCGAAGGCCTGATCGGCGTCGACAACGGCGTGCGCGAAGCCGCCGTCGTCGAGGTGAATTCCGAGACTGATTTCGTCGCCCGCAATGCCGCCTTCCAGGAAATCGTCGCCAACGTCGCCAAGGTGGCGCTTGCCTATGGCACGACAGAGGCTGTGGCCGCCGCGAAGTATCCGGGTTCGGACAAGTCGGTCACCGACACCATCAAGGACGCTGTCGGCACCATTGGCGAGAACCTGGGCTTCCGTCGCTCGGCCAAGCTGACCGTGCCGCATGGCGCGGTTGCGACCTACGTCCACAATTCGGTTGCCGATGGCCTTGGCAAGCTCGGCGTGCTGGTCGCGATCGAGACTACCGGCAACGAGCATGCCGCCAATGCCTTTGGCCGCCAGGTCGCAATGCATGTCGCCGCCACCAACCCGATGGCGCTGACCGCCGAGCAGATCGACCCGGCGGCGGTCGAGCGTGAGAAGGCAATCTTCTCCGACCAGGCGCGCCAGTCCGGGAAGCCGGAAGCCATCATCGAAAAGATGGTCGAGGGTCGCCTGCGCAAGTTCTATGAGGAAGTCGTGCTCTTGAAGCAGGCCTTCGTGCTCAACCCCGACATCACTGTCGAGAAGGCGCTGAAGGATGCCGAAAAGGAAATCGGCGCGCCGGCCAAGATCACGGCCTATCTGCGCTTCGCGCTCGGCGAGGGCATCGAGAAGGAAGAGTCCGATTTCGCCGCGGAAGTCGCGGCGGCGGTCAAGAAGTAAGCGTCCTACCGCTTTATTCCGACTGTGTTTTTCGGCCGGGCGTCCGCAGGGATGCCCGGCCGATTTCGTTTGCGGTATCGATAAACGCCCTGAGCTTCGGCGCCATTGCCGCGCGGCGCGGGAAGTAGAGGAAAAGGCCGGGTTCCTCGATCGCTGATTGCGGCAGAACCTGCACCAGGCGCCCGGCTGCCAGATCCGCGCGGGCCAGCGGCTCGAACATATAGGCGAGGCCGACCCCAGCGAGCGCCAGATCAATGGCGGCGAGCGAATCCGTCACGATGGCCGTACCGCTGGTTTCCATGACCACATCCTTGCCATCCTCGGTCAAATCCCAGCGATAGAGAGCCCCCGAGCGGACAAGCCGGTACCCGATGCAATTGTGGTTCGCGAGATCGGCTACTCGGCGCGGACGGCCACGTCGCCCGATATAGGCGGGAGAGGCGACGATGACGACTTTGAAGGGTTGCGTCAGGCGGATGGCAACCATGTCCTGCGCGATCATCTCGCCGAGCCGGATGCCGGCGTCGAAACCTTCGCCGACGATGTCGACCAATCCCTGATCGGCAAAAATCTCGACCGTAATGTCGGGATAGCGCTCGGCCATCGCGGCGGCGACCGGCGTCACCGCCAATGGAATCGCGATGTTGGAGGCGTTGATCCTGAGCAGGCCAGACGGCCTGCCCTTGTCGCTGCGGATGCGGTCCATCCGCTCGGCAATATCCTGGAGGGCAGGGGCCGCCGTTTCCACCAGCGCCTTGCCGGCCTCGGTGAGCGAAACGCTGCGCGTCGTGCGCGCAAACAGCGGCTGGCCGATACGCTCCTCGACGAGCCGCACCGCATGGCTGACCGCCGACGGGCTCATCCCGAGTTCCGCCGCGGCAAGTGCGAAGCCGCCGCGCCGCGCAACGGCTACAATGACAGGCAGGTGGGTGAGCAGGTCCCGGTCCATTCATGAACCATATCGCACGGTCCATGCAGATCATGCAATCTTATCGAGGAGGCAAAAGCGGATCATTTAAGACGGCATCGAACGGCAAGCATCAGACAGCAAGGAGCCTCCGATGTCCGACCTTCATTCCAGACAAGCCCGCAACCTCCAGACGGTACACAACTTCTTTGACCTGATGCACCGCAAGGATATCGACAGTTGGAGTGAACTCTGGGCCGAGGATGGCCGCATCATAGTCTTCTATCCGCTGGCGGGATTTGGCGACAGCATCGACGGCAAGGCAGCGATCGTGGCCGCCTTCAGGGGACTGTTCGGCAATTTCGAAACCTTCGAATCGCAACTGACGGCCATCTATCCCGCTGCGGACTCCGAAGCCGTGGTGGTCGAATACCGGAACCGCGCCGTGCTCGTCGGCGGCACTGAATACACCAACAGCAACATTGCCGTCTTCCATTTCGAGAATGGCCTGATCAGTGCCTATCACGACTATTTCGACCCGCGCCGCTTCCAGGTCGTTGTCGACGCGCTGTCAAAAGGCTGAAGGCGGACCTCCCCGACTGATCATCCGTCCGTTGCAAACCTATCCACCAAAGGAGAAGCGAAATGAATGCCTTGAAACACGTTACCTTCGCAGCAGGCCTTGCCTTGGCACCCGTCGATGCCGGTGGTGCCGAACCGACCGGCTGGCAGGCACTTGCCGATGAACGCGCCGTGATCCGTATCGCCGATGCCATCGACCGCGCCGTCGACGCGCAGGACTGGAAACGCGCGCGCAGCTATTTCGCGGATCGGGTCACCGCCGACTTCAGCAGCCTGTCCGGGCAGCCCGCGGCCAACATTGCCTCCGACGATCTGATCGGCGCCTGGGCCGGCAATCTCAAGGGCAGCAAGACCAGCCTGCACCTGCGCACCAATCACCAGGTCGTCCTCGAGGCGGACACGGCGACTGTTCTGTCGAACGGCTATGCCTGGAACCTGATGGAGGGCAATGGCGATCCACTCTGGGAAGTCTGGGGCACCTATGAGCACCACCTGACTCGTTCTGGCACCGCCTGGAAGGTCGATGGCTTCACCTTCCGCATGACGCATGAACGCGGCAATCCCTGGGTCAAGACGACCCCGGGCCAATGACGCCCGCATCAACCGGATCAGGATCGGAAAAGACAATGACGATGAGCTACTACACACTCGGCAACAGCGGCCTGCGCGTCAGCCGGCTGGCGCTGGGCACGATGACCTTCGGCACGGAATGGGGCTGGGGCGCGGACCGGGATACGGCGCGCGCGATGTTTGACGCCTATGTCGAGGCCGGCGGCAATTTCTTCGACACCGCCGACCTTTATACCGGGGGCACCGCCGAGACCTGGCTCGGTGAATTCGTGGCCGAGCGAGGCTTGCGCGACAAGGCGGTGATCGCCACCAAATTCACCATGAACTCGAACCCCGGCAATCCCAACGCCGGCGGCAATGGCCGCAAGAACATCATGCGTGCCGTCGACGCCTCGCTGAAGCGGCTGGGCACCGACTACATCGATCTCTATCTCATGCATATCTGGGACAGGCTGACGCCGGCCGAGGAAGTGCTGCGCACGCTCGACGATCTGGTTCGGGCAGGCAAGATACGTCACATCGGCCTGTCCGACGTGCCGGCCTGGTATGCCGGGCGGGCTCAGGCGATCGCCGAACTGCGCGGCTATGAGCCGATCTCGGCGTTGCAGCTCGAATACTCCCTGGCGGAGCGTGCCATCGAGCATGAATTCGTGCCGTTCGGGACACGTCATGGCGCCGGCATCATGGTCTGGAGCCCGCTGGCCAGCGGCCTGTTGAGCGGCAAATACCGGCCGATGCAAGCGGGCAATGCCGGCCGGCTCGACGGCTTCCGCAACACCACCCATCCCGGCTTCCAGAAATTCACGGATCACAACTGGGCTGTTGTGGCGGAGTTGGAAAAAGTCGCCGCCGAACTCGGCCGCGGCATGGCTCAGGTGGCGCTCAACTGGGTGGCGACACAGCCAGGAATCGCCACCGTCATCCTTGGGGCAACGAGACTTTCGCAGTTGCAGGACAATGTTGCCGCGCTCGATTTCTCGATACCGCCCGCGCTTCGCCAGCGGCTGGACAAGGTGAGCGGCACGCCTGCGCCGTTCCCGCATTCCTATTTCGGTCCCGAGATCCAGGTCCGTGTCGCCGGTGGTGTCGTGACCGGCGACAAGCCGTCCGGTTATGCATTGCCGGTCGTGGTCGAAGGCGAGGCTGTTGCCATCAGCAGCAACTGATCCAAAAAGCCTGGAATTTTGCACAAGGGCGCGGCGTGACATCGCCGCGCCCTTCGTGTATCCGGTCAACCCGTCATGACAGCACCGCCGGGCGAAGCAGGAGGCCTTTTTCGCCTTCAGAGCTTGCCGCGCCGGGATTTTCGAGGAACCAGATGACGGTGAAGCCCCTCTACCGACGTGTTCTGCTGAAAGCTTCGGGCGAAGCGTTGATGGGCGAACAGCATTTCGGCATCGATGTCTCGGTCGTCGACCGCATCGCCGGCGACATCGCCGAGGCGCGCGCGCTGGGCATAGAGGTGGGTGTCGTCATTGGCGGCGGCAATATCTTTCGCGGCGTGGCCGTTGCCTCCAAGGGTGGGGACCGCGTTACTGGCGACCATATGGGCATGCTTGCCACTGTCATCAATTCGCTGGCGCTGCGCACATCGCTGAACAAGATCGGCGTCGACGCCGTTGTGCTGTCCGCGATTGCCATGCCTGAGCTTTGCGAGAGCTTTTCGCAGCGCCAGGCGACCGCCTACATGAACCAGGGCAAGGTGGTGATCTTCGCCGGCGGCACCGGCAATCCGTTCTTCACCACCGATTCGGCCGCAGCGCTCCGTGCCGCCGAAATTGGCGCCGACGCGTTGTTCAAGGGCACGCAGGTCGACGGCGTCTATTCGGCCGACCCGAAAAAGGATCCAAGCGCGACACGTTTCGAGCGCATCAGCCATGCCGAAGTCATAAATCGCGGCCTTTCGATCATGGATACGGCTGCGATTGCACTTGCGCGCGAAAACAACATTCCGATAATCGTCTATTCGATCCACGAAAAAGGTGGTTTCGGCGATATTCTGAGGGGCGGCGGCCGCTGTACGGTCGTCGCGGACGAGTGATCCGGGCCCGATCCCGGGAAACCGGGTTTCGAAATCAGGCTCCAACACGGGGCCTTTGCCCGAAGCAGTGAACCCGCGGCAGACGGGTCGAGGAGACTAGAATGAGTGGTGAGTACGACGATCTCAAGCGGCGCATGGATGGGGCAATCGCGGCGTTCAAGCATGATCTGGCCTCGCTGCGGACCGGTCGCGCCTCCAGCAACCTGCTCGACGCGATCCAGGTGCAAGCCTATGGCACCACCATGCCGATCAATCAGGTGGCCAACGTCACCGTGCCTGAGCCGCGCATGATCTCGGTCTCGGTCTGGGACAAGTCGATGGTCGGCGCGGTCGACCGCGCGATCCGGGAATCCAATCTGGGCTTCAACCCGATCGTCGACGGCACCAATCTGAGGATTCCGCTGCCGGAGCTCAACGAACAGCGCCGCAAGGAACTGGTCAAGATTTCGCACGGCTATGCCGAGAACGCGCGCGTCGCCGCGCGCCATGTGCGCCGCGATGGCATGGATTTCCTGAAGAAGGCGGAGAAGGACGGCGACATCAGCGAGGACGATCAGCGCAAGCGTTCCGACCAGGTCCAGAAGCTTACCGACGAGACCATCAGCACCATCGATCATCTGCTTTCCGACAAGGAAGCTGAAATCATGCAGGTTTAGGGTTGGCCCTTGGCTGATCCGAAAGCGAGATCATGACAACGCCCGCGCATGTCGCGATCATCATGGATGGAAATGGACGCTGGGCCAAGGCGCGCGGTATGCCGAGGCTCGCGGGTCATCGCGCCGGCGTCGAGGCGCTGCGCAAGGCTGTGCGTGCCGCCCCCGGTCTCGGTATCTCCTTCCTGACCGTCTATGCTTTCTCGTCGGAGAACTGGTCACGGCCGAAGTCCGAGGTCAGCGATCTTATGGGATTGTTGAAGCTGTTCATCCGTCGCGACCTTGCCGAGCTGCACCAGAGCGGCGTGCGGGTCAGGATCATCGGCGACCGGGCAGGGCTGCAGGCGGACATCAGGGGGCTGCTCGAGGAAGCCGAATCGCTGACGATCCGCAACACCTCGCTGACGCTGGTGATCGCCTTCAATTATGGCGGGCGCGACGAGATCGTGCGCACGGCGCGCAAGCTCGCCGAGGCGGTGGCGCGCGGTGAAATCGACAGCGAGGCGATCACCGCCGAAAGCTTTGCCGGCTCTCTCGACACGCAAGGCATTCCCGATCCGGAGCTGGTCATCCGCACCAGCGGCGAGCTTCGCCTGTCCAACTTCCTCTTGTGGCAGGCCGCCTACAGCGAGCTCGTCTTCCTGCCGTGCTACTGGCCGGACTTCAATCGCGAGCACCTCGCCGAGGCTCTACGCGAATATGCCGGCCGCGAGCGCCGCTTCGGCGGACTGGACCCGCAAGACGTCGCGTCGCGACCGGCCGCGGGATGAGCAACCTTCAGCTACGTGTGATTTCGGCGGTCGTGCTCGCTATTGCCGCCCTTGGCCTGACCTGGCTTGGCGGCCTGCCTTTCCGGCTGCTGTGCACCGTCATGGCGGCAATGATCTTTTATGAATGGACACGCATGTCGCGGCCCGCCGCGGCCGACGGGCTTGGCTTCCTGCCGGAAGCGCTGATGGTCATTTTCGTCGGTGCCTTGATTGCCGGCCTGTCCGCATTGTGGCTGCTGCCGCTCGTGGTGATTCTGGTTGCGATAACGGCGACCACCGCGGGAATTCGCAGGATCGACCAGTGGGACGCTGGCGGCCTTGCCTATGCCTGCGTGTCGGGTCTGTCGCTTGCCCTGCTGCGCGACGACGACCATTCGGGCTTCGTCGCCATCCTGTTTCTGTTCGCGGTCGTCTGGGCGACCGACATCTTCGCGTATTTCGTCGGGCGCGCCGTCGGCGGGCCCAAACTGGCGCCGTCGATTTCGCCAGGCAAGACGCGCAGCGGCGCGTTCGGCGGGGCGGTCGGTGGCGTCGTCGCGGGACTTTTGCTGGCAGCCCTTGCCGGCGCCGGCAACCTGGCGTTGCTCGGCATTGTGGCGCTGGTGCTGTCCGTCGTCGCCCAGGCTGGCGACCTGTTCGAATCCTGGGTCAAACGGCGGCACGGCCGCAAGGATTCGGGCGTGCTCATTCCTGGCCATGGCGGCATCATGGATCGTGTCGACGGGCTTGTCGCGGCCGCTCTTGCCCTATACGTCATCGGTTGGATTTCGGCGGGCGCCGACCATCCGGCGCAGGGGCTGTTTGCCATTTGAATGGTGTCATTCCACGATCTGGCGCGGACGTGCCTTGGATTCGCCTGTATTGATGTCACAGTCACGCAGCGACCGCGGAAGAACTTGAGGGCTTGAGTTGAACGAGATTCTTCACGCGATTTTCAGCACGGAAGGCCTCTTTCTCGGCACGCTCGTGCCGTTTCTCTTCGTACTGACCGTGGTGGTGTTCGTTCACGAGATGGGCCACTACCTCGTCGGCCGCTGGTGCGGCATCGGGGTCAGGGCCTTCTCGATCGGCTTCGGTCCGGAGCTCATAGGCTTCAACGACAGGCACGGCACGCGCTGGAAGCTTTGCGCCATACCGCTTGGCGGTTATGTCAAGTTTGTCGGCGACATGAGCGCCACCTCCAGCAAGCCGACGTCGGACGAGCTCGAAACGCTGACCGACCAGGAACGCAAGGTTGCCTTCCACACCCAGGCGATCTGGAAGCGCGCGGCAACGGTGGTGGCCGGGCCGCTGTTCAACTTCCTGCTGACGATCGTCGTCTTTTCCGTGCTGTTTGCCTCCTATGGGCGTTATGTCGCGGAGCCCATGGTCGCGGAGGTTACCGCCGACAGTCCCGCGGCCAAAGCTGGCATTTTGCCTGGCGACCGATTCGTCAGTGTCGACGGCAGCAAGGTCGAAACCTTCGGAGACGTGCAGCGGCTGGTCTCGGGCCGGGCCGGCGACGCCATCACCTTCGTCATGCTGCGCGGCGGCAAGGAGGTCACGGTGACCGCGACGCCGCACCTGATGGAACAAGAGGACGCGCTCGGCAACAAGATCAAGGTTGCGGTGATCGGCGTCGTCAACAACAAGGAACTCGGCCAGCCTCGTCTTATCACATACACCCCGGTGGGAGCCGTTGCGGCGGCCGTTGAGGAAACGGGCCATGTCATCGAGCGCACGGGCCAGTTTCTGCAGCGCTTCGTCGTGGGGCGCGAGGACAAGTGCCAGCTGGGTGGTCCGGTCAAGATCGCAGGCATGGCCGGCAAGGCTGCCAAACTCGGTTTCGAGTGGCTGGTGCAGCTTGTCGCGCTGCTCTCCGTCGGGATAGGCATTCTAAACCTTTTGCCGATTCCCCCCCTCGACGGCGGCCATCTGTTGTTCTACGGGGTGGAGGCCGTCATCCGCCGGCCGGTGTCGGAACGGATGATGGAAATAGCCTATCGGGCCGGTCTGCTTCTGGTGCTGTGCTTCATGGCGTTCGTGTTCTGGAACGATCTCTTTGGGTGCTGAAATCATGAAGGAATTCGGCCTGGGCATGGTCGATGTTGAGACGCCGTTTACCATGCACGGGGATATGAGTGACGCGAAAGCCACGCAACAGGGTTAAGTAAATACAAATTAACCAGAAGCCTTGCGTGTAGGGAAAATCCGGTTAATACGGTAGGGGAAATGACCGCACGTCCGGTTTTCTCGCCGTGGGGACTACGAGAAAAGGTTATTAAGCCCGATGAAGGCAGCATCCAAGTTTCTAAACGCCGCGTCAGCGGCGGCACTGTCCGCCGCTCTGGTCGTACCCGGTGCGCTCGCAGTGCAGTTCGTTGCCACATCGGCGGCCGAAGCCGCTGTCGTAAGCAGGGTGGAGGTGAGCGGCAACCAGCGCGTCGACGCCGATACCATCCGCAACTACATCACCATCAAGCCCGGCAAGGCTTTCTCCAGCTCCGATGTCGATAGCGCGGTCAAGGCGCTGTTCGGCACCGGCCTGTTCTCGGATGTCCAGATCAACCAGGTCGGCTCGACCCTGGTCGTCAAGGTTTCGGAATACAAGGTCGTCAACCAGGTGCTGTTCCAGGGCAACAAGAAGCTCAAGGACAACGCGCTTCAGGCAGCGGTTCAGCTGAAGCCGCGCGGCACGTTCTCCCAGGCTACGCTCGATTCGGACGTCGAGGCGGTCAAGGCCGCTTACAGGCGCATCGGCCGTGACGATGCCGGCGTGACCGCGCAGATCATGGAGCTCGGCGACAACCGCGTGAATGTGGTGTTCCACGTCACCGAAGGCGATCGCACTCAGATCGCGGCAATCAATTTCGTCGGCAACAGCGCCTATTCCAGCCGCCGCCTGTCGGACGTGATCAATACCAAGCGCTCATCCTGGGTCTCGTTCATCCTGCGCGACGACGTCTATGATGAAGACAAGCTGCGCGCCGACCAGGAACTGCTGCGCCGCTTCTACTATAATCACGGCTATGCTGATTTCCAGGTCGTGTCCGCTGTCGGCGAGCTCGACAATGCGACCAACAAATACACGGTCACCATCACCGTCCAGGAAGGCGAGCGCTATACTTTCGGCGACATCAGCGTCGAAAGCACGATCCCGGAAGTGGACTCCAAGTCGCTGGAATCGGTAGTGGAAACACACAAGGGCGATGTCTACAGCGCCAAGAATGTCGAAGACTCGATCATTGCCTTGACCGAGAAGGTGGCCGGTTCCGGCTATGCATTCGCGCAGGTGACGCCGCGTGGCGATCGCAACTTCGAGAACCATACGATTTCGGTGGTCTACACGGTCGACCAGGGCACCAAGGCCTATGTCGAGCGCATCGAGATCCGCGGCAACGATCGGACGCGTGACTATGTCATTCGCCGCGAATTCGACGTCAGCGAAGGCGACGCGTTCAACCAGGTGCTCATCCAGCGCGCGAAGAAGCGTCTGGAAGACCTCAATTATTTTGACAAAGTCGAAATCTCGACCGTGCCTGGCTCGGCCCCTGACCAGGTCGTGCTGGTGGTCGACGTGGTCGAGAAGTCGACAGGTGAATTCTCGGTTGGCGCCGGCTATTCGACCGGCGGCGATTCTGCTGGACCGTCCGTTGAGGGATCGATCACAGAGCGCAACTTCCTCGGCCGCGGCCAGTTTATCAAAGTGTCGGCGGGTGGCGGCAAGAACTCGCGCGACTACAGCCTGTCCTTTACGGAGCCGTATTTCCTCGGGCGGCGTATAGCCGCCGGCTTCGACATTTTCAAGTCGACGCGGGAATACAACAACAATTACGACAGCGACACCACCGGGGCGACGATCCGCTTCGGGTTGCCGATCACCAACAGCATCACGACCCAGTTGGCGTACAACATCTCGCAAGAGAAATATAAGGTCGACGACGGTTGCGATCCCACCGATGCGGTTCCGCAAGGCAACTGCAACATCTCCCAGGCCGTTCTGGATGGCATTGAGGAGAGCCCGTGGATCAAGTCCTCGGTCAGCCTTGGGCTGGTCTACAATACTATCGACGACATGAAGAACCCCCATGAGGGTATCTATGCCAACACGACCGTGGAGGTTGCTGGCCTCGGAGGCGATGCCAAGTTCGTGAAGATCACGGGACGCGGCAGCATCTATCAGACGCTGTCCGAGCAGCTTGACCTTGTCGGCCTCCTTTCGGGTGGCGCGGGTCACGTCGAGGGTTACGGCAGCGACGGCGATCTGCGCATCTTCGACCACTTCCAGAGCACCGATCGCATGATCCGCGGCTTTGCCTATGGTGGCATCGGCCCGGTCGCTACCGGTACCAGCGGCGATCATCTGGGCGGCACGACCTATTTCAACGCTTCGGCCGAGGCGCAATTCCCGCTCCCGGTTGTTCCCGAGAGCTTCGGCTTGCGTGGCGCGGTGTTCGCGGATGCGGCGACGCTCTACGGCAACAAGATTGCCGATCAGTCACTGGTCGATCAGGACTCGACCGGTTTGCAGATACGCGCCTCGGTCGGTGTCGGCCTGATGTGGGCCTCGCCGTTCGGGCCGATCCGTATCGACTATGCGATCCCGGTCAAGAAGGAAGCCAAAGACGACGTGCAGGAATTCAACTTCGGCATATCGACCCGCTTCTGATCGGCGGCCAACGATGCTCCCGGGTTTTGGATCCGGGAGAAATGTTCCGACCTAGCTGGATATAGCTTCTGGAATGACCGATCCGGTGTTCTTCGCGCCATCACGCCGGTATACGGCGGCCGAAGTCGCGAATCTGACTGGCTCGGTGCTTGTCGATTCCGGCCAATCCGACGTTTCGATCGAAGCGTTGGCGCCAGCCAATGAAGGCGGGGCCAACGCGCTCGTTTTCGTCGACGGCAGGCGCAATTCGTCGCTGATGCCGTCGCTGCGGGCGGCAGCGGTCCTGTGTCCGGCGGAATTCGCAAACAAGGCGCCGGCTACCGTCGCCGTCCTGATCCATCCGCGGCCGCAACAGGCATTCGCCCTGGTCGGTCGGCTGCTGTTCCCCACGGCCGCTACGCCGGGGCCGATGACCGGTGAAACCGGTGTTTCGCCCCATGCCCACGTCGATCCGACAGCGCATGTCGAAGCCGGCGCTGTCATCGAAGCCGGCGTGGTCATCGGGCCAGGCGTCTCGATCGGCAGCGGCACCGTCATTGCGCCAAACGCCGTCATCGGACAGTCCTGCCAGATTGGCCGTGACGGCTATGTCGGCCCGGGCGCCAGTATCCAGTACGCATTGATCGGCAATCGGGTCATCATCCATGGTGGCGCCAGGATTGGACAGGACGGTTTTGGCTTTGTCGGCGGCGCCAAGGGTCCCGAACGTGTTCCACAGATCGGACGGGTCATCATCCAGGACGATGTCGAGATCGGCTCCAATTCCACCGTCGATCGCGGCGCCATGTCCGATACGATCATCGGGCAAGGCACCAAGATCGACAATCTCGTGCAGATCGCCCATAACGTCCGCATCGGTCGCAATTGCATAGTAGCCGGGCTTTCGGGTATTTCCGGTTCCGTGGTGGTGGGGGACAATGTCACCATGGGCGGCGGCGTCGGGCTTGCGGATCATCTGACGATTGGTACAGGTGCCAAGCTTGCCGCCAGAAGTGGATTTATGAGCAATGTTCCCGCCGGCGAGATATGGGGTGGCTATCCGGCGCAGCCGATGGCGGAAGCCATGCGAGAGATAGCCATGTTGCGCACGATGGCCAGGGCACGCAAGCAGGGCAAGGACAATGGCTGACATGGTGGCGGCGACAACGCTGGAAGCGGTCGACATATTGGGGCTTATGAAGCTCCTGCCGCACCGTTACCCCTTCCTCATGATCGACCGCATCGTCGACATCGATGGCGACGACTCCGCCATCGGCATCAAGAACGTGACCATAAACGAGCCGCATTTTCAGGGTCATTTCCCGGAGCAGCCGGTGATGCCGGGTGTGCTGATCGTCGAGGCCATGGCGCAGACGGCGGGCGCCATTTGTATCCGCAGCCTCGGGGCGTCGAAGCCGTCGCTGGTCTATTTCCTGACCATCGACAACGCCAAATTCCGCAAACCGGTCGTTCCCGGCGACCAGTTGAAGATCCACGTCAAGAAAATCAAGAAGCGCGGCAATCTGCTCAAATTCGCCTGCGAAGCCCTGGTCGAAGGTACCAGGGCGGCCGAGGCCGAGATTTCAGCCATGATGGTCACCGGCGACTGACGATCGAGTGCCTATGAAAATCAACACGTCAATCCATCCTTCCTCCGTCGTGGAAGAAGGCGCCCAAATCGGCCACGGTGTGCGCATTGGGCCGTTCTGCCATGTCAGCGCCGATGCTGTGATCGGTGACGGTGTCGAACTGGTTAGCCATGTCTCGGTCATGGGCGCGACCACTGTCGGAGCGTCGACCAAGGTCTATCCGATGGCGATCCTGGGCGGACCGCCGCAGAACACCAAGCACAAGGGCGGCCGCACCACACTCGTCATCGGCGCCAACTGCACCATCCGCGAAGGCGTGACCATGCATGTCGGCACCGACACCAGCCGCGGCGAAACGACGGTGGGCGACAATGGCAATTTCCTCGCCTACGCCCATATCGCCCATGATTGCGCCGTCGGCAACAACGCCACCTTCGCCAATGGGGCGACATTGGGCGGCCACTGCGAGATCGGCAACAATGTCTATATCGGCGGCCTTAGCGCCGTTCATCAATTCGTGCGTGTAGGCGACAACGCCTTTCTTGGCGGATGCTCGGCTTTTGTTGGTGATGTCATTCCCTACGCCATCGCGGTCGGTAACCGCGCCAGCTTGCGCGGCTTGAACATCATCGGCCTCAAGCGCGCCGGTCTGCCGCGTTCCGAAATCTATTTGCTGCGCAAGGCCTACAAGACGATCTTCGACCGCTCCCGCACTGTCGGCGAGAACATCGAGTTCGCCAAGGCGGAGTTCGCCTCGTCGCCGACCGCAATGAAGATCATCGACTTCATCACCAGTCGCGGCAAGCGGCACTATGCGGTGCCATCGCTCAAGGGCGGCGATGGCGACGATTCCGATGACGAAGGCTGAGACAGCCGCGGCTGGTGTTGATCTCCCGCCTGGTGCCAGGGTCGGCATCATCGCCGGCGGCGGCAGCCTTCCGGTCGAAGTCGCTGCCGGTTTGGCCGAACAGGGTCATGCGCCCTTCATCGTGCTCATGGACGGTGAGGCTGACCGCTTGGCGGAGTTGTGCCGGTACGAGCATGATACTCTTGCCCTGGAGGCGATAGGATCGCTCGTTCCGCTGCTCAAGCGCAACCGGATTACCCATCTGGTACTTGCCGGCGAGATAAAGCGCAGGCCAAGGCTGGCACATCTGCGACCAAGCCTTAGCCTGCTCGCCGTGGTGCCCCTTGTTGTCATGGCGTTGGCGCGTGGCGATGACGGGCTGCTCAAGGTGGTGGCGCGCGGGCTCGAGGCCAGGGGGATTAAGGTCGTGGGTGCCCACGAGATC
This sequence comes from Mesorhizobium sp. B2-3-11, assembly GCF_006442215.1. Classification (NCBI taxonomy): domain Bacteria; kingdom Pseudomonadati; phylum Pseudomonadota; class Alphaproteobacteria; order Hyphomicrobiales; family Phyllobacteriaceae; genus Mesorhizobium; species Mesorhizobium sp. B2-3-11. Next base: position 468,076 of record NZ_VFVS01000001.1, on the reverse strand, counting down.
GTGCCGAACCTTGTCGCCGCCGAAGGGGTGTTGACCAGGGCTAAGCCTCTGAAATCGGACTGGCGCGACATTGAGGCGGGTTTTGCGGCGGCAAAGGCCATTGGGGCGCTGGATATCGGCCAGGCGGCGATCGCGGTCGGCGGCCGGACCATTGCGCTTGAAGGCATCGAGGGCACGGCCGGATTGCTGGACCGCGCCAGGCTGCTGCGCGGCCACGGCCGTATCGCCGGCAAGACGCGCGGCGTTCTGGTCAAATGCGCCAAGCCTGGCCAGGAGTTGCGGGCGGATCTTCCTTCCATGGGGCCACAGACGGTAGAAGCAGCGCATGCGGCCGGCCTTGCCGGCATTGCCGTCGAAGCGGGACGCTCCCTGATCCTCGAAGGCCCCGCAACTCTCTCGCGTGCCAATGAGCTTGGGCTGTTCATCGTCGGCCTTGCCGCAGCGGAGTCCGGACATGGCTGACAGGGCGCTGAAGATCGCGATCGTCGCGGGCGAGGAGTCAGGCGACCTCCTTGGCGCCGACATCGTCCGGTCGCTCCGCCAGATGACAGGGCGCGAGGTGCAGCTCGTTGGACTCGGCGGCCGCCACCTGCAGGCGCTTGGGCTGGTTTCGCCGTTCGACGCCGGCGAGGTCGCGCTGATGGGGTTCAGCGCCGTCTTGCGTGACCTGCCGCGCCTGATCCGGCGGATCGGCCAGCTGGCGGGTATGGTTGCGGACGCCAAGCCCGATTGCCTGGTCACCATCGACAGTCCCGATTTTTCGCTGCGCGTCGCCAAAAAAGTGCGCGCGGCCAACCCGTCGATCCCGATCGTCCACTATGTCTGCCCGAGCGTCTGGGCATGGCGGCCGGGCAGGGCGGTGGCAATGAAGCCCTATGTCGACCACATTCTGTGCATCCTGCCGTTTGAGGTGAAGGAGCTCGATCGGCTGGGTGGTCCGCCCGGCACCTATGTCGGGCACCGTCTGACCCACGACGCGGGTGTGCTCTCGGCGGCAAAGGCTCAAGGCCAGCCGCGGGATCTATCACCAGACCGCGTGAAGACGCTGCTCGTCCTGCCCGGCTCGCGGCGCGGCGAGGTGCGGCGGCTGCTCGAGCCGTTCGGCGAGACCGTGTCGATATTGCGGGCTCGCGGGCATCGGCTCCGGCTGATGCTGCCGACGGTGCCACATGTCGCGGATACCGTGCGGTCCGCGGTCACGCGCTGGGACGAGAAACCCGAGATTATCCTTGAGCCCGAGCGCAAATGGCAGGCCTTCGGCAAGGCCGACGCTGCGTTGATCGCGTCCGGCACGGTGTCCCTGGAACTGGCGTTGTCCGGGGTGCCGATGATCTCTTGCTATCGGCTCGACCCGGTTGCACGCGTCGTCGCGCCGTATCTCGTTTCCGTCTGGTCGGCGCTGCTTCCCAACCTGATCTCGGATCGCGCGTTGATCCCGGAATTCTATAACGAGTACGTCAAACCGAACAATCTTGCGCGCCAGCTGGAAGCGCTGTTGGCCGACAGTGGTATGCGCGCCTGGCAGAAAGACGGGTTTGCCGAGATTTCAGGGCGCATGGCAACGGACAAGCCGTCCGGTGAGATCGCCGCGGGCGTGGTCCTGCGTCATATGAAAAAGGCGCCCTGACGGACGCCTTTTTCGGTCATCAGCCCGGCACCGCTCAGCGCTTGGCGATCGGCACGTAGTCGCGCTCCGGCGCGCCGGTGTAGAGCTGGCGCGGGCGGCCGATCTTCTGGCGCGGATCCTCGATCATTTCCTTCCACTGCGCGATCCAGCCGACCGTGCGGGCGACCGCGAACAGCACGGTGAACATGGTGGTGGGGAAGCCCAGCGCCTTCAGCGTAATGCCGGAGTAGAAGTCGACGTTCGGGTAGAGCTTCTTCTCGATGAAATAGGGATCGGTCAGCGCGATCTTTTCCAGTTCCATCGCGATGTCGAGCAGCGGATCGTCCTTGATGCCGAGTTCGCCCAAAACCTCATGCGCCGTCTTCTGCATGATCTTGGCACGCGGATCGTAGTTCTTGTAGACGCGATGGCCAAAGCCCATCAGCCGGAACGGATCGTTCTTGTCCTTGGCGCGGGCGATGAATTCCGGGATGTGATCGACATGGCCGATCTCGCCCAGCATGTTGAGCGCCGCTTCATTGGCGCCGCCATGGGCCGGGCCCCATAGGCAAGCGATGCCGGCGGCAATGCAGGCGAAGGGGTTGGCGCCCGAAGAGCCGGCGAGACGAACGGTCGAGGTTGAAGCGTTCTGCTCATGATCGGCGTGCAGGATGAAGATGCGCTCCATGGCGCGCGCCAGCACCGGATTGATCTTGTATTCCTCGCACGGCACGGCAAAGCACATGTGCAGGAAGTTGGCGGCGAAATTCAGCTCGTTCTTCGGATAAATAAAGGGCTGGCCGATGTGGTACTTGTAGGCCATGGCCGCGATCGTCGGCATTTTGGCGATCAGGCGCATGGACGCAACCATGCGCTGGTATGGGTCGGAGATGTCGGTCGAGTCGTGATAGAAGGCCGACAGCGCGCCAACCACGCCGCACATCACCGCCATCGGGTGCGCGTCGCGGCGGAAGCCGGTGAAGAAGCGCGACATCTGCTCGTGCACCATGGTGTGGCGCGTCACGCGATAATCGAAATCGTCCTTCTGCGCCTTGGTCGGCAGTTCGCCGTAGAGCAGGAGGTAACAGACCTCGAGGAAGTCGCCGTGTTCGGCCAACTGGTCGATCGGGTAGCCCCGATGCAGGAGAATGCCGGCATCACCATCGATGAAGGTGATCTCCGACTCGCAGCTTGCCGTAGAGGTGAAGCCGGGGTCATAGGTGAAGGCGCCGGTGGTGCTGTAGAGCGAGGCGATGTCGATGACGTCAGGTCCGACCGAGCCGCTTCGCACCTTGAATTCGTGAGTCTTGCCGGCGAATTGCAGCGTTGCAGTGGCCTCCTGGCCGCCCACATCCAGTTTTGTCGCAGCTTCGGTCATTGCAAACTCCTTCTTGTTTCCTCATGCCGGCAAAGGCAAATTCCGCAGAGCGACACGTCGAAATCACCGCAATGCGCGTATTCGCCACCGCATTCTAGGAGTTGCGTGCCAGATTGGGCCAAGCCTAATGTTGCACTGCGAAACGCGCCTTTCAATGCCAATCTTCTTAGGCCAGTTTGCTGCTAATCGATTTGATCCGCTATGCGCGCCAGGCTTTCCTCACGCCCCAGCACGGCCAGCACATCGAAAACGCCTGGTGACGTGCTCTTGCCGGTCAAGGCAGCCCGCAGCGGCTGGGCCACGGCGCCGAGCTTATGGCCGCCAGCCAGCGCATAGTCACGGATCGCGGCCTCGGCCGTGGCGGCTGTCCAGTCGCCGGACAGCGCGTTCAAAGCTTCGTGAGCGCCGCGCAGGATCTTGCGGGCATCGTCATTGAGTACGAGTGCCGCCTTGTCGTCGATCGGCAGCGGCCGCGCGGCAAACAGGAAGCCGGCGCCGTCGACGAGCTCGACCAGCGTCTTGGCGCGCTCCTTCAGGCCCGGAAGTGCTGCCAGCAACTGCGCCTTGTTCTTCTCGTCGAGGCGCGCCGCCATCGCCGGGCCACCCTCCAGATAGGGCAAGGTGGCGATGAAAATGTCGAACAATTCGGTGTCGGCCATGCGGCGCATATGGACGCCGTTCAGCGCCTCGAGCTTGGCGAAGTCGAAGCGCGCCGCGCCCTTGTTGACGTCGCCGATATCGAACCAGGAGATCATGTCCTTGATCGACATGATCTCGTCGTCGCCATGGCTCCAGCCCAGGCGCGCCAGGTAGTTCAGCAGCGCCTCGGGCAGATAGCCCATGGCGCGGTAGGCCTCGACGCCCAGCGCGCCATGGCGTTTCGACAGCTTGGCGCCGTCGGCGCCATGGATCAGCGGAATGTGCGACATCGACGGCACGTCCCAGCCCATGGCGTTGTAGATCACGGTCTGGCGTGCGGCATTGGTCAGGTGATCGTCGCCACGGATGATATGGGTGATGCCCATGTCGTGGTCATCGACGACGACGGCATGCATATAGGTCGGGTTGCCGTCCGAACGCAGGATGATGAAATCGTCGAGATCCTTGTTGGGGAAACGCACCTCGCCCTGGACCCGGTCCTGCACCACCGTCTCGCCCTCGGTCGGTGCCTTGATGCGGATGGCACCCTTGACGCCGGCGGGTGCCTCCGACGGGGCGCGGTCACGCCAGTGGCCGTTGTAGCGTGGTGGCAGGCCCTTGGCGCGTGCTGCCTCGCGCATTGCCTCGAGCTCGGCTGAAGTCTCGTAGCTGTAATAGGCCTTGCCCAGGCGCACCAGCTCCTCGGCCACCTCCCGGTGGCGCGGCGCGCGCTCGAATTGGGAGACCGCGTCACCGTCCCATGACAGGCCGAGCCAGGTCAGGCCGTCCAGAATGGCCGATGTGGCTGCATCGGTCGAACGCTCGCGATCGGTGTCCTCGATGCGCAGCAGCATCGTGCCGCCGGTGTGCTTGGCATAGAGCCAGTTGAACAGCGCCGTGCGCGCGCCGCCGATATGCAGATAGCCGGTCGGCGAGGGAGCAAAACGGGTGATGACCTTGTCGGGCATGGAACTCTCGGAGAACGTCTGAAGCTGAGTGCGGAGCGCGCGGACTTTCGCGCGTCGCGCGTTCATGTAGCATAGGGTGTCGAGGGCGCAAGGGGCAGACCCGATGACTGGACAAGGCCGGGGCTCGGATCGGGGCGAGGGCGCCATTGTCGGCGTCAGCGAGCGATCCCTGTTTGCGACGCCTCCTGCGATCCCGCTGCCATCGCCGCTCGTGGCTGCGCCCGCAACCCAGCCGCTGCAGGCGGATAGCCCAGCGCCAACTCCATCTCCTGCCGCACGCAGAATTGTGCGCGTGCGCCGGCAAATCGGCCCGATATCCTTTCCTCGCCTGCGTCACGGCGTGGCCAAGGCGGCGGAGCTGGAACTCGACCGGGGCGTCGCCTTCCTGCTGGTGCCGGTCTGCCTGGCCGTTGGGGCGATCTGCTACTTTTCGCTGGCGTCCGAGCCCGATTTTGCAAAGCCTGTCGCGGTCGTGGTTCTGGCGGCGGTATGTGCATTCGTCTCGCGCTCCTGGCCGAAAACCCATCTGTGTTTCATGGCACTGCTGTTGTGTGTGCTTGGCCTGCTTGCGGCGAAGGTCGAAACATGGCGAGCCGGAACCCGGATGCTGGGCTCGGAAATCTCGACGCAACTGACCGGTCGCGTGATCTCGCTCGAGGAGATGGAGAGCGGCCGCATCCGGCTGACCATGGACGTGATTTCGACCGCCCGGCCGAAACTGCGCTACGCGCCTGAAAGGGTCCGGCTTTCGGCACGCAAGATACCGCCCGAAATGACCGCCGGCTCGCTTGTCACAGGCTATGCCAAACTGCTGCCGCCGACCGGCCCGGTGCGGCCGGACAGCTACGACTTCTCCTTCGACAGCTATTTCGCCGGCATCGGCGGCAGCGGCTTCTTTCTCGGCAATCCAACGGTCGTCTCCGCCGAAGCCGGTGAGATGCCGCTGCCGGCACGCGTGTTTTCAGGCATCGAAAATGCCCGCGAAGCCATCGCCGACCACATCAGGGGCAGCATTGGCGGCGCCGAAGGCGAGATCGCGGCGGCGCTGATCGTCGGCGTGCGGGCCGGCATTCCCGATGAAATCAACGAAGCGATGCGGCGCACCGGCATCTATCACATCATCTCGATTTCAGGTCTGCATATGGCGCTGGTGGCCGGCACCATCATGGGTCTGCTGCGCGGCGCCTTCGCGCTGTTTCCAGGGTTTTCCGCGCGCCGGCCGGTGAAGAAATACGCCGCCGCCGCCGCACTGTTTTCGATCGCCGCCTATCTCGTCATTTCGGGCGTCGTCGTCGCGGCCGAACGCAGCTTCATCATGCTGGCGGTGATGCTGATCGCCGTCTTGTTCGATCGCGCGGCGCTGACCATGCGCAATCTGGCGATCTCGGCGATCGCCGTTATCCTGGTTTCGCCGCACGAGGTCGTCGGCCCGAGTTTCCAGATGTCGTTCGCGGCAACCGCAGCCTTGGTTGGCGCCTATGCCGGCTGGGCCGACCACCATGCGGGAAAGACGAGGCCTCCGCCGCCAAAGCGATCCCTACCCGGGTTTCTGACGCGAAAATTCCTCTTGGCGACAGGTGGATTGGCCATGACGTCCATCATCGCCGGCAGCGCGACGGCACTGTTTGCCATCTGGCATTTCCAGCGGGTGTCGCCGCTCAGCCTGTTCGCCAATCTGGCCGTCATGCCGATCGTGTCGATCGTGATGTTCCTGGCCGTCGCTAGCGCGTTGCTGATGCCGTTCGGGTTGGATTGGCCGGCTCTCTACCTCATGGGCAAGGGCCTGACAGCGATGATCGCCATATCGGCGTGGATATCGGAGCGCTCTCCGGTCGATGGAGTCGGGCTGATTTCGCAGCAATCCGTGCTGCTGGTCACCGTCGCGTTGGTCATCGCGACGATGGCGACGACGTGGCTCCGGCTCACGGCGGTGCCATTCGCGCTTGCCGGTCTGTTGACTGTGTCGCACACGCGCGCGCCCGATGTGCTGATCTCGGAAGATGCGCGGCTGGTGGCTCTGTCGATCGGCAATGGCGAACTGGCCGTCAACCGGGAACGTCCGAACGAATTCGCAGCCGACAATTGGAAACGCGCTCTGATCTCCGAAACAATCGTCCTACCGGAAATGTTCGAGGAGACGGACGGGCAATTCGATCTTGCCACTCCCACCGACCTGCCGCTGGGATCGCCGTTCTATTGCCGCGAAGGCCTGTGCCTTGCCAGGCACCCTTCCGGCGCGATCATCGCCTATGTCGAGGATCGCAAGAACACCTGGAAGGCCTGCGCCTTCGCCGACCTGATCGTCGTCAATGACGCGACCGCCTATGACACCTGTCATAATCCGCTGGTTCTCGTCGTCACCAAACGCCAGCTCGCCCGCAAGGGGAGTGCCGCCGTTTTCTTCGATCCCCAATCGGCCACGACGCCGGCTGAGATCGAATTCGCCGTCGACGGACCATACCGGCCTTGGCACGAGCAGCGAAAATTCTCACGCGAGGCGAGGGGGCTGGCCCCCTATAAAAAGGCCGACAAGCCCGATGGCAAGCCAGTTCAGTAGCGCCTGATCAGCCCGACGAGCTTGCCCTGCACCTTGACCCGATCCGGTCCGAAGATGCGTGTTTCGTAGGCTGGATTGGCGGCTTCGAGCGCGATCGAGGCGCCCTTGCGACGGAACCGCTTCAGCGTTGCTTCCTCCTCGTCGACCAGCGCCACGATGATTTCGCCCGGACTTGCTGTATCGGCATTGCGGATGATGACCGTGTCGCCGTCGAAGATACCGGCCTCGATCATCGAGTCGCCCTTGACTTCCAGCGCATAGTGCTCGCCGCCCATGATCATGTCCGGCGGCACCGAAATCGAATGCGTCTGATGCTGGATAGCATCGATCGGCACACCGGCGGCGATACGACCCATGACCGGGATGGACACGGCTGAAACCGCATCATCGTCGTTGCCGGCCGCGGCCAGGCGGGAAGGCGCCGTCGCCGGCCTGATCTGGCGGCCGAGACTGCCTTGGCCAAGGCTGCCCTGGATGACGCTTGGCGAGAACTTCTTTGCCGCATTGAGGCCCGGCGCGATCGAGTCCGGCAGCCGCAGCACTTCCAGCGCGCGCGCCCGATTGGGTAGCCGGCGAATAAAGCCGCGTTCCTCCAGCGCCGTGATCAGGCGATGGATGCCCGATTTGGAGGCAAGATCGAGCGCTTCCTTCATTTCGTCGAAGGAGGGCGGTATCCCGCTTTCCTTGAGCCGTTCGTGGATGAACATCAGCAGTTCATGTTGCTTGCGTGTCAGCATGGCGGCCCCCAAGGCATTGAACGAAAGGTCTGACCAGAATCGAAAAAACAAACCCAGAACAAACACTATCCGTTCCAGTTGTGTTCCGCAACCGTTTAAAGTTTAATGAATTTGTTAACGCGTCTGAAGTTTTTTGCCGCGACAGCGGACTGAGGCCGATCCTTTCCACGATCGGCAGGCATTGAAATCGTTTTGGTTAATGGCCTGTGGCCTATCCACTGATGGGCCTTGGCATCAGTCTTTCGGGGGGCTCTTCGCGGGTGGATTGTACAATTTATGGATCCATTATTCGCGGAACGAAACGAAATCAAAACGCCAACGATTGGTAGCTTAGGGGCGGCGATGGACCCAGGCGTTTGGCCCACTCCGGCCAGCGCATGCCAATAGGCGTCGCGCAAGCATTGAAGTCACCCGGAACCCGCTTGCAAGCTGCCGGCGCGGGCGGCGTATTTGGTCGCGCCGCTGTCTTCGCTATGGACATAGACGTGCAGGGTATAGCCGATATGCGCCGTCATCAGCGCCTTGGCCCGCTCGACGTCACGATCGAGTGCAGCTTCCATGATCGCTGTATGGTGTTCGATCGCAATCGCTTCGCACAATGCCTCCATTGCCTCTTCATAACCGTCCTTCAGGCCAGCCGCGGCCCGCAATGTCGGCGCCAGGCCGAGAAAACGATGATGCCGTCGCAGCTGATCGGCGATGGTCGAGCGGAATCGCATGAGCCAATTGGAAGTCGCCGCGCTCAGCAGCGCCACATGGAAAGCTTCGTGGTTCTCGTCCCATTTATCGACGGCCGCATCCGAAGGATCGTCGACCGCGGTCTTGCAACGGGAGAGCCGGTAGTGGGCGGTGACAACGGCATCCTCCCACTCCTTGCCGCCTTTTTCCATCGATTCGAGGAACAGGGGTATCTCGACCACCATCCTGGCGCGTGCCAGGTCCTCCAGTTCGGCCCGCGATACCGGAGCGACGGTAAAACCACGATTGCTGATGGCGGTGACAAGGCGTTCGGCCTCTAGCCGCGACAAGGCTTCGCGCAACGGCGTCCAGCCAACACCATAGGTGCCGCGCAGCGCACTCAGCTTGAGCGGGGCCCCGGGCATGAGGCGCGTCGTCAGGATATCGCGCCGCAACAGCTGATAGGCTGCCTCCGTCTTTGTGGAGATCGTTTGATCCTGCATCGCGGTCCACCCATGGTCTGGCAAAGAAAATTATATATGATGTTGGGGCATGGCAAGAATTATATATAATGTTTGACACGGGCCGGCGGACTGACCATGATCGCCGCAGTAGCCGCGCTGGAAGCGGCGTCGATCAAATCTGGGAGGAAATGATGTTGAAGTCGAAATCCGCTTGGCTGTCGGGTTTGTTCTTGGCCGGCGCATTGGTGGTGAGCGCCGGCAGTGCCGCCGCCGATCAAATCCGCATCGGCATCGCCAATTTTGGCGAGCATCCGCAATTGAACGCCGCCATAGCCGGCTTCAAGAAGGCGCTGACAGACAACGGCTTCGTCGACGGCAAGGACGTCGTCTATACGGAGAGCCATACCAATTTCGATGCATCGCTGGTGCCGCAGATGATCGCAAAGCTGCAGGCCGAGCAGCCCAAGCTGATCTACACCATCACCACGCCGGTCTCCCAAATCGCCAAGAAAGCGCTCGCGGGCTCCGGCATTCCGATCGTCTTTGCCGCGGTCACCGATCCGGTGGCGGCCAAGCTCGTGCCGTCGTGGGACTCGGGTGATGAAGGCATGACTGGCGCCACCGATCTTCAGGATGTTGCCGCGGTGATGGCCTTCACCAAGAAGCTGTTACCAAACGCCAAGCGTTTTGGTGTGCCTTACAATCCCGGTGAAGCCAACGACGTTGCCCTGATCGAAAAGATCAAGGCGGCGGCACCGGCCGCCGGTTTCGAGGTCGTGGAAGTCGGCATCGACAACGTCAATGACATTCAGCAACGCATCGCCTCGCTCGCCGGGAAAGCCGATGTGATCTACGGACCGACCTCGAATCTGATCCAGCCGGCGATCGCAGCTGTCTCGGCCGCCGCGCGCCAGGCCGGTATCCCGGTCGTCAACGCCGATGACAGCGCGGTCCGCAACGGCACCGTGCCGGCGAGCTTCGCGGTCAATTATACGCAGGTCGGGATCAACGCCGGCAACATCGCGGCCGAAGTCCTCAAAGGCAAGGATCCCAAGACGATCGCGCCGTCACGCCCGGCCTACAAGGACCACATGGCGTTGGTCTCGCGCAAGGCGATGGCTGCGTTCGGCATCGAGATACCGGCTTCAATGGCCGATTGCGGCTGCATCGTCGACTGACATCGGCGCTGTGAGGGTGACGGCGCGGGCGCTGTCACCCCGAGGTCAGGGAGGAACGATGCTCGAGATCCGATCCGCGCGTAAAGTATTCTACAAGGGCCAGGCCGACGAGAAGGTCGCGCTGGACGGCCTCAGCCTGTCGCTAGCCACAGGCGAGTTCGGCATCGTCATCGGCTCCAACGGGGCCGGCAAGAGCAGCATGCTTAATGCCATTTCCGGCGCTCTGATCCTCGATTCCGGCCAGATTCTGATCAATGGCGCCGATGTGACTGGTATGCCGGTGCACAAGCGCGCCTCGAGACTGGCTCGCGTATTCCAGGATCCGATGCGCGGCACCGCCGCCAGCATGACGGTTGCTGAAAACATGCTGCTGGCTGATTTGCGCAGCAGCAAGCGCACCTTACGCCAGGGGCTGAACGCCACCCGCCTTGCGTCCTACAGGGAACGCCTGTCGATACTGGGCCTCGGCCTTGAAAACCGCCTCGACACACGCGTCGACCTGCTCTCGGGCGGGCAGCGGCAATCCTTGTCGCTGATCATGGCGGTCGGCGGATCGCCTGACTTGCTGCTGCTCGACGAACATACCGCGGCACTTGATCCGCGCACGGCCGAGATTGTCATGCAGGCGACGGTGCGCGCCGTCAGCGCGCTGAAGCTGACGACTATGATGGTGACCCACAACATGCAGCACGCCGTCGACTATGGCAGCCGCGTGATCATGCTCGACGCGGGCCGCGTCCTTCTGGAAGTTAGCGGCGAGGAGAAGGCGAGGGTCACGGTTATCGATCTGATCGGCCATTTCTCCGTCAAAACCGACCGCATGTTGCTGGCGAGCTGATCACCATGGGTTTTGTTCAGGACATTCTCGCCAGCTTCGTCGCAATCATGCCGGTCACCCTGGCGCAGAGCCTGATCCTGGCCTTGGTCGTGCTCGGGATCATGATCCCGTTTCGCATGCTGAATTTTCCCGATCTCACCAGCGAAGGCGCTTTTCCGCTGGGCGGCTGCGTCTGCGGCGTTCTCCTTGCCGCCGGCGCATCGCCGCTGATGGGCATCGCCGCCGCCCTCGTTGTCGGCTTCGCGGCGGGCTGCTGTACCGCGTTCATCCATCTGCGCTTCCGCATCCACACGCTTCTTGCCGGCATCCTGATGATGACGATGCTCTACAGCATCAACCTTCGCATCATGGGCAAATCCAACCTCTCCGTGTTCGGCTCGCCGACGGTGTTCGACTGGGTGCCGTTCGCGCGTCCGGGTTTTCCCGCCAGCAAGATCGTCGTCGCGGGTCTCCTCGCGCTTGTCGCCTTCATGCTGCTCTACATGTTCTTCAGGACCGAGAAGGGGACCGCCGTGCGCGCCGTGGGCGCCAATCCCGACATGGCCGAGGCGCAAGGCATCAATGTGTGGGCCGCGACCATAGGCGGTGTCGGGCTGGCCAGCGCTTTTTCGGCCTCAAGCGGTGCGCTGATGGTGCAGTCGCAAGGGTTCGCCGACGTCAATATGGGGCTGGGCATCCTCATCAACGGCCTTGCCGCGCTGATGATCGGCGAGGCCGTCGTCGGCAAGCAGACGGTCTGGCGGCAGCTGCTGGCGCCTTTCGCCGGCGCGATCATCTACTACCAGCTGGTGTCGTTCTGCCTTGCCGCCGGCATGCCGCCGCCCGACCTGAAGCTTGCCACGGGCCTGTTCGTGCTGGCCATGCTGGCCTTGCCCAGTCTCAAGCGCAGCCGCGGGCCGGCGCCAGCACGCGAAGCTATCCGTGAATAACCAGGGCGTGAATAATCAGGGAATGTCACAAATGATGCGTGCAACGCTCGATCTCGCAGCCGTCGAAGCCATGGACGCGGCGGACCCGCTGCGCGCCATGCGCGACCGCTTCATCTTGCCGGAAGGCGTCATCTACCTCGACGGCAATTCGCTCGGGGCCGCGGCGCCGGCCGTCTTTGACGAATTGCAGAAGGCAGCGACGCAGGAGTGGGCGCAGGACCTGATCCGTGCCTGGAACACAGCCGGCTGGTTCGACATGCCGGTCGCGCTTGGCGACCAGCTGGGACGCCTGATCGGTGCGGCGGCCGGCCAGACGGTGGTCTGCGATACGACGTCGATCAACATCTACAAAGTGCTGCATGCCGCACTCGGCATGCGGCCGGACCGCTCGGTCATCGTCGCCGAGGGCGACAGCTTTCCGACCGATCTCTACATGGCCGAAGGCGTGGCCTCGACGCGGCCCGGCACCGTGTTGCGGCTCGAGGGCGTCGACGCGCCGACCATTGAGGAACTGATCGACGAGCGTGTCGCGGTCATCCTGGTCAACCATGTCAATTACAAATCCGGCCAGCTGCGCGACATGGCGGCACTGACATGCAAGGCCCATCAGGTCGGTGCGCTGATCGTCTGGGACCTCTGCCATACGGCCGGCGCTTTACCGGTCGAGCTCGACAGCGCCAACGCCGATTTCGCCATCGGCTGCACGTATAAATACCTTAATGGCGGCCCGGGGTCGCCAGCCTTCATCTACGCCGCCGAGCGTCATCACGACAAAGTCCGGCAGCCGCTCAGCGGTTGGTGGGGCCATGCGCGACCCTTTGCCTTCGAACAGGGTTACGCGGCCGGCAGCGGCATCCGCCGGTTCCTGTGCGGCACGCAGCCTGTCTTGTCGATGCGAGCGCTGAAGGGGGCACTGGACCTTTGGGACGATGTCGACATGGCGGTGGTGCGCAAGAAGAGCATCGCGCTCACCGATCTGTTCATCCAGCTCGTCGAGACCAGATGCGGCGTCTACGGCCTGGAGCTGGAAAGCCCGCGCGACGGCAATGCGCGTGGAAGCCAGGTTTCATTCCTCCACCCCAATGGCTATCAGGTGATGCGGGCACTGATCGAGCGCGGCGTGATCGGCGATTTCCGTGCGCCGTCGACGATCCGCTTCGGCTTCACGCCGCTCTATGTCGGTTACACTGATGTATGGCAGGCGGTCGACGTACTGGAAGATATCCTGCGCACCGGCGCCTGGAAGGATGCGCGCTTCGCGGTCAAGACGGCGGTGACCTGAACAATCGTCAAACAAGGGTTCAGAGCCGGGTACGGACGTTCCAGAGTTCGGGAAACAAGACGACCTCGAGCATCTTCTTGAGATAGGAGGCGCCCGATGTGCCGCCGGTGCCACGCTTCAGGCCGATGATGCGTTCCACTGTGGTGACGTGGTTGAAGCGCCAGCGGCGGAAGTAGTCCTCGAAGTCGACCAGCTTCTCGGCCAATTCGTAGAACATCCAGTAGCGCTGCGGATCGCGGTACACCGTCTGCCAGGCGACCAGGACTTCTTCGTTTTCCGTCCGCGTCTCGCGCCACTCCGTGCGCTTTGCGTCCGCCCCAATGTCGAAGCCGTTGCGCGCCAGAAGCAGCAGCGCTTCATCGTAGAGCGACGGCTCGGCCAGGATCGCCTCCAGCTTGGCGTTGAGGTCCGGCCGGTGCTTGTGCGGCCCGAGCATGGCGAGGTTACGGTTGCCGGCCATGAACTCGATGGCGCGATACTGCCAGGATTGGAAACCCGAGGACTGGCCGAGCGAGTCGCGGAATTCGGTGTATTCGCTGGGCGTCATCGTGCGCAGCACGTCCCAGGCATTGTTCAACTGCTCGAAAACACGGGCGACGCGCGACAGCATCTTGAAGCTCGGCTCGAGCCGATCGGCACGGATCGAACGGATCGCTGCACCGATCTCATGCAAGGCGAGCTTCATCCATAATTCCGATGTCTGGTGCTGGATGATGAACAGCATTTCGTCATGCGCCGATGACAGCGGCGCCTGCGCGTCGAGCACTTTCTGCAGTTGCAGATAGTCGCTGTAGGACATGCGTTCCTTGAACGACATCTCAGCGCCTTCGGACGCCGGATCGTAGGGCTCGCTCAATTGATTTTCTCCGTGCGCAGCCGGAAGCGCTGGATCTTGCCGGTCTGGGTCTTGGGCAGGGCGGCGATGAATTTGACCGATCGCGGGTATTTATAGGGCGCGATGGTTGCCTTGACGTGGTCCTGCAGGCGCTTGACGGTCATCGCGTCTGGCGAGACACCTTGCACCAGAACGACATGCGCCTCGACGATCTGGCCGCGCTCGCCATCGTCGGCCCCGATGACAGCGCATTCGGCGACATCGGGATGCGACAGCAGCGCCGCCTCGACCTCGGGTCCGGCGATATTGTAGCCCGCGCTGACGATCATGTCGTCGGAACGCGCGGCGAAGTGGAAGAAGCCGTCCTCATCCTGCGTGAAGGTGTCGCCGGTGAGGTTCCAGCCGTCGCGCACATAGTCCTTCTGCCTGTCATCGGCCATGTAGCGGCAGCCGGTTGGCCCGCGCACCGCCAGCCGTCCGGTCTCGCCACGCGGCACCTCGTGCATGTCGCCGTCGACGATGCGGGCCTCATAGCCGCCGACCGGCTTGCCGGTCGAAGCCGGCTTCCTGTCGTCAAAGCGGTTGGAGATGAAGATGTGCAGCATTTCGGTGGCGCCGATGCCGTCGAGGATCGGCTTGCCGGTCTTTCGTGTCCACTCTTCGAAGACCGGCGCCGGCAAGGTCTCGCCGGCGGAAACGGCAACACGCAGCGATGACAGATCGGCGCCTTCGTCCATGGCCTTCAGCATGGCCCGGTAGGCGGTCGGCGCGGTGAAGGAAATGGTCGCTTTGTAGGTCTCGATGATGTGGACCATGTTGGGCGGCGTCGCCTGTTCCAGCAGTGTCGCCGCCGCGCCGAAGCGCAGGGGGAATATGGCGAGCCCGCCAAGGCCAAAGGTGAAGGCGAGCGGCGGCGAGCCGACGAAGATGTCGTCCGGCGTCACCTGCAGGACTTCACGGGCGTAGGCATCCGCGATGATCAGGAGATCGCGGTGGAAATGCATCGTCGCCTTCGGCACGCCTGTCGTGCCCGAAGTGAAGCCGAGCAGGGCGACGTCATCGCGGCCGGTGCTGACGGCGGTGAAGGTGACCGGCTTGTCGAGGGCGGCGCGGTCGAGCTCGGCGTCATGGTTGGCGGTGCCGTCGAAGCCGATCACCTGCTTCAGGAACGCACTGTCCTTGGCGCAGGCGGTCATCTCGTCCATCAGCCTGGTGTCGCAGAGCGCAGTCGTTATTTCCGCCTTGTCGACGATCTTGGTGAGTTCACCGGCGCGCAGCATCGGCATGGTGTTTACGACGACGGCGCCGACCTTGGTGGCGGCCAGCCAGCAGGCGACCATTGCCGGGTTATTGGCGGAGCGTATCAGCACCCGGTTGCCCGGCTTGACGCCATAATTCTCGACCAGCGCATGGGCGAGCCGGTTCGTCCAGTCGGACAGTTCCTTGTAGGTGCGGCGGCGGCCGTTGCCGATCAGCGCGGTGTGGTCGCCGAGACCCTTCTCGACCAGCCTGTCGGTCAGTTCGACACCGGCGTTGAGGTGTTCTGGATAGTCAAAGCCGCTGAGCAGGAAGTCAGGCCATTGGTCGGGCGGCGGCAAATGATCGCGCGTGAACGTGTCGGTATGCGCTGAAGGCCCAAGCATCTTGCGGCTGCCCCTGTCTGCCTCACGTCCATGGTGGAACAGAGCGCAGGATCGCACCAGTCGAAATTTGTTTCAAGCCTAAAATGTTTTTCGCTCGAGCATTGACGCATGACGTGGCGGCGGCCATTGCTAGTGTTGAAACGATGCCGCTTCGGGGAGGGTGCCGATGCTCGACCATCGCATTGCCGACTGGGACAATGCCTACGCCAACGGCGCCAATATCGCCGGCAGCGACCGTTGGCCGGCCGCCTGGGCGGAACCCGCGCAAGCATTCCGAGACGTGATGTCGGCGCAGGGCCGGGCACGGCTCGACATCGCCTATGGCGACGGGCCGCGCAATCGGTTCGACCTTTTCCTTCCCGATGTCGCGCCCAGGGGACTCGTGGTGTTCATCCATGGCGGCTATTGGATGGAGACCGACAAGAGCTTGTGGTCGCACCTCGCCGGTGGCGGGGTCGGCAGCGGCTTTGCCGTGGCGATGCCGTCCTATACGCAATGCCCCGATATACGCATCGCCGGCATTGTCAGCGAAATCGGGGCGGCGATCGGCAAGGCGGCGGCCATGGTCGGGGGACCACTGATGCTGACCGGACATTCGGCCGGCGGACATCTCGCCAGCCGCATGGTGACGACATCGACGCCTTTGGCGGCCGATGTCTCGCGGCGTATACGCCATGTCGTTTCGATTTCAGGCCTGCATGATTTGCGTCCGCTGATGCGCACGGACATGAACACGGTGCTGAAAATCGACGAGAATGAGGCGCTGACGGAAAGCCCGGCACTGCTGCGGCCCATGGATGGTGTCCGCATCACCTGCTGGGCTGGCGGTGGGGAGCGTTCCGAGTTCCTGCGCCAGAATGCATTGCTGGCCAATATCTGGACCGGGCTTGGCGCCATCACCAGTGCCGTGGTCGAGCCCGATCGGCATCATTACGACGTCGTCGATGGCCTTGCCGATCCGGCCCATGCGTTGACGCGGACCTTGATCTCGGAATAGCCGAGATCATTTTTGTCTTCTTATCAGCTTATTTATGGGAAAATTCTTTAGCGCAACATCAGAACGCTACAAACGTCTCCGGCAGCGGATGCAGGGGCAAAAGGCGCGCGCACGACCAGCCCGTTGGCGTCGGCAAGCATCCTCAGCATCGAGGAATCCTGGATACCGAACGGCGTTGCCACCAGTTCCCCGTGGTATTCCCTGACCACCGCCCGCACATAATCCTGGCGCAGATCATTGGCGGGCATTGCGGTGCCCAGCCGCGCCTGATGGATGTCCTGACGGTAGGCGCGACCGCCCAGCCTTGCCAGAAGCGGCTTCAGGAACAATTGCGAGCAGACCAGGCTTGCCACCGGGTTGCCGGGCAGGCCGATGCATCTGATATCGCCGAGGCGTCCGAACATCAGCGGCTTGCCGGGACGCATGGCGATCTTCCAGAAGCCGAGCGTCATGCCTTCGCCGGTCAGCACGTCATGGATCAGGTCGTGGTCGCCGACCGAGGCGCCGCCCAGCGTAACGATGACATCGGCGCTCGCCGCGACCGCTTTCCTGACCATGCCGGCTATGGCGTCCTTGCGGTCGGCGGCGATCCCGAGATCGAGCGCGCGGGCACCGACCGAGTGTGCTGCAGCGGCGACGCCATAAGCGTTGGACGAAATAATCTGGTCAGGCCCGAGTTCGCTTCCGGGCGGCAACAGCTCGTCACCGGTAGCGATGATGGCGACCAGCGGCCGTTTCACCACGCTCACTCGGGGATGATTGGCCGATGCCACCAGCGACAGTGCCGCCGGGTCGAGCACGCGCCCCTTTTCCAGCAGCACGTCGCCCTTGGAAAAATCGAGACCGATGCGGCGGATGTTACGCCACTCTGCGGTGGGCTCGATCACCTCGATATTGCCACCGCCGATATCCCGGACATTTTCCTGGATGACGATGGTGTCGGCGCCGTCAGGCAGCGGTGCGCCGGTGAAGATGCGCACGGCCTGTGCCTGGCCGACCGTACCGTCAAAGCCACGCCCGGCCGGCGCCATGCCGATCACCGCGAGTTTCGAGGGCACCGACGCCACGTCGGCGGCACGCACTGCATAACCGTCCATGGCCGAAGCGTTGAAAGGTGGCTGGGTGCGAAGCGCCACGACGGGTTCCGCCAGCACACGATCGACAGCCTCGATGAGAGGAACGCTTTCGCCCTCCAGCGGCACGGCGCCATCAAGCAGGCGTTCGAGCGCCTCGGCGACCGGAACCAGCGCCATCAGGCACCTGCCTTGTAGTCGCCAGACTTGCCGCCGGTTTTTTCGACCAGCCGGATACCTGAGATGACCATGGCGCGGTCCACCGCCTTTGCCATGTCGTAGATGGTCAGGCAGGCCACGGACGCGGCGGTCAGCGCCTCCATTTCGACCCCGGTCTTGCCGGTGACGCGCGCCAGGGCAGTGACCTTCAGGCCTGGCAGCGCATGATCAGGCTCAATGTCGACGGAAACCTTGGTCAGCAGCAGGGGGTGGCAGAGCGGGATCAATTCATGCGTCTTCTTCGCCGCCATGATGCCGGCGATGCGCGCGGTGCCGAGCACATCGCCTTTCTTGGCATTGCCGGCAAGGATGGTCTTCAACGTCTCTGGCTGCATCGAGACGAAACCCTCGGCAATCGCGGTGCGCGTCGTCTCGTCCTTGTCGCCGACATCGACCATGTTGGCCTCGCCGTGCGCGCCGAGATGAGTGAGGCCGGCCGCCATCGTCAAATCGCCATAGAACGACGTGCGTCCATTCGGACGCACAAAGTGCATTCTATCACTTTGACTCTATGCATCGTGCTCTCCGAAAATCGATTCCGATTTTCGGGCCGACCCATCGGACGCCTTGCCCGTGAGCAGCGAGCGTGTTGCAGCGGTCACATCCCGTTGGCGCATCAAGCTCTCGCCCACTAGGAAGGCGTCGATGTCCGTCCTTTGCAGTCTAAGACAATCGTCATGCGAGAAGATGCCGCTTTCGCTGACCAGCAAATGACCACCCGGCACCATCGCCCGCAGCCGCTCCGACGTATCGAGGCTGGTCTCGAATGTCCGCAGGTTGCGGTTGTTGATGCCGATCAATTGCGATGACAGTTTCAGCGCGCGCTCCGTCTCGGCTTCGTCGTGCACCTCGATCAGGGCATCCATGCCGAGCTCGAATGCGGTCGATTCGAGTTCGCTTGCCATGGCGTCATCGACGCTGGCCATGATGATCAAAATGGCATCCGCGCCCCAGGCCCGCGCCTCGTGAACCTGGTAGGGGTCAAACAGGAAATCCTTGCGCAGGGCGGGCAGCGTCACGGCGGCTCGCGCCTTGGTCAGAAACTCCGGTGCGCCCTGAAAGGAGGGCGCATCGGTCAGCACGGAAAGACAGGCCGCGCCTCCTTTTTCATAGGCCTTGGCCAGACTCGGCGGATCGAAATCGGCACGGATCAACCCTTTGGACGGACTTGCCTTCTTGATCTCGGCGATCAGTGCAAAGCCGCCCGATCTGCGCTTCGCTTCGAGTGCGGCGAGGAACCCGCGCGGTGCGTCGGCGTCTTTTGCGCGCGCCTTGATCTCGGCCAGCGGCAGGCGTGCCTTGGCGGCGGCTATCTCGTCGCGCTTGTAGGCTTCGATCTTGCGCAAAATGTCAGACACGGTTCACCCGTTCGAAATTTCGACCAGCCGGTCGAGCACCTGCGGCGCCCGGCCGCTGTCGATCGCCTGCGCGGCGATGTCGATGCCGTCGCCGAGTGTCGTCGCCTTGCCCGCAATCACCAGTCCGGCGCCGGCATTCATCAACACCGTGTCGCGGTAGGCGCCGGCGGCGCCGCCCAGCATGTCGCGCAAGGCCTTGGCATTATAGGCGGCATCACCGCCGCGCAGCTCACCCTTGGTATGGCGCTTTAGTCCAACCTCTTCCGGGGTCAGCGTAAAGCTGCGGATTTCGCCGCCAACCAGTTCGGCGACCTGCGTCTCGCCTGTGGTGGTGATCTCGTCATAGCCATCGCCATGGGCGACCCAGGCATGCTCGGTGCCGAGCGCCTTCAGTGTTTCGGCCACCGGCATGATCCATTCCGGCATGAACACGCCGACCATCTGCCGCTTGACGCTGGCCGGGTTGGAAAGCGGGCCGAGCAGGTTGAAGATGGTGCGCGTGCCAAGCTCGCCCCGAACCGGACCGACATGCTTCATCGCCGGATGGTGCGCCGGCGCGAACATGAAGCCGACACCGGCTTCATGGATGCATTTGCCGATAATCTCCGGCGCAATGTCGATCTTGACGCCGAGGGCAATCAGCACGTCGGCCGCGCCGGTCAGCGAGGACAGGCCACGATTGCCGTGCTTGGCGACAGGCACGCCGCTGCCGGCAATGACAAAGGCGGAGGCCGTCGAGATGTTGACCGAGTGCGAATTGTCGCCGCCGGTGCCGACGATGTCGATGGCGCCATCAGGGGCATCGACGCGAAGCATCTTGGCGCGCATCGTGGCGACAGCGCCCGAAATCTCGTTCACCGTCTCGCCGCGCACACGCAGCGCCATCAGGAAGCCGCCGATCTGCCCTGGGGTCGCATCGCCCGACATGATGATGTCGAAGGCCTCGCAGGCCTCCTCGAAGGACAGGGCAGTGCCGGTCGCGACCTTGGCGATATGAGTTTTCAGCGCGCTCATCTCGTCGAGGCTTGGGCAACGGCGGCCTGGTCGATGCGGACGTCGTACTGCGTCTGCAACTGCGCCACCAATTGGTCGAGCAGGTCGTCGGACATGCCGGAGGTGAATGATTTCTGCGCGTCGTCCGGCACCGAGCTGGCGTCGGCGCCGGCCGGTTCGAACACTTCGGCGACCTTGAACAGGATCTGGCCGTCGCCGGTGGGCGAGGGGATCAAGCCGGTGCCGCCTTCGCCGACCCCGAACATCACGGCGGCGCCCTCCTTGCCGAAATCGGCATCATCGGCTTCGCGCTTCAAGCCGCGCTTGGTCTGCTTTTCCAGCTTGAGGTCACCGGCGATGACGTCGAGCGTGGCGCCGGCTTTGAGGCGCTTCTCGAGTTCGTCCGCCTTGGCGGCGAGCCGCTTGGTCGTCTCGGCCGCCGTCCAGTCGGCGACAACTTTCTGGCGCACCTCGTCAAGAGTGCGGTCGCGGGCCGGTGTGATCGAACCGACCTCATAGAAGACGAAGCCGTTGTCCGCGGTGGTCAGCGCCTCGTTTTCGGTGTTGGGTTCCGCATCAAAGACGGCCTTGATCAGCGACGGTGATTCCGGCAGGTCCTTGACGACGGAGCCATCGGGCCTCAGGCCATTGCGATCGATGGCGTCGACGGTGATGTCCTTAAGCTTCAATTTGGCGGCCGCGTCGGCCAGAGAACTGCCCGATGCACGGGTGTCCTCATAATTGTCGTGCACATCCAAAAGGATGCGGCTTGCCTCGCCCAGCGCCAGGTCCTTGCGGATCTGGTCGGACACTTCGGCGAGCGGCTTTACCACCTCGGGCTTGATCTCGGTCACGCGCAACAGCACCGGGCCGAAGGTGCCCTGAACGACCTGGCTGACTTCATTGACGTTGAGCGCGAAGGCGGCATCGGCAACCGCCTTGTCGGCGATCTTGTCCTTGGCGAGCGTGCCAAGCAGCGTGTCGGCCGGGGTCTTGCCTTCGGCGATCACCAGTTTGTCGAAGGTGGCGCCGGCCTTGAGCGAATCGAGCGCTGCCTTGGCCGCATCCGGCGTCTTGAACACAAGCTGCTCGATGGTGCGCATTTCGGGCGTGGTGTAGCGTGCCTTGTTCTTGTTGTAGTCGTCACTGACCTGCTGGTCGGTGACCGCGGTCGTGTCCATGATGTCCACCGGTTCCAGGCGGACATAGGAAAATTTGCGGTATTCAGGTGCGGCGTAGGTTTTCTTGTTGGCCTCGAAATAGGCCTTGAGCACGCTGTCGCTCGGCGCTTCGATCGGCTCGACCAGCGTCTTTGGCAATGTCAAATAGTCGACGGTGCGGTCTTCACCGCGGTAGAGCGCGACCGCCTTGAAGAACGTGTCCGGCGCCTTGAGGCCGTCCGAGACCGCTTCGACGATCTGCTGGCGCACCGCCACCTGGGCGCGGTTCTTCAGGTAATCCTCGGGCCGCATGCCGACTTCGTGCAGCATGTAGTCGAATGTCCTTCTGTCGAACTGACCGCCAGGACCCTTGAAAGCCGGATCTTCGCGGGTGAGTTCGGCCAGCCGGTCCTTGGAGAGGCCGAGGCCCAGCTTGCGTGCCTGTTCGTCGAGAACGGCACCGGAAACGAGTTGCGCCAGCACCTGGTTGTCGATGCCGAGTGCCTTTGCCTGTTCATGAGTGAGGCGCTGACCGAACTGCTGCGACATGATGGCGAGCTGGCGGTCATATGCAAGGCGGTATTCGTTGATCGATACCTTGGTGCCGCCGGCCGTTATCACCGAATCGTGGCCCGCAAGGCCGCCCATCAGCCGTCCGGAGATGCCCCACGCGGCGAAACTGACCACCAGCAGCGAAAGCAATGTCTTCGCGACCCAGGTACTTGCCGCGCTTCTCAATATACCAAGCATGGTTACTTCCGATTTATGCGCATTTTCGCATGCGCCGAGTTTGAAACAAGCGCAATAGCGCCCTTCCGGTCCACTGTCGATTGCTTTGTGGCCTGATTTTGGTAGTGAGGGCCAGAGCCTGATATCGCCCGGAGAAGCACACCATGACGCCAGGAATTCGCCCATTTGTCGCCGGCAACTGGAAAATGAACGGCACCAGCGCCTCGCTGAACGAGCTCAGGATGATCGGTAACGGTTTCATGAGCGGGCTCGACGCCGAGACCGAAGCACTGGTCTGTGTTCCCGCGACGCTGCTTTCCCATGCCGCCGAGATCCTGTCACGCACGCCGGTCCATGCCGGCGGTGAGGACTGCCATAGCAAGGAGAGCGGCGCCTATACCGGCTGCATTTCCGCGGAGATGCTGAAGGACGCGGGCGCGAGCCATGTCATTGTCGGTCATTCCGAATGCCGCGAACAAAGCGGCGAGGACGACGCCACGGTCCAGGCCAAGGCCACCGCGGCCTGGCGTGCCGGGCTGGTGGCCATTGTTTGCATCGGCGAGACGCGGCAGGAGCGTGAGGCTGGAGCCACGCTGGAGGTGCTGTCGCGCCAGGTGGCTGGCTCGGTGCCGCCAAGTGCCACGCCATCCAACACCGTCATTGCCTATGAGCCGGTTTGGGCGATCGGCACCGGCTTGACGCCAACCGCGGCCGATGTGGCCGAAGCGCATGCGCATATCCGCGAAAAGCTGTCGGAAAAACTCGGCGCCGCCGCCGCCAGGATGCGCATTCTCTATGGCGGCTCGGTCAAGCCGTCCAACGCGGTGGAGCTGCTGGGCGTCCGGAATGTCGATGGCGCGCTGGTCGGCGGCGCCAGCCTGAAAGCGGCTGATTTCCTGGGTATCGCCGAAGCCTATCGCAGCATTGCAGGCTGAGAGTCACGAGGGTGGGCGGGTCTCGTCCCGTCCAAATTCGTTGCAAAGGGCGCGTTGCTTCCCATATTCCGGCCACGGGCTTGGAAATGCCGTGAAAGCATTGTATTGAGCCGCCTCCAATTCACCGGTCGTGTCCGCGGCCGGGCAAGGCCTTGCCAGGATAAACTATGCAAACCGTACTGATCGTCATCCATCTCATGGTCGTACTCGCCCTTGTCGGCGTGGTGCTGCTGCAGCGCTCCGAAGGCGGCGGCCTCGGCATTGGTGGCGGATCGGGCTTCATGACTGCACGCGGCGCCGCCAACGCTTTGACCCGGGCGACGGCGATCCTGGCGGCTGCGTTCTTTGTGACGTCGCTGACCTTGTCGATCATCGCCCGCTACGGCGAGAAACCGATCGACATTCTCGATCGGGTTCCCACGACCTCGGACGGCAAGGGCGTGCTCAACCAACTGCCGGGGAAGACCACGCCGGCACCGGCCGGCAACGCTACGCCGACGCCGCCGTCCGGAAACGACGCCGCGGCAAAGCCTCCGGCCACGGCACCCGCCGCCGGCTCGACGCCGCCGGCGACCAATGGGACCACCAACACCGCACCGGCGGCGCCTCAGGTTCCGAACCAGTAACTTCCACTTTTCCAAACCGCGATCTGTGATCGTTTGAACACAGTCGCGGCAAATGCTGCGCGATCACGAAGATTCGACGGGCAGCGGTGCGGTCTCGCGCTTGAGGCATCCGCGCTTATTCGACTATAGATTGCACGCGGCATTTTCGGCGTCCTTGGGGGACGCCGGGCGACGCCGTGGGCAACAAGCATTGAACGATCGGATCTTCGCCATGCAGCTTCGCAGCTTCATTTTCCTGGGACTTTGCGCCGCAATCGGCATGAGTTCCCCGGCTTTCGCCGGCATGCCGGCAAATATGGCCGCACAACAGTCGGTGTCGCTTGAAAAAACCGACGCCATCCCCGTCGCGGCCAAGAGCGATGCGGCGCAGTTGAAGCTTCTCAAAAAGAAGAAAACCCCGACACCGGACGACCTCGCCCAGATCAAGAAGATCGAGGCCAAGATCGCCGCTGGCAAGGAAGACGCCAAAGCCAAGGCGCTCGAAGCCCGGAAGCTGGCGATGCGCGAGGCAGCCAAAGCCAGGGCTGACGCGGACCGGAAGGCATTCCTGGCCAGCAAGGGTCAGAAAGCACCGGCAACCGAAGTGGCCGATGCCAAGCCGGCCAAGAAGACCATCAAGATTATCGAGCCGATTGAACCGGTCACGCCTATCCAGTCGGCCGAGCCTGTCCCGGCCGAGGTGATGAATGTCGCTTTGACCGGTAACAATGGCGAATTGCGCAGCGAGGTGGTCGGCGGCCAGAAGCAGTCAAGCGGCGGCCTGTTCGCCGGTCTGTTCGGTGGAACCTCATCCGGCTCATCGATCAGCTATCTGCCCGAGACACGCGCGCTCGACTCGGCACTTGCCCAGAAGAATGCCAAGAAGCCGTTCAAGGTGAAGCCGGAATTCGTGCCTCAGGACGTGGAATTCACGGGCTACGATGCCGGCACGATCGTCATCGACACCAGTGCTCGCCGGCTCTATCTCGTCGAATCATCGACCACCGCACGCCGCTACGCCATCGCGGTCGGCCGCGAAGGCCTGCAGTTCAAGGGCACGGTCGCGGTCGGCGACAAGCAGGAATGGCCGCGCTGGATCCCGACGCTCGACATGCAGAAGCGCGAGCCCAAGCACTACGGCCAGTACAAGGACGGCATGGCCGGCGGCGGCCAGAACCCGCTCGGCGCACGCGCCATCTATCTCTATGACGGCAAGAAGGACACGCATCTGCGTATCCACGGCACCATCGCGCCGCAGTCGATCGGCACCAGTGCCTCCAATGGCTGCTTCCGCATGATGAACGAGCACGTCATGGATCTCTACAGCCGCGTCCGGGTCGGCACCAAAGTCGTCATCATCTGACGTTTCCATCATCATGCCGAAAGGGCCGGCTCAGCCGGCCCTTTTGTTTTGCTTAAGGTCCCGCTCAAACCTGTTTGGTCGTGATCTTGTCCAAAAACCGAATTCCACTTTTCGGGATCATGGTCCGAGCGCCTTTTTGGGAAAAAGCCTTCGCGGCGGTTTTTTCTCTGGCGGAATCAATCCGGCCGCGTTAAGCGATGACTCCCATGGCGCGATATGTATTCATCACAGGCGGCGTGGTTTCCTCACTTGGAAAAGGCATTGCCGCAGCGGCCCTTGGGGCTCTCCTGCAGGCGCGAGGCTATCGCGCACGCATCAAAAAACTCGACCCCTACCTCAATGTCGATCCCGGCACGATGTCGCCGTACCAGCATGGCGAAGTGTTCGTCACCGATGACGGGGCCGAAACCGACCTCGACCTTGGGCATTACGAGCGCTTCACCGGCCGTTCCGCCAACCAGCAGGACAACATCACGACCGGGCGTATCTACAAGAATATCATCGAGCGCGAGCGGCGTGGCGACTATCTCGGCGCGACCGTGCAGGTCATCCCGCACGTTACCGATGAAATCAAGAACTTCGTCCTCGACGGCAATGACGACTATGATTTCGTGCTGTGCGAAATCGGCGGCACGGTCGGCGACATCGAGGCGATGCCGTTCCTCGAAGCCATCCGCCAGCTCGGCAACGATCTGCCGCGCAACAACGCCGTCTATGTCCACCTGACCTTGATGCCCTATATCCCGACGGCGGGTGAGCTGAAGACCAAGCCGACGCAGCATTCGGTCAAGGAATTGCGCGGCATCGGCATTGCGCCGGATATTCTTCTGGTGCGCGCCGACCGCGCCATTCCCAAGGAAGAGCGCCGCAAACTGTCGCTGTTCTGTAATGTCAGGGAAAGCGCCGTCATCCAGGCGCTCGACGTGCCGCATATCTACGACGTGCCTATGGCCTACCACAAGGAAGGTCTCGATTCGGAGGTGCTGGCCGCCTTCGGCATCGACCCGGCGCCCAAGCCGCGCATGGAGCCATGGCAGGCTGTCTCCAACCGCATCCATAATCCGGAGGGCGAGGTCACCATCGCCATCGTCGGCAAGTATACCGGCCTCAAGGATGCCTACAAATCGCTGATCGAGGCGCTTTCGCATGGCGGGCTGGCCAACCACGTCAAGGTGAAGCTCGACTGGATCGAATCGGAAATCTTCGAAAAGGAAGACCCGACGCCTTGGCTGGAGAAGGTGCACGGCATCCTCGTGCCCGGCGGTTTCGGCGAGCGTGGCTCCGAAGGCAAGATCCTGGCGGCGAAGTTCGCACGCGAGCGCAAGGTGCCGTATTTCGGCATCTGCTTCGGCATGCAGATGGCCTGTATCGAGGCGGCACGCTCGCTGGCCGGTGTCGAACATGCCTCATCGACCGAGTTCGGCCCCACCAAGGAACCAGTCGTCGGTTTGATGACCGAATGGCTGAAGGGCAACATGCTGGAAAAGCGCAGGGCGAGCGGCGATCTCGGCGGCACCATGCGGCTCGGCGCCTATCAGGCCGAGCTCGCCAAAGGCTCGAAGATCGCCGATATCTACGGCGACACCCAAATTTCCGAACGTCACCGGCACCGCTATGAGGTCAATATCGACTACAAGAAGCGCCTGGAGGATTGCGGGCTGGTCTTTGCCGGCATGTCGCCCGACGGTGTGCTGCCGGAGACGGTCGAGTATCCCGACCATCCCTGGTTCATCGGCGTGCAATATCACCCCGAGCTGAAGAGCCGGCCACTCGATCCGCATCCGCTGTTCGCCAGCTTCATCGAGGCGGCGGTGGAGCAGAGCCGGCTGGTCTGATCGCTACAATGCGGACCTATGTGGCGCTTCTCTACAGCATCACCCTGGGAGAGGGGCGGCGGGTCGTCATGTCCGATCTCAAGACGATGGCGGAAGGCCTCGGCCTGAAGAATGCCCGCACCTTGGTGGCGACCGGCAACCTGGTTTTCGAGAGCGAAAAGATCTCGATCCCCGGACTTGAGAAGCGGCTGGAATCCGCCTTCGAACAGACCTTTGGCCGCCATGTCGACATCATCATCCGCGCCGCCGGAGACTGGCGCAAACTCGCAAGCGGCAATCCATTCCCGACCGAGTCGGTGGAAGCCGGCGACCAGGTCGCGGTGCGCGTGATGCGCAAACCCGTGGCCGAGGATGCCATATCGGGCCTTCAGGCCTATGCCGCAGCGGACGAGAAGGTGCTTCTGGTCGGCGGCGACATCTGGGTCGTCTTTTCACGGGAGAGGCCTAGCTCGCGGCTGCTCGCGGCCGCAAATCACAAACGCATGGGCATCGGAACCTCGCGCAACTGGAACACGGTGCGCAAGCTGGCCGAGATGATAAGAGCATAAATCTGGGGCGGCGTTGCGCCGCCCCAGAGAAGTTCGTCAGGCTTTTGCTATCTTGGCGCCTGCACCCAGGGCGGCGGTGCGCAGCACGTAGTAGATGACGCCGGCGATCGCCACGCCGAAGAACCAGCCATAGACGCCCCACCAGGACGGTAGCCAGTTGGTGAAGTTCGGCAGGATCGACGAGAAGACGGCGCCGATGCCGGCGGCTATGAAGGCATTGACATGCCAGCCACCCTGGAAGCGGAACTCGCCGTCCTCGCGATACAGCGCCTCGACGTCGACCTCGCCCTTCCGGATCAGATAGTAATCGACCATCATCACGCCGAAGATCGGTCCCATCGTCGCGCCGATGACGTTGACGAAAGAGGCGGCACTGCCTTCCCACGGTGCGAACGGATAGAGCACAAGCGCGATGACAGCGGCGATGTAGCCGCCCTTCTTGAAGTCGATCTGCCGCGGGAAGACGTTGGAGAAGTCGAAGGCCGGCGACACGAAGTTGGCCACGACGTTGATGCCAAGCGTCGCCACCGCGAAGGTCAGGGCGGCGAGGGCAGCCAGGAACCAGCTGTCGAACTTGGCCGAGATCTGGTCGGGGTGCAGCAGCACCTCATGGTAAACGTCGTAGGCGGCAATGGTGGTGACGCCGGCGACCAGCGAGAACAGGATCAGGTTGATCGGCAGACCCCAGATATTGCCCTTGCGCAGCGCCGCCTGATCGGGCGCATAGCGGGCGAAATCGCAGAAATTGAGATAGAGCGCCGAAAAATACGTCACCCAGATCGCGGCGACCGCGAACAGCGACGTCCACGAGCCCGGCGTTCCAGGCACGCCGGCATCCTTGGTCTTTTCCAGAAGCACGTCCATCGGGATGTCGCTGGTGAAGGCGAAGGTTCCGGATTTGACGCAGAGATAGATGGCCAGGAGCAGCATCATCACCCAGACGGCTGGTCCCGCCCAATCCTGGAACCGGCGCACCGTTTCCATGCCTTTCTGGATGATGAGCAGTTGCAGGGCCCATATGACCACGAAGCAGATCACCTCCAGGCCGGAATGGCCGAGGAAATGGGTGTTGGCGTTGAAGTCGGCGAACCATTGCGAGCGGATCAGCAATGCAACGATGGCGCCGGAGGCGGCGGCGGTCTGCGCGCCATACCAGAAGCAGGCGACGATGGCGCGCACCAGTGCCGGAATGTTGGCGCCCCAGATGCCGAAGGAGGCGCGGGCGAGCACGGGGTAGGGCACACCGGTCTTCACACCGGCATTGCCGACCATGTTCATCAGCGCGTAAATGATCAGCGAGCCGATGCCGATGGCGATGATGAAATTGACGAAGCCGCCACAGAACAGAAACAGGCTGGCGGCGAGGTAGTAGCCCCACAGGCTATGGACGTCCGACGTCCAGACGTTGAAGATCGAGAACGGTCCCCAGTTTCGAACCTTGGCAGGAGCGAGGTCTTCATTATACAGGTCAGGCGATGCGCCTTGTATCGTCATTGCAATGTCCCCTTCTTGCAGCACGCGCCCTCACGCGTTGACCGGGGAGGTTACGCCTGACGCAGGGGAACCGGCAAGCAATCGATTTGCCGGCTTTGACCTTAAAGATATTCAATGCGAACCGCGATTATCGACGGGGCGATGATGGTGAGCCGCTTTTGAAAAGGCCTGCCTGTTGATTCGAGTTCTCGATCCACGGCCTGAATCTGGACGAACCCGTGTTCACAACATCTGTCTGCAAGCGGGGCTGCCTAGGCGATGGCCATCACCCGCTTATGGTCCTCGACTTCGGAAAGCAGCCAGTGCTGAAAGAGGCCGGTACCCGGCTTGTTGCCGATGCTGCGGCGCTGATGCAGGTAGATGCCCGCCGGATAGGTGTGGCGGGCGCTAAACGGGGCGACCAGCTTGCCCTGCTGCAGCAGATCCTGGGCCATCATCGTGTCGGCAAGCGCTATTCCAGCGCCGTTGATCGCCTCGCGCATGATCAGCGTGCAATCCGGCGGCATGCGCCAACGGGCGGTGATCGCGATGGCGTTGTCCTGCAACCCGGCGCTGCTGATGGCGGACGAGCCGACCACGGCGCTCGACGTCACCGTGCAGGCCGGAATTCTCGATCTCGTGCGCAAGCTGCGCGCCACGCACAAATCGGCGGTCGTCTTCATCACGCATGACATGGGCGTGGTCTCCGAACTCGCCGATCGGGTCATGGTCATGTATGCGGGCCGCATCGTGGAACGCGGCAGTCGCACGGAGCTGTTTTCTGACCCGCGACACCCCTATACGCGTGCATTGCTTGGTTCGATCCCACCGCTGACCGGTGCGAAACCGCGCCGCCTGCCTGCCATTCCCGGGTCACCGCCATCGCTGCTGCGATTGCCGCAAGGCTGTGCCTTCGGTCCGCGTTGCCGGGTCCGCTACGAGCCGTGTCTAACCGGCAAGCCCGAGCTTGGCGCCGCCACGCACGCGGCGGCCTGCTTTCGAGTGGCGCAGACATGAGCGGACCGATGATCGACAACGACCGTCCAATCCTCGAAACACGCTCGCCCGGCAGCGTTTCTCGATCGGCACCCGTTTTTCCGCCGAAGGCAGGCGAACCGTCCACGCGGTCGACAATGTCTCCCTGACCGTGCGGCGCGGCGAAACCGTAGGGTTGGTCGGCGAGTCCGGATGTGGCAAGTCCACGCTGGCGCGCTGTCTGGTCAGGCTCTACGACATTTCAGACGGTGAGCTGCTGTTCGAAGGCGACGACATCACGTCGAAGTCGCTGTCTGAACTGAGGCCGCTGCGGCGGCGCCTGCAAATGGTGTTCCAGGACCCGTCGGCCTCGCTCAATCCGCGCCGGCGTGTCGGCGACCTCGTGGCGGAACCGCTGCGCATCCATGGCAAGCTTTCATCGCGCGAGATCACCAACCGCGTCGCGGAGCTCTTCGAGCTCGTCGGACTGTTACCGGACCATGTCATGCGCTTCCCCCATGAATTCTCGGGCGGGCAGCGCCAGCGTGTCGGCATAGCACGCGCCATAGCCCTCAATCCCGATCTCGTCGTTCTCGACGAACCGGTCTCAGCGCTCGACGTGTCCGTACAGGCGCAGATCGTCAACCTGCTTGCCGACCTTCAGGAGAAGCTGGACCTCACCTATGTCTTCATCGCCCACGACCTGTCCGTGGTGCGTCAGGTCTCGACCCGCATCGCGGTCATGTATCTCGGCTCGATCGTCGAGGAAGGACCAGCGGAAGAGGTGTTTTCAGCCCCGGCTCATCCTTACAGCCAGGCGCTGATCTCGGCCGTTCCCGTCGTGGAGACGACACCCAGCGGGACGCGAAGGCGCATTATCCTTACGGGCGATGTGCCGAGCCCGCTCAATCCGCCATCCGGGTGTCGGTTCCACCCCCGATGCCCGATAGCGGTTGGGCGCTGCCGTTCGGAGCGGCCGGAACTGAGGGAGTACCGACCCGGCCGCAAAGCGGCCTGCCACTTCCCGACGACATAGCCGATATCGCTCATCATCCGACCGCCAGATTTTTCAAAATTCTGTGTTCCGCGTGGAACCAACCACCGGACGGCGCGTTTCATGGGGTTCGATCGAGCGCATCTCGATCGACCGGAGGAAACAATGGACTACCTGCATTTCTTTTCGCCCGTGCGGATATCGCGCGGGCAGGGACACCCTGTAGAAGAAGTGGATAGTGTCGCCGAGGCGATGGTTTTCTTGCGTAAATGGCCGAAGGGACGGCGTGGGCCTGTGTATCAGTGTGCACTGAATTGCTGCTCGGCCGCCCTGTCGGGACAGATGTCGGCGGAGGAAGCAAGAAAGGCGTTCACCGGCTTTGCCCGGATCACGCGGCTTCTGGACGATGACATGGCTCTGCCGATAGGCAACGACAGCAAGGCGAGCATACACGCGCTGCGGCGGTAGCGTCCACGGCCTTTACTGCTGGCGGATCGCGCCCGTTGCGGGCGCGATGTCGCTGTTTGCGCTTCGGGGCAAACCGTCCCACCATCCGGTCACCAATCGACACCGCATCGATCGATCACCCAGAGCCATGATCCATCCGTTTGCCGGCGGGCGACCTAGCTTGTCATATCACCGTCCGGAAAGCGGGTCGACGTCAGCGCCGGATCACCGCTGACCAGCGCCGCACGCTGCTCGCCGACGGCAAACTTACGACCGAAGGCGGTGACGTCGGCATAGTAGCTGCGAATGGCTTCGTAGCCGCGCGGAAACCGTCCACCGCCACAGTCGATCACCGCATCCGGTTCGAACAGCGAGGCCCGATCTCGCTGAATCTGCAGGAATTGGAGTCGCTGATTGCACGGCAACATGCGGGCGACGCGTCGACCGGAATCCCGTCTCCCTAAGCAGGTATCAGGATGGCGATGCGATGTATGCCGACCACCTTGCTTGTGTTAGTCGCCTCGTCGGTCTTGCCCTTGGCGCAAGTGTACATGTCGCCTTCCTTCAGCTTGAATTCCTTGTCCGCTTTCTTGATCGTGAATTCACCGGCGGTAATCGTGCAGACCATGTCGTTGTCCATCACGGTTTGAGGAGCGTGTGCCCCGGGCTGAAAGACCACGTCGACAATCGAGATGCTCTTGTAGGCGGGAATGTCGGCGTTCCCGGTGCCGACCTCCACCACCCTGATGCCGGGAGCAATCTCCTTGCCGTCTTTCGGGCCGTATTTCTTGGTCTTTGCATGCGCAGTCAGGGCGAATAGAGGGGTTGCCGCCGCGGCCGTGAGGCCAAGGGCAATTGCAGATCTGCGATTCATGCTTTCCTCCCATATGTTGGTCGCACAGCAATGTGAGCGACAGCTAATATTACCCCTTTCCCATATGACTTTAAATGACCGTGATGGCGCCATGGCATTTTCTGCCGCCTCATGATCGACCAATGCAGCTTGTGCGGGCAGGGGCGTGTGCACTATCTGTGCACAGAAAAGACTGATGCCTCACGTCACAGTGAGCACAGTCGCAGAAGATGGTTTTTGGAACGGCTGCGGGACCAAGTTCCGCAGTTCTTCTCCTCGGGTATTGGACGGACTGAGATCGAAAAAGCTAATGAAATGAATAGTATATGTCACAAACTTGCCATTGCGCCCATGATGGATTGGACAGATAGATAAGCAATATCAGCCAGTTGCGCGGCGCTGTGTGCAAAAATCGCACACGAAACTTCTGCTTCTCTTCTTTTTTCGTTCCCACGACGGAGCCGCCGACATTCCTTTTTTGACGCTCTTCTGCCGACGATATTGACCGCTCCATGCGGATGTTCGCTGCGATATCCGTGGGCCCCGTTGTCCTCTGCGGCGTCCAGTTTGCCTGGGGGACTTTCGGACCCGAGTGCGCTGAGAAACGCGGAAATTGTGATCGTCATGATTTTCTCCAAGGCAAGCAGCGACGAGGGCTGCAACATTGCCGAGATAACCTTTGCGGCGTTGTGGTTTCTGGGTCTTGGGAAAGATTGCTGTGTTGCCGCTATCGATGCCGATCATCGTCCCACACCGCGTCCTTGATGCAGCGGATTCATTCCCTAGTTAATTCCGTGGGCACCGTATTCGCGAGTTTCTGCCTTGGGGCAGCGGCGGTTTAGACGTTCTGACCGCATGCCGCGCAAGGACGGCTGGGCTGAGGTACATTTGGAGACTGCCGTGCGTCGATCCCTTGGATTCAGCTTGGCTTATTTTGCATTCGCGTGCTCGATCGCGGCAGCTTGCGCTGGAACTGCAGCCGCCGGCCCGCACGGCGGAGGGCATGACGGTGGCGGCCATCAGGGTGATAACGGGGGTCATGGCAGCCATGACAACGGCGGCAACGGCAAAGGCAAGGGCAAAGGACCTGCCGGCGATCCCGGCGATCCCGGCGATCCTGTGGGCAACAGCGGCAGTCCGCCGTCGACCAATGACGGGATCAGCACCACTCCAACGGCCTCAATACCGTCAACTCCAGCTGACATTGTCGACCGGTCCACAGACGGCGGACATTCGCTCGACCTCCCGCCCGCCCTGCAGCCTCTCGAAGACAACACTGTTCTATCAGCGGTCCACCCGATCGAAGCGCTGCCCGGTGTCCCGGATAAGGTCGTTCGCGCCTGTCAGGACGCAATCGAGCAGGCCGCCGCCAAGTTTGGCGCGGCCAGTGTGCGCGTCAGCAGCGCAGGTTCCATACGTCGGCTGAGCCAACGTAAGATCTCGGCCCCTGTTCAGGTCAGCATCGACTATATGCATCAGGGACGGGTGGAGACGCGTCAGGCGCCGGTCGGGTGCGAATTGAACGCGAAAGGCAGCGTGATCGGTCTGACATAGCGCAGAGCGCGGAACTCCTTGCGAATTCATTCCGCTTTTCCCGGCCTCCGTGTGTTGCGAATGGTGCAGGCCAATGAATGGACCCTTCATCGTCGTCGCAATCGTTTGGAATTCAATCCGACGTCGGGTGTATTGGCCGGAGGGCAAAGGGAAGCGCGACAGTACGCACGCGGATCACCCGCGAGGAGTTGCGAAGCTTGCTGCGCGTAGTCGTCTTCTGGCTGACAGCTTTCACCTGACCGGTGCCGTCCGATGCGCGGCCAGAGCGCGGCTGCAGCGGCGGCTCAATTTGCGCGCTGCGGC
Source organism: Mesorhizobium sp. B2-3-11 (assembly GCF_006442215.1). Classification (NCBI taxonomy): domain Bacteria; kingdom Pseudomonadati; phylum Pseudomonadota; class Alphaproteobacteria; order Hyphomicrobiales; family Phyllobacteriaceae; genus Mesorhizobium; species Mesorhizobium sp. B2-3-11. The sequence continues at coordinate 433,930 of NZ_VFVS01000001.1, read as the reverse complement.
GCTCAGCCCTGAGCTTGTCATTGTCCGCGCGTTTGGCAGCCAGGTCGCGGGCCAGAGAAACAGTGGCTTCGCGTTGGTTGTCCAGAGCTTCGTTCAGCCTGGTGACCTGTCCTGAAAGTGTTGGAGACGTGCCGCGCTCCAGGCGGGCTTTATTAAGGTCCTCACGGGTCGATACTGCGGCAGCGCGTTCTCGTGTCAGAGCCTGCGCGGTCTCGGCTGCGGTCTGCTCGGCACGCTCTCTTGCTGACACAGCCTTGGCTCGTTCCTGCTCAGCCGCATCGCGCTCAAGGCGGGCTTTATCGAGATCCTCATGGGCCGATGCTGCGGAAGCGCGTTCTCGTGTCAGAGCCTGCGTCGCTTCGGCTGCAGTCTGCTCCGCACGCTCTCTTGCTGAGACAGCCCTGGCTCGTTCCTGTTCAGCCGCGTCGCGCTCGAGGCGGGCTTTATCGAGGTCTTCCTTGGTCGATGCTACGGAAGCGCGCGCCAGGGCGAGAGCTTGCGCCGTCACGGCTGCGGTCTGCTCCGCACGCTCTTTTGCTGAGACAGCCTTGACTCGTTCCTGTTCAGCCGCGTCGCGCTCGAGGCGGGCTTTATCGAGGTCCTCACGGATCGATGCTGCGGAAGCGCGTTCTCGTGTCAGAGCCTGCGCCGTCTGGGCTGCGGTCTGCTCCGCACGCTCTTTTGCTGAGACAGCCTTGGCTCGTTCCTGTTCAGCCGCGTCGCGCTCGAGGCGGGCTTTGTCGAGATCCTCACGAGTCGATGCTGCGGAAGCGCGTTCCCGGGCGAGGGCCTGCGCAGTCTGGGTTGCGGTCTGCTCCACCCGTCCTCTCGCTGTGGCTGCACCGGTTCGTTCCCGCTCAGCCGTATCCGCGATCGCGGCCTTGGACAGTTCCATTGCCGCGAGGTCGCCACGAAGGTCCTTCGACTTCCGGCGCTCGTCGTCAAGCACTCCGTTCACTTGCGCAAGCGAGGCCTTGGCACTGGCGCGGTCCTCGGCGGCCGTGGCCTCAAGCTGTGAAATTTGCGCCCGCGCTTGGGATAGGTCGCGCGCCATCAGTTCGGTTCGCTGACGCTCCAGATGAGCAGCCGGCATCTGCGTAACGACATAGTTGATGCTCTCGCCCAGCAGCCTGCGAGCGTCTCCCGCAATGCGCTGCAATGCGCCATACGTGCGGGCTGCCGCGAGTTCGTTGCGCAGACGCTCCCCGTATGCGTTGTCGGCTGCTGCCATGCTTGTCCTCAGGACGTCGACCTGCTTGCGCGATTCCAAGAGCTCACTCTGCAGAGAGGCGCTTCTGGCGCGCTCTTCTTCCACAGCTCGGTGCTCCTGGCCGGCCTGATCCCTCGCAGCGGATGCCTGAGCACGAGCAGCCTCGACTTCAGCGTTGGCAGCCGCGAGATCCGGGCCAGGCGCTTCAGTATTCGTACGCCCGCCGCCCTGGGCTGGTCCCTCCATATCCAATGCAGCACTCGCCGGAACCGCGAAGGATCGCGAAAGATCGGGCGGGGAGGGATTCTGGGCTTGCGAAATGGCGGGGGCGCTTTCGACCCAATTTGGTCTCGTCATCGTATAGCCAAGCGGCACGGCCAGGCAGACTGTGGCGATGCCCAGGCGTGATACAAGACCGATAGGCCAGCGAACACGAGGAGGAGGGGGCGTAGCGATGTTGGTCGGGGAAGCGAAAGCATCGGGCAGGTCGCCTGGCGAACTCTCATAAGCTTCGGAGATCATCTCGAAATGCTCGATTCGCACCCCCAACTGACGGTAGTTTGCATCCTGAGGCCGGGCATCCGCATCTGAGGGCACGACAGCCTGAGAAGAACCAGATCCGGTTGCAAGATCGATCGGGCGTTCCCAGACCCAAGAAACCTCATCGAGAGGGACAGGCTTGCATTCTTTCAGATAGGCATTTGGATTCGGGCGACCCCGCAGCACTGCGATAAGGGCATGCCGGAGCACAAGAAAGGCGCCCGCCAATACGAGCATCGCGATCCCGCCCAGGATGGCGAGATCTGTGTCACTTGTGTAAATTCCACCAAGATGATTTGGCATCGCCGTGCCCGTGTGGTTTTTGGGTGCAATTTTAAGCTCGCGAAGCGGTTTTCGGGTCCTCTCCCTGGTGCTGGCTAAAGCCTCTGCCTGCTCTCGAAGCTGTCACTGCTTCGGGTCCGCCAGTGCCGTGCGAATGCAATTGTTGCGTTGCGGAGCGCCGGTCGTGCGCTGGCAGAAGATCCCGGCGCAGAAGATTTGCGCTCGAACCGAAACTCGAAGATGCCATGGCCGCCGGTTGTCGCCCGCCGCCAGCGCCCCGAAAAGCCGACTCGCACCTCTCCATCGTCAATATCCCAAAAGTTCTCCCACGGTGCGTTCCAATCCGCATTTTCGGGGTCCGGACGGTCCATCCTGAACTCTAGCTAGGCCACAGACCTCCACGGTCAACCATCTCGGCCAGTACTTTGGCCATGCAGAACGGCCATTGTGGTGCCTGCTCTTCGCGGGTCTGAGTCTCCAGCAGCGATCATGGACGCCGTAGCGAACCCAATTTCGGTGACGCCGATGGCGAATGGCACTACAAGATTTACCGGAGCCGGCGCAGTCGTGGTCCTTAACCCCCTTGGCCAAGTCGTTACCCTCTGGCCGAAATGACGAACCAATGGCAAACGATGATGAGTATTAAATCAATGGGAGCGGCAATCCGCACAATCCTACTATCGGATTGGGACCCGTTACTGGTCAGAGATGTGTCGGTGGCGCAAGACGGCCTTGGAGCGGCGAGGGGACTTGCCTACATCGCACATGTCGTCGATATGAAGGTCTATCAGTTCGCCGAAGGTCTTCAGGCGCGCTATACGGGACTTTGTCGGCGTCTCGCCACGATCGACTTGCCGTTCGGCATCAGTTGCCCAACGTCGTGCGTCGTCTCGGCGCAGGAAGGTTTCGCTGACGTAGCGTCCTTTGCGACGGACTTGACACGCCAGGAACCGGACGGGAGCTTTGTGTAGGTGGCCATTTTTCGTGTGCGCTCCGTGTGCACTGAGAGATCGAAACGTGGCGAAAAGGGTCGTATTCTGGCGTAAATTCGTGTTGGGCCGCTAGGACCTAAGAATTTGATGTTAAAGGAAAAATGCTGAAAAATCAAGATCATAGGCTGGCCATTGCGCCCATGATGGATTGGACGGACCGGCATTGCCGGTTCTTCCATCGCCGGCTGACGATACATGCGATGCTGTACACCGAAATGGTTGTCGCCGACGCAGTGATCCATGGCGCACGCGAGCGGCTGCTTGGCTTCGATGAGGTGGAACATCCCGTCGCCCTGCAACTTGGCGGCTCGGATCCCGCAAAACTTGCCGAAGCGGCGCGTATTGGCGAGGCCTTCGGTTATGACGAGATCAATCTCAATGTCGGCTGCCCGTCCGACCGCGTCCAGTCGGGCACCTTCGGCGCTTGCCTGATGAAAGTGCCCGACCTTGTCGCCGACTGCATCGCCGCGATGAAAGCGGCAGTGACGGTGCCGGTCACGGTCAAATGCCGCATCGGCGTCGACGAACAGGATCCGGAGCCGGCGCTCGATGCGCTGGCGAATGGGGTTTTCGATGCCGGCGCCGATACCTTGTGGGTGCATGCTCGCAAGGCGTGGCTGGAAGGGCTGAGCCCCAAGGAAAACCGCGACATCCCGCCGCTTGACTATGACAGGGTCTATCGGCTGAAGGAAAAAAAGACGAGTAAATTCATTGGCATCAATGGCGGTATTCAGTCGCTTGAAGAGGCCCGGGCGCATCTCGATCATGTCGATGGCGCCATGCTCGGCCGCGCCGCCTACCACACACCAGGCATTCTGGCCGGTGTTGACGCCGCCTTTTACGGAGCGCTGCCGGAAGCGTTCGATTTCGCGGCGCTGGTCGATGCGATGGCGGATTATGCGGCGCGCCATATCGAACGAGGCGGACGGCTCGGCCATGTCACCCGCCATATGGTCGGGCTGTTTCACGGGCTGCCCGGCGCGCGCCGCTACCGCCAGATCCTATCCAGCGACGCGACCCGGCCCGGAGCCGGACCGGACGTGCTGAAGACGGCTTTCGCGGCTGTCGAATTTGGTGGAGCGGCCGCCGAAGCGGCCTGAACTTACAGCATGTCGCGGCGAATAGGATTCGCCTGACCGGCTGTAAGCTTCTGATTTTATGCATGTCGTTGTCCCGGAACCGAGGGCACTTCCGGGCGACATGCATTAGTCCCTGAGGATCATACGGTCGCCGCGCACGTCGAAGCCCGAGAGCGAACCGATGAAGTTCATGCCGAGCAGGCTTTGGCTCAGCATGCCGGGAGCGGCGATCATTACCGACATCCTTGCGCACGATGCCGCCGATCGCCAGCTCGTGGGTTTTGACCGCTGCGGCGCGTGCCATGCCGTTGGCTGTCGAAACCTGTATTGTGTAGTTGAGCGCCGCCGGATTGAAGCCGGCGGCTTGCGCGTCTTCCGAAGTCAGGACCGTGCTGGTCGCGCCGGTGTCGACGACGGTGCGAACCGGGTTGCCGTTGACCAGGATGCGCGCTTCGAAATGACCATTGTCGGCCTTGTCCAGGGTCACGGTGGCGTGGCCGTCTTCGACGCCGAGCGCCAGCGGACTGCCGGGAACGAGGCCCGCGGTCACGCGGCTGGCGACGTCCTGCAGCTCGTAACGATATTGGTAGCCGGCAATCAGCGCGAGCACGATAGCGGCCCAGGCGCCGAGATTGCGGGCCATCACTCCGAGCGGAGCCGACCGCAGCAAGCCGGCACCGATAAGGGCGCCGAAAGCTCCAAGCCAGATCAGCCGTCCAAAATCGTAATTCTCGACGCCGAGCGTGCTGCCGGCGGAATCGTTGAGCATGAGAAGCGCTGCCCCCACGCCGATCACCGCCATCAAAATCCAGAACAGCCGGCTGCTCATCCGTCCCTCGCTAGAGTGCGTCGCGTTCGCGCGCCATGCGGGTGCGGCGTGTTTCCCGGCGCGGCCGGCGCTCGACGGTTTCCAGCCGGTCCGGCAGTTCGGCCATCACACTGCGGCGCGTCTCGGGCGTCATCGCCATCCAGGCGCCGATCTCGTCGCGCGTGCGGCCGCAACCGAAGCAGAAGCCGGTTTTCATATCGATCGAACAGACCAGGATGCAGGGAGTTTCGATGGCCGTCATGACTTTCTCTCGAGGAACCCGGTCCGGAATCCGCTCTTCCATCTCCACATGGTGCAACGGCAAAGCCAATGCAAGCCCTCGCGATAGCGCCTTCCGTGACCGCCTTTGCGGCAAATCAGCAAGGACGATCGAGGAGGTTGTGCCGATCACGCAAGGCAGCTATGCCGCTCCCTGGATCCAGGAACGATTGTTCGCGACATGACCAGTGCACTGCCTTTCGATGATTTCCGTAACCTGCTCGACAATTTGCCGGCAGCCGACCTCAAAGCCGAAGCGCGCGTGCGCACGCTGTTTGCCAAGGCCGACAAGCCGGTGAATTCGCTTGGCCGCGTCGAGGACATCGCCGCGTGGCTCGCGGCCTGGAGCGGTCGCGCTCCGCCCGCCGTGACCAGGCCCTTGATGGCTGTCTTTGCCGGTAATCATGGCGTTGTCAGGCATGGCATTTCGACGAGGCCCGTGGCGGCGACCGCCAACGCGGTCGAGCTTTGCGCGGCCGGCGGTGCGGCGATCAACCAGATCTGCATTGCCAACGACCTCGGTCTGAAGGTGTTCGATCTTGCCCTGCACATCCCGACCGGCGACATCGCCGAGGATGCCGCGCTCGATGAACGCGGTTGCGCGGCCACCATGGCCTTCGGAATGGAGGCGATTGCCGGCGGCACCGACCTGCTTTGCCTGGGCGACCTCGGCGTCGGCAACTCCACCGTCGCCGCCGCCCTGTTCGCCGCGTTGCTGGAGGGCAGGGGTGCCGACTGGATTGGTCCGGGATCCGGCGCCGATGCGGCGATGCAGGCCCGCAAGGCGGAGGTGATCGATGCGGCGCTGGCCTTTCACGGGAACCATCTGGAAGACCCGCTGGAGGCGCTGCGCCGGGTCGGCGGCCGCGAGTTCGCGGCGATAGCCGGCGCAATCCTTGCCGCGCGGATGCAGCAGATACCGGTACTGCTCGATGGCTTCGCGGCAACGGCAGCCGCGGCGGTGTTGCATGCGGCGAACCCCGCAGCGCTTGATCATTGTCTTCTCGCCAGCCTGTCGCCGGAGCCCGCGCATGCAAGGGCCGCCGAGCACCTCGGGCTGCGTCCGCTGCTCGATCTGGGCATCGGTCATGGCGAAGGGGCAGGAGCAGCCTTGGCGGCCGGGCTGGTCAAGGCAGCGGCATTGACAAGTTCAGGCATGGCGGCGGCTGTGCGGGGCTAACGTCCCCGGTCCTCGCGCGTCAACGCCGGCTATTGGGAATGCGATAGACGACCGAGGTATATTTCGAATTCGAGCGTGTCTCGACTATTGAACCGCCAAGGCCTTCCGCGATCCTTCTGCTCGCCACGTTCTCTTCTGCGGCTGGATACTCGAAGCAATCCGGATTGAGTGCGTCGGCCGCCCAAGCCGCCACGGCGGCAACGGCCTCACGGCCGATGCCGTTTCCATGTACGTCCTCCCTTAGCCAAATTCCGATCTCGGGACAAGCAGTCCTGGCCGCATGAAGGCCGACAAGCCCCAGGCAGCGACCGTCCGCCAACGAACGCACGACGAAATGCCAATCCGATCCGTCAAGGATCGGGGCCAGCCAAGATCGCCATACCTCGCCAAAAGCCGCTGGTGATCGAGGTGGTTCCCACTGCATGAAGCGGGTGATCGCGGGAGTGATGGCGGCAAAGACTTCTGCGGCATCGTCGGCCGCAAACAGCTTCAGGCGAAGCCGCTGCGATTTGATTTCGATGCTGCCGGCATCCCACTCCGCCGTCATTATGGTCCGTTCCTTTTCTCGGCTGTGTCGACGCAGGCGCCCAAGGCGCTACCGCCGTCGCGCGGCGACCGCGGCGGTCGGCAGTGCCGGCAGTTCTTCCATCACCCTGCTCAGCGGGAAGATGGCGATCGCCTCGGTGCCCTCGCGCAGCTTGGAATGAAGCTCGAACTCGCCGCCATGCATGGCGAGCAGCCCTTGCACGATCGGCAGGCCAAGCCCGGTGCCTTGCTCGGCGCTCTTGATGGCGATCGACCCCTGGCCGAAGGCTGAAAGCACGATCGGGATCTCGTCCTCGGGAATGCCGGGGCCGTTGTCCTTGATCGAAATGTACTGTCCTCCACCCGCCGTCCAGCCGACCCGGACGCGGATTTCGCCGCCGGTGGCGGTGAATTTGATGGCGTTGGACAGAAGGTTGAGCGCGATCTGGCGCACGGCGCGCTCGTCGGCGAACAGCCGCGGCAATGTCTGTTCGAAATCCTGAACGACGCGGATATCCTTATTGCGTGCCTTCAGCTCCATCATGTGGCAGCAATCCTCGACGATGTTGAGCAGCATCACCGGCTCCTCGTTGAGCTGGTATCGGCCGGCCTCGATGCGCGACAGGTCGAGGATCTCGTTGATCAGGTCGAGCAGGTGCTGGCCTGAATCATGCACGTCATGGGCATAGTCGCGATAGGTGGGATTGCTCATCGGCCCCAGCACCTCGTTCGCCATCACCTCGGAAAAGCCGAGAATGGCGTTGAGCGGGGTGCGCAATTCATGACTCATCGAGGCGAGGAAACGCGATTTTGCAAGGTTGGCGTCCTCGGCCCGCCGCCGCGCCTCGTCCGACATCGATTTCGCCGTCTCCACTTCGGCGATCAGCGCATCCTTTTCGGAGCGGAACGACAAGAGCAGCAGGGAGAAGCGATTGAGGTGACTGGCGATATAGGCGAAGAAAGGCAGCGACAGGACGAGCAGCCCGGCCATGATCGCCTCGACCGGCATCCACAACCTGGTCGCGGCATAGGCGTAGAGCGCGACTGGAAACGCGAAGGTCGCCAGCAGGGCGCCGCTCAGGGACGAGGCCATGAGCGCGGTCCCTGCCATGGCGAACAGGAGCACCACCGCCTTGATCACCTGGAACTGGTCGACCTCGCAGGCGCCGCAGCCCAGCCAGACGAACCAGGCCCAGCCTAGGCCGCAAAGGAAATGCCCGACCAGGAATTCCCTTCGCGTTTGCAATGAGTTGAGTTCAGAAGCTTCCGTGCGCTCGATGCGCCGCGCCATGAAGACGACTGTTGTATAGCAGGTGAGCGTAAACAAAGCCCAGAGCCCGATCTCATTGCCGACACCGGCCAAACGGCCGGCCGCGGCGATCACCAGGACGAGCAGCGGGATGACGACGGCACCGCTTGTCATGGTCCGGGCGTGGAGCTTCAGCAGTTCGCGATCGAAATCGGGATTGCCGGCCTGCTGCGAAAGACGGTCGCGCGTCTTGCGCACCGCGCGCGCGACATCGCTGTTGCGATGCCGTTTCCTGCGGTCCACAATGAACTTGTCCGCTGTGTTCGAGCGTTGCAAGGGCATCAAAAGCTTCAATTTATGCGCGCAGCGATTTCAAGGTGTTAAGCTACGTTCGAATGATTAACCAACCGTTTGCCATATGAGCCGTTCCTGGTCGCCAAGGTCGCGCCCGCGGTACGCGGCACCTCGCCGCAGAAGCCTGTGGCGCAAGCTGCTGGACTACGGGCTGACCGTCATCATTCTGGGGCTGTTGATCCTGCTTGCGGTGCGTCTTGACCGGGTGGAGACACGCAAGACGCAAGGTACGGCCATCATCAATGACGGCGATTCGATCACGCTCGGCGCCGAGCGCATCCGTATGCGCGGCATCGACGCTCCGGAGTATACCCAGACCTGCCGCAAGAGCGGCGCCGACTATGCCTGTGGTACTCAGGCGCGCCAATCGCTGGTGCGGCTGATCGCCGGCAGGCCGGTCACTTGCAGCGGCTGGCAGCGCGATCGCTATGGCCGGTTGCTTGGCGACTGCAAGGCCGGCGGCACCGACCTCAACCGCGCCCAGGTCGAGGCGGGCTGGGCCGTCGCCTATGGCGACTTCGAAGGCGAGGAAGCCACCGCGCGCGCCGCAAGGATTGGCATCTGGGCGGGCACGTTCGACCAGCCGCAGGATTGGCGCGACAGCCACCACGGCGATGTCGTGGAGCGAAAACATGGCATGCTGGCGTCGATCGGCGATGCCGTGCGCGAGATATTTCGGTTCTGGTGAAGCATGTCTGGCGAAAGGAAAAGGAGGATCGAAATGAAGCTGTTCGACGGCGGTCGTGCGCCCAACCCACGGCGGGTTCGCGTTTTCCTCGCTGAAAAGGGGACCACGGTTCCGTTGGTGCCCATCGACATGGGCGCACTGGAACACAAGCAGCAGCCGGTCAGCTCGCGCAATCCGCTGCGGCGCCTGCCGGTTCTGGAGCTCGATGACGGCACCATCCTTACCGAATCCGTCGCTATCTGCCGCTATTTCGAGGAGCTTTATCCCGAGCCGGCATTGTTCGGGCGCGGCGCACTTGGCAAGGCGCAGGTCGAGATGTGGCAGAGGCGGATGGAGTTCAACCTGCTCAGCAGCGTCACGCAAGCTTTCCGCCACATCCATCCGGCCATGAAGGAATGGGAAATCCCGCAGATTCCCGAATGGGGCGAGGCCAACAAGCCGAAGGCGGTGGATTTTCTCAGGCTGCTGGACGCTGAACTGGGCAGCCGCGAATTCGCCGCCGGCGACAACTATTCGATTGCCGACATCACCGGCCTGATCGCGATCGACTTCATGAAGCCGGCACGCATCAAGGTGCCGGAGGAATGCACCAATGTGCTACGTTGGCATAAGGCCGTCTCCAGCCGCCCGAGTGCCGCCGCTTGAGCGTCCAACTGGACAGGCTCGCCGCGACGGTCCGCGCCTGCCGCATCTGCGTCGACACTCCCGCCGGCAAGCCGCTGCCCCACAAGCCGCGTCCGGTGCTGCGACCCTCGTCAAGCGCCCGCATCCTGATCGCCAGCCAGGCCCCCGGAACCAAGGTGCATGTGTCGGGCATGCCATTCACCGACGCTTCCGGCGACCGCCTGCGCAACTGGCTCGGTGTAACCAGCGACGAATTCTATGACATCGAGAAATTCGCCATTGTGCCGATGGGCTTCTGCTTTCCCGGACAGGACGCCAAGGGCGGCGACCTGCCGCCGAGGCGTGAGTGCGCCCCGGCCTGGCGCGCGCCCTTGATGGCGTCGATGCCGCGGATCGACCTGGTGCTGGCGATCGGCATCTATGCGCAGACCTGGCACATGGGCGCGGCGCGCCGCCCCTCGCTGACGGAAACAGTGATGAACTGGCGCGCCATCTGGGGGAGTTCCGTCGGCCCCAAAGTGCTGCCATTGCCACATCCATCCTGGCGCAACACTGGCTGGTTGAAGCAGAATCCTTGGTTTGAAATGGATTTGCTGCCTTTCCTGCGGTCGGAAATCCGCTATCGCCTCGGTTAGGCATTCAGCAAGAAATCACTCGCTTTCGGCGCAGGCAGCAGAATTTCTTTCTTGTGAACGGCCCAAATAAAAGGGAATATAGCGAAACTATTCCACCAGGAGCCTCCGATGGATCGCCTTGACCGAAAAATTCTCCGCCTCCTGCAGGAGGACGCGACGCTCGCGGTCGCCGACGTTGCCAAGAAAGTCGGCCTGTCGACCACGCCGTGCTGGCGGCGCATCCAGAAGCTCGAAGAGGAGGGCGTCATCAAGCGGCGCGTCGCCATTCTCGACCACGAAAAGGTCAATGTGCGGGTCACCGTCTTCGTGTCGATCCGCACCAATTCGCACAGCCATGAATGGCTGCGCCGGTTCTCCGAGGTCATCCAGGAATTTCCCGAGGTGGTCGAATTCTATCGCATGAGCGGCGACGTCGATTACCTGTTGCGTGTCGTGGTGCCCGACATCGCCGCCTATGACGCTTTCTACAAGCGGCTGATCGCCAAGATCGAGATCCGGGACGTGTCGTCGTCCTTCGCCATGGAGCAGATCAAGTACACGACCGAAATCCCGCTCGACTACATGGTGCTGGACAAGGAGTCGGGCGCCAACGCGGCCTGATCCCGCAACTCAATTCTTCTTCTTGTTGAGGAAACTCCAGGGCGAGTTCACCGGCAATACGACGGAATCCGGCACCGTGTCGACGGCCATGACATCTGCCTTGCGCACGGCGTAACCGGATTGGATGACGCTGACGCCGTCGAGAATGAACAATTGGCTTTTCTCCATCTCCGGCTTCAGGGCACCAGTAACGGCGACCGGCTGGTAGGCTTTCGACATCTTGTAGGGACGGGCAGGCGTGACCAGCATGATCTGATTGGGCGGCGGCGTCGGCATGTGGCTGCACGCGCCGGTCCAAGGCACCAGCAGGAACTGATAGACGAGATCGCCGTCGCGATCGACCGGCAATGCATAGCCGGCTAATTGTACCGTTTTGCCCTGCAGGGCAACCGACAGCGTCTCGCCGTGATCCGGCAGTTTCGCCGCGATCATCGGCAGGCCGGCGTCTTCGGCAACCGCCTGGGTTACTGGGCGCAAATCCTTCCAAAAGATGTGCGTGGTTTCGGCCGAAGCGCCGGCGGTGGAGAGAGCAAGCGCGGCAGCAAGCGCCAGGATTGATTTGAAATGGGTCATGGCCGCATCCTTTGCGGGCGAGTAAAGACGCCGCCGTCGGTGGCGTCAATGCTCGAGCCGCATCATATGTCGGGCGAGAACCGGCCGCAGCACTCCTCAACCTGTCAGGTCTTTCTGGCGGCGAGGCGCTCGATTGTCCTGGCATCCGATAGTTCCTTCACAGCATCCTTGCCGATCCAGCGCGCGGTCTTGTCGGTCGATTGCGCGAGCCTTTCGGCGACAGCAAGGGCAGCACCGTGCATAACCATGGACCGTTTGCCGAGCGAACGAAGGGCCCAATTCACACCCTTCTTCACGAAATTGCGGGCGTCGGTGGCCTGCGCTTCGATGATGGGCAAGAAGGCGAGAAAGGTCGCCTCCGGCTCTTTCTTCCGGTGGACGACAGACCAGGCCATCATGGCAAAAGCCGTGCGTCGAACAAATTCCCGTTCATCGGCCGCAAATTCGCTGATCAGTTCTATCCAGGCATCCGTGTCGACGAACAGATCGGAGACGCCATCGACGATATCCCAGGAGTCGAAGCTCGATGCCCATTGCCTTGCATCCGCGGCGGAAAACCGCTTTGGGTCGGCCGTAACGGAAGCGATGAATTGCGCCTCCACGATACCTGTCTGCCACAGCGCGAACGCGCGCTCGTGGTTGCGCTTGATTTTCTTGGCAATCTGCCGCTGCACACCGTGCGAGATGCCGAGCGCACGTTCGATCTTGATGCCGTAGCGCAGCATGCCAAGACGATTTTCCGCCGAGGCGATCGAGCGCAGATACGCGACGATTTCTTCTGCACTGGATTGGGGCGAAAGCTCGGCCATCGCGATCCTATTTTTCCAGCCGGGCCAGCAACGAGGATGTATCCCAGCGTTTGCCGCCCATCGCCTGCACGTCCTTGTAGAACTGGTCGACAAGCGCGGTCACCGGCAGCCGGGCGCCGTTGCGGTCGGCTTCCGCCAGGCAGATGCCGAGATCCTTGCGCATCCAGTCGACGGCGAAACCGAAATCATATTTGCCGGCGTTCATGGTCTTATGTCGGTTTTCCATCTGCCACGAACCGGCCGCACCCTTGGAAATCACCTCAATGACTTTTTCGATGTCGAGGCCGGCCTTCTTGCCGAAGTGGATGCCTTCCGACAGTCCCTGCACCAATCCGGCGATGCAGATCTGGTTGATCATCTTGGTGAGCTGGCCGGCGCCCGCCGACCCCATCAGTCCAACCATGCGGGCAAAGGCGTCGATGACGGGCCTGGCCCTGTCGAACGCAGCCTCATCGCCACCGACCATGACGGTCAGAACGCCGTTCTCCGCGCCGGCCTGACCGCCGGAGACCGGTGCGTCGAGAAATGAGAATCCGCCCGATTGCGCGGATTGCGCCAGTTCGCGCGCGACTTCAGCCGACGCCGTGGTGTTGTCGATGAAGACCGAGCCTTTCTCCATCGCCTTGAAGGCGCCTTCCGACCCCGTGGTCACCGAGCGCAAATCATCGTCGTTGCCGACGCAGGAAAAGACGAAATCCTTGCCCTCGGCGGCCTGGGCCGGCGTCGCGGCAAGGCTGCCGCCATGTTGGGTGACCCATTGTTCGGCTTTGGCTTGGGTGCGGTTGTAGACGGTGACGTCGTGGCCGCCCTTGTTCTTCAGGTGTCCGGCCATGGGATAGCCCATGACGCCAAGACCGAGAAATGCCACCGATGCCATGCCTTGTCCTTCCGGCGAAACAGAGATTTCAGCTGCGGAAGCTCTAGGCCATGCGACGAATTCGTCAAGGCGCGCACCGCCGCATCGACTGGCACAGGCCGATCAGGAACGGTTCAGCGCTTTAGGTGGATCGTGATCCGGCGCTCGATCCATTCGACGCCGTGGCGCAGGATTTCGACCATCACAAGATAGACGATGGCGACCCAGACATAGGCCTGGAAATCGAAGGATTTGGCGTAGGCGAGCTTCGCGTTGCCCATCAGGTCGTAGACGGTGATGATGGCGACGATCGCCGAAGCCTTGATCATCAGAACCAGCTCGTTGCCGTAGGGCCGCAATGCCACGATAAACGCCTGCGGCAGGACAACCTTGCGCAGCGTCTGCAGCTTGTGAAGGCCGAGCGAGGCGGCTCCTTCCCATTGGCCCCTGGGCACGCTTTCGATGGCGCCGCGCAGGATCTCGGCCTGATAAGCCGCGGTGTTGAGGGCAAAGGCGAAGACGCCGCAGTTGAAGGCCTCGCGGAAGAACCACCACAGCCCGATGGATTCGAGCTGCAGCCGGAAAGAACCCAAGCCATAGTAGACGAGGTAGACCTGGACCAGCAGTGGCGTGCCGCGGAAGAAATAGACATAGCAATAGGCAAGGCCGGACAGGAAACGGCTCTTCGACATGCGGCCATAGGTGACGGGCAGCGAAAAGATCGCGCCGACCACCATCGAGATCGCAACGAGCGACAGCGTGGTCCACAGCCCCTGCAGATAGGCAGGCGCATATCTGGCAAAGAACTCGCCATTCCAGGCATAGATGAGATAGGCGAGGATACCGAGGCCGAAGAGAATCCAGAGGCCGACGAGCGCGTACCCGACGATACGGGTGCGTGGCCAGCCGCGTGCCTGCGGCGGCGGCCGGTCAACGGAGATAGCTTGGCTGACGCTCATCGTGCCTCCCTCCGTCCCAGCGAACGCAAGATGAACCCGGTCGCGATCGACGACAGGATCGTCAGGACGAGGAAAACCAGGGCCGCGACGCTGTAGAACAGGAACGCGTGTTTCGTGACACGCGCCGCCACCCCCGCGTTGCGCAGGGTTTCGGCGAGGTTGACGACCGAGACCAGGGCGGTGTCCTTGAGCAGGCTGAGCCAGCAATTCTCGAGGCCGGGGAAAGCGATGCGCAGCAGCTGAGGCAGGATCACCTTGCGCATGGTCAGCCATGTCGACAGGCCGATCGCGTAGCCGCCCTCATACTGGCCCTTGGGAATGGCGCGAAAGGCGGAGAGGAATACCTCGCTGGCGTAGGAGGAAAAGATCAGCGACAGCACAATCATGCCGGCGATGAAGCTGTCGACGTCGACCGTCGCCTCGGGCTTGAACAGGCGGATGACATATTGCAGCAGGATGGGCATGCCGAAGAAGAACAGGAACAGCGTCACCAGTTCCGGCAGGCCGCGAAATACGGTGGTGTAGATGTTGGCGGCCACCCGCAGCGACGGTTCTTCGGACTGCTTGGCCCAGGCGACGAAAAAGCCGATCGTCAGGCCGATCGGCAGCGTTGCAAGGGCAAGCGCGATGGTGACCAGCGCGCCATACGCAATATCGTCACTCCAGCCCTCGGGTCCCCAACTCAGCAGTGTCCATATGCTTTGGGCTGGCATTGACTGGTCTTATCCCCACGGCGCTCCTGAGATGAAAGGCGGCAGGGGTTCCCTGCCGCCTTGGTAATGATGATCAGGACTCGGCGCCGTAGACGTCGAACTTGAAGTACTTGTCGTTGATTTCCTTATATTTTCCGTTGGCACGGATGGCGTCGATGGCGGAATTCAGCTTGTTGACCAGGTCGGTCTCGCCTTTGCGAACGGCTATGCCGGCGCCAGGACCGAAAACTTCGACAGGTTGCGGCGAGGGCTGGCCGAGGATCTTGCAGCAGGCGCCGTCAGGCGAATCAAGCCACTGCTGCAGCACGACGATATCGTCCTCGATAGCGTCGAGACGGCCATTGGCAAGATCTGCCTGCTCCTCGGGACTGCTCGGATAACCTTTGACGGTGCTGTCGGTGTAGGTCTTTGAGGCATAGTTGAAATGGGTGGTCGTGGTGGCGACACCGATGCTCTTGCCGGCGAGGTCTTCCTTGGTCACGCCCTTCAGCGGCGAATCCTTCGGCACGGCGAGCGCCGACGGCGTGTTGTAGTATTTGTGCGAGAAGTCGACCTTCTCCTTCCTCTCCGGCGTGATCGACATCGAGGCGACGATGGCATCGAACTTGCCGGCCTGAAGTGCGGGAATGATGCCGTCCCAATCCTGGGCGACGAAGGTGCACTTGACCTTCATCTCATCGCAAAGCGCCTTGGCGATGTCGATGTCGAAGCCGACAAGCTGGCCATCGGCGGTGAGGTTGTTGAATGGGGGGTAGGCGCCTTCGGTGCCGATCCGCAGGGTCTTTTCCTGGGCCTGGGCTACGCCGAGCGTCAGCAGCGCAGCCGATACGGCGAGCGCGATACGCAGTGCAATACGCATGATAGTCCTCTCTTTATGGTCCCGGCCGTCGTTCCGAAACGGCTCTGTGGGGCGGTGCTTTTTGACCGCCCGCTGGGCCGATACTCCCACTCTTTCCAAGAAAAAAGCAACTGCAAAACCGCCAAAATCGGTAATGGGATTCTGCCCTTACGTTACATCTCAAGCAACGAGGCCGGTCGTGCGCTCGATGAAGTCGGCTATGGATTCTACGTCGTCGAGGTCGAACACTGGCAGGCTCTTGTCGGTGATGGCGAAATCCGCGGCGACGGCGACAATATTGGGATCACCCGCCGCAAGCGGCGTCCGGTCCCTCGCTTCCAGCCGCCTCGTTTCGATCTTGCGGTGGGATTCGCGCTTGTAGCCTTCGACCAGCACGATGTCGCACGGGGCGAGCCGCGAGAGGATCGCGTCCAACGGCGGCTCTTGCTCGCCACGCAACTCGTGCATCAGCGCCCAGCGATTGCCCGACACGATCGCAACCTCGGTTGCGCCGGCCTGCCGATGGCGGAAGCTGTCCGCGCCTGGCTTGTCGATGTCGAAATCATGATGGGCGTGTTTGACCGTCGAGACCTTCCAGCCGCGCCGCACAAGCTCGGCGACCAGCTTCTCGGTGAGTGTGGTCTTGCCGGAGTTTTTCCAGCCGGTAATGCCGAAGATGCGTCTGTTCATGGCGTCATGCTCTGCAACAGGTGTTCGGCCAGGGCAAGATCGTCCGGCACGTTGATGTTGAAGAAAGGATCGATTGGTTGTCCGGCGGATTGCAGGAATGGGAATTCCACTTCGACATAGTCGTGCCGCTCGATGAAGGCCGAAACCCGCTTGTTGTCCTCGTCGACCAGGAAATGCCGCAAGGCTTCGCGGCATCCGGTCGGCCATAGCGCGAAGGTTGGATGCCGCCTGCCTGACGAGAAAGCGACGGCGATCGAACCGGGACGCTCATCGACTGCCGCCGCCAGACGATCGACGAGATCCAGCGGCAGGAAAGGCGTGTCGCCGGCAGCAGTGACGACCGCCTTGCAAGGCCTGCCGGCAGCGGCCCATTCCAGGCCGGTGAGGATACCGGCAAGGGGCCCGGCAAAGCCTTCGATGGTATCGGCCAGCACCGGCAGCCCGAAACGGGCAAACCGTGCCGGGTCGCCGTTGGCATTAAGCGCCAGGGTCTCGAACTGCGGGCCAAACCGCGACAGGACCTGGTCAAGCAAGCAGCCGCCGCCCAGCGGCAACAACGCCTTGTCACCACCGCCCATTCGTCTCGACTGGCCACCGGCCAGAATGATCCCAGCGACATCGCGCTTCATGCCATCCAGCCTGTACGCCAGCCGCGGGAAATCGCAAGCGGCTTCAAGGGAGTGCTAGAGGCCTTCCGGCGCCATGGCCGGGCCGGTGCTTTCGGCGACGATCCTTCGCCGGCCGACGATGCGCTCGCGATAAAGCGCATAGAGGCCCGAGCCGACGACTATTGCCGCGCCGGCGATCATCGGCATGTCCGGTATGTCACCGAAGATGATCAGGCCAAGCAGTATCGACCAGAGGAGCGCGGTATAGCGGAACGGCGCGATGAAGGAGATCTCGCCCGAACGCATCGCCATGATGATGAATTGATAGCCGATCAGCACCAGCACTGCCGCCAGCGCCAGCAGCGCCGTGCTTTTGCCTGTCATCGGTGTCCAGCCGCCCAGCGGCGTCAACAGAAACGCGCCGACGACGGTCATGGCAAGCGCGGTGGCGGTTGATACCAGCATCGTCGGGATGGCCTGGGGGATGCGCTTGGTGGCGAGGTCCCGCACCGTGCAGCACGCGACGCTGGCCAGCGCCACCAGCGAATAGACGCTGAAGCCCTCGAAACCCGGCCGCACGATGATCATTACCCCGGCAAAACCGATAGCGATCGCCAACCAGCGCCGCCAGCCAACCGCTTCGGCGAAAAACAGCGCCGCGCCCATCGTCACCGCCAGCGGCAGTGCTTGCAAGACGGCCGAAACGCTGCCGATCGGCAAATGGGCGAGGGCGACCAGGAAGGACACAGTGGCGCCCGCTTCACTCAGCACACGGATCGCCACCAGCGGCTGCAGCATCAGGCGAGGCTGGACAAGCGCTCCGCGTTGCCAGGCCAGCAGGCCGACGAAGAGCGAGGCGAACGCCCCTCTGATCAGCATGACCTGCGCCATGTTCATCGACTGGGAAGAGTATTTGGTAATGGCGTCGTTGAGCGTGAAGCCAACCATCGCCACCACCATGAACAACGCGCCGCGAAGATTTGGGGAAAGGGGCAAGACATCTACCGGTTGCTTTGGCATGCAAGCCTGTAACAGCCCGCAACGAAACAGCAACAGCAAAGGGCTGGGCCAGGACCGGATACCCATCGTCGCCGGCGTGAAATCATCCTGGATCAGACACGAATTCTGTCGGAAGGCGGCATTGCCTCCCGACACCTGTACAGCCGAGGCGATCCCTATTTCTTCGGCGTCAGCACCTCGGTGCCATTCCCCTCCTTGCCGGCGATGGTCCACAGGCCATGCAGCGACCCGTCATCCTCAACCTTGTAGACGACGAGGCCGATATCCTTGCCCATTGCGTAGCCGGCGGAGAATGCGTTGTCGTTGCGCATGCAGATGCCATCGGAGGATGAGCCGCCCGTCTCCCAATGGATCGCGCAGGTGGTCCCGCTGGTCAGCGTGATGGTGGCCTCGCCGTCATAGGACGAACCGTCGAAATTGGTGCCGGCGACGGTGTAAGTGCCGCCGATCGACTGGGCAGCCGCGGGCAAGGTGGCCAAGCCGAGCAAGGCGAAAGAAAGAAGAAGTTGGCGCATAATGTTATCCCCCGAAAAAGCGATGAGCCGCTAGGGAACGGAGGCTAGGCGGGAAACCATCACCAGTAAATCAGACCGGCATTTGCGGACAAAGATTTGCTTGCGGTGTGGCTAAAATGCTCGTGACCAGCTATGGCTCATGGCCCCTTTAGGCTGCCGGCGATGACGCCGACCAGCGGGTCATATTTTGATTTCAGCGCCGGTGGGTAATCGATCCAGACCGTGCGGATGACGCCATCCCTGCCAAACAGCCGCCGCTCGTAAAAGATCTTTCCATCCTTCACGCCCGACAGCACCGCCCAGTCCTTGCCGGCCTTGCTGTAGGTGACCTCGTAGCCCGGCTCGTTGCTCGCTCTTTCGCCGGCAATGAATCCCTTCGGCGTGTCGTCATCGACATTGAATATGCCGGAGCATGTCAGGCTGGCGCTGTCCGCACTCCGCCACACCTGCCCGTCGCCATTCTCAGGCTCGGGCTGGCGATCGGTAAAGACATCGTCGGGAAAAGTGCAGACGGTGCCGAAGCGCTCGTTCACGTAGGTGGATTGCGCGGCAAACGCAGTGCTCGCCGAGCCCGCGGCGAGAGATGTCACGATCGAAAAGAGCCACCGCATGTCTGCCCCGAAGCCGAGATTGCAGGGCAATTCTCGCACAAAAAGACGAGAAGGTCAGCCGCCCGTGACACTCATATGCCGTGACACCGACGGACGGCTGGTGCGGCGGTCGATGATGAAGTCATGGCCTTTCGGCTTGCGGCCGATTGCTTCGTCTATAGCGTCGGCGACAAGTTCGTTGCCTTCGGACGCGCGCAGCGGCGCGCGCAAATCGGCCGCATCCTCCTGGCCAAGGCACATGTAAAGCGTGCCCGTGCAGGTCAGCCTGACCCGATTGCAGCTTTCGCAGAAATTATGCGTCATCGGCGTGATGAAGCCGAGTTTCCCGCCGGTCTCGCTGACATGGACATAGCGTGCCGGGCCACCGGTCTTGAACCGGATGTCGGTCAGCGTGAACTGGCGCTCGAGCGAAGCGCGCAGCAGCGACAGCGGCAAATACTGGTCGGTGCGGTCGGCATCGATCTCACCCATAGGCATGGTTTCGATGACGGTCAGGTCCATGCCCCGGCCATGCGCCCAGCGCATCATCTCGGGCAGCTCGGCGTCGTTGAAATCCTTCAACGCCACCGCGTTGAGCTTGACTTTGAGTCCCGCCGCCTGAGCCGCGTCGATGCCAGCCATGACCTTGTCGAGATGACCCCAGCGTGTGATGGCGTGGAATTTGTCGGCATCGAGCGTATCGAGCGAAACGTTGATGCGCTTGACACCACAATCGGCGAGTTCGGCGGCGAAGCGCGAAAGCTGCGAGCCGTTGGTGGTCAACGTCAGTTCTTCCAGTGCGCCGCTTTCGAGGTGCCGCGAAAGCTGGCGCACCAGATGCATGATGTTCTTGCGCACCAGCGGCTCACCGCCGGTGAGGCGTAACCGTCTGACACCCTTTTCGATGAAGACGGAGCAGAGCCGGTCAAGTTCTTCCAGCGACAGCAGGTCCTTCTTGGGCAAGAAGGCCATGTCCTCCGCCATGCAATAGGTGCAGCGGAAATCGCAACGGTCGGTGACCGACACTCTGAGATAGCTGATCGTGCGACCGAAGGGGTCGATCATGTTCATGTTCGAACGTTTCCGTGGCCGTTATCGGCATCGTTATATATAGCTATGTGATACGATCCAGCCCGCCATTCAAGATAGCTTGCCTCGATCCTTGGTAACATTCCGCGACCGACATTGCGTGTCGGACACCGTTGACGCCTTTGCGTACGGGGCGAAGCAGCGTAGGGAAGGGCATTCAGGCAGGATCGACCATGACAGCGCCAAAAGAACTGAGGGTCTCCAGGGACCGTAAGCTGCTCACCGTGACGTTTCCCGGC
The DNA here is from genome assembly GCF_006442215.1 of Mesorhizobium sp. B2-3-11. NCBI lineage: Bacteria > Pseudomonadati > Pseudomonadota > Alphaproteobacteria > Hyphomicrobiales > Phyllobacteriaceae > Mesorhizobium > Mesorhizobium sp. B2-3-11. The sequence goes on along the minus strand of NZ_VFVS01000001.1, from coordinate 413,386 downwards.
CATCAGCCGTTCGAGTTGCCGGCGGAATTGCTGCGCGTGGCATCGCCTTCCGCGGAAGTGCAGGGCCATTCGCCGGAACAGAGAGTGACGGTTCCCGGCAAACGCGATGTGGCCATCCTAAAGATCGAACCGGTGGGCAATTACGCCGTGCGTATCACCTTCGACGATTTCCATGACACCGGCATCTTCACCTGGAATTACCTGCACACGCTCGGCCACGAGAAGGACGCACGATGGAACGCCTATCTCGCGGAGCTTGCCGAGAAGGGCTTGAGCCGCGATCGTTAGCCGCCGTTGCGTCGTCAAAACGTCATGTGCCGGGAGTAGGGGCGGCAGATCGGGAGACGGAAAAATGTCGGTGATTATCACAGTCGAACAACTCGAAGCCCTCTACGGATTGCCCGGCGAAGCCTCCGTGGTCAAGGAACTCGACCATGTCATTCCCGAATACGCCGCCTTTATCGAAGCCTCGCCCTTCGTCGCGCTCGCGACCAGCGGTCCGGAGGGGCTGGACTGTTCGCCGCGCGGCGATCTCGCGGGCTTCGTCCGCATCGTCGATGCGAAAACGCTGATGATGCCGGACCGGCGCGGCAACAACCGTGCCGATTCGCTAAAGAACATCATCCGCGACCCGGGCGTCGGCCTGCTGTTCCTGGTGCCGGGCTCCGGCACGACGCTGCGCATCAACGGCCGGGCGCATATCACCACGGATGCAGCGCTGTGCGCGTCGTTCATGGTCGACGGCAAGCCGGCGCGTTCGGTCACCGTGATCGATGTCGATTCGGTTTATTTCCAGTGCGCCCGGGCGATCGTGCGGTCGGAGCTGTGGAATCCGGAGAGACATGTCGACCCGAAGTCGCTGCCGACACCCGGAAAGATCCTAGAAATCACCAGCCGCAAGAATATCGACGGCGAAACCTACGACAGGGAATGGCCGGAACGAGCGAAAAAATCGATGTGGTGATCTACTGAAAGGGCGGTCACGCCTCGTTCAGCACGTCATAGATCTTGCGCATCTGGTCGCCGATCATGTCGCATTGCTCCGGCGTCGACTGGCTCATCGCCTTCTCGATCAGCGCCATGTGCACTTTCAGCGCCTGCATCAGCAGCGCCTCGCCGGCTTCGGTCAGCGTAAGCCGCAAAACGCGCTTGTCCTTCTCGTCGCCTTCGCGCCGCAGCAGGCCACGTGTCTCGAGCTGCGGCAACAACATGGTGATGTTGGAGCGGCCCACGAGCAGCTTGCGGGCAAGGTCGTGCTGCGACATGCCGGGATGGCGGTAGAGATTCATCAGCACGTCGAGCTGCGCCGGCTTCAGATCGAGTGGCGCGAGTTTCACCGCCAATGTGCGCTCCAGCACATGGCAGGCGCGCGCCACCGCGACCCAGTTGCGAAAACGCGGGCTGTCCCAGGGTAGCTCTTGTTTATTGTTCATCTTTGAACTATTATGTTCATGCTTGAACGTATGGATGGATTCTGACTATGGCATCATTCGGGCTGAAGGTCATCCGAGGTGTGTTTGGTGCGGCCGAACATGTCGCGCCGCGCATCACCGGACGCGCGGCTTTCGAATTGTTCTGCCGTACGCCAAGCACCAGGACGCTGACCGACGGCGAGCGCCGCGCTATCGACCGCGCCGCGGAATTCATGGCCGAGGCGCGGCATCACCGGCTGAAGACCGCGACCGGCTGCGTCATGGTGCATGAATTCCGCCCCGAGCAGGGCCGCGAGCCTGCCGGCACCGTTCTCGTCATCCATGGCTGGCGCTCGCGTACCGAATATATGCGCGTGCTAATCGAAGGGTTTCGCGCTGCCGGCTACAAGGTCGTCTCGCTCGATCTTCCCGGTCATGGCCATTCGCAGGGCAGGCACCTCAACATGGTCAACGCCGTCGAAGCCGCAAGAGTGGCCGGCGAATGGTTCGGGCCATTCGTGGCCGCCGTCGGCCATTCCTTCGGAGGCGCTGTTGCCGCCAATGCCATCGCCGGCTCCGTCAAGGACATCCTACCACTGGCGGCCGCACGTCTTGTGCTGATTGCGGCGCCAAGCTCACTGCCGGCAATTTTCGACGACTTCAGCCGCATGCTCAATGTCGGTCCGCGCTCGCAAGTCGCGATGGCTGACCGCGTCGAATATCTCTCCGGCCGGCCGCTGCATGAATTCACCGGTGACCGCCAGCTTGCCCAGGCGCTCGTGCCGACGCTGGTCATCCACGCGCCTGACGACCGGGAGGTACCGGCTGAACACGCACGACGCTATGCCGCCGCCGGTGACCATGTGCGGCTGCACTGGGCCGACGGGCTTGGCCATCGCCGCATTCTGGCCGACAAGGGTGTGGTTGAACGCGCCGTCGGCTTCGTGACCACGCAGCGCGGGTCGTCTCTGCTCCACTGAGCGGCATTCAGGCTATTTCTTCTTTTCCCCAGGCTCTACGGGCAACCCGGCCGCTTTCCAGGCCGTGTAGCCGCCGAGAATGTGCTTGACCGGCGAAAGCCCCATGTCCTGTGCGGTCTTGGTGGCCAGCGCCGAACGCCAGCCGCCGGCGCAGAAGAAGACGAAGCTTTTTCCGGAAGCAAAGAACGGCTTGTGGTAGGGACTTTCGGGATCGATCCAGAATTCCAGCATGCCACGGGTGACATGCTTGGCGCCGGGAATTCTGCCGTCACGCTCGATCTCTCGAGGATCGCGCAGATCGACGAAAATGGTGTCTTCGTCTTCAAGCAGTCCTGCCGCTTCCTCGGGCGAGACCACTTCGATCTCGGCGTTGGCCTCATCCAGCAGTTCGCGATACCCTTTTTTCACTGTCGTCCCTCCCGGCCGCAGGTTTGCTGGCAAGGCGGATTTCGAGCACAATGAACGATGTTTGTCACGCCTCGACGGTGCCGGCCATGGTCTTCCAGGCAGCCATTGCCCCGGCCACCGTCGCCAGCAGGGCGGCCCGGGAAGCGCCGTCGCGCGCCTGGACCGACATGCCGTGCTGGACCGTTGCGAAAAAGGTCGCCGCGGCACGGCAATCGAAGCCGGCGGGCAGTTCACCCTCGGCCACGCCGCGCTCGAGACGCTTCTTCAAGGCGGCAAGATTCTCGGCGCGGCGGCGCCGCAAATCCGTGCAGATCGCGCCTCGGCTCGAGTCTTCATGCAGCGCACCCAGGGCAATCAGGCAGCCCTGCGGGCGACCCGTCTGCGAATAGGCCTTTGCAGTGCGGCGCAGAAACCGCTCGATCGCAAGGCGCGCCGTTGGCGCCTCTTCCAGCGCGAGCCAGATGTCGGCGCCCTCCACGCGGGAATAGAGATCGGTCGCCTCGAGGAACAGGGCCTCCTTGCTACCGTAGGCGGCATAGAGGCTCGGCGAATTGATGCCCATCGCGGCGGCGAGATCGCTGATCGACGCGCCTTCATAGCCCTTGGCCCAAAACACATCCATCGCGCGCCGCAGGGCCGCGGTTCGGTCGAACGTGCGGGGACGGCCTCTTTCCGACATGACGCCCTTTTCTGTGTTGATCGATACATAAATGAGTTGACGCGACTGGGCAAGGTTGGCAGATATTTATGTATCAATCGATACATAAATGGAGAAATCGATGTCATCAGGAAGTTTGAACGGCAAGGCGGCACTCGTCACCGGAGGCAGCCGCGGTATCGGCGCGGCAATCGCGCGAAGGCTCGCGGCAGACGGGGCCGATGTCGCGCTGACCTACGTGCATGGAGAGGAACTGGCTCGGTCCGTCGTCGCCGAGATAGAGACCAAGGGCGGTCGCGCCATCGCGATCAAGGCCGACAACCGTGATGCCGACGCCATAGACCAAGCGGTTGCCGATGCGGTGACCGCCTTCGGCCGGCTCGACATCCTGGTCAACAGTGCCGGCATCTGGCGCGCAGCGCCGATCGATACGCTGTCGCTTGCCGAATTCGACGAAACCATGTCGGTCAATCTGAGGGCGCCGTTCATCGCCTCGAAAGCGGCGGCAAGACACATGGGCGAGGGCGGCAGGATCATCTCGATCGGCAGCAATCTGGCCGAGCGGGTCACCGACACCAGCCTGGGAGCCTACTCGGCCAGCAAGGCGGCGCTGGTCGGCCTGACTAAGGCATTGGCCCGCGACCTCGGGGCACGCGGCATCACCGCCAATGTCGTCCATCCCGGCTCGACGGATACCGACATGAACCCGGCCGACGGCCCGCATGCCGACCATCAGCGCCAGAAGATGGCGACCCCGCGATTCGGCAAGGCGGAGGATATCGCCGGCATGGTTGCCTGGCTCGCCGGACCGGAGGGCCGTTTCGTCACCGGAGCCGCGCTGACCATCGACGGCGGCGCAAACGCTTGAGGCGCGAGGCTTCCCGTGGCCGGGGCGACAGTTCGGTCGCGCCGGCCGTCACGATGTTGTGAAACCGTTCTGCAACAGCCCTGCCGAAATTTATGAAAGCTTAACGAAATCGGTATGAATCGGTATAGTCGCGCCTTACATCCGCCATGCGGTGAGCGGGACGGTTTATCGTGCGGAACGGGAACCGGTTGCGACCGGAGCGGGTGATCCATGAAATTCCTCGGTAAAAAAGCAACCGTGATGCCGCTGGTGGCGATTACGGCGACGCTGGCCTTCGGCATGCCACAGGCAGGGGCCCAAGGGCTTTTCGACATGCTGTTCGGCGGCGGGATCAGGCATGAGCCGAAGGGCGAATTTCCGCCTCCTCCGCCAAAGCACAAGCCGAAGGCGCCGGCCGGCAGCGGCGACGGTAGCGTGAGGATCAGCGGTCCGTCATACTATACTTACAAGGCCGACAGGCTGGTGCGTGTCGACTTCTCGAAGCTAGCGACCGCGCCGCAGCCGGCGACACCGCAGGATGCCGCTTTCGTTCCTTCGGCCACCGGTGCTGCCTTCCACGATGCCATTGCCGGCCTCAGCGACTATGAACTCTACGCAGAGCCCGACATCGCCAAGGCGCTGATCGCCTATTACTCGGCCAACCCGGATTTCATCTGGGTGAGCGGAACCAGCCCCAACAGCCGTGCGCAAGATGCCGTGCGGGTGCTCGGCGAGGCTGCCAGCTACGGCCTCACGCCTGCCGACTACACCGTCGACGTGCCGGCCACCAGTTCGACCTCGACAGATGACGCAGCCAAGCTAAAGGAACTCGTCCGTTTCGAGATGGCGCTGTCGGCACGCGTCCTGCGTTACGCCCATGACGCCCAGAGCGGCCGTGTCGAGCCCAATCGTATGACCGGCTACTACGATTTCCCGGCCAAGCCGCTCGATATGATAGGCGTGCTGAAGACACTGGCGCATACACAGGAAGTTCGCACATATCTGGAATCGCGCCATCCGCAGAATGCGGAGTATCAGGCGCTGCGCGTCGAACTGGAATCGCTGCAGGCGAGTGCCGAGAACGAGATCGTCGTCGATCCCAAGCTGCTGCTGAAGCCAGGCGAAACCAGCCCCGAACTGCCAAAGCTCCTGTCGCTGATCGCGCGTAATCTCGACGACGAGATGGGCGGCAGCTATGGCGAGGTCCTGTCGCGTTTGGCGACCAGCGAAGTCTATGTTCCCGAACTGGTCCCGCTCATCAAGGCGGTGCAGCAGAAGGAAGGCATGAAGGGTGACGGCGTCATCGGACCGCGTACCGTCGCCACACTGGCTGGGACGTCGAAGGCCGACAGGCTGCTGAAGGTCGAGGTGGCGCTGGAAGAACTGCGCTGGCTGCCTTCCGATCTCGGCAGTCCGCGCGTTTTCATCAACCAGCCCGCCTTCACCGCAAGTTACATTGACGACGGCCAGGAAAAGCTGAAGACGCGTGCCGTCGTCGGTCGGGTTACCAACCAGACGGCCTTCTTCTACGATCAGATCAAGCAGGTCGATTTCCACCCCTACTGGGGCGTGCCGCAGTCGATAATCGTCAACGAAATGCTGCCGAGGTTGCGCGGCGACCCCGGCTATCTCGACCGTGCCGGCTACGAGGTGACGGATTCACGCGGCAAGCGCATTCCTTCGTCGGCAGTGGACTGGGGCGCTTATGGCGCCAACATTCCCTACAATGTGCGCCAGCAGCCGAGCGAGGCCAATGCGTTGGGCGAACTGAAGATCCTGTTCCCCAATAAGCATGCGATCTACATGCATGACACGCCGCAGAAATCGTTCTTCAAGCAGGATATGCGCGCGCTCAGCCATGGCTGTGTACGCCTGCAAGATCCGCGCGGCATGGCGGCGGCGGTGCTCGGCACCACGGTCGATTATATCGCGGAGAAGCTGAAGCACGGACACTCGACCGAGGATGTAACGCGCAAAATCCCGGTCTATGTCGCCTATTTCACCGCCTGGCCAGACATGTCCGGCAAGGTCGAGTATTTCAGCGACGTCTATGACCGCGATTCCCGGCTAAAGCAGGCCCTGGATGCGACCGAGGCGGCGCGCTCACCCTCGAGCTAATCGCTGACTCTCTGACAGCGGGCGCCGGAAGCCGGCGTCGCGCCCGGCGATCAGCCAATAGACCAGCCCGGCCACAAGACCGGCGACGGCGATGATGCCGATATCGACCCAGCGCTCCGGATCGACGTCCTCCGCCGCGCTCGGCCAGATCAGGAAGAAGCCGCCGGCCGCTGCGGCGGCGCCGAAGAGCATGTGCAGCAGCGCGCTGCGCAGGGAGAAAAACTCGGCGATCAGCGCGAAAATCAGCGTCTGTGGCGCGGTCAGCACAACCGTCAGGAAATAGATGAACATGCCGAGCGGCGGCACCACCAAGGCAGCGATCGGTGAGACGCCCATGAGGTCGAAATAGGCGGGCGCGTTGGGCAGGGAACTCAGCGCCGCATAAATCGCCACTACGGCGATCAGCCCAACCAGTATGGCGACAAGATAACCGGCCAGCATCATCAGGACGCGCTTCATCAAGTGCTTCGCAGTCGACATGCCCACCCCCGTGAAGCCCGTTCATCCTACAGTCAGCCATCAATGGCGAATTGACGCAAGGGGAGACGGAAGACCTGGCCAGCGTCGAAGCCTGACGCAGGCGGACCAGCCACTCAGGCGCCGCCGCACATATGCTGCGAATCCGGCAGAGCCCAGGAGCCTTTCGCGACGAGGTCGACGGAATAATAGACCCGGCCACGGTCGTCGTCCTTGGGGCAGTCCCTGGGAATCGCGATCAAGCACATGATGACCGGTTCTCCAACTTTCGAGGCGGCCAATCCAGGCTCGCGATCATAGGAGACAGCCCCGCCACCATTGGTGAACGTGGCCGCGCTGCCCGCGTCGGGACTGGCCGTCTCCAGCGGATCGTCGCCGAGGCGCGTGGTAAGCGTCTTGATGTGCGTCGATGCGCATTGGCCGATTGCTAAGGGCAAGGGCTGATCGTTACGCCCGGGGTTTCGCCCGGCGGCTTCGAGCGCCTTCTTGCCAATCAGCGCGACGTTGTAGTCCTGCACCCAGGATGGCGCATTCCCATAGGTCTGCAAGGCGTTGTTGAGCGCGCTGACGACACAGGCCGTATCGCTCTTGCAGGCATTGCGGTCGGCGATCAGCCCGCGGGCAATCTTGCGCTTGTCGCCGCCGAACGCCGGCTCGAAACCCTTGTACGCCTTCGAAACCAGTAGATCGATCGCCGACAGTTGCGGATCGGCGCAGATCGCCTTTTCCGCCGGCAGGCTTGCCTTGGCGCAGTCGAAGGACGGCCCATCGGCCCGCGCCGGAGAAACGGCAAGGAAACTGCCGGCTGGGACGATGGCGAGCACAGACAGCAAATAAGTTCTAACGAAACATCGCATCACGGCCCCCAAGCCGGTAGTGTCTCAGTTTGAAATTTGCGAAAGCGCCTATCGAATTTGCCGGCAAATTCTGCGCCGATCTGCACGACAGCGAAGTCCGCAACGTCGCTTCCAAGCGCGTCCAGTGTGATGAAATCTGGTCGTTCGTCGGCGCGAAGGCGAAGGACGTTTCGGACATGAAGCAGCCAGTTGACGGCGCTGGCGACGTGTGGACGTGGACCGCTCTGGACAGCGACAGTAAGCTTATCATTTCCTGGCTCGTCGGCGGTCGCGATGGCGAATATGCGTTAGCTTTTATGGACGACGTGAAAGAGCGCCTTGCCAATCGCGTCCAGCTTACGACCGATGGTCACCGCGCCTATCTCAATGCCGTCGAGGAAGTCTTTGGAGCGGACATCGACTATGCGATGCTCATAAAGCAGTACGGCGAGCCGGAAGGCAAGAAGACCTCTCCAGAGCGCCGCTATAGCCCCGCCGTTTGCACTGGCGCGACCAAGACCCGGATTGAAGGCAACCCTGATCCGGTGCATGTCAGCACGTCGCATATCGAGCGGGCCAATCTCACTATGCGCATGGCAAACCGTCGCTTCACGCGCTTGACCAATGCGTTCTCAAAGAAGTTCGAAAACCACGTCCACATGGTCGCCATTTACACCGTCTGGTACAACTTCATCAAAATGCACAAGACGCTGAAAAATGACGCCGGCAATGGCCGCTGGCGTTTCCAAGACGCTCTGGTCGATGGAGGACCTTTGCGAGAAGATGGACGCCGTTGCGCCGAAGCCGGTAAGCGCGGACCTTACAAAAAACGGCAATCTGACGTTTGAGGGGTGAGATGTTCGGGTTTTTCGACAGCGACATAACGAGGGTGCGAAAGTTGCGGCTGGAGTTCGAGGATATCCGCCAGCGCGTGCTCTACAAGATGAATCCGTATAAGCAGTATTCTTTCATATCCGGTTATCGCGGCTGGGTTGAGCAGTTTCGGGAAGCCCTCGATCAAATCAGCGAGACCGCGTTTCAGGACTGGCGACAAACCGGAGATGTCTTGAGGAAGGGCGCTCAACGGTCATGGAACGAAGCAAGGCGAATGCCAGGCATCGCGGGTGAAGGCGCAATAGCAGGCGCAGAGGCCTTAGCCATGCTGGCTTTGCTTTGCTCTGCCAAAGGCTATGGCATCGCCGAAGCTTTGACGCTTAAGAGCGACGTTGCGGCGTTCGAGGCGCACGTCGACAAGCTCGTGGCCAACCTTTCGCAAATTTCAAACTGAGACACTACCCCCAAGCCAACAGGTTTGCCCAAGGCGCGGCCCGCGCCGGCGCATAACATACCCCAAGGATGGACAATTTGGGCTCCCGTTTCGTCGTTGAGAATGCTCGTAGGCAGCGCATTCGCGACGAGGATATCCCTACGAATCCTATTTTGGTTCGGCCGTCACAGGATCGAAGTCGATTTCGACCTTTGCCTTGTCCGAGGTGTAGTAGGTGACGGTGTAGCCGTCCTTGTCCCAGTCGACCTCTTTCACGTAGCGAAACCCGTCACGCTGCTCGACCTTGGCGATGATCTCCGACAGCTTCTTGGCATTGGGTGGCGGCAGCGGAGTTTCATCCGCGGCAAAGGCAGGCCCGGCGGCGAGAAGAACGGCGACGGAGGTCGCAAGCAGAAATCTGGACATGGTTTTCCCTCAAGTTTCGACGGAGGGAAACTCGCTGCCATGCAGGTTTGTTCCGCATGTGGGCATGCCGGGTCATCCGATCCAAGGATTTGCAGTTGCGGCAAGACAAGCGTCCTATGCCAAAAACCACGATGGCCGCTTCAATACTCATGGCCATACAACGTTGGCGTCACGTCGTCGTGCCTGCATCCCGACGTTTCAATGCCTGCGCAAAAAGGCAGAACGCTGAAGGGGCGGACTGTAGCTGCCGATGTGTTGCCAGCAAATAGATGGTGGGCGATGCAGGGATTGAACCTGCGACCCCACCCGTGTGAAGGGTGTGCTCTCCCGCTGAGCTAATCGCCCGCTCGTTGCCCGAAGGCCAAGCGAGCCGCGATATAAGGGAGGCCGGCCCGTTAAGTCAAGGCAGTGTCTGGTGTTCTCACACAGATCGGATTTGCGGTCCCGCCGGGAGCCGTTCCGGAGACATTTTCATCGCCGGCGCTCAGTGTGCGGCGGCGCCGATCAGCCCTTGCGCCAGATCGAGCGTCAATGCATCAAAGTGCGATATCACCGCCGAGGGCTCGAACTCGCGCACATGACGGTCGGTGTAGCCGAAGTCGACGGCGACGACAGGAATGCCGGCGGCCTTGGCGGTGTCGATATCTGTTTGCGAATCGCCCACCATCAAGGCGCAGTGCGGATCGCCGCCGGCCCGTTTGATGGTTTCGATCAGGTGACGCGGATCGGGCTTGCGGAACGCGAACGTGTCCTGCCCGGCAATTGCCGCGAAATGCCTGGTAAAGCCAAGCGCTTCGATCAGCGCCAGCGAGTTGGCTTCGTATTTGTTCGTGCAGATGGCCAGCAGATAGCCGGCCTTCTCAAAGCGGGCAATCGCCTCGATCACGCCGGGGTAGGGGCGGGATTTGCCAGGAATATTGTCAGTGTAGTGATCGAGGAATAGTTTCAGCAGCCGGTCGTGCTCCTCAACCTTGAGAGATCGTTGCTGCGCGGCATGCGCCCGTTCGATCATCACCCGGCCGCCATGGCCGACGAAGCGTCTGAAGCCGGCTTCGTCGACGGCCGCCAGTTGGCTGGCCGCCAGGCTGTGGTTGAGGCTGTCGAGCAGGTCCGGCGCCGTGTCAATCAGCGTTCCATCGAGGTCGAACACGATGATCGGGCGACTCATGATCCATCCTGCGCAGGTTTGTGCATCGGCACGCGATAGCGGCTGCGACGCTTTAAGGCAAGCAGACTGGTGGGGCCGCCGCCAAAGGCTTTGACCCGGCCGGCAAAAGTGCTAGGAGCCCGAAACGCTAAGCGCGTTGCGTCGAAACGGACTCCCTGCGGCGCGCTTTGGGTCTTTGTTTCATGCATGTCGTTTCCCAAAACCGAGGTCACTTTTGGGCGCCATGCATTAGGTTTCGGGGCAGCAAACGGCATGGATGCGAGGCAATTGAAGGTCGAGGCCGCGCGGGCCGCACTTGCCCATGTCACCGACGGCATGCGGCTCGGCATCGGTACCGGCACCACTGCCGACGAGTTCGTGCGGCTGCTCGCCGACAAAGTTGCCTCCGGCATGACCATAACAGGGGTGCCAACCTCGGAACGCACCGCTGCGCTGTGCCGCGAACTCGGCGTGCCGCTGTCGACGCTGGAGGAAACGCCCGAACTCGATCTCACCGTTGACGGCGCCGACGAAGTCGACCCAGAGCTGACATTGATCAAGGGCGGCGGCGGTGCGCTGCTGCGTGAGAAGATCGTGGCCGCGGCCTCGCAGCGCATGATCGTCATCGCCGACCGTTCGAAGATGGTCGAGACGCTCGGCCGGTTTCCTCTTCCCGTCGAAGTCAACCGGTTCGGCCTGCGCGCGACCGAGATCGCAGTGGCCGTGGCGGCTGAAAATCTCGGCCTTTCCGGTCCGGTGACATTGAGGATGACGGGAGGCCAGCCTTTTGTTACAGACGGCGGCCATTTTATCCTCGATGCATCTTTTGGCCGCATTCCGGATACAAGAGCGCTTTCGAATGCTCTCCACGCCATTCCTGGCGTGGTCGAGCACGGTCTTTTCATCGGGCTGGCGTCAGCGGCCATAATCGCCGGCGGCGACGGTATCCAAACTGTCCATGCCGCCCGAAAACCAGGGAGTTCTACCGATCATGATGTTGCATAACCGGGTTCGCCGTCTTTCCGTCCTTGTGGCGGCTTCGGCCGTCTTCGCGTTCTCCTCGCCTGTCTTCGCGCAGGATGTCACGGAATCGCATCTGAAGGCCGCACGCGCCGCGGTTGCCGCGATCCACGCGACCGACCCGTTCGACAACATCCTGCCGCAGGCCGCCGCGGCGCTCGAATCGCAGCTCATCCAGAAGAACCCTGACATGCAGGAGCTGATCGGCAAGACGATCAACGAGAAGGCACTGGCGATGGCCTCGCGCCGCGCGGATCTCGAGAAGGAAGCGGCTCTTGCCTATGCGAAAGTGTTTTCCGAAAAGGAACTCACCGACATCGCGGCCTTCTACAGCTCCGAGTCCGGCAAGAAGCTGCTCGACAGCGGCCCGACCGTGACGCGCGACCTCGTCAAGGCCGCCGACATCTGGCAGAACGGCGTAGCTCGCGATCTTGCCCAGCAGGTCGGCGAAACGCTGGCGGCGGCGGCAAAAGCGAAGGCGCCGGCTGCGCCTGCGCCCGCCGATGGCGCCGCTCCGGCCGACAATGCGGATGGCGCCGCACCCGCCGACGGTTCGGCTCCTGCCGACGACACGCAGAACTGATCCGCATTTCAAACGCGGCCTTGCGGCCATCTGTAAAGCCCGGCCTGTCCGGGCTTTTCTTTTGGTGGTTTGCGGCCTACCTGTCACTCACATTTTGGCGTTCAAGGAGCCGCTTCATGGCCGGTTATGATTACGACCTCTTCGTCATCGGCGGAGGCTCCGGCGGGGTGAGGGCGGCACGGGTCGCGGCAGCGCTCGGCAAGCGCGTCGGCATCGCCGAAGAATACCGTTTTGGCGGCACCTGCGTCATCAGGGGCTGCGTGCCGAAAAAGCTCTATGTCTATGCCTCGCAATTTCCCGAGCATTTCGCCGACGCCGCCGGCTACGGCTGGACGGTGCCGGAAGCCAGTTTCGACTGGCAGACGCTGGTCGCCAACAAGGACCGCGAGATCAGCCGCCTGGAGTCGATCTACAAGAAAAACGTCGAGGGTTCGGGCGGCGAGACCTTTCATTCGCGGGCGATGATCGTCGACCCGCACGTGATCCATCTCCTGAGCGAGGACCGCACCGTCACCGCCGATCAGATCCTGATCGCCACCGGCGGCCGTCCGGCGGCGCATCCGGCACTGCCCGGCCACGAACACTGCATCTTTTCCAATGAGGCTTTCGACCTCAAGGAACTGCCGAAGGCGATCATGATCGAGGGCGGCGGCTATATTGCGGTCGAGTTCGCCAACATCTTTCACGGGCTCGGCGTCGACACCACGCTGGTCTATCGCGGCAAGGAAATTCTTGGCCGCTTCGACATGGACCTGCGGCGCACGCTGCATGAGACGATGGAAAAGAAGGGGATCAAAATCCTTTGCCATTCCGTCTCCGAATCGGTCAGCAAGCGGCCGGACGGGCGGCTCGACGCGCAGCTCATCAGCGGGCAGGTGCTGACGGTCGACCAGGTGATGCTGGCCATCGGCCGCATCCCCAACAGCGAGAATATGGGACTGGAAGGTATAGGCATCGAGATGGCCACCGCGACCGGTGCGATCAAAGTCGATGATTATTCCCGCACCAACATCGACAATATCTGGGCAATCGGCGATGTCACCAACCGCGTGCAGCTGACGCCGGTGGCGATCCACGAAGCGATGTGCTTCGTCGAGACGGCGTTCAAGGACAATCCGACGGCGCCCGACCACGATACAATCGCGACCGCCGTCTTCTCGCAACCGGAAATCGGCACGGTCGGCCTATCGGAGGACGAAGCCGTCAAACGCTTCGCCGACATCGAGATCTACCGCGCCAGCTTCCGGCCGATGCGGCACACGCTGTCGGGCCGTGACGAAAAGATGCTGATCAAGCTGGTCGTCGACGGCGCTTCGCGCAAGGTTCTCGGCGCCCACATACTAGGGCCGGACGCCGGCGAAATGGCACAGCTGCTCGGCATCCCCCTGAAGGCGGGGCTGACCAAGGATGATTTCGACCGCACAATGGCCGTTCATCCGACCGCGGCAGAAGAGCTCGTCACCATGTACAAGCCGACCTACCGCGTGAAGGACGGCGAGCGCATCTGACGCCTCAGCTATCGCGCCGCCGCCAGCCTTGGCCGGCGGCGGCGGTCAAACCGCTACAGCAACGTGCCGCGCAGGATGACCAGCGCCACCGAGAAATAGATTACCAGTCCGGTGACATCGACCAGCGTGGCGACAAACGGCGCGGATGCGCTGGCGGGGTCGAAACCGACCCGTTTCAGGGCGAAAGGCAGCATCGACCCCGACAGCGAACCGAAGGTGACGATGCCGACCAGTGCGGCGCCGACAGTCGTGGCGATCAGCGGCCAGTGCGGGCCATAGTCGTAGAAGCCGATATATTGCCAGAGCGCGATGCGGCAGACGCCGACCACGCCGAGCATGGCGCCGAGCACGAGACCGGTGGGCAATTCGCGCAACGCCACCCGCCACCAGTCGCGAAGGCCGATCTCGCGCAGCGCCAGCGCACGGATGACCAGCGATGTCGCCTGCGAGCCGGAATTGCCGCCCGAGCTCATGATCAGCGGAATGAACAGCGTCAGCACGATCGCTTTCTCCAGCTCGCCCTCATAGCTTTGCATCGCATTGGCCGTCAGCATCTCGCTGATGAACAGCGCGCAGAGCCAGCCGCCACGCTTCTTGATCATGGCGAGGAAGCTCATCTTCATATACGGCTCGTCCAGAGCCTCCATGCCGCCGAAGCGATGTACGTCCTCCGTGGTCTCCTCGATCATCGTGTCGATGATGTCGTCGATGGTGACGATGCCGAGGATCTTGCCGTGGTCCACCACCGGAACGGCGAGCAGATCGTATTTGGAGATCGTCTGCGCCAGGTTTTCGCGATCGGTCAGCGGGCTGACCGTCACCGGCATGCGGTCGGGCGCCACCGACAGGATCGAGTCGTCCGGCTCACCGGTGATGAGCCGACGCAAGCCGGTCGACCGCACCAGGAGGTGTGTTTGCGGATCGACGATGTAGATTGCATAGACGGTCTCGCGCGTCCGCTCGACCTTGCGGATGTAATCGAGCGTGCGCCCGACGGTCCAGTCGGAGGGAACGCTGACGAACTCCGTCGTCATGATCGAGGCGGCGCTGCCTTCGGGATAGCCCAGAATGGAAAGCAGGGTCGCGCGCAGCGGCGGCGCCAATGCGCCGAGCAGTTCGGAGCGTGCCGGCTCTTCGAGCTCGCGCAGAATGTCGGCCGCGCGGTCGACGGACATGGCGGTGAGCAGCTTGCTCGCCTTGGGACGGGGCAGGGCCTCCGCCAGTTCGGGCGCGCCCTCAAGCTCCGGCTGATCGAAAATCTCGACCAGCCGTTCGAAGGGTACGGCGCAAAGCAGCTCCGTCGCGGTTTCGCGCGATTCATGATTGAGCGCCTCGACGACGTCGGCGACGTGGTCATTGGCAAGGATGCGGGCGATGGCGACGGCCTCGTCGTCCGCTACGGGGGAAAAATCGTTCATGGTTCACTCCTTGCCGTCCGGCAGGACATGAACCATTCAGGTCACGTCTAGGCGGACGGCGGTTGCGTTCGACTGTGACTGTCGCCAGGCATGGCGCGGTGACCTTTCCGCTTGCGGGTTCGCTTTTGACTGTCTGCAAGCCGGCGCAACATAGGAGCGCGCCTTGCCGAGTCAATCGCAGTGAGGAAGTAAAACAGTGCCGAGCGTCGCCGATCGCGAGACTGTGATCACCGTCCGCCGTTTGACGCGGCAAGTCCCGGTGACGTCATCGTTATTTCTGCTTCAGCCGGCGCGAGAACCGCGTCCATTTGTCCTCGACCGGCCTTGGCTGGGCCAGGATCGTGGTGAGTTCGAGGGGCAGGCTCGGGGCGAGCGGTTTCTTCGTGGCGACACCGTCGGCAATCAGGACCATCGAGTGGTAGAACTCGGTGCCGGCAGCCGATCTCGGCGCCACGGCTTCGTGCATGACACTGATCACCGTCACATCGGGGCAGTTGTCCTTGATGGCCTGGTGGAAGGCGATCTTGCCGTCAGGGTCGAGAGCACCGGTCGCTTCGTCGAGGAACAACAGTCCCGGCTGCTGCAGTATGATACGAGCCACCACCAGCTTCTGTTTCTGGCCGCCCGACAGGACCTGATCCCAGCTTTTGCCCTCGCGACTTTCATTGGCCATGTGTTCGATGAAATCGCCAAGGCCAGCCTTGTGCAGCGCCGACGCAACCTGGGCATCGCCATGATCGCGTTCGGAGCCGGGCAGGCAGACAAGCTGCTTCAGCGACACCTGCGGCAGCTTGACCTCCTGGGCGGCATAAAAACTCTTCACGCCCTCCGGGAAGACGATGGTGCCGCGGCCGTAGGGCCACAAGCCGTTGATCGCCTTGATCAGCGAGGTCTTACCGCAACCGGATTCGCCTTTCAGGAAGGTCCATTCACCGCGCCGGAAGCGCAGGTTGGCGGAACTGAGGAATGGCGTCGCGTCCTCGCCCTGGTGCGCCAGCTCCAGCTTCTGGATGGTCAGGCCGAAAACCGGATTTTGGCTGGCGTAGTGGAAGTCGGAACGGCCGCTCTGGCTGTAGAATTCCTGTGGGTGCTGGACGTTCTCGATCGCGTTGGCGAGCTCCGTCACACGCTGGCTATTGGCGCGAAGCGTGGCGATGGCGGGCATGACATGGATGAACCACGAACACTGGCTGATGAGTTGGCCCACCATTTCGGAGCCGGTGATGTAGCCTTTATAGTCCAGGCGGCTGTGGATGAACGGCACCAGGCCAGGAGCATAGGCCACAATACGGGCGCCGATGAAATTGTAGATCAACTCGAACGACATATAGCTCGTGTTGACGACATTCAGCCGTCCCCAGGTGCGATCGATGTCGACATAGAGCCGGTCGTGCATCATTTTCTGCACGCCCTCGCCATGTGAGGCGGCGACATGGAAGCTGCGGCGCAGGAATGTCGTCAGTTCGCTACGATAGCTTCCCTCGGCCTTCTGCATGCGAATATTGAGACGTTCGAGCAGGCTGCCGAGCTTGACCGCGATCCAGGTGTTGAGGGGCACGTAAGTGGCGACCGCGAGAAGGGCAAGAACGGCGCTGCCATAGCTGCCAAGGAACTCCAGACCTTTGACCTCCACTGACGACTGCAGCAGGTTCTGGCCGATAAAGTAGAGCGAAGTCGCCAGCCCCAGCACGCCCATGGCGAGGCCGATCGCACCGCCGGTCATGTCCTTGATCGATTCCTGGATGCGCTGGTCGACATTGTCGGGCGCAACGATGCCGCCGTCCGCGGAACCATGTTGAGCATGGAAATGGGTATGGTTGCCGTCGAGCAAGGCCTGGTTGAATTTGTCATTCAGCCAGCCACGCCATTTGCGGTGCAAGGTTGCCGAGACGAGATTGCGAATACCAGTGAAGCCGGCATCCTTGAGCAGGACGAGCAGCACCAGCACGCCGCCGTTGGTCAGGATTGTCTCCAGCGGACGGGTGTTGGCGGCGTCGTGCAGGAAGGCAATTGAGTTCACCAATTCGCCCGAAGCCATGGCGAACCAGACGCTAGCCTTGCTGGACAGCGCGGTGAGCAGCGCGATCACCAGAGTCAGCGTCCAGGCTTCCTTCCAGCGGTCCGAGACCCAGTAGGCTCGCATGAGCCCCCAGAAATTGCGCATCGAGGATACCGGCGTCAAATGCGACTGCCCTGCGGCGCCGCGGTGTAGTCCATCCGGTACTGACTCTTGCGATCGTCTGCCGATCCGAATCACGATCCCGCCCAAACCTTTTTTGTTTTGTTACGGATGGTAACACCAATTGATCATTTTCCATTAATTTTAAACCGGGCCGACCAGAAAACCGCCGCGGCCGTTGCCCTGAGGCAACAGATTGAAGATCGAATTGCCATAAAAACGGTGAATGATGACCAGAAAATTTCCGTGGATTTCAGGTATTTAGGCGCCACGGCAGTGGCTGCGGCCGATCTTCCCTTAGGGAAGCTTCGTACACGGCTTTGTGACTCAAAAGCCGTGTGGGGCGGGGATTTTCTTACTGGGCCTGGCCAGAATTCCCGAAGTACGCCGCCCTTAATGTCTGATTTCTTGCCGCAGCGACGTCGCCAAACTCGCCTGTCCCGTCATCAACCAAGGGGTTGATCCGCACCAGCGCGCCAACGGTGGCTGGTTCTCTCATCAGCAAGGCCAAAATGGCGGCGAAGTGGCGTCTGCTGGCCTCAGTCGGCCTTTTCCAATTCACCACGCGCCTTGGCCGCCGCGACCTGACGGATCGCATCAGCCAACGTGTCCGCGTCCTGCGCGCCCATCACGGCATATTTACCCTCGAGCAGGAAGGACGGGACGCCTGTGATGCCCATGCGCGACGCGGTCGCGATTTCCGTGCGAACCGCTTCGACATCGGCGTCGCTCGGCAAGAGCGTTTCAACAACCGAGGCGTCCATGCCGGCCTCGCGGGCAGCTTCGACCAGTACCATATGGTCGCCGACGTTGACGCCCTCCTCGAAATTCAGCTGGAACAGGCGGCGCACCAGCCTGTTCTGAACGTCCTCGCCGGCGGCACCGGCCCAGCGGATCAACCGATGCGCGTCGAGCGTGTTCGGTGCCACCTTTATGGCATCGAAGGCAAAGGAGATGCCCTCGGCCTCGCCAAGCGGCTCGATGCGGGCATGAATTTCGCGAATGCGCTCCTCGCTGCCGAACTTGGCCAGCATGTAGTCGCGGCGATCCTTGCCTTGCGGCGGGATGGTGGGATCGAGCTGGAACGGCCGCCAGCGTATATGAACTTCGACATCTCCGGCCGCGGCGATCGCCTTGTCCAGCCGCTTCTGACCGATGAAGCACCACGGGCAGACGACGTCCGACACCACATCGACGGTTATGGCGTTCGCTTCGTTCATCTCTATCTCCGGATTTTCAGTTCGGTTTGCGCCACCAGGTCGGCAACTGGTAACCGAATATGGGCGTCTTTCGCGGATGTTCCAGATAATTCCAGTAAGCAAGCCACTGCTGCGTGTTGTATTGCAACGGCACCATGTAATTGCCGGAGATTAGCAGCCGGTCGAGAACGCGAACCGCCGCGACATAACCCTCCTTCGAACGGGCTCGCAGCATTGCGTCGATGGCCGCATCGATCGCCGGATCGGCGACGCCGGCGAGATTGAACGATCCTTCCGTCCTGGCCGCGGCGGACGACCAGCGCCCGATCTGTTCGATGCCAGGGGACAACGAATTGTTGAAGCCGCTGGAGCCGATCAGGACTTCGAAATCGAAACGCTGCTTGCGCGACTGGATCTGGTCGCCGTCGAGGCTGCGGATGCTGACGTTGATGCCAATCTTCTCCAATGTGCGCTGGTAGATGCCGGCCAGACGCTCTTCGTCCTGCGAGGCGGTCAGGATCTCGAAGCCAAAAGGTTTGCCATCGGGATCGATCATCGTGCCGTTGTTCACTTGGTAGCCGATGCTTTTCAGAAGGTCGAAAGCGGTCTTCAGCACCTTGCGGTCCTGGCCCGAACCGTCCGTCACCGGCGGTTTCCAGGTGCCGTCCATTACGTCGGCCGGCACGCGGCCGGGGTAGGGCGCCAGAAGCGCCTTTTCCCTGTCGTCAGCCGGATGGCCGAGCGCGGAAAGTTCCGAATTTTGCCAATAGCTCATCGTGCGGGTGTACTTGCCGCCGAACAGATTTTTGTTGGCCCATTCGAAATCATAAAGCATGCCGAGCGCGCGCCGAACCACCGGGTTGGAAAACTTCGGTAGTCTCGTGTTGAACAGAAAACCGGTCACGACGGGCGGAATGCCGGTGTCGAAGGTTTCAGAAACCACGTCACCCCTATGAAAGGCGGGAAAGTCGAGATCGCGCTCGCGTTTCACCGGATCGCCGTCGTCATCGATGGCGCAAAGTCCCTTCTTGAAGGCTTCGAGCTTGGCGTTGGCGTTGAGAAAATACTCGATGGTGATCTGGTCGTAATTGTCGAAACCGCGCTTGGCGGGAATGTCCTTGCCCCAGTAGTCGGGGTTGCGCTTGAAGACGATGCGTTGGCCGGGCGTCACCTGCGCGATCCTGTAGGGACCGCTTCCGATCAACGGCTTCAGCGTCGTTCTGTCGAAAGTATCGATGTCGAACGCGTGCTTGGGGATGATCGGCGTCAGCGCGATGATCAGGGGAAACTCACGATCGGCCTTGTCGTTGAAGGTGAAGCGCACGCTATGGCCGCCGGTCTTTTCGAGCTTGGCGATCCTGGCCATGCGGTCGCTATAGGGCGGGCGGCCTTTCTGCGTATAGGCATCGTAAGTGAACAGCACGTCTTCCGGCGTCACCGGCTGACCATCCGACCATTTGGCGTTCGGGTTGAGATGGAACTCGATGCTCTTGCGCTCGGGGTCCATGTCAGCTGTGTCGGCCAAAAGCCCATAGAGGGTAAAAGCCTCGTCTGCACTGCGCTGCATCAGCGGCTCGAACACCAGATTGCCGAAAATCGTGTCCATCATGCCGCGCGCCGTCGTGCGCAGGCTTTTCAGGATGAAAGGGTTTAGATTGTCGAAGCTGCCGACGACGCAATAAGTGATGCTGCCACCCTTCGGCGCGTCGGGATTGACGTAGCTGAAATGGGTGTAGTCCGGCGGCAGGGCCGGTTCGCCCTGCATCGCAATCGCGTATTTCGGCTCCGACAGCGCCGGTGGCGATGACAGGGTGAAAAACGATAGTGCGGTGACCAGCCAAACAAGAACGCGGCCCATGACCGTCTCCTTAACAGGTCGGCTTGATGATTCGGTCCGCACCCTAGCATGGGGCAACTGCGTGGCGGCCAATGGCGTCGTCAAGAATTACAAGTGGGCGGGCTGGATTCGACGCCGCTTGCAGTGTAACACGCCGTCCGAAGTCATTCTGTTGCCTCATTTTGGCAACAGGTAGCTGGACCACACGGCACGAAGAAGCCGGTCCCGGGATCATTGAGAGGAAGTACACGACATGACGAGCCTGAACAGCAACGCGTACCGCCTGTCGGTCATGGCCGCAGGCGTGGTTGGCTTTCTCGGCGCAGGACTTCCCTCTGCTTCCGCGCAGCAGCAGCCGCAGATTCCGCAGGGCTGGTTCAAGGCCTGCACCAAGCAGGAAGATGTCGACATCTGCAATGTCCAGAACATCGTCACCGCTGGCAATGGCCAGCTCGTCACCGGCGTCAGCCTGATCGAGCTCAAGGGCAAGGTGAACCGCAAGGTGTTCCAGGTGACGGTCCCGACCGGTCGCCTCGTGCCTCCCGGCATCGGCCTGCAGATCGACACCGGCAAGGCTCAGAAGCTCGACTATGTCATCTGCTTCCCGGATCGTTGCGTGGCCGAAGTGCCGCTGACCGACCAGCTCGTCGCCTCGTTCAAGAAGGGTCAGGGGATCACGCTGACCTCGATCAATTTCCAGAACCAGGCCAACCCGATCAAGATCGCGCTGCAGGGCTTCAGCGGCGCCTATGACGGCCCCCCGCTGCAGCAGTCGGACATCGAGGACCGGCAGAAGAAGCTCCAGGACTTCGTCGCCAAGAACAACCAGGACTTCGCCAAGAAGCTCAAGGACGAGCAGGATAAGGCGAAGACCGCGAACTGATCCACCATCGTGTCATTATCGAGTCAAAAAAAGCGGGGTCATGCCCGCTTTTTCATTTCTGTCCCTCTCAGTATGCCGGAAGTCAGTGCCTGGACTGCCGTTTCGGCGCGTAGCGCCCATCCGGCTTCTTGTCGAACATTTCCTTGATCTGCGGATGGCGGACGGGTTCTCCCGACTGATCCTCGAGCAGATTCTGCTCTGAGACATAGGCGATGTATTCGGTTTCCGAATTCTCGGCGAGCAGGTGGTAAAACGGCTGGTCCTTGCGCGGCCGCACGTCGGCGGGGATGGCTTCGTACCATTCGTCGGTGTTGGCGAATTGCGGATCGACGTCGAAAATAATGCCTCGGAACGGGAACAGCCGGTGGCGAACCACCTGTCCGATCGCGAATTTGGCCGTTTTCATCGTACTCACCACTGAATTCCTTGACTTTATTTGGCGCAGACTCCGCATCAATTCAATCCCGAGCGTCCGAGCGCCTTCAAAATACGCGGAATGCGCAACAAAGGTTTTGGATGAACGTCGCGATGCCGCGGCAAAGCCCGCAAAATCGCTACCGCTGCCGCGTCGGCTTCCGCAGGCCGCCCGCAAGGGCCGCAAAGCCGCTGCCGGGACGCAGCCCTTCGCGCATGAAAAAGGCGCGAAGCGGTGCAAAACCACCAAGCACGCCGAGACCGACGCCACGCGCCATTTGCGCCGGCAACATATCGGAAAGAAGCGACACGTTGAGCAGATTGACCGCGCTACTCCGCGCGAGGATGTCAGGCCGGCGTTTGAAATCGTAGGCTGCAAGGGCCTCGGCAGCGCCGGGATCTCCGCGATTTTCCGTTGCGATTCCAATTAGATCGTCGATATCCCTGATGCTTAAGTTGAGGCCTTGCGCACCGATCGGCGGGAAGACGTGCGCGGCTTCACCGACAAGCGCCACCCGTCGCGCCGCGAAACGCAGAGGGGTCACCGTCGATAATGGATAAATCTGGCGGCCCGGCTCCACGATTACTCGGCCGAGCATCGACTGCATCTTTCGTTCGATCCGCAGCGAGAGCGTTGCGTCGTCCAACGCGGCAAGCTCCCTGGCGGTCTCGGGCTTGACCACCCAGACAAGGCTGGAGCGATTGCCCGGCAGCGGAACCTGCGTGAACGGGCCGGTCTCGGTATGGAACTCCGTCGAGGTGAAGCCATGTTCGCGGCTGTGGCCAAAATTGAGGACGAGCGCCGCCTGAGGGTAGGCGCGCGCCGCCGTCGAGATGCCGGCGGCCTCGCGGGCCGGCGACAGGCGACCATCGGCAGCGACCGCAAGCGATGCATCGATCTCGCTGCCGTCAGCCAGCGCGGCATGAGCTTTGTCGCCGCCAAGATGCCAGGCCTTCACCATCGATCTGCGCCATTCGATCCCGGAATGCGCGGCCACCTTGCCGGCAAGCGCGGGTCCAAGGACGCTGTTGGGCATATTCAGGCCGAACTGTTCCTCGTCGATCTCGCTGGCGCGGAAAGTGACGACGGGACTGCGGATCAGCCGGCCGGTCGCATCGACAATGCGCATCACCTTCAAGGGTGCGGCCTCGGGCTCGATGTCCTGGAGCACGCTCAGCCGTTCGAGCACTTTCAGCGCAGGCGTCATGAGCGCCGTGGTGCGGCCGTCGGGAGCCGAAACCTCGGGCCCGGCAATCGTCACCGGAAAGCCGGCATCGGCGAAGGCAAGTGCAGCGATCAATCCCGCCGGCCCCGTGCCTGCGATCAGTATCCGCGCTGTTTCCTGATGCTCCAAGATCGGTTTCCGGCTTGCTGTGCGAGGTGGCCTTCAGACCTACCAGTCAAGAGACGCATATAGGGCAGATCATGCGGCTTGATCAACGCGGCGATTCGGCCCATTCGAGTGGAATGACCGGCCAACAGGATGATTTCAGCCACCTCGATCGTGCCGGCCGCGCCACGGCAAACGTCGCGCGCAACCCGCGCTTGACGGTCAACGTCGTCGTCGGTGTAAGCATCGCACTGGCCTGGCTGCTGCTTGCCGCGATGGCGATTCGCAGCGCCGAAGCCCAGATCAGCGCGCCAGGCGATGCTTTGTTGCGTAACTTGCCGAAACTGCCGTTACCGGCCGTCTTCGAACGATTCTTCGCGCTCTGCCTTTCACCAGCGCCGCTCGACGCAAGCATCGGCCCGCATACCCTGGCGCTCATCCTCATGTGGTTTCTCATGGCGATCGCCGCGATGCTGCCATCCGCGGCACCAATGATCCGCATTTATTGCGAGATCGCCGATACGGCGCGGATCAAAGGGGAGTCAGTCGTCCATCCGCTGGTGCTGGTTGCCGGCTATCTCTACGTCTGGCTTGCCGCCTCGATGTTGTTTGCGGCACTGACACTTGCCGTCCACGCATTCGCCGCCTCCGGAGAGATATTAGATCCGGTGCTTGGCGTTGCTGGTGGGCTCGCCTTGCTGGTTGCCGGCCTCTATCAGTTCAGCGGCCTCAAGGAGGCCTGCCTGACGAAATGCCGGAACCCGTTCTCGATCCTGTTTTCGAACTGGAGTGCCGAGACCGTCCGCGTGTTTCGGCTCGGCGCCGCGCAAGGCATCTGGTGCCTGGGATGTTGCTGGGCATTGATGCTGGTGATGTTCGCCGTGGGCGTGATGAATGTCTTCTGGATGGCGCTGATCGGTGTGTTCACTCTGATTGAAAAACAGACGACGGGCAGTCTTCCAACCCGGCTGGCCGGTGCGATACTGCTTGTCTGGGCAGCCGCGCTGCTAGTAGTCTCGCTATGACGGGGGGAAATTCGATGGCAGATCAAAGCTGGGCAATGAAAGGAGAGCTCGTACTCTCCTGCAATTGCACGGTTTTTTGTCCTTGCGTGCTGTCGCTTGGCAGTCATCCTCCGACCGAGGGCTATTGCCAGACCTGGGCGGGTTTTCGTATCGACGCCGGCCATTTCGGCGAGGTCGACCTTTCCGGCCTCAATCTTGGGCTGATCATGGAAATCCCCGGTTACATGAGCCGCGGCAACTGGACCGCGGGCCTGTTCATCGACATCAGAGCCTCGGTCTACGTGGTCAAGGCATTGACCAAGATCTTCACCGGCAAGGCCGGCGGGACGACGTCGCTGCTCTCAATCCTTGTCGGCAAATTCCTGGGCGTCGAACAGGTGCCGATTACCTACGAGACGCGGGACAAGACGCGTATTTTCCAGATACCGAAGATCATCGACGGGGCGGTCACGCCAATCGCGGGCAAGGACCGCGAGAAGGATACGGTGATCACGAATTCCGAATACTGGATCGCGCCGGAGATCATCGTGGCGAGGTCCGACAAGAGCAAGATGCGCGCCTTTGGCCGCAACTGGAATTTCGCCGGCCGCTCGGCCGAAATCTGCAAGCTGGATTGGCGGGGCCCGTGAGAAAGAACACAAAGGCCCGGAAAATCGCCGAGAAGATCACCGAGCGGATTCCGCGACCGAAGAAGAAGGTCACCTGGCCGCAGGCGCGCGCGTTTTCGGTGCATCTGCTGACCGCCTCCGGTTCGTTCCTGGCTTTCCTGTCGCTGGTCGCGGCGAGCGAGGAGCGCTGGACGGCAATGTTCTGGTGGCTCGGACTGGCGCTGTTCGTCGATGGCATCGATGGGCCGATCGCCCGAAAGCTGGAGGTCAAGGAAATCCTGCCGACCTGGTCCGGCGAACTCCTCGACAACATTATCGACTATGTGACCTACGTGCTGATCCCGGCCTTCGCGCTCTACCAACGGGGCTTCATGGGCGAAGGCCTCTCGTTCCTTTCGGCCGCCATCATCGTCGTGTCGAGCGCGATCTATTATGCCGACACCGGCATGAAGACGAAGGAGAACTTCTTCAAGGGATTCCCCGTGGTCTGGAACATGGTGGTGTTCACTCTATTCGTCATCGAACCGGGACAATGGGTTTCGTTCGCGGTGGTCGTGGTGGCCGGTATTCTGACTTTTGTCCCGATAAACTTTATCCATCCGGTGCGGGTGGAGCGGCTGCGGCCGATCAATCTCGGCATGACACTGTTGTGGTGCGCCTTTGGCGCGCTTGCGCTTGCGCAGGCGGCGCTCGCCGCTTTCTACGATCAGATCGGCGTGCTGGGCGAGCAGGTCGGCACCTTCACCAAGATCGGCATTACCGTTACCGGGCTCTACCTTGCAACCATTGGTGGCCTCATGCAGTTCTTTCCAAACCTCGGCGCCAAAAAGGCCTGACCAGCCGCTTTCAAGGAAACCCGTCCATGTCCAAAGCGATCCGCATCCATGCCAATGGCGGCCCGGAAGTCCTGACCTATGAAGACGCCGATCCCGGCCAGCCGGGTTCGGGCCATATCCTGATCAGGCATACCGCGATCGGTCTCAACTTCATCGATGTCTATCATCGCTCGGGCCTCTATCCGCCGCCCGGCGGGTTTCCGCTCATTCCGGGCAGCGAAGCCGCCGGCATGGTGCTGGAAGTCGGCCAGGGCGTCGACTGGCTGAAGCCCGGCGACCGGATTGCCTATGCCGTGACGACGGGCGCTTATGCGCAAGAGCGCGTCATCGATGCCAGCAAGGTCGTCAAGGTGCCGGACGGCATCAGCGACGAACAGGCGGCCGCCATGATGCTGAAGGGCATGACCGCGGAATATCTGCTGCGCCGGACCTTCAAGGTGAAGGCAGGCGACACGATCCTGTTTCATGCAGCGGCCGGCGGCGTCGGGCTCATTCTGGGCCAGTGGGCGAAGCATCTCGGGGCGACGGTCATCGGCACCGCCAGCTCTGCCGACAAGATCGAACTGGCCAAGGCACACGGTTTCGATCACGTCATCAACTACAAGGAGCAGGATTTCGTCGCCGGCGTCGCCGCGATTACCGGCGGCAGGAAATGCGACGTTGTCTATGATTCCGTGGGCAACGACACATTTCCGGCCTCGCTCGACTGCCTCAAGCCGCTCGGTATGTTCGTCAGCTTCGGGCAGTCTTCCGGACCCATCCCGCCGTTTTCGATGTCGCTGCTGGCGCAGAAGGGCTCGCTGTTCGCCACGAGGCCGACGCTGTTCGTCTACAATGCTAAACGCGAGGACCTCGACGCCTCCGCCGCCGCACTGTTCGAGGTTGTGCTCAGTGGTGCTGTCGAGATTAAGATCAATCAGCGCTATGCGCTGAAGGACGCGGGCAAGGCACATCAGGATCTTGAAGGACGTAGAACGACAGGTACGACCGTCTTGGTTCCCTGACGACAGTCTGCCTGGGTTTTCAGCGTCCTGCCGCAGCGGCGGGCATGGTTTGCACCAAAAGCCGGCCAGCCGTATCCTTGTGCGAGAAGGGCTAATCTTTACCCTTGAGTTTCCGCTGAAATTCTTGAAGCTCTTTCAAGTCGGGTGCTGCTTTCGCACGAGAGCCGGCCGCGCATACGATGCCTGCGGGAACACAGAACATGTCCGGTAATCCGGATGGGAGGCACTGTGAGTGCAAATCATGATGGGGCGAACCTGCTTGAGGTTCGTGGCCTGACCAAGATATTCGGCACGTTGACAGCGTGCGACCATATCGACCTCAACATCGCCAAAGGTGAAATCCACGCTTTGCTCGGCGAAAACGGCGCCGGCAAGTCGACGCTGGTCAAGATGCTGTTCGGCTCGCTGGAGCCCAATTCGGGCGAGATTTTCTGGAATGGCCAGGCGGTGCGGATCACCGACCCTGGCGCCGCCAAGAAGCTCGGCATCGGCATGGTGTTCCAGCATTTTTCGCTGTTCGAGGCGCTGACGGCTGCCGAGAACATCGCGCTGTCGCTGGATGACGGCTCGCCGATCAGCAGCATCGCGGCCAAGGCGAGGGCGCTTTCCTACAGTTACGGCTTGCCGCTCGATCCGGAATCGCTGGTCGGCGATCTTTCGGTCGGTGAGCGCCAGCGCATCGAGATCATCCGTTGCCTGCTGCAGACGCCACAACTCATCATCCTGGACGAGCCGACATCGGTACTGACGCCACAGGAGGCCGACAAGCTGTTCGAGACGTTGGAACGGTTGCGCTCGGAAGGCAAATCGATCCTCTACATTTCGCACCGGCTCGAAGAGGTCAAACGCATCTGCGACCGCGCCACGGTGCTGCGGCATGGTAAGGTGGTCGGTCACTGCAATCCGCGCGAGCAGACAGCCTCATCGCTCGCCCGCATGATGGTCGGCAGCGAGGTGCAGGCCGTGGTGCGGGCGCCGGTCGAGGGGATCGAAACCGCGCAGCCGCTGCTCGAAATCCGCGGCCTCAACCGCAAGCCGGCAACGCCGTTTTCCATTCCGCTCAAGAACATCAGCCTCAATGTCCGCGCCGGCGAGGTGATCGGCATTGCTGGCGTCGCCGGCAATGGCCAGGGCGAGTTCTTCGAATCCGTCTCCGGCGAGGTTTTGCAGCAGGATACCGCCTCGGTGCGCATCCGTGGCAAGGACGCCGGCGGCCTCACCATTACCGGGCGGCGCTTGCTGGGGGGTGCCTTCGTACCGGAGGAGCGTCTCGGCCATGGTGCCGCACCGCGCATGAAACTCTCGGAAAACCTCCTGCTGTCGCGCCACGCCACGGACGGCAAGGCCTTTGTCGGCGCCGGTGGCATGGTCAGGAGCGGCGCCGTCTACGCCGCTTCGCAACGCATCATCGAGGCGATGGATGTGCGCAAAAGCGCGCCGGATCCCGAAGCAGCGGCACTTTCGGGCGGCAATCTGCAGAAATTCATCGTCGGCCGCGAACTCGACCGCCGGCCAAGCGTCATGGTGGTGAACCAGCCGACATGGGGCGTCGACGCCGGTGCCGCCGCCCACATCCGCCAGGCCCTGATCGAGCTCTCTCGCAGCGGATCGGCCGTACTGGTGATCAGCCAGGATCTGGACGAGCTGTTCGAGATATCGGACGCGATCGCGGTCATGCACAATGGCGAATTGTCCAAGCCGATGCCGATCGCCGAGGCGACTTTCGAGAAGGTCGGCCTGTTGATGGGCGGCGCCGAACCCGGCCACGCCGAACACACGCTGGAGACGGCATGATGCGCCTCGAACTCGTCAAACGCCCGCAGCGCTCGGCGCTGTTTTCGATGCTGTCGCCGTTCATCGCCTTCGCGCTGACCATCATCGCCGGAGCCATCATGTTCGCGCTGCTCGGCGTCAACCCGCTCAACGCATTCAAGATCTATTTCATCGAGCCGATCAGCCAGGTCTGGCAATTGCATGAGCTGGCAATCAAGGCCGCTCCGCTGATCCTGATCGCTGTCGGCTTGTCGGTCTGCTACAAGGCCAACATCTGGAACATCGGCGCCGAAGGCCAGTTCATCTTCGGCGCAATCTTCGGCTCCATCATTCCCGTGCTGTTTCCGCAATTCGAGGGCCCGCTGGTGCTGCCGCTGATGCTTCTGCTCGGCATGGTCGGCGGTGCGGCCTACGCGGCGATCCCGGCCTTGCTGAAGACCCGGTTCAATACCAACGAGATTCTGACCAGCCTGATGCTGGTCTATGTCGCGCAGCTGTTCCTCGACTGGCTGGTGCGCGGTCCCTGGCGCGATCCGCAGGGACACGGCTTTCCGCAGACGATCCAGTTCGGCGACTCGGCCGTGCTGCCGGAGCTGATGCCCGATGCCGGGCGAGCCAATTGGGGCTTCGTCTTCGCCCTGGTTGCGGCGGTGCTGATCTGGATCCTGATGGGCCGCATGCTCAAGGGTTTCGAGGTCCGCGTGCTGGGCTCCAGTCCGAGGGCAGGGCGGTTCGCCGGTTTCGGCCTGAACCGCATGGTGTTCTTCGCCTTCCTGCTGTCGGGCGCGCTGGCCGGGCTTGCCGGCATCTCGGAAGTCTCCGGTGCCATTGGGCAACTGCAGCCCGTGATTTCGCCCGGCTATGGCTTCACCGCCATCATCGTGGCCTTCCTTGGCCGTCTCAATCCGCTCGGCATCGTCGCCGCGGGCCTGGTTCTGGCGCTGACCTATCTCGGCGGCGAGGCGGTGCAAAGCGCGCTCGGCATTTCCGACAAGGTGGCGAGGGTGTTCCAGGGCATGCTGCTGTTCTTCGTGCTCGGTTGCGACACGCTCATTCATTACCGCATCCGATTGATCGGCCTTGCGCTGACCAGACAGGAAGCCCCCGCGAAGCTCGAGGCCGCGCCAAAGTTGAAGGAAGCCCGCTGATGGACATTACCGTCAACATCCTCCTGACCATCGCAACGGCGGCGACGCCGCTTTTGATCGCGGCGATCGGCGAATTGGTGGTCGAGCGCTCCGGCGTGCTCAATCTCGGTGTCGAAGGCATGATGGTCATGGGCGCCGTCGGCGGCTTCGGAGCCGGTTATCTGACCGGATCGCCCTGGATCGGCCTCCTGGCGGCGATCGCCGTGGGAGCGCTTTTCTCCCTGCTGTTTGCGGTCATGACGCTGTCGCTGGCCACCAACCAGGTGGCGACCGGCCTGTCACTGACACTGCTTGGTCTCGGGCTCTCCGGCATGATGGGAACGCGCTTCGTCGGCCAGCCTGGTGTCAGGCTGCCCAATCTCGACATTCCCGGCCTTAGTTCGATTCCAATCGTGGGCAGGCTGCTCTTTGGCCAGGATCCTGTGTTCTACATTTCGATCGCGCTGACGGCCGCGGTAATGTGGTTTCTGTTCAAGACGCGTACCGGGCTGACGCTGCGTTCGATCGGCGACAGCCACACATCGGCGCATGCGCTCGGCATCAAGGTCATCCGCTTCCGCTACCTGGCGGTCATCTTCGGCGGCGCTTGCGCCGGTCTTGCCGGCGGGCATCTGTCGCTGGTCTATACGCCGCAGTGGGTCGAGAACATGTCCGCTGGCCGCGGCTGGATCGCGCTCGCACTGGTGGTGTTCGCATCCTGGCGGCCATGGCGGGTGCTGGCCGGCGCCTACATCTTCGGCGCGGTCTGGATCGGCCAGCTTCATGCACAGGCTTTTGGCATTCCGGTGCCCTCGCAGATGCTTTCTTCTCTGCCCTATCTGGCAACCGTCGTGGTTCTCGTTCTAATCTCGCGCAACAAGCGTCTGACGATGATGAACACGCCGGCCTCCCTCGGGCAGCCATTCGTTCCGGATCGTTGACAACAACAAAAAGACGGGAAGCTCCAAGGCTTAACACAGAGAGGTAACACAATGAAAAAACTGCTTATTGCCCTGATGACGACGACAGCGGCTTTGTCGCTGGCGGCGTCCGCAGAGGCCGCTGACAAGTTGAAGGCCTGCTGGGTCTATACCGGCCCGATCGGCGATTTCGGCTATTCCTACCAGCACGACCAGGGCCGCCTCGAGGTCGAGAAAGCGCTCGGCGACAAGGTCGAAACCGCCTATCTGGAGAACGTCTCCGAAGGCCCCGACGCCGACCGGGCTTTCGAGCGTCTGGCGCGCGAAGGCTGCAAGATCATCTTCGGCACCTCGTTCGGTTTCATGGACGCCGAAGTGAAGGTCGCCAAGAAGTTTCCCAAGGTGATGTTCGAGCACGCCACCGGATACAAGACCGGGGACAATCTCGGCATCTACAATGCGCGCTTCTATGAAGGCCGCTACGTGCTCGGCCAGATCGCCGCAAAGGAATCGAAGTCCGGCGTCGCCGGCTACATCGTCTCCTTCCCGATCCCCGAAGTGGTGATGGGCATCAACTCCTTCATGCTCGGCGCGCAATCGATCAATCCGAACTTCAAGGCCAAGATCGTCTGGGTGAACTCGTGGTTCGATCCGGGCAAGGAAGCCGACGCCGCCAAGGCACTGTTCGACCAGGGCGCCGACATCATTGTCCAGCACACCGACTCGACCGCTGCCCTGCAGGTGGCCGAAGAGCGCAAGCTGCACGGCTTCGGCCAGTCGTCCGACATGATCAAGTTCGCGCCGAACGCGCAGCTGACCTCGCTGACCGACGAGTGGGGTCCTTATTACATCAGCCGCGTGCAGGCAGCCATCGACGGCAGCTGGAAGCCGGACAATGTCTGGCTCGGCATCAAGGACGGCGCGGTCAAGCTCGCGCCCTACACCAACATGCCCGACGACGTGAAGGCGATGGCCGAAGCGACCGAAAAGAAGATCGCCGGCGGCTGGAACCCCTTCACCGGGCCGATCGCCAAGCAGGACGGCTCGGCTTGGCTGAAGGACGGCGAGGTCGCCGACGACGGCACGCTGCTCGGCATGAATTTCTACGTCAAGGGCGTCGACGACAAGCTGCCGCAATAAGCAGCGGATCACCTCGGATACTGAGAGGGCGCCGCGAGGCGCCCTTTTCATTTGTCGGGAAAGCGAGGAAGGGTCAGACGGCCGAACCGTAGAGATCATAGGCGTCGGCGCGCTCGACCTTGACGGTGACGATATCACCGGCGCGCAACGGCCGGCGCGACTGGATGTGGACCGAGCCGTCGATCTCAGGCGCGTCATATTTGGTGCGGCCCTTTGCCGAGTTCCCATGCGCTTCGTCGATCAGCACCGGCAGCCGTTTGCCGACCTTCCTGGCCAGCTGCGTCGCTGAGATCTTCTGCTGGCGCTGCATGAAGCGATGCCAGCGCGCCTCCTTGATCTCCTGAGGCACCTGCTCGAGCCCAAGGTCGTTGGAACGGGCGCCCCTGACCGGCTCGTATTTGAAGCAGCCGGCGCGATCGATCTTCGCTTCATCCAGCCAATCGAGCAGCATCTCGAAATCGTCGTCAGTTTCGCCGGGGAAGCCGACGATGAAGGTCGAGCGGATGGCGATATCCGGGCACACGTCGCGCCAGCCGCGAATGCGCTCAAGCGTCTTTTCGCCATGGGCGGGCCGGCGCATGTTCTTCAGCACCTGCGGCGAGGCATGCTGGAAGGGGATATCCAGATAGGGAAGGATTTTTCCCTCGGCCATCAGCGGAATGACGTCGGCGACATGCGGATAAGGGTAGACATAGTGCATGCGCACCCAGATGCCGAGCTTGCCCAACTCCTCCGAGAGATCGAGGAATTTCGCCCGCACTTCGCGGTCGCCGAACATGGACGTCTGGTACTTGATGTCGATGCCGTAGGCGCTGGTATCCTGCGAGATGACGAGGAGTTCCTTGACGCCGGCCTTGGCCAATTTTTCGGCTTCGCGCAGCACATCGGCCGCAGGCCGCGAAACGAGGTCTCCGCGAAGTGCCGGGATGATGCAGAAGGTGCAACGGTTGTTGCAGCCTTCCGAAATCTTCAAATAGGCATAGTGGCGCGGCGTCAGCTTGACGCCCTGCGGCGGCAGGAGGTCGATGTAGGGATCGTGCGAGGGAGGGGCAGCCTCATGGACGGCGGCCATCACGCTCTCATAGGCCTGCGGCCCCGTGATCGCCAGCACGTTGGGGTGCTTCTCGCGGATCACGTCCGGCTCGGCGCCCAGACAGCCGGTGACGATGACCCTGCCGTTTTCCGAAAGCGCGGAGCCGATGGCGTTGAGCGACTCGTCGCGAGCGGAATCAAGGAAACCACAGGTATTGACGACAACGAGATCGGCGCCGTCATGCTTGCGGGCGATCTCGTAGCCCTCGGCCCGCAGACGCGTGATGATGCGCTCGGAATCCACGAGCGCCTTCGGGCATCCAAGGCTGACGAAACTGACGCGAGGGGCGGACATAGGCAAGTTTCCAATGGGGGCACGGGCCGAAACGGTGCCCCGGCCTCAAGTCGCTGTAAATGTCGGTCTGTGGCGCATGGCCGGAGCCAATACGCGCGGCGCAATAGCACGGGTTCAGCAATCAAGCAAACCTGTCGATGGGCTGGTCCACGCCATCAGGGTGGCTCAGTGGCCTCCTGATCCGAACCAGGGTGCTAAAAAAGCGAAATGATCGGGGAATTGCTGCACGGCCCCATCAAGCAGCATCTTGACCGCGACATAGAGGATGATGACCAGGCCGACATAGGCAATCCAGCGGTATTTGTGCAGCAGACGCGCGACGAACGACGCGGCAAAGCCCATCAACGCGATCGACAGCGCCAGTCCGACAATCAGCACAGTCGGATGGTTCATGGCCGCTCCCGCCACGGCAAGGACATTGTCGAGCGACATCGACACGTCGGCAATGACGATCTGCCAGGCGGCTTGCGAGAAGGTCTTGCTTGGCCCCTTGCCGCCGACGACGCCATCCTTGTCGAAGTCGCCGTTCGACAGCGCTTCGGTGGCGTCGCGCTCGTCGTCGTGGCTGACACGCAATTCGCGCCACATCTTCCAGCAAACCCACAGCAGAAGCAGGCCGCCACCGATAAGCAGCATGGGACCAATGGTCAGCAGCCATTGCGTGATCAAGGCGAAGAAAATGCGAAGAACGGTGGCAGCCGCGATGCCGACAAGAATGGCTCGCTTGCGTTGGCTGACCGGCAGGCCGGCCGCCGCAAGGCCGATGACAATGGCATTGTCACCCGCGAGGGCAAGATCGATAGCGATGACCTGAAGAAGAGCCGAAAAGCCCGCGGTGGTAAAAATTTCCATCGACCTGGAAGCCCTTCGTCGAGTGTTCGTCGTCGATCGTCGCAACGGGCCTAAAGGCATGGTCCGCTGGCGTCAAGTCGCAGCACCGGACAACGCTGGAAAACCATTTTCGTGGCGGTGGAACCACGCGAGATTCTCAACAGCCGCCGACTGCAGCCAGATGCCGGCGCGAGCCCGCGAGAACCTAATCGTAGAGATTGTATTTCGCCCAGTCGGCTTCCGGGATCTCATCCCCGATCCGATAGCGGAGCTGGAGAACGTCCATATGGTCCGGTCCCGTCTGGCATTTGAATTTCAGCCGGTACCATTGTCCCTTGCTGCGGAACGCCGCACCAGGGCTCCGGATCGCGTCGGCGCTCATCTCTGGCGTCGCGAAGGCGTATGCGACGACGCGGTCGGCCTTGAACTTGCGGTCGTCATGAGAGATGCGGTCGAGGATTTCGGCGTCGCAACGCTGTTCGAGGCGAGTTTGCGGATCGAGTTTCAGGAGGCCGGCGCGCAGGGCGCTGTCCATGGCGCTGGCCGGAAAAGCCAGGGCCAAGGACGCCACGGCCGTCATACATAGTGTCTTCATGGGCGGGACTAGCAGCATGTTTTGTCTGAAAAATCAACCAACAGGCCTGGCAGGTTCCCGTGTTCAGGCGGTCGGCGCGTTCAAAATCCCGTGTCGTGTTTCATCGTCGGACGACCGCGGCCAACGGATCAGCGAGGCGTGCGTAACGCCGTCCCCAAGACTTGGCCGGCGCCAACCTGTTGTCGGAGAAACACCTTGGTGTTCTGATCGAGATTCCGCCAATCGCAGTCGCACAATGCAGCTTCCATGGCATAGAGCGCGAGGATCGTCACATGCCGGCCAAATCGAAACTTCAGGCGACGATAGGCTTCGACCGAGCCGAGATTGCGCAAATCGTCGTCGGAGACAATGTCGATTTCCGCCAACATCCGCGCCGTCGCCGGGCCAAGGTTTCGCATGTCCTGGATGCGCACCATCACCATGCATCCCCTGGTTCGATCGGCAAATCCCGCTCAAAATGACCGACGGCATAGAGCACGTTCACGATCATCCTGGCGAACTGTCCGGGGCCTGCGGCCAACGGATCAGCGAGGCACGGCCAGCGTCGGTGAGATCGTAGACGCCGCGGTCGACGCGCGCGAACCAGCCATAGACATTATGCAGCAGGATCTTTGGCGCAAGCGGCGTCAGCGCCTTCAGGTCGCGTGGGCGCTTGGGCCCGTCCGCCAACGCCGCGGCGCAGGCGAGGGCACTCTGCCGGTAGGCGGTCATGATCGGAGTGCGCGATCCTCCGCCGGCGACAGGATCGCCGCGGCGGCGCTGGTGCTCGTCGACAAGGCGAGAACGCCGTCGCGCATTCTTGCGCGGCGCCACGGCGATCGGACTGAGAAGCACTTCGACCCGATCATTGGCGGTTACGCCAATCAGGCCGAAGCCGAGCCGACGGCAAAGGTTGCGGAACCTGGCATCGCTTTCGCGCCCCTTGCCACGCGCCGACATGCGCGCCGCCAGCCACACTTCATCGCAAGCAGCCGCGCGGTCGACGCCCTGCAGAACCAACTCGAGATTGAACTGCAGTTTCAACTCGCAGATGACGACGATCGGGGGCTCTCCCTCGCGCAGCGCGACGATATCGCAGCCGCCAATTTCGCCTTTCACGACGAAGTCGAGGTTTTCGAGGAAACGCTTCACCGGCGCATAAAGTGAGGTCTCGTTCATGCCGCAAGGCTTAGCCGATTCGACGTGAAAAGCCTCGCAGGCGAAATGATGTCTCGCGTGCATGGCCCGGAGCTAGGACTCCGGAAGCGGTGCGGCAGGGCTCAAGGATGAATTTTTTTGAGGAAAGCCAGCAGCACGTGGTTGAACTGGTCGGGACGCTGCAAGGGCGCGAAATGACTGACCTCGGGCAGCATGACCAATTCCGATCCCGGTATGCTGTGGGCCAGATAGATCGCGTGCTCGTCCTTGATAAACTCGTCGTGCTCGCTTTGGACGATCGCCACGGGCACGCCGATGTCTCCCAGTTCGGCGGCGCCGTAATTGGGTTCGCTCTTCATCATCAGGCCGACAGCTTTGACAAACGCATCGAATTGACCTGGCGTGGTCGACAGCTCGGCATAGTCCTTTTTGTGCCGGCTGAAACACCGCTCGATGACCGGACTGGCCTCGAACTCCTTCGTGCCGCTGGGATCCATATTGCAGCCGAAGAAGAACACACCCGCGATGCGATCGGCGGCCTTCATCCCAAGGATCAGGGCAACGCAGGCGCCATCGCTCCAACCCACTGCGATAGCCTTGTTCAATTGCAGGCGGTCCATCACCGCCAGGACATCCGAGGCCATCAGTTCGTATTTGTACGGCCGTTCGTCGCGGGTGCTGCGTCCATGGCCGCGGCTGTCGATGGTGACGACCTGATAGCCGTGCTTGACCAATGACGGGACCTGAAATCCCCAATTGCCGCTATGGCCAAGGCCGCCATGCAACAGGATCACGGGATAACCCGTCCCAAACGTCGCGTACCAGATCTTTGCGCCCTCGTGCTCCACCTGACCTTCGTCCGCCGCGGCCGGCAAAGGAGCGGCGCCATGCGCTTCGAATTTCGTGAGGTCGTCGTCGCGATAATCCATGCCGAAACCAGCCTCGTGGCAAATTGCGCAGGACCTACATCTATCGCCGGCACCCGCCGACACCAACCCACGAAGGAATTTCTGCTGCCATCAGGCGACACGACAAGTGGGATTGTGTTGCCGCCCTGAACGCCGTTCGGCGCGAAGCAGCCAGCATCGGGCGGCAACAGCCGCGGTCAATATCTGCCGTCAGGTGTTGCTCTCCGGCATTGCCCGATTCGATCGTTTCCTGCGGCGCAGCAGTGGATAGCCAATCTGTCCGAAGTAGCTGGAGGGGACCGGATCATCGACGCCATACTTCTCAGGCACTTTGTTGCCAGTCGCATTGTAGGTGCCGAACACCACGTCGAGGAAGGGCAACTGTCCGGCGAAGTTCTTGTCATAGGCTTCGCGTTGGTTGGCATGGTGCCAGCGATGGAACTGCGGGCTGGCGATAAGCCACTTCAAGGGGCCGAACGGAATTCGCAAGTTCGAATGAACGAGCAGCGTGTGCCAGAAGTAGATGACGGAAAAGACCGCGATCGAAGCTTCGGAAAATCCGAGAAAAAAGATCGGAGTCAGCGAAATTGCCTTCGTGATTATGGAGTCGACGGGGTGAGAGTGGAATGCACCGAGCCAGTCCAGTTCCTCGATGCCGTGATGGACCGCATGGAACTTCCAAAGCGCGGGGATTTCGTGAAACGCACGGTGCGCCCAGTAGACACCTGTATCGGTAATCACGATGATTTCGGCGACCTGCAGCCAGATTGGCTGGCCGCCGATCGCGTGCGTTACCGATTGCGGGACCAGCATTGCAGCGGCTTCGAGCGTGTTCGCCGCGATCAGGACTACTACTGCCTTTATTACGAGGCCGTTGAACAGCATATAGATCAGGTCGACACCCAAGCCGTCGCGCAGGATCTTCTGCGGTCGCTCTGCAAACAGATGCTCGAACGGAACGAAGATCAGCGCGCAGATCAACAGCCCCTTGATGCCAAAGATATCCATTCGACCGCTATCGCCTTGCCTTGGCCAGCGCCAACCGCGCTTCAGTTTCCGACAGAACCACATTTCTCCTTTCGAAAGGCTTGATGCCGGCCGCCTGTGTCATGCTCACGGCTTGTCACGCACTCGCCGTGTGTCACATCCGCGTCGCAAGCTGGCGCTACTTGGTCGGCGCGCGCTTGTCGAACGCAGCGCAACGCGCGTCCTCCCAGGACTAACCCCTCCGGTCCCTGCCGGCGGGGTTTTTCATTTTCCAGAACCATATTGTCGGTCGCGAGTTGTCCTTGCTATTGTGGCATTGCGGTCAGCACAGGGACGCCCATCATGGATACAAGCGAAATGAGTGCGATCGGCGACACTCTCA
The DNA here is from genome assembly GCF_006442215.1 of Mesorhizobium sp. B2-3-11. NCBI lineage: Bacteria > Pseudomonadati > Pseudomonadota > Alphaproteobacteria > Hyphomicrobiales > Phyllobacteriaceae > Mesorhizobium > Mesorhizobium sp. B2-3-11. Next base: position 375,778 of record NZ_VFVS01000001.1, on the reverse strand, counting down.
TGAGGATCGTCACGCCCGACATGTCTCCCAAGCAGCTTGTCAAAGCTGCCCGGAAAGCGCACCCCAAGGCCTCCAAGAAGGACATTGCGAGAGCAGCCTTCTTCTCGATCATCGCGAACGCGGACCAGGACATCGGCAAGGCCAGGAACCTGCAGGCATTTGCCATCGCGGAGCGCACACAGCAATCGGACTGAGCAAGTCGGCGCCTTGGCGTTGGACTTACTATCGCTGCGCGATCACACTTCATCGCCGGGGATAAGCCGCCCGGCAGACCGACATGACGGTATCGCGCAGCCAACGATGCGCCGGGTCGGCATCCATGCGAGGATGCCACATCGCCGATATCTTGAACTCCGGAATGGGAAGCGGGAGCTCGAAGCTCTCGAGACCCGCCGTGACGGCATGGTCGCTTGCGCCGGCGTTGCCGAAACACGAGCGCGGCACGGTCGCGACCAGATCCGATTGGCGCACGATCCGCATTGCATCGGGGTAGCCGGGCACGACAACCACGACGGTGCGTCCAAGGCCAAGCTTCACCAAGGTTCCATCGATCGGCTCGACGACATTTCCTTCCCGTGATGCCACCACATGCTTGCAGGCGGCGTAGCGTTCGGGCGTCACACAGGCGCCCGTCAGAAGCGGGTGTCCGGCCCGGGCCACGCCGACATATTTGTCGTGGAACAGGAACTGGGTGCGGATCTCGGGCGCGGACGTTCCAAGCAAACCGATCTCCAGATCGATGAGACCTTCCCGAAGCGGACGCGCGTCCTTGTCGGGCTTGGGTGTGAAGCGCAGGCGAACACGGGGCGCCGCACGGGTGACCGCAATCACGACCGGGCCGGAAAGGAATTCCAGGAATGCTTCGCTGGCGCGAATGGTGAATGTCAATTCGAGCTTGGCCAGGTCCAGGCGCATGTTTTGCGGCCGTAGAACAGCTCGCACATCCCGGCTGAGCTCATGGACGCGATCGCGCAATTCCGTGGCGCGGGGCGTGGGCACAAGCCCGCGTCCGGCCCGGACGAGCAGCGGGTCGCCGGTGGCAGCGCGAAGTCGCGTGAGCGTCCGGCTCATCGCCGAGGTGCTCAAGCCGAGCCGGCGGGCCGCCCCCGTCACGCTGCCTTCGGCAAGCAAGACGTCCAGCGCCACGAGAAGGTTCAAGTCCACATTGTCCATGGCACAGCCTTATCGCAGCTGTTCTGGCAGACATAGCGCCGGATGCAATCATAGTTTGAATTTGGCGCGTCTGGCGCGTGGCTTCCGCTTGCCCATATCTGCGGTCACCCAGCAAACGAAAGAGATTGCCCAATGTCCGCAGACGTTCTGAACACCCCATCAGGTACAGCCCTTCTTATCGGCGCATCGCGCGGCCTCGGCCACGCAATGGCGGCCGAGTTCCTCAGGAAAGGCTGGCACGTCGTTGGCACGATCCGGGAAAGCGGCGGCCGGACCAAGCTGCACGATCTCGCGGATGAGTTCGACGGCCGGCTCGAAATCGAGACGGTCGACATCTGCGAGCCCGATCAGGTCGCGGCCTTGCGCGACCGGCTGTCGGGCAGGGCATTCGACATAGTGTTCGTCAATGCCGGCGTGACAAACAACCCGGCTGAAACGATCGCTGATGTGACGACCGACGAGTTCGTTCGCGTGATGGTCACAAATGCACTCAGCCCGATGCGTGTCCTTGAGGGTCTGGAGCCATTTGTCCCGGCGACCGGTCTGATCGGCGTGATGTCGTCCGGGCAGGGCAGCATTTCCAACAACGAAACAGGTCAACGTGAGGTCTACCGCGGCAGCAAGGCGGCGCTGAACATGCTCATGCGAAGCTTCGCGGCCCGTCATGCCGCAACATCGCGTGCCATGGTGCTGATGGCGCCTGGATGGGTCCGTACTGAGTTGGGCGGACCAGATGCACGGCTGAGCATCGAGGAAAGCGTGCCCAGCCTTGTGAACGTCCTGATTGCCATGCGGGGAACCTCGGGGTTGACCTATGTCGACTATCTCGGCCGCACCGTCCCCTGGTGATATGGCCCGCCAAGCGGAACGTCGCAAACGTCACCGGCACCGCACGATGGTTCTGGAGAAAGAGGGAAAGGATCGAGCGTCGGCGCTCAATCCTTAAGCGTCGGTCCTGTGCGGAAAGTGCAGGCGTCTGAAAGCCTACATGTTGCTGGCGGCGTGATGCTGCGGCGGAGCCGGTCTGTTCTTGGCGGGCCGGGGTTTGATGTGAACCGGCCGATCGGCGAGTGTTTTCACTATCGGCGGCATCACGCGCTGCTTGGCAGCTACGCGCTCGCGTTTCACCATCTTGGCGACAAAGCTCCGCACTTCAAACATAAAGGGCTCCTCCCAGATGCCCTCCCGCGAGTCCATCCTACGCCTGCTGAAGGCCAACCGCATCTAGATTCGGCATGATCAACCCGCCTCCCTGCCTTTGCTGCCGCTCCTCGCCCTCACCGCAGCGCTGGCCGTCGTCGGCGCCCCGCTGCTGCACTGAAAGGAAACACGATCCCCCCACATCAAAACTCAATATTTGCAGGTTTAGCTCGGCTGCTCAGGTGCCCGGGCTTTCTTCGTCTGTGGCGGAAAAGTCACGCAACCCGGATAATGCGGTGCTTCAACTGGTGCGCGCTTATTATGCAACCAGGCGAGGCGTATCGTCATCGAGGGTAAAGGGGGCCACCCTTGACCGCACGCGCTTCATTTCCTCCCATGAACTAGCGCCCGCTGCGCAAAACGTAGCGGGCGTTTTCTTGATTCAGGGCGTCAAGGCGCGGCGGGTTCGGCTTCCACATTGTCAGGCTCGACAGCCGTCAAGAGGCAGTGCTTCAAGCCATCGCCGACAAATTTATAGCGCTCCACAAGGGTGATCCCGTGAAGGCGCTAAAGGAAATGATCGTGCTCAATGGGCATCTGCAACAGCGGCTCGATACGTTGTCCGAATCGCGGAAGCGCCAATGACAAGGCCTAAAGACTTTCCGCCACTGTGGTTTGGTGCATCTGATGTGCAGCAAGCAGCGCATAAGCTGATCCACCTCATGTTAATTGCGAAACGTCAGGTTGAAATTGTGCAAACAAGCATTGCTTTGGCTGATGCAGGATTTTCGGAAATCGGCCGCTATCTTTCAGCGATTGCCGATGCTGCCCCGACGGAAAGAAGGCCTGAAGCAGTCGCGAAGGAACGGTTTGAACAGGCAAAAGATTGGACCTATATAGGCGCTCACTCCGCGATTAGGAGCCTTTATTTTTTTAAAGAGACCCTTGAGGAAATGGCTGATTTTTTGGCCGGATCGCAGCTGTCATCGGCTCTCATTAATAGTTCCGTCCCCCAAAAGGCCATCGCCCAATTCGACGCCGCCTTTCCGACTATCAAAACAACTCGCAATGCATGAGCCCACTCGGCGGAAAACGCTATGAAGCCCGAAGAGCATTGGGTGACAACCGGGGCCGATGGACCTCTGATCAAAGCAGCAGCCGGTTCGACGTTCGTAGTTATGGACTCTTTCGAGAACAAAACCTTTGTCACCACGCGTCGGGAGAAATCCTCCGGCTGGATATAACATCTTCGACGTATCAGGTTATTTTGGCGACCCATGAAATGCTGATCGAAGGACTACAACCATTGCAGCCTATTTTTCGCCCCTGAAATCCTGCAATGCCTTTGCCGCCTGGGGGAATTCGGACCCAGAACCGAATCGATCTGGCTGGTAGGTTGGTTAGTTGGTCACTAACCAAAAATCGCCAAACCCTATGGTTTCCGGGCTTTTCAGGGCGTGACTTGGCGGAGGGAGTGGGATTCGAACCCACGGTGAACTTGCGCCCACGCCGGTTTTCAAGACCGGTGCCTTAAACCGCTCGGCCATCCCTCCTGCTAAGCTTTTCAAGTGCTTAGAGGCTTTGCGAACCTGCCGTTTGTGGCAGTTGGTACCGGATTGGTACCGGAGTCCTTGCAGACCGTTCGCGCTTCATTCCTCTAGGGCGCTGCGCAAGGCGATGTCAACCACTGCGGCGGCGCCTTCCTGTTGTCCTGGCAGCATGTGCGCATAAATGTTTAGCGTCACCGAGGGATTGGCGTGACCGGCCCGGGCCGAGACGACGTGCACCGGAACCCCGCTGCGCAACAAATGCGTAATGTGGGTGTGGCGTAGACCATGGAAGGTGACATGCGGAACGCCAGCGGCTTCCGCCTCCCGAGCGAACTCTTTCGAGAATGGGCGAGGGGTCCGCATCCGGCCGTCATAGGTCGGGAACACAAGATCCTTGTCGTCCTTGCCGAGCCCGAGCTTAAGGCGCTGTTCGGCGAGTTCCTTACGATGCCGGCGTAGCTCGACCACAAGGCGCGCGGGCAGGGCGATGGTGCGGCGGCTGCGATCGGTCTTCGGTTCCTTAATTGCCAGACCGGCTTTTGTTTCCTCTACAACCTGGGCGACCTGTAGGGTAGCGCGGTCGAGATCGATATCTTTCCAGCGCAACGCCAGCACTTCACCGCGCCGCATTCCCGTCGACGCGGCAGTCATCACCGGCATATAGAGGGAGCGGCCTTTCAGATGGCGCAACAGGGCTTGCAGCTCTGCGTCGTCAAGAACCTGGATTTCCTCCCTGCGAACCTTGGGCGTGGTCTGGACGGCCGCCATGGGCGATTGGCGCAGCTTCCGAGCCTTCACCGCTGATGACATGATCTGCGAAAGCAGCCGGTGGATATGCTGGACGGTTTGCGGCGCAAGCCCTCCCTTGCCATCCCGTCTGCCGGCAGTCCGTAGGTGTTGGTAAAATTCATCGATTTTGCTGCCGTCAAGCTTCTGCAGGGCAGTGGTGCCGAGGCGCGGGATAATGTGCTGCTCGACAATCTCGCCATATCGTTCGAGGGTTTTGGCCGATGCCTTGGCCGGCGCAATGGTCTTGATCCAATGCCGGCAATATTCCGCGACCGTGGCGACCGACCTTTCAACGAAGGTGCCTTCGTCGACCTGATGGAGGCGCCGGTTCAATTCGGCTTCGGCCTCTTTCTTGGTGCCGCGTATCGTTGCGACTTGGGTCAGGCGCTTGCCTGTAACGGGATCGGTGCCGAGATCGAATTTGATCCGCCAGGACGTCTTGCCGCGACGAGTGATGTTACCGCGCATCAGTTTCTCCCTCGTCGAATTTGGCCTTGATCTCGATCTTGCCGGCGCTGGCGAGGTGGTTGATGAACCGAGCTTTCAGCGACTCGATGTAAAGCGCGATATCTTCCGGGTCAGACCCAAGCGCCACGACGTCTTTGATGAGGCTATCAATGACGTCGAAGGAAGCTTTCAGCCGACAGTCAGGATCAGCCATCCATTCTTTGTCAGTCCAGTCGGTATGGCCTTTCTGAGCTGCAACGAACTGGCCCTCCTGCGCCAGCCGGCCAGCCTTCATGATCGCCCAAAACCGGATTTCTGGGCTGGTGAAAAGTCGCTCGTCACTGAACGATCTCTCTAAACGGTATTCGGCTTCCTGGCTTTGAGACCGACCGTTTTTAGAAGCCTCGGCGTCAAGGCGCTCCTTCATCTCGGCAGTAACCCTCAAGCCAAGCGACACCCTTTCACCGGGCGTCGGCGCCTTCGTGGGGCGGCCTCGCTTCTTCTCACCCACCGTCATGCTTGATACTCCCTTCCTGTGCCTATTTTCTATACGGGCACAGAAAAGGCTTGTAAAGGAGGGACGGCCAGAATATTTTCTGCGCAGGTACAGAAAAGGAGCCCCTGCATGAATGACCAACTTGGCCGCGCCACTCTCACCATTGTAGAAGCATCTCGCCGTCTGGGCATTGGAAGGAACCAGGCCTATGAGGCCGCCCGCAAGGGCGAGATCCCAAGCATCAAGATCGGCAAGCGTTTGCTGGTCCCGAAGGTCGCGCTCGAAAGGATGTTGAGCGGCGAGGCGGCATGATGAAGCACGCCGTCATGACCACAGACCACAATGACGCCGGGCCTCTTGAAGAGGCGGTCGCCTGGTTCGTCGACAATCACCAACTATGCGAACGCCCGTTCATTCCAGCGCTACGCCGCCGCTTCGGCCTTTCGGCGCGCGAAGCCATCCATGTGATGCGTATCGCCAATCTCAGAACTGATTGGCAGGGAGGCGCCAATGCTGCGACCTCCTCTTAATGCAGAGAAGCCGGCGTCGTTCGAGCAAACGACCACCGGCTTCGAAACGTCACGCTTGCCAGCAAATGACGGTTTCCACGATAGCAAATCCGATCACAGCACACAACGGCAGCTTGATCCGCGCTGGCACGCCCAGCGTGCCTGGAATGCCCGCAACCGCCACGCGCGCCACGCTCACGCCATGGTCGCCGTCGCCATAAAGAAAGGCGAGTTGATCAGGGAGCCTTGCGCCGAATGCGGTGCCGAGCCGACCGACTTTCACCACGACCCCGATCGATACGAGGACGTGTTGAGCGGGGAATTTCTCTGTCGCTTACATCATCGCCGCCGGCATGCACATCTGCGGAAGATAGGTGGCTCGTGAGCAAGCTTGCCAGGGGCTCCTTCTACTGCCTGCCCAACGCGGCGCGCCGCGACAATCGCCTGACCGGGACCGACCATCGCGTCCTTGGTGCTATCACATTCTTCGATCGCGGCGGCGCCAATGGTCGTGGCTGTTTTGCCACTCAGACGAAAATTGCAGCCGAGGCGGCCTGCGATGTTCGAGCCGTCAAGCGCTCGATTCAGCGACTTGTTGAGTTCGATCTCCTGCTAGTTGCGAAGAGTGACCAGGACGCCCGACGAAACACCCTGCATGTCGTCTACAAAGATGAATTAGGGGACAATCCTGCCCCCTATTCAGCCCCCCAAAAGGGGGCAATCCTGTCACCTATTACCCCCGAGATAGGGGACAACGGTTTTGGAGATGTCGTTGAAAATCAAAGACATGCCGAACATAAGGAAATTAGGTTAAACCTAAAAGGAAATGCAGTAGAAACTGCAGCACCCTTGGTGCCGTCCAAAGGAAATGCAGTGGAAACTGCGCCGAAGCCCTCCGGGCATTCAGCGAATTCTCCTCCAGGGAATGCAGATGACATCGTAGGTAGCGCCGTCCTCTCCATGCGGGACGACGCCCCATTCGTTGCCAAGCTCGACCGGGAAGTGAGTAGCGGCAGGCTGTTCAGGCAGGATTTGGCCGAACAGATATACAGGCGCCTGGAAAGAATTAACGAAGGCTACGAGCTCGGAGATCCCATTGCAGGCCGGGCCTATCGGCTACTTCAGACCGAACTGTGCAGAGACGGCTGTTGCTTCGATAAGGACGGCGTTCCGACGTGGGGGCAGCACCCATGAGCGAGAAGCTATTGGCCTCGAAAGCCGCCAACGGCGCAAAGAGGCTCTTGAGCGAAGGGGAGCCAGGACGCAACGCTGGCGCCCTTCGTGCCACGACCAGCACCGAACGCTCGAAAGCAAAACGCAGCCGCGATCGATCCGGGCTGGTTCCCCTGCAAATCGATGTCGATGAGGTGGCAGTTTCCGAGTTCATGATTTTGGGCGGATGGCTTCCCTGCAACCAGGCCGACAATCGAAAGGCGCTGCGCAAGGCGCTCGGAAGCTGGATTGCCGCCGCCTCATCACCGGCCGCCTACGAAGAAAGTGCAACAGCGTTGCGTCGTGCCTTTGCAGAAGCTGGCATGGTGAATCGGGCTTAAAGGAAATCGCATGGCAAAGACGCTGAAGATCATCCACGCCGCAGACCGCATCATCGAAGGCACCGCGTCATCGACCGCGCGAAACCACGGTGACGGCGAAAGACTGGATCCTGCCGGCGTGACCCTCACGAACGATTTTGTGCCGCTTTACCTATCGCACGACAAGAGCCGGCAAGTCGGCCAGGTTCTGGAATTGCAGCCCAAGGGGCAACGGCTGCGCTTCAAAGCCCGCGTTGACGATGCAGAGGTGTTCGCAGAGATCGAGCGCGGCGAATGGCCTACGTGTTCGGTGGGCTCGAAGACCGTCCGCGCCGAAAGACTGTCGGACAACAGCTACATCGCTCGCGAGTGGCAGATCACAGAAATCAGTCTGGCAAAAAAATGGACGAACGCCAATCCAGACGCTGAAGTCGACGCCGTCTACAGCGAGGAACGTTCTTCCGAAGTGGAATTGGCCGAGTCGCCGCCAGCTGTCGACGTCACCAGGCGGCTCGCTGATGGGGCCGTGAAGATAGAACCGCCCGGCTGGAAAGCTGGTGATCCGATCTTTGTTCCCGGATTGGACGCTCCGGCTCCGCCGCCGCTACCAGTCTACAAGAAGCCCCCCGGCAGTCCTGTGAGGATAGCGAGGCGTGCTCGGAAGCGCGGCGATCCCATCCTTGTTCCTGGCCTTGCCGGTCCCGGCGAAGCAGACGCCGGTCGAGATAAAGCCATCTCGCCAGATAAGGCCAAAGCCGCCGAAATCTCGCGCGTTGCAGACCGCATCAAGGAAATCGACGCAGCCGTCAAAAAATTGGAGCGACGCGCTTACTACAAATTCAAGGACGGGCAACTGATCAACGCGATCAACGCCGCAACCGATAAGTTGGCGAGGGAGCGTGCCACGCTCACCGAGCGTGAGGTCGGGCTGGAAACAGGCCTGATCGATATGCAGAAGGAAGCGGCGGCCAAGGTCGAAGCCAGGCAGCAAAAGGCGATGCCAGCCGCACCGGCCCGGCAATTTCCCGTGCAAGTGTTGCCACCGGAACCGGCTTATCCAAGCGGCGCACGCAAGGCCGGTGATAGCCAGCGCATCGAAGACGCGCGCGAGGCGTTCGACACCTATTACGAGATCAAACTGATGAATGATCTGGCGGCATCCGGCATTTCGCCAGATGCGACGGTCTCCATCGAACTGCTTGCCGTGATGCGATCGCAGGCATTGTCGGCGATGTATTGGGAGGCCAAACGCTTCAGCGAGCTGGAAGACCGGGTGCGCGAATTGGAGTCGAACGCGCTCGGCTACAGCGGCATCTTCGACGAGACTAAGACCTATCATCCAAACGAGTTCTGCACATATGCCGGCAGCTTGTGGGCCGCAACGATGGTCACAAAAGGCGTGAAACCAGGTGACGGCGCGGTGTGGCGCCTAGCAGTCAAGCGAGGCGGATGAGATGCCCAAGACGCCATCACCGCTACGGCCGCCGCAGAAGGCCGGCATCATAGCCATAAAGGAGACCAAGCCGTGACCGTTGAGACCTTCGATATCACCGGGAAGAGCCTGGACGAGGCGATGGAAATGACCGCCGCGTCGATCGACAAGCACATTGCCGAGCAACTGTTACGAGACGAGGTTTTTATCGCTGATCGTGGTGCCACCAAGCGGGAACTTGCCTCCTTCATGGAAGACCGCAAGCGCACGCTCGACACGTGGAAGACCGATGTCATCGCCGAAATACGTCGCGGCCTGGATGAGCCGACAGCACCGAGCGCGAAGCTTCAGTGAGTTCGATGCGTAACAAGGTGATGGCCGAGTCCACTACCGGCCCGGGCCACCCCCCCCGGGGGGGGCATCGACAATTCGAAAGTCATTTGGGGGCTCAGACCGCTTCGGGCCAAAGTTTGCATTCAATTGAGTTTTTTATTCAAGAGGCCGAAAAATCATGGCTAAAAACCTAAAATTGGTAGCCAACAATCCCTCGACGACCCAGGCGCCACCCCGGCCGCTGGGCGAGCACGGCATAGCGCTCTGGCAGTCGGTCCTCGGCCAATATGGGATCGAAGATGCTGCTGGTGTCGAGTTCCTGACGACCGCCTGCCAGGCACTCGATCGAGCCGAAGCCCTGAAGGCGCAAATCGATGCTGACGGTGCGGTGATCCGCACCAAGGCCGGTCTGAAGGATCACCCGGGACTGAAGCACGAAATTGCGGCGCGGTCGCTCTGCATTCGGACGCTTGCCCGTCTCGGCCTCGACCTGGAGCCGCTTCGCAGCGGTCCCGGGCGACCTACGGGCGGTGGGTATAGGGGCTGACCATGGCGACTAAACGCAAGCCGCTCCGGCGGCGCCAGGTTGGCGGCGAGGCCGAATACCAAGCCTGGCACGAAACGTTTGAATGCGGTTCTGACGGATTTCACGATCTTGACGAGTTCGGTGTTTTCGATCCTTGCGGCAGCATCATGCCAATTGCCGAAAAGGCCGCCGCCAAGGCCACGTTCCGCGCGGCGACAGAAGACGCGTGGAAGCGGTTCGGCGATCGGTTCATGGCCGAATGGAAACCGACCCACGTGCGGCAGACGCCATGGGCTTTCCTCGAATTGGGAGCGCCGTGACATGCCAGCAAAACGCACGCCTTTGCGCCGCGATGTCAAACGCCGGATCACCCCGGCCGCAATAGCGGCGTTCAAGGCCGGCGACGAAATGGCATTGCACGAGCTTCTCGGCCTTCGACCGTGGGAAATAAGCCCGATCGGTTGCGACGAGGGTGATTCGCCATACCCGCCCGGCTCCGCCGGTCACAGCACATGGCCGCAGGCGCAAGAGTTGCGCCAAGAGTTGGAGGCTTTGACGAGATGACCGTCCCGGCAGTCGGATTCATACCCCGGATTACGTCGGTTTCCGCCAATGGCAGCGGCTTCGATCTGACGTGCTGGCATGGCGTGCGGGCATGGCTCGCTGCAGGACAGGGACAAGCGACAGAGCGCTTCGGCGTCCATCCGGACGATATCGCGGCCCTCGCGGCCGCAATTAAGCAGGAGATAGCCAACGATGTTTAAGGTCAACAAGCTCATCGGTTTTGCGGCTCGCAGAACGGCGGCGGCGGCAGGTCTGCAATATGTAGCTACCGACTCAAAGACCGCCGCCACCACCAATCCAAGCTGGACTGGTGTCAGCTTCGGCCCAACGGACGCGACTCGAGAAATCTTTGTCCTTGTAGGTATGGCGAACACAGGGGGCGGCGCAGCGCTCCCAACTGCATTCTCGATTGATGGCGCAACCACGACTCTGGTTGGATCGTTTGCGGGTGCGAGTGTTAATGCGAGAGTCGCAATTTACCGAGCCGCTCCGTCCGGTACAACTGGCACGATATCTTACACCAGTGCAGCTAATCTACACACCATAGCTGTGTACCAAGTCGCTGGTGGGGTTATAACCGTCGAAGATGTTGATGGTAGAGGCTCTAGTTCTAACGAAGTTGCCAGCGTTACAATCGATTCCGCAATTGACGATGTCGTGTTGGCGATATCCGCACGTAGAACAACTGGTGCTGATATCAGCGGAGTCACAGTGGACTACAGCTTATCAACAGGCATACTTAGTTCCAAACAGGGTTCGAAGCGGGCAGATACGACGACTACAACGGTTTCATATACTGAAGCCGGGTTCACTGCTCACGCCATAATGGCGGTTTCTCTCAAGAAGACTTAGTGGACGACCCTGCCACCAAGCTTGGATTGTGGGTGACGCGGGCGATCGATCAGGGGGTAGGGTCTTCGCCGCCAGGCTTCTCATTTGATGATCGGCCGCCACATCGCGAGCCATCGGAAGCGGTATCATCCGGAAAGTCACAGGGATTGTTGTTCGCGCCCCCCATCCCAGGCGAGATGGTGCCGCGCCCCAAGGGACCGCCGGTATAGCGTTCCATGGCGCCTTGAACGCGGCGCCCGCTGCCCTCGATCCTGGTATTGTGCGCATCCGGGGGGAACGGATCGACCGTATGGATGCCCTGGTTTGCCAGCATCGCGTCGCCGGCACCGAGCGTCACGGAATCGCGGTTGCTCATATAGTCCGCGCAGCCTGCCAATGTGCAGACGCAAGCCATCAGCACCAGTGAACGCACCGTCATGGTCCCCCCGGGGAATGTTCAGTACCAGCAGCGATAATAGCCGCAGCGATAATACGGACGATAGTAGGGGCCGCTGCTAGCTGCGGCTGCCGCGACACCTATGACCGCAGCGCCTACGAATGCCGCCGCGATGGCCTGATTCTGGGCGACCCTGCGCTGCTCGCGCTGCCCAGATTGCTGCATCATACAAGTAATGAACAGTTGCGTGCCTGGCGCAATTCCGTACATCCGGCACGTGTTGTTGTCCTGTAATGCGGCCACCTGTGGTGACGTCGTCTCGCAACCGGACAGGACTGTTGCGGCCATCGCGATGATAGCCGCGGTCGAAATCCACCGCATGGGTTTTCCCCTCCATCGTGCAGATGGCGCCCCCGCTATCCCACACGTGGAAGCATAAAAGCACCTGCCGTACGGCGCGGCAAGGTAATCGTTAACGAAAGGTTAATTATCATCGCAACGTCTGAGCATCCCTTGCTGAATAGTAGCACCCATTTGGCTGGCATTAGCCGCTTCAAAGCCTTCCGGAGTCTCACGCCAGCACGCCGGGGGAGTAGACGCTGGTCTTGCTTAGTAACGGAGGGCAGAAGGCCGGACCAAGCCGCAGCCAGTGAATCTCATGCTCCTGCATCTTAGCTTGTATGATCCAGCCGTCTGGGAGCCGGCTCACGTCGATTTTCTGAATTAACCCGATCAACGCCTTCTGCGGTAACAGCGAACATCCCGTTTTCGATCTTTCCAATCCAGCCTTTCGCTTTCAGATACCAGAGGTGAAAACGAAGGTGTTCACGCGGACAGCCTGACATTTGTTCGAGTTCTACGTCGCCAATGCCAGGATGGTCGACGTCTTGTCGGCGCTTCACACAAAGCAGCGAGAGTACCTTGGCCTGAATGACCGAATCTTGTTCCTGGCTCCTGGTGTTGCCCGCCTCCTCGGTCAGCTTGGCCCGGAGGTTAAAATGGTCCTTATACTGGATATCGTACTGCGCGCGCTTGGCAGGGTCTCTGAGTGTATTGTGGGCTTCTACGATTTCGCTGAAGCGTGCTTCATCTCCGGTGTCCCGATTATCGGGATGATAGCGCATGGCAAAATAACGAAATATCCGCTCAATCGTTTCCGAGTTGGCGTTCGAACTAACTTCAAGAACTTCGTAATAGTCAGTGAACATAGTGGCGCTTCCGCAATATCAAACCGGTTCAATTCCAAGTTAGGGCAGCATTGCGCAACTGACACGCGAGCGCAAGCGGGTTCGGGTTTGCCCCCTAGACCATCTTGTGAGACATTCAAGGCGGCCTTGGGAGGGGTTGCGATGGATAGGGGTGTTCAGCCTTCGGGAAGGAAGAGTTTTAGTTGGCACTGGCAGCTTCCCGTCATTGCATTCTTAGGCGCGGGCGCAGCTACCTATGTCGCAAGCGAGGGCTTGCCGGCGATAACAGTTCCGAACGCACTCAATCCGGCCTGCAACATCAAGGGCAACATCAGCATCAATAGTGGACAGCGAATCTACCACATGCCGGGAGACAAGTTTTACTCTGAAACCATCATCCGTCCCGAGTACGGCGAGCGCTGGTTTTGTTCCCAGCAGGAAGCGCAGGCGGCAGGCTGGACTCGCGCAAGGCGGTAGCGCATGCCCTTCCTCGCCTTCGTCGCCTCTTGCGGCATTATCTTGGCGTTGGCGTGGCCTTTCTAGGTTCGTTCGCGACCACGGATGTACTGGCACGGCGGCAACCCTAGCCCGACTACTTCCGCTTGGGGAATGCGATCACCTTGGCCTCGGGCTCCGGCTCCAGCGGCTCGTGACCGGGCCGCTCATGCCAGAAGATTTGGCGCAGATCGCGCTGGTCGACCCGCTGGCCACATTCAGGGCAGTTGTAGAAGTGAAGATGCTCTGCAATATGCCGCCCTCCATGCAGTTTGCCGGGGATCGGAGGGCCAAGGTCAGATAGCTTCGTCATGCGGGCTGCAACATCCGGTCATGCTAAATGTTCCGGAACTATTTTAGCTAAAGCTTATTGAATCGGACGGTGTCGTGAGTGAGTTGATGCGTCTGAAGTTCATTAAGCCGATGGAGCCCGAGCTGGTCGACACCCCGCCCCAAGGCGATGAGTGGATCCACGAGATCAAGTTCGACGGGTACAGGACCCAGGTCATCAAGGATAACGACGGGATTCGGTTGATCACCAAAAACGGCTATGACTGGACCGGGCGCTACATCCAACTCGCCGGCGAAGCAGAGGCGATCGAAGCGAAAGACCTCATCATCGACGGCGAGGCGATCAGCATCAACGAAGCCGGCCTGTCGGACTTCCACGCACTGCAATCAGCCGTTACCAGCCGCAATCCGTCGCGCGACCTGTATCTGGTGGCGTTCGATCTCCTGCACCTCAACGGCCACGATTTACGCGACATGCCGGTGGAAGAGCGGCGTGAAATTCTCCAGCCATTGATCCCGACCGGTGGCCGCATCCAGTTCAGCGAAGCAATGCCTGGAACCGGCGATGCCGTCTATCACCTTGTCGACCAAGCCGGTCTTGAGGGAATGGTCTCAAAGCGCAAGGACAGTACCTATCGCAGCGGGCCGACGATGAACTGGCGCAAGATCAAGTGCTATACCGAAAAGGAAATGGACATCATTGGCGTGCAGCGCGAGGCGGGCAAACCCGCGATGGTCCTTATGGCAGACAAGGGCCGCTATGCTGGCGGCGCCTTCGTCACTTTCAAGGCTGACAAGCGGCAAGCGCTATGGGACCGCGTGCAAGGTAAGGTCGGCGGACCTGTTCCGATAGGCTTGGCCAAGGCAAAGGCCGAATGGCTAAGGCCTGGTCTGGTCGGCCGCGTGAGGTTCCTGAAGGGCGAGGAGAAGCTACGTCACGCCAAGCTGCTCGATTTCCGGGATAAGCAATAGCCAATGCTTGCCTGCCGTCAGGGCGACGCGATCGAATAGCCGTCCGACTAGGATAGTCAGCTTCGTCTCGGCGAGCTGGGGCGTGGTCCCCGTTGGGCTCAGATGGTGCAGGCCGCCTGCCTCCTGTCTCCTGTCAGCGCCCACGTAGCAGGCTTTTCTATGATACAGTTCCGCCCATGGCGGATCACATGGAGGGCCATTCCAGTGACTGAGCTCGCATCGGACGTTCGCACCCCGGCAGCCCAATATATCCGCATGTCCACAGAGCACCAACGCTATTCGCTGGACAATCAGTGTGCGGCCATAGCGGAGTATGCCGAGCGCCGTGGCTTTGCCGTTGTTAAAACGTATGCAGACGCCGGCAAAAGTGGGCTAAGCCTTAAAGGAAGAGATGGCCTGAAGCAGCTGCTGACCGACGTTGTGTCCGGCCAGCCTAGCTACTCGGCCATATTGGTGCTGGATGTGAGCCGGTGGGGGAGATTCCAGGATACGGACCAAGCCGCCCACTATGAATTCATTTGCCGCGATGCCGGGGTCAATGTCCATTACTGCGGGGAGCCTTTCGAGAATGACGGCAGCGTGGTCACCAGCATCGTAAAGACCCTTAAGCGGGTGATGGCAGCCGAGTACAGCCGCGAACTTTCCAGCAAAATCTGCAGAGCGCACATCCAGCAAGCTCGCCTTGGGTTCAAGCAGGGCGGTCCTGCGCTGTATGGCATAAGGCGTTTTCTAGTAAGCCAAGATGGAACACCGCGATTTTTGCTCGGACCTGGCGAACGTAAGGGGCTGAACTCAGATCGCGTAATTTTTATGCCTGGCCCTCAGAATGAACTCAAAATTCTAAGGCGAGTCTTCCGCATGTTTGTCGTCCAGAAACGGAGCATTGCGGACATCGCCAAGAGGTTGAACGACGAAAAGATACCGTCGACGGATGGCGCATTATGGAGCAGGGCACGGGTCAAAAGCGTCCTCCGAAGCGAGTTGATGATCGGATATTACGTCTTTAACCGGACCAACCATAAAATGAAAAAGCCGGTAAGTCGCAACCCTCAGGATCTTTGGGTGCGAACCAGGGTAATGGAGCCTATTGTCAATCCCAAAATATTTGCCCGAGCGCAGCGGCTACTCAGGCTAAGACGGGGCTACCACCTCCGGGAGCCCGACATGATCGCAAGTCTGAAGCGACTTTTTCGAGAGAAAAGGAGGCTTTCGCAGGCAATGATTAACGAGTGCCCCTACACACCATCCTCTCATGCATATTGGGCGCACTTCGGCAGCCTGCCGGCACTGTATAGGACCGTTGGTTTCATGTGCCCCCCGACCGGCCAACGAGGTAAATACTACTCGGATGACGAGCTGCTAAACGGCATTCGCCGACTGCACGCAAAGTTCGGATACGTCACAATGGCTTTGATCAACTCCGCTAGCGGCCTTCCAAAGTATAAGTTTTTCACGAAGCGCTTCGGCTCGATTGTGAATGCCTACGGCCTTGCTGGGTTCCCCACGACGAAGAGCGAGAGGATCGCAGCGGCGCGGCAGCGAGCAAGCGCTAGACGTGAGAATAAGAAGGTTGCCGCAGTATCGGGAGAAGAAGCGCGGCGCCCTTAAGCATGCATCCGCGCACCGGTGGCAGCATTTCATCATTCGGTGAGGAAATCGGCAGTGCCTTCGAAGCGATCGCGAAGGCGATGCAGCACCGCGATGGCAGCTTGGCCGATTCGACGATAGGGCTTGCCAACCATGTCGAGAAAAGGAATATAATCCTCCCTGTGTTGCGGCGACCCCTGTCTCAAAATCGGAGATCGCCAATGGCCAGGTCCAAACCATCCAAACAGCTTTCCCAAGCTGAAATCGAGCGCTTTCTCGTAGCGGCGGAAGCGCTGCACAAAAGCATCGTAAAGCCGTTTATATCACCACACTGCGAGCATTACCGCGCCACGCGAACCCTGCATGAGGCGCTGTTGAAGTGACGGGGAGGGAAGTCGAGTTCATCCAGTGGAATACCACCGGGCCGGTGCGGCCGGCGCCTTCTTCGTCAAGCAGTTGCTAATGTAGGAACTTGACCTCTGGTCGCGACCATGGTCCTCTTTTTGGTGGGGGAAGTATGCCGACACTGAGAGATCCACAATACCGCGCGTTTGCACGCCGTGAGCTTTCTAGACGGCAGGGCGGGAGGTGCGTCTACTGCAACCGCGAGTTCACCAAGGGCGGCCCAACCCGAATGACCATCGAGCACCGGAAGGCCAAGATGAAGGGTGGCAAGGATGATCTTAAGAACCTCGCCGCCGCCTGCTGGCACTGCAACCATCACCGTGGCGAGCAGATGAACGAGACCAAGCAGCGCAAAGAGGCAATGGCAAAGGCGATCTAAAAGCCGAAGTCGGGGCCGTTACCCGGCTACAGCGTGACCTATGGCGATTCCCAGGCCGATCGCGAAGCCCAGGACCAAGTTCGCTGCCATCTTCAGGGCAAACGCGCTGTAGCGGCTTCCCTGGCCGCTCTGAGGGGCTTTCAAGGCGCTGGCGAGATCGTCAAATACGTGTTCCATGCCGAGAATCTAGATCGGAACCGCGCGAATGTGAATCCCCGGCTGTTCTCAGGCGCGTGTGGACGCAAGCCGGCTCGTTTGTTCACGGATCGAATCCGAGTATTGCTTCGATGCGGCCCATCACTTCCCACATCAGGTCTTCGTTTGCCTTGCTGTGGAAGCGAGCATCCCGGCTGATCCAGTCCAGGGTGCGAAATTGGTAAGACTGGATAACCCCTTGTAGCTTTACGCCCCGTGGGACCGGAACCTCGAACTTGCTGCCGGTGGCGGTGTTTGTCACCGGACACACGGCAGCAAGTCCTGTCGCGATATTGAAGTCTCGCGGGGAAATGACCAAAGCGGGGCGCGTCCCGGCTTGCTCCGTGCCAGACTGCGGCGTGAAGTCGAGCCAGATAAAGTCACCTCGCTCTGGTTGATAGGCTCTGTCTTTCACCAAGTTTCATCGCCCTGCGATGTGCCCCAGTCGATTTCTTTGTTCCCTTCTGTACGAGGGGGCTCCCCGTCCAAAAGGTCTGCCAGCCGATATCTCTTGCGAGTCGGTGTGACACGGATAGACCCATCTTTGACTTCGAGCGCTACGCAAGCGCCCTCTGCCAGACGAGCCTCTTCGGCCACGTGACGCGGCAAGCGAATAGCTAGGCTATTCCCCCACTTGCTGATCGTGGCATGCATGTTAAGTCTCCCAAGGACTGCCTCTAGTTCTGTGCGCGTGCACATCCCATGTGTGTGCACAGGATGATACATAGTAGATACATGCCATTAAGGCCAGAGTAAGATTTCAAAATCGTAAACGAAGCGATCAGCCCTTCCGTAGCCTCACTCGCCGGCACCGCCGCCCCCGCTCTTAGGGAAGATGACCTGACTTTCGGGGACGCCTTGTTCCTTCGCGAGCCTCGCCAATTCCAGGCGCCATTGTTTCCGCCATGCAGGCTTTCCCTTTTTCCACCACATCAGCATCGCAAGGAGGGCAGTCTGGTCCTCCTCCGAAAACTCGTCCGCGTCTTCAACCCCGAGATCCAGTAGCTTCTCGACGACGGGGCGTTCGGCAATGAACGCGGCCAGATCGCGCAAGTTCAAATCCGCAACGCGTTGCGCTTTTGCCGGATCGGCGCCCACATACGCCGCAGCCTTCATGTAGAGCTGCGCTGTTCGCATGGAAAAGGAGCATTGCTCGCCGACCCAGGCCGCCCACTTTCCGTGCTCGACGGTGGCCTTAGCTTCTGTAAGCAGCCGACCGCATTCGAGTGCGTGGGCGATCGCCTCACGTTCGACCTTTCGACGGCATCGTGCGCTGCGTTGATCGCAACGGCGATGTTTGATCCCGTGGTCATTCGGCTGCTCCCTTCGGCAGATAGCCTCTCGCCTCAAGTTCTGTCACGATCAGCATCTCGACGTAGGCGGCAACCGTGCGCCGATCCTCTTTCGCCGCACGTTCCAGTGCCTCCTTAACGATCGGCTCAATTCGAAGTCCCAACGCCGCTGTCCGTGCCATGCAGTTCCTCTGTGTGTGCAATTGTTAGCAGATGCTAGTTGACCGTTAACTATATCCGTGTCACATCTGCTAACGTTGTAACACATTGCTAGAGGATTGCAATCATGCCGAACACCCATGTTCCGGCGGCCGGCGAAGCTATGCCCGCTGCCGAGGGAATGCACATCATCACCGGGCGATTTTCCCGCCGGCTCATCCTGGCCGGGCTTGCCTCTCTGCCGGCCATAGCTGGCGCTACAGCAGCTCTAGCCGTGCCCGCTACCATCAATCCGGACGCCGAACTGTTCGTGCTTGAGTTGAAACTGAACGCGCTCAAGGACCGGATAGACACTCTCGCAGAGACGCAAGGCCAGTTGAGTGAGCAGGCAGAGGAAGCAGCCGGGCTCAAACCAGTTCATCCGAGCAAGTGGGAAAAGCCATCGATGCCGGATGATCTGAAGGAAATGCAGAGCACATATTTTCGCTCTGTAAACTTCGGCGCCATCGACTTCGATATCGAGAAAGAAGTCGCTCGGTGCCCGGAGTTGGTGAGGGCATGGAATCGTGCCTACGCCGAGGAACAGGCCAGCGTTAAAGCCACGTGGGACGAATACCGAGCAAGGCTCGACGAGCACCACCGCCTACTCGGCTATGACGCCCAAGAGGCCGAATTCGATGATCTGGTGTCCGAGCATTGGAACCTAGGCCAGTGCATCTTTGAAGTTCCGGCGCGCACTGTCGCGGGAATGGCCGTAAAGGTCAGGACGGCAGAGAGCCTTGGCCTGATGGAGTGTGCCGAGAATGACGAAGCGCTGAAGTCGATCGCGGCTGATATCGCGCGCCTAGCGCAAGGCGGTGCAGCGTGAACGCGCCTGTCAGGCTTCTACAGCCTTACGGGATGCCAGCCGGGGTAGATCCCCGCACGTGGCGCCAGGAAGTCCAGAAGCGCCTGAACGACCTCCTAGACCGCGCCATGAGCCTCATCACGGCGCTCGACCTCATGGAAGCGGACTGCGACCTTGAGGACGGGGCAGACCATGAGCCGTGGCTTGGCTGGTGTGCGCTCGGCCCGCAGACCGTCAGCAGCGCCTTTCATGACGGCCGGGGAAGTCCCTACGACGATCGGGAACTGGACGGCAGCGACGACGAGGACGACGGTACGGTGGAGCCGACACTAGGCGCGCCGAACCGCCACCACAATCAAGAGCATTGGGCGGCTGGGGCGCGTGGCGATCATGAACGGGAGGTTTGCGTCGACTGCGAGCAGCCAGATCATTATTAACTGAAAACTGATTGATAGATTTGGCCCGGCGGCTTCGGCTTGCCGGGCCTTTTCCGAGGATCTTTTTAGCCCTCGAAGTGAACGCAGCCGTTGCCGGACGACGCGATCTTAACCAAGTCGTTGGTTGATCGCCCATTCATGCCGCGCAAGATGATTCTGCATCCTTTGTCTCTGGCGAATGACGCAATCTTCACAAGATCATCCGTGCTACGGCCCGCCGCGTCTAAGGTGAAGCCACCTCCGAACGACGCGATTTGAACCAAGTCGTTGGTGGCGCGCCCTGCGAAACTGGTCATGAAGTCCCATCCTGTTATCGACTCACCGCGCCACAGTCGCAGGAAAGAGTTGGTACCGCAATTGGTACCGGACGGGCAGGGAAGGGCAGGGACAGGATAGGACGGCAAGCCGTATGGACCAATGAAAAAGCCCGTAAAACCGGGCTATTCGGGACTGCTAAAGATCAGTCGGGATGGTTTTCACCACGTTTCAAGACCGGTGCCTTAAACCGCTCGGCCATCCCTCCAACCAGTTACAAACGCCGCGCTTTTTAGATTCTGCGTCCGGTCGAGAAATGCCGGCTGCTACGCACTTTGCAACTATTTGCGTTTTCGATCGCTGCTTATAGCCGCCTGCAACGCGACGTCAACTTGCTCCGCTACGTCGGCCTGCATTCCCGGCATTACATGGGAATAAACGTCCAGCGTGATTCCGATGTTCGAATACCCCAGGCGCTCACAGCACGCGCCGCGAAACAGAGACCAACGTTGGAACCAATCCACTGTTGTCTGTTGTCTGCGCAGCGTGGAGATGTCCCCTCAACTCCTGGCGAAAGTCCGCTGCCCGAGGCAACGGCTTTCTTGTTTTTGGAACCCGAACCTCCCGTCCTTGTTTCTGGAGAGAACTAAAGGAGGCGGATATGGAACCGAAGTCATCACGCGACGTGCCAGGTCCAAAGCCCCGCAAGGACAAAGACAGAGACACCCGAGAGGCTGTCGTCAAAACGCCCGAGAAGACGAACAATTGGGACCATGACGCCGTGCATGGAGATGGCGATACGATAGACATGCGGCCTGAGCTGGGCGTGGAGTCGAAATAGCTGACCCCGCCGCTCATCGTTGACCTATGCTGGCCTCGAACAGCCCGCTACCGTTCCTCACGCCTTGAAACCGCTTCTCACGTGTTAAGAGAGCTTGGATTTCCAACGCTCCGGCAATGTCCCTTGATTCATCCTGGGGACGCCCGGCGGGCTTTTTTGCATCTGGTGGCGGGACGGCGGCCGACGCAGCTCGCTCTATTTGCAACAACTGCAGTAACAGTTGATTCAACCATTGCTGGTATCTTCAGGCTAGTATGGTGGCGGCTCCGACAGTGCGGCGGGGGCTGTGTTGCCGGAGCCGCCTGCGCAGTCCGGATGGGACTAGACCGCGCTGTCTCAGAATAGGACAGCGCGGTCAACGATCCGTTAATTTTTGCGATCTCGCAGGCCAGGCGGGCATCAGCCGTTATCCCTCAGCTTCTCGACCGTGGCGACGATTAATACCGCCAGCGCTTAGGCTTTATCCAGAGGGCTTGGTTGCTAGTTAGGATCGCCTGACCTCGATCCTCCGTGGGATCCGCCGCCGGCGTTGTCAGAGTAGCCTCGCTCGAACAGGAACTGAGTATGGACCTGACCGGGAGGGCCGGCTTGAGGATGACCGGGAGGGCCGGCGTGGGGGTGGTTCTTGTCCCCCCCTCCGTTGCCAGGGCGTGATCCGCCTGATTTGGCAATCGCCTTGGAATTCAAGCTGGTGCCGAGCAGGAGAGTTACAGCCGGCGGCGTAACCGCGGCGAAACGCCCCGCCTTCTTAAGAAAGTCCCGGCGCGCTTGAGATTCCGATACAAGGCCCTGGTCGAGTTTCGAGCCGTTTGTGTTCTGGGTCGACATGTATAAAGCCTCCAATTCAACACTATCGTACCATTCGCGGCATCGGCCGCCAGCAAGCTAATGGGCTTAGATAGGTGTATGAAAGAAGTAGAATTCTTAGAAGAGGATTCCGCCCGCGCCGGTCCCGCCGGTGCCATGCATGAAGAAGGTTGGTTTTTTCTACTTTTTAGCCATAGCTAACGGAACCAAAACGTTCAAAATCTATTGAATTGGCAGTTGCGTAAGCGTTGCGTTGTTGAGTTCTGGATTGAGCCTATCATTCGGTAAGCCGTCGTTGCCCGCCCTCGAGAGAAGCCTCCCGAGGGCGGCGACTGAACAGCCCTTCCTGATGAGAACTACCAAATGGCAGAAACGCGACGCTCCGCGCTCGCGGGCGCGATCACCGTTGTTCCTGGCCTTGGAGCGGCTTTCCGACGCCGGCAACTTGCCGACGAAGCGGAGATCAACCGCCTGATCGCTTCCTGCAAGCAGGCTCCGCAAAGGCATACCTCTCCCTAGCCAATGACAGGACGGGCAGTGTCACAATCTTGCCCGGTTCCGGCCACAATCGGTTAATACCGTGATAAACAATTCCTGCGCACAAAGGATCGGGGTCCGAGGCGTCGTTGGCATTGTCGAGTGAGTGCTTGGCTCCTCTGATGGTCGGATACGACGTCTTTGGTTTAGACTTTAGGGGACAATCAAGAATGCAGGCTGTGACGCACCCGCGTCTTCGTCGCGTTGCCACGGTTGCGTTGCTTGCAGCGTCTGCTGCATTGCTTGCCGCTTGCGCATCGCAGCCTGAGCCGAAAGGCATGGTCTACAAGAAGACCCGCTCCAAGGAATATTTCGCCGAGACCGAATATGGCGTGAAGGCCAGTCCGCGCGCTGCCTTCATGCGGCGCGGCGGCGGCCGCGACCAGCTCGGCAAGCCCTATCAGGTGCGCGGCAAGTGGTATTATCCCAAAGAAGACAAGAAGTACGCCAAGGTGGGTCTGGCCTCGTGGTATGGCGACGCCTTCCATGGCCGGCTGACCGCCAACGGCGAAGTCTACGACACGGCGCATCTGACGGCGGCGCATCCGACCATGCCGCTGCCCAGCTATGCCCGCGTCACCAACCTCGAAACCGGCAGTTCGGTGATCGTGCGCGTCAATGACCGCGGCCCATACCATGAGGGCCGCATCATCGACGTCTCTGAGCGAGCCGCGCAGATGCTGGACTACGACAAGGTCGGCACCGCGAAGGTGAAGGTCGAATATGTCGGCCGCGCGCCGCTCGACGGCAATGACGACCAGTACCTGATGGCCTCTTACCATCCAGGCAACCGCATACCGGATCCGTCGGATGGCCTGCCGACCGGCGTCATGGTGGCCATGAACGGACCTTCGCCGAGCCTTCCGGTCGGCGCGGCCGCAGTGCCGTTTCCAGGTCAGCTGACCGATACCGCAACCCCGGTGCAGGGGCAGATGTCCGCGCAGTCGGCGGCCTTCGGCGATCTGGCGCTGCCCGATTTCGGACCGATCGTGCCGGAACGGCCGGAGATCAGCCTGCCGCCGCAATCGCCGTTCGCCATGGCCTCGCTGTCCTATGCGAATGAACGCGTCCATCACGCAGATGTCTTTGCCGCTCTGGATGACAGCGGCATGTCGCCCGCCGATATCCTGCGGTCGTGGAAAAAGAACGGCCGCCAAGCGGCACCGTCCAGCCCAGATTATGTCGCCGCCGGCACGTTCGACGATGCTACCGAAGCCAAACGCGTGGCCTCGGCACTAAAGCCCTTCGGCAGAATAGAAATCCAGCGCTCCGATCTCGACGGCAATGACTGGTATGCGGTCAACCTCTATCCGGACGGCCATGGCGGCCTGGACGAGTTGCTGAAGGCGGCATGGTCCCACGGTGCGCCCGATGCGCTGGTCGTGCGCGACTGATCCAACAGCCGGCTTTCCGCCCGGCTGTTGATCCCTCAGCGAAAAAGCCTGATAGTTTCGGCACGCCGGAGGGGCCGGCCAACGGGTCGAATTTCATGCAGTTTCGCTTGCTACAGCCTTTTGCCGGGTTCTTTCTCCTCGGCCTCCTGCTCACGCTTTCGCCGGCCCAAGCGCAGCTTTTCGAGACCAAGGCCGCACAAGCCTTCATGATCGATGCTGACACCGGCACGGTGCTGTTTTCGAAAGATGCCGACAAACCCATTCCGCCGGCCTCGATGGCCAAGCTGATGACGATGGAGGTGGTTTTCAACGCCCTCAGGTCCGGGCGCCTCAAACTCGACGATACGTTCGTGGTCAGCGAGAACGCCTGGCGCAAAGGCGGCGCGCCGTCGGGAACCTCTACGATGTTCGCCAAGCTCAAATCGGCGATCCGGATCGAGGACCTGATCCAGGGAGTGACCGTGCAGGCCGCGAATGACGGCTGCATCGTTATCGCCGAAGGCATGGCCGGATCCGAGGACAATTTTGCCGCAGAGATGACCGAACGCGCGCGCCAGATCGGCCTCAAGACATCGACGTTCGTCAATTCGACCGGCCTGCCGGCCGATGGCCAGGAGACAAGTGTGCGCGAGCTGGCGCAGCTCGCCCTGCATCTGTGGCGCGTATACCCGGATTTCTATCGCTACTATGGCCTGAAGGATTTCACCTGGAACAAGATCTCGCAGAGGAACCGCAACCCGTTGCTGGCGATGGACATCGGCGCTGACGGCCTGGCTGTCGGTGCAAGCGAGACATCCGGCTTCGGCATCGTCGCTTCGGTCAGCCACGGCGGCACGCGGGTGATCGCGGCAATGAGCGGGCTGGCCAGTGACAAGGAGCGTGCCGAAGAAGCGCGCAAACTGCTCGATTGGGGCGTTCGTTCGTTCGCGAGGACCGAGATCTTCGCCAAGGACGAGGTGGTCGGGGAGGCCCAGGTCTTTGGCGGTGCGAAATCCGGCGTGACGCTGAAGGCAAAAGGTCCGATCGACATTTTCCTGCCGATCACCAACCGCGACAAGCTGACGGCCAGGATCATCTACTTCGGCCCGGTCGCCGCACCGGTGGAGGAGGGGCAACCGGTGGGCGCACTGCGGGTCTGGATCGGCGACACGCTGAGCCAGGAGACACCGTTGTTCGCCGCCGAGTCGATCGGCGTCGGCACGTTGCCGCAACGCGCGCTCGACGCCGTCAAGGAACTGGCGGTCGGCTGGCTTCGATAGTACCGACGGCATGGACGTTTTCCCTGTCGCGGACTATCTAGAGCGCAACAACCCACTCGAACACGAACAAGGGCCTCGGTTGGCGCGCGGATTTTTCATCACCTTCGAAGGCGGCGAAGGCGCAGGCAAGTCGACACAGATCGAGCGGCTGGCCACAAAGATGCGCGCAAAGAAGTATGATGTCCTGCGCACGCGTGAACCGGGCGGCTCGCCGGGCGCCGAAGCGGTCCGGCATGTGCTGCTTTCGGGTGCCGCCGAACCGTTCGGGCCGAAGATGGAAGCGCTGCTCTTCGCTGCCGCGCGTTCCGACCATGTCGAGCAGGTCATCCGGCCGGCGGTCGAGCGCGGCTCCATCGTGCTTTGTGACCGCTTCCTGGATTCCTCGCGTGTCTATCAGGGCGTTACAGGCGGGATCGATCCGGCATTCATGGCCATGCTGGAACAGGTCGCCATCAACGGCATGATGCCCGACATGACGCTGATCTTCGATATCGACCCGGCCGAGGGCTTGAAGCGGGCGACATTGCGGCGTGGCAGCGATGCCGTCGCCGACCGCTTCGAAAAGGAGACGCTGGCTATCCACCAGGCCCGCCGCGAAGCGTTCCTGGCGATCGCGGCGGCAGAGCCGGAACGCTGCATCGTCGTCGACGCCTCCGCCGATCCGGACACGGTGGAGGATGTCGTCACGGCGACCGTGTTCGCGGCACTGGAGGCAAGGGCGCCCGAGCGCAACAGGCAGGTCGCACCGGTATGATCTTCGAACGCATCGCGCCGGAACAGCATGACACGCTGGACGGTGTGCCGGAACCTTCCGAAACGCCACGTCTGGTCGGGCACGGGCAGGCCGCCACCATGTTTGCCGCCGCCTATCGCGCGGGAAAGCTGCCGCACGCGCTGATCTTCGCTGGACCGGTCGGCATCGGCAAGGCGACGCTCGCCTTCCATCTTGCCCACCACCTTTTGAAGCATCCGGCCTTCGAGCAGGCGCCCGGCAACCTTGCGGTCCCCGATCCGGCCTCGCCGCTGTTTCGCCAAATCGCCACCGGTGCGCATCCGGGGGTGCTGCATCTTACCCGCCCCTTGAACGACAAGACCAAGAGCTTCAAAACCGTCGTCACCGTCGACGAAATCCGCAAGGTCAGCCGCTTTCTGTCGCTGACTTCGCATGACGGCAGCTACCGGGTGGTGATCGTCGACCCGGCCGACGACATGAATGCCAATGCGGCCAATGCCCTGCTGAAGAATCTCGAGGAGCCACCGGCACGGACCCTGTTCATTCTCATCGTCCATGCGCCGGGCAGTCTGCTGCCGACGATCCGTTCGCGCTGCCAGGTGGTGCGGCTGACACCGCTTGACGCCAACGAACTGATGGCGGTGCTGAAGACAGCGGAGCCGCCACCACCGGACGATCCGGTCGCGAGGGCCGCACTGGTCGAGCGGGCAGGGGGGAGCGCCCGCAGCGCAATCCTGTTGACGCAGTATGGCGGGCTGGAGATCGCGCAGACGCTCGATGGCCTGGTGGCGACGGGAAAGAGCGATATTGCCGGTGCCTACCGCCTGGCCGAGGCCCTCGCGGGCAAAGACCAGGCGATCCAGTTCGACATCTTCAACCGCCAGGCGTTGGACCTTCTGTCGGACGCGGCAAGCCAGGCGGCGCGGGCTGGCGATCTCAAGCGGGCCAAAACGCTCTCCGATACTTGGCACGAGGCCTTGGACGCCATATCTGAAACGGACACCTACAATCTCGACAAGAAGCAGCACGCCCTGACCATGATCGACCGCCTGAATTCTGCAATGCGAATGTGACGGCCTTTTTGGTGCATGCCGTTGGCCCCCCAAACAGGAGCCACTTTTGGGCGGCATGCATTGGTCTCGGGATGGCAATCGCCATTCCGATGCGATATCCACCGCCACAGCTTCCATTCAGACATTCATGACGGTTCATTCATGTCACGCGACACATTCTACATCACCACCGCCATTTCCTATCCGAACGGCAAGCCACATATCGGCCATGCCTATGAGCTGATCGCCACCGACGCGCTTGCCCGTTTTCAGCGGCTCGACGGCAAGCAGGTATTCTTCCTCACCGGCACCGACGAGCACGGCATCAAGATGCTGCAGACGGCAAAGAAGGAAGGCATTTCGGCGCGCGACCTGGCCGACCGCAACTCGGCCGAATTCAAGCGCATGGCGACCGCGCTCAACGCCTCGAACGACGATTTCATCCGCACCACCGAGGAGCGGCATTACGCGGCTTCGCAGGCGATCTGGAAGGCGATGGCCGCTAATGGCGACGTCTACAAGGGCGGCTATGCCGGCTGGTATTCGGTGCGCGACGAAGCCTATTATGGCGAGGAAGAGACCGAGGTCCGTCCCGACAATATTCGCTACGGGCCACAGGGAACGCCGGTCGAATGGGTCGAGGAAGAGAGCTATTTCTTTCGGTTGTCGGCCTATCAGGACAAGCTCGTCGCGCTTTATGAAAACCAACCCGACTTCATCGGTCCGGCCGAGCGCCGCAACGAGGTGATGAGCTTCGTCAAGTCGGGACTGAAGGACCTGTCGATCTCGCGCACCACATTCGACTGGGGCGTGCCGGTACCTGGCGATGAAAAGCACGTCATGTATGTCTGGGTCGACGCGCTGACCAACTACATTACCGGCGTCGGATATCCCGATGAAAAGGCTGACCATTGGCGGTTTTGGCCGGCTGATGCACACATCATCGGCAAGGACATTGTACGCTTCCACGCGGTCTATTGGCCCGCTTTCCTGATGTCGGCCGGCATCCCGCTGCCGAAGCGCGTCTTCGGCCACGGCTTCCTGTTCAACCGCGGCGAGAAGATGTCGAAATCGGTCGGCAACGTCATCGACCCGTTCACCATGATCGAGCATTACGGCCTCGACCAGGTGCGGTACTTCTTCCTGCGCGAGGTGCCGTTCGGGCAGGACGGCAGCTACAGCCATGAAGCGATCGTCAACCGTACCAATGCGGATCTGGCCAATGGTCTCGGCAATCTGGCACAGCGCTCGCTGTCAATGATCGCCAAGAATTGCGGCGGCGTGGTGCCGAAGCGCGGCGATCTGGCGGAATCCGACAAGGTGATCCTGGATCAGGCGGTCGACGCTCTCGCCACCGCGCGCAAGGCAATGGCCGAACAGGGCATCCATCTGGCACTGGCGGCGATCTTCGGCGTGGTTGCGGAAGCCGACCGGTATTTCGCCGGACAGGAACCCTGGGCGCTCAAGAAAACCAATCCCGAGCGCATGGAAACGGTGCTGTGGACGACGGCCGAAGTGGTGCGTCGCGTGGCGGTCATGTGCCAGCCCTTCGTTCCGGGCTCGGCCGCCAAGCTGCTCGACCTCCTGGCTGTGCCGGCGGACAATCGCGATTTCGTGCATGTCCACGCCGACCATGCACTTGTGTCCGGCACGGCGCTGCCAGCGCCAGAGGGCGTGTTTCCGCGTTATGTCGAACAGACGGACGCGAACGCCTGATGCTCGTCGACAGCCATTGTCATCTGGACTTTCCGGACTTCGCCGAGGAGCGGGCGGCCATTGTCGCCCGCGCCAAGGCGGCCGGTATCGGCCGAATGGTGACGATCTCCACGCGCGTGAAGCGGTTTCAGCAAGTCATTGAGATAGCAGAGACTTTCGACGAAGTCTATTGCTCGGTCGGCACCCATCCGCACAATGCTGCCGAGGAGCTCGACGTCACCACCGCCGACCTTGTCCGCCTCTCCACTCATCCGAAAGTGGTGGCGATCGGTGAAGCGGGGCTCGATTTCTTCTACGACAAGGCACCACGCGATGCGCAGGCGCAGGGCTTTCGCGCCCATATCGCCGCCGCCCGCGAGACCGGGCTGCCTCTCGTCATTCATTCGCGCGATGCCGACGACGATATGGCCGCCATTCTCGAGGACGAGACAGGGAAGGGCGCCTTCCCGTTCATCCTGCATTGTTTTTCGTCGGGACGGCGGCTCGCAGAGGTCGGCGTGTCGCTAGGCGGCTATGTGTCGTTCTCGGGCATCCTGACTTTCAAGAACTCGGTCGAATTGCGCGCCATCGCCGCCGATGTGCCGCACGACCGGCTGCTGGTCGAAACCGACGCGCCCTATCTGGCCCCGGTGCCGTTTCGCGGCAAGCGCAACGAGCCGGCCTATGTAGCGCAAACCGCCAAGGTGCTGGCCGAGACGATCGGCGTCAGCGAGGCTGAAATCGCAGCGTTGACCACCGACAATTTCTTTCGGCTGTTTGGAAAAATGCCACACCCGGACCAGCGGGCGCCCGAAGTATGAGCGACCGGCTGCGCCTCACCATTCTCGGCTGCGGGTCGTCGCCAGGCACGCCGCGCATCACCGGCGACTGGGGCAATTGCGACCCCGCCAATCCCAGGAACCGGCGCATGCGCACGGCCGCGCTTGTCGAGCGCATCGCCGCCAATGGCGGCCGCACCACGGTCGTCATCGACACCGGTCCGGATTTCCGCGAGCAGATGCTGATGGCTTCAGTCAGGCGCATCCATGGTGTGCTCTACACGCACCCGCATGCCGACCACATCCACGGCATCGACGATTTGCGCGGCTATGTGCAGGAGCAAGGGCATCGCATCGACATCCATGCCGACGAGCCGACCATGCTACGGCTGCGCCAAGCGTTCGGCTATTGCTTCGAGACGCCGCCAGGCAGTTCCTATCCGCCGATCGTCAACGCCCACCTCATCAATCATGCCAAGCCGGTTGTGATCGAAGGAGAGGGGGGTGCCCTCACCTTCGAGCCGCTGCCCCAGATCCATGGCGACATCATTTCGCTGGGTTTCCGTATTGGCGGGCTCGCCTACTGTCCCGATATCAGCGACTTTCCCAAGACCACCATCGAGCGGCTGGGAGACCTCGACATGCTGGTCATCGATGCGCTGCAGTACAAAACGCATCCAAGCCATCTTTCGCTTGGCCAGGCGCTGGACTGGATCAAGGCGCTTTCGCCTTGCAACGCCGTGCTGACGCACATGCACGTGCCGCTCGATTACACCGCCGTGATGACTGAGACGCCTGACAATGTCGAACCGGCCTACGATGGCATGGTGATCGAAATCCCTTGCGAGTCAGAACGATAGAGAGAGCAGCTCAGTCGGCTTTCAACCCGCCGTTCGAATGTTCGATCATGAGTTCGAGGTCGTAAAGTGCCGGCGTGGTGCTGTTCACGATGTTGCTCGTCAATGGCCGAAACCGCACAAATTCCCGGGCTGCGCCCCATGCGTTAGTTCCATAATCTATCTTATGCGGCTTTCGTCCGCAGCAGCAATTCAGTGTATTCGGCCTCGCAGCGGATTTCGAACGGCGCCCCCGATACAGACACGTCGATCGAGACAAACGCATCCGGTTTGGCGAACCGCCCGCACCCAACATATCATTGTAGATGACGCGGCGGTGCCGCGCGACGCTCACTGTGTGTTCCGATATCCGCGGCCGGATGGATCAGCGGAGCCTCCGCCGGTCGAGCAGGATGCGATGAATCTGGATGCGCTCCGGCAGCTCGATCAGGAACTCCGGATCGCGGTCGAGATGATGGACCTTGGTTGGCTCGCCCTTGGTGAAAGCCGTCATCGATTCGTGGTCGGGCCAGTACGAGATGGTGGTGAACCAGCTTTCCCCTTCGCGATCCTCGCGAAACAGCTGGACGCCCAGCGCGGTCTTCTCAAGCGGCGGAATGCCCTCGGCCCTCAAATAGACTTCGTAAGCGTCGCCCACATCAGGCCGGGTGCGGCCGCGCCAAATGCGCGCGACTGTCGGCGTTGTCGTCATCGATCTTTCTCCTTTGCACCTCTTCACAAACCTTGTGCTGAGCGATGGACGCGCGCGAGGAAGTCACGCACCAGCGGAAGCACGTCATCGAAATGGGTTTCCAGAAACCAGTGGCCGGCCCCCTCCACGAGATGGAGTTCTGCTCCCGGCAGGTCGCGTTTGTAGGCTCGGGCCGATGCGGCCGGCATGTAGCCATCTTCCGGCCCCCGGACGATGAGCGTCGGCGGCTGTCTTTCGCGCAAATAGGCCTGGTATCGCGGGAACCAGTCGAGATTCGCCTCCAGCTTCTCCATCAAGCCCACCGCCAGCCGCCGACGCAGCGGCGTATCCATGAGCGGCCAGTGGAGTTTCCATAGATCCGGTGGCATTCGCTCGGCCACGGCGTCAGCCACCTCACCGATAAACTCGTGCCGGAAACCCTCCTCGCTCACCGCCTCTTCCAGCGGACGATGCTTCTCAGGTGTTTTCTCGGTCCAATAGGCCTTGATAGCCGCATATTTCGGGCCGAGCACGTCTTCGTAGACGTGATCGGCGCCGTGGTCCGGCAGGCTTGAAACTCGACCTGAGATCGAATACGGCCCCTCTCCGGCCTGCAGGAAACTTTACCGAGGCCCCTGCTCCAGCCTGATCCGGTAACTCAGCGAACGCTTCGCGCCCGGCGCGATCAGCATCAGGCCGGGTTTGTCGGTGAACTCTCCGTCGAAATCCAGCGGGCTGGCCATGCCGTGCCAAGGCTCGATGCACAGGAACGGTGCGCCGCCGGATTTGGACCAGATGCCCAGTTCCTGAAATCCCTGCCATGAGACCTCGATCGCCGGACCAGTCTCGGCGCCGTAGCGAACGCTGTTGCTGGCCGGCCGGTCCAGGATCACTGCGTCTTCGTCGAACAGCCGTTCGGAGAGCTCGACGATATTGCCTCTGACAGGCGTCGGCTGCGGTGTTGCTGTGAGCAGGCCATCCTTCAGCCGGCGGATCGGTGTTGGCTCGTCATCGGAAAAGATCAGCCGATAATCCGTTTTGGCCAGATCCGGCAGCAGCGGCCAATTGAATGCCGGATGCGCCCCGATCGAGGTCGGCATCGGCTCGTCGCCGGAGTTGGTGACCTCCAATCCTATGTCGAGTTGCCCCTCGTCCAGTGTATAGGTCACGGCCAGGCGAAATGCGAACGGGTAATGGGTTCGGGTTTCCGCGTCATCGGTGAGCACCAGCGTACAGGATCGAGGCCCCCTCTCCGCCCACATAAACGGCTTGTCGCGGGCGAAGCCGTGCTGCGTCATCGGATAGGTCTGACCGCGATGGCGCAGTTGATCGCCCTTCAGCCGGCCGACGATCGGAAACAGCAGTGGTGAATGGCGCCGCCAGGCCGGTCCGGCCTGCCACAGGAACTCGAATCCTTGCGTATCCCTTAGCGAAACCAGTTCGGCGCCTTGCTCGGCAATGGTCGCCGATATGCCGTCGCCATGAAGCGTCAGGCTGACCTGTTCCATATGTCCTCGCGGTCCGTCTGGTGTGGCCGGCAGGCTAGCAAATGGCCAGGAGTGAACTCAAGGCGGCGGACGCAGCATTTCACACAGTCGCGATGAACTTCGATGGCGCCACGGGCCGGGCGCGGTCTCAGATGAAAAAGTGGCCGGAGGTTTCCCTCCGGCCACGGCAAGATGCCAGCTGTTTCCTGCTACGGTTCGGATTATTCCCGCTCGCCGGTGAAATTCAGCAGCAACTGGAAGATGTTGATGAAGTTCAGATAGAGCGAGAACGCGCCGAAGACGGCGAGCTTCTGCCGCGACTCCGCATCGAAATTCTCCGCATACTGCTCCTTGATCGTCTGCGTGTCCCAGGCGGTCAGGCCGATGAACACGGCGATGCCGATCACCGAGATGGCGAACTGCAGCGCGGTCGAGCCGAGGAAGATGTTGACGATGCTGGCGATCATCACGCCGATCAGGCCCATGATCAGGAAGGACGAGAACTGGGTCAGGTCGCGCTTTGTCGTGTAGCCATAGAGGCTGGTGGCACCGAACATGGTCGCGGCGATGAAGAAGGTGCGCGCGATGCTGGTTCCGGTGAAGACCAGGAACACCGAGGCCAGCGACAGGCCCATGACGGCACAGAAGGCCCAGAACATTGCCTGCGCGCTTGCCGCCGACATGGTCTGCATCTTGAACGAGAACAGGAGCACGAAGGCGAGCGGCGCCAGCATCACCACCCATTTCAGCGGGCTGGAAAAGATCGGCACATAGAGAGCCGGCGTCGACGACACCAGCAAGGCGATAAGGCCCGTAACCACCAGGCCGAGGCCCATATAATTGTAGACGCGCAGCATGTGCTGGCGCAGGCCCTCGTCATAGACGGCTCCGGTCCGGACGCCCGCGCCCACGCGGTATCCAAGATTGGGCGTATCCATTTTGAGGTCTCCTTTGTGGATGGGTCAGTAAAGCGTTCTGGCGAGCGTTTCGGCGGCGCGGTCGAGATCATGAACCCCGCTCTTCGCGACAACCGCATAGGCGACATCGCCGACCTGGAAATAGGCCGAGGAGATATCGCCCGAGGGCGCGACGGTCGGTTTGACCACATCGAAAGTGCCCGGCCGGATCGCAAACAGCGACACCAGGCCCATCTCCTTCGTTTCAACCGCGATCTCGACGCTCGGGCCGAAGCGCGACGGATAGATCTGCACGTCGCGGACCTTCCAGTCCTTCGGCAGCGACGGCATGACGATGGCGGTGGCGGCGCGGATCTCGCCGGCGTTGTAATTGGGCGCCTCGGCCTGCGAGGGCATGTTTTCGCGCAGCAACGTCGTCCTGTGTGCCTGGACAGCCTCGTCGACATAGGCGGGCGGCTGCGGCGAAGCGACGACCTTTGTCACCGACATCGGCCCGACGATACCGTTGGCGAGCCAGCCGGCGGCAACGAAGGCGGCGACGGCCGCGGCGCGTTGCAGCACGCCGAAGATGCGACCCCGGCCAAGTCCCCTCTCTAGCCGCCGCGCCGCATCGGCCGTCGCCGGCCGCGCCATGCCCTCGGAGCCGGCCAGCGCCACGCGCAGTTCGTCGCGGGTGCGCAGATCAGACATCACGCGCGCGGCCGCCTCCGGACGCGCGGACAGGAAAGCCTCGACCTCGATGCGGCGGGCGACATCAAGCTGGTCGTCGACATAGGCGTCGAGATCGGCGTCCGTAACCGGGTCGACAAGAGCGGTCATGAGTCACCTCCAACGATCCTGAGATGATTTTGGCCCCGCGCTGGAGCTTCTTCCATCTGGCGCAAGGCCGCGCGCGCCCGGCCGATACGCGACATCAGCGTGCCCAGCGGCACGCCACTGGCGTTGGCGGCCTGCTGATAGGAGAGCCCCTCGATGGCGACCAGATGCAGCGCCGAGCGCTGCTCTTCCGGCAGGCTGAAAAAGGCTTCGCGCACCTGCGCCAGGCGCACGGAATGTTCCTGCGGCGCCGGCGTGCTGCCGTCGGCCAGATATCCGGCTTGTTCGAGACGTGCCGCTTCCGAGCGGCGCGAACGCATGCGGTCGATGAAGGTGTTGTGGACGATCGACAGCAGCCATGCCCGCAGGTTTCCGCCGGAGCGGAAGGTGCCGCGCCGCTCATAGGCGCGCACCAGCGCGTCATGCACGAGATCCTCGGCCTCGACGCCTTCGCGCGTCAGCGAGCGTGCGTAGCGCCGCAGCGGCCCGAGCTGTCCTATGATGTCAAAGCGTGGCATCGACGGTTTCATGTCCTGTTTACGGAGCATGTGGGGGTTTTAATCCCGGGGGCCACTTTTCTTTGCTGGAGGATATCGCCGCGGCTCGCGTCTCAGCTCCCAAGCGGTTTTGCCGGTTTGAGAGCTGTTACGCCGCAGGCGCGCAGCATCCACCTGCGGCCATCGCTGCGAAAATCGGTGATGCTCAGCGGCTCGACGTCGATCTTCCAACTGGCGGCAAGCGGCGCGCTGAGAACATGCAGGATCGCGGTGCGGATGACGCTGGCGTGCGTCACAGCGATCGTGTGACCACGTTCGGCGATCAATCGATCCATCAATCCAGCGGCCCGTTGGGCAACGTCGGCCAGCGATTCACCACCATAGGGGGCCGCATTCGGATCCGTGCGCCAGGCGGCGATCTCGTCCGGCTGTAGCGCCTGCACCTCGTCGAAGCTCTTGCCTGCCCATCGACCGTAGTTCTGGTCTGCCAGCATCGGATCGACAGACGCATCCAGCGATAGCGCCTCCGCGGTCTGACAGGCGCGAAGCGCCGGCGCTGTCCACACACGGTCGGCCCGACGCAGCGTCCCGCGCACCGCCTTTGCCAATGTCAGCGACCGTGGCTCCAGCGGTTCATCCGAAGGAAACGATCCTTTCCGGATCGCCGCCGTGGCGCCGGCGCAGATCATGGTCAGACGGACGAGCATGGAGCATGCTTTCTCTGAAGTTTGTGGAAGCTGCAACAGGTGCCGCCTTTCGCG
This sequence comes from Mesorhizobium sp. B2-3-11, assembly GCF_006442215.1. Lineage (NCBI taxonomy): Bacteria > Pseudomonadati > Pseudomonadota > Alphaproteobacteria > Hyphomicrobiales > Phyllobacteriaceae > Mesorhizobium > Mesorhizobium sp. B2-3-11. The sequence continues at coordinate 340,456 of NZ_VFVS01000001.1, read as the reverse complement.
TCGGCGCACCGAAACCTCTGGTGAAACCTGGCCAATTTGCGTATCACTCCGCCGCGCCAATGGAACCATAATGATGTTCGAAGACCTGCAGCCAGCTCCCGCCGACAAAATTCTTGCGCTGATCGGCCTCTATCGCGCCGATCCACGCCCTGGCAAGGTCGACCTCGGCGTCGGCGTCTACAAGGATCGCGACGGCAAGACGCCGGTCATGCGCGCCGTGCGCGAGGCCGAGAAGTGGCTGCTGGAGGGACAGGATAGCAAGACCTATCTCGGCCTTGCCGGCGATACAGCTTTCAACACTGTGATGGCCAAGCTCGCCTTCGGTCCGGGTGCGGACCTGTCGCGCATCCGTGCGGCACAGGCGCCCGGCGGTTCCGGCGCGCTGCGGCTGGTAGCGGAATTGCTCAAGCGCACACGGTCGGACGCGACAGTCTGGGTCTCCGACCCGACCTGGCCGAACCATATGCCGGTGATGCGTGCCGCCGGCTTGCGGATTCGCGAATACCCCTATTTCGATGCGGCCTCGGGTGCGGTTCGTTTCGACGCCATGCTGGCGGCATTGCGGACGGCCGACAGCGGCGACGTGGTGCTGCTGCATGGCTGTTGCCACAACCCGACCGGCGCCAATCTGGATGCGGCTCAGTGGGAGGCCGTCACGGATCTGATGGTCGAGCGTGGCTTGCTGCCGTTTGTCGACATCGCCTATCAGGGCTTTGGTGACGGCCTCGAGGCCGACGCCCTCGGCTTGCGGCTGCTGGCCGCGAAAGTCCCGGAAATGGTCGTTGCGTCGAGCTGCTCGAAGAATTTCGCCGTCTACCGCGACCGTGTCGGCGCGGCGATGGTCCTGGCCAGGGACGGCGCGCAGGCAGACGTCGCGATGAGCCAGATGCTGTCGGCGGCGCGCGCTATGTATTCGATGCCGCCGGACCATGGCGCGGCCGCGGTGCGCATCGTGCTGGAAGACGCCACGCTGCGTGCCGACTGGGAAGCAGAGCTCGAAGAGATGCGCCTGCGTATGCTGAGGCTTAGGGTCGCGTTCGCCGAGGCGCTGCGCCGGCAATCCAACTCCGACCGTTTCGACTTCGTTGCCAGTCATCGCGGCATGTTCTCCCGGCTTGGCCTCACGGAAGCGCAGGTCGAACGGCTGCGCGCCGAGCACGCCGTCTACATGGTCGGCGACAGCCGCATCAACGTGGCCGGCCTGCCCGAGGACGGCATGGATGACCTCGCCAAGGCGATCGTTTCCGTGCTCGACTGACGAAGCGGATGCAGTGCAATTGTGGACAAGGTCCCCTCGCCGGCTGACAGCGTTGGCAGTGCGGCGGTTCGCGCTGTAGCATCCGCTACATGACGCCATCGAAAGACATTTCACGCCTGATCGAGATCATGGCGGCGTTGCGCGCGCCGAAGACCGGCTGCCCGTGGGACGTCGAGCAGAATTTCTCCACCATCGCCCCCTATACGATCGAAGAGGCCTATGAAGTGGCGGACGCCATCGCGCGCGGCGATCTCGACGACCTGCGCGACGAGCTTGGCGACCTCCTGCTGCAGGTCGTCTACCATGCCCAGATGGCGCAGGAGGCCGGTGAATTCGCGTTCCCTGACGTGGTCCAGGCCATCACCACCAAGATGATCCGCCGCCATCCGCACGTCTTTGGCGACGAGAAGGCTCGCAGCGCCGGCATGGCCAAGGGCATGTGGGAGAAGATCAAGGCGCAGGAGAAAGCCGAGAAGCGGCAAGCCCGCCTCGCGCGCGGCCTCGACCCGGAGGACAATGGCAAGGGATTCCTGGACAGTGTTCCGGTCGCGCTGCCCGCCTTGACGCGAGCCTTGAAGCTTCAGGAAAAGGCCGCCCGTGTCGGCTTCGACTGGAGCGAGGCTGCTCCTATCCTGGATAAAATCGAAGAAGAGATCGGGGAGCTGCGCGAGGCTCTGGCCAAGGGCGAAACGGCTGAGATCAAGGACGAGTTCGGCGACATGTTGTTTGCCGTCGTCAATCTCGGTCGTCACCTCAAGATCGATTCGGAGGCGGCGCTGAGCGGAACGAACGAAAAATTCCGCTCGCGCTTTCACTATGTCGAGCAGGCCCTGGAAAAATCAGGCGGCTCGCTAGAGGAAGCTACCCTGGAGGAAATGGAAGCGCTCTGGCAGGATGCAAAAACCGCGAAGTAAGCCTATAGCTCGGCAATCCCAGACAAAAGCCGCGATACACTTTCCCTGGAATTGCCGCGCCTTAGCCGTTGTTTTTGCGGCGCAACCGGCTTTCGATCTCTTCACGGGCGCTTTGCGTGGCCTGGAGCGAGATGGTGGCGCTGCCGTCGTCATTGTCGGTTCGCGAAACGACATCACCATTGCGGTAGAGCCAGTCGAGAAGCCCGAACTGGGCCGGCTCGATCGTCACCGTCAGATCTTGCAGCTCGCCGGCCATCCGCGTTTCGATGATCGCTTTCAGCGCATCGATGCCCTCGCCTGATACCGCCGATATTGCGATTGGCGGCTCCTTGCTGCCGTCGGCGCCGTCGGCGAGCAGCCGCTGCCTGTTGCCTTCGTCCAGCAGGTCGATCTTGTTCCAGACTTCGATCACGCGCTTGGTGTCGCTGGCGTCGACGCCGAGGTCGGCGAGGATGCGCTCGACATCCTCGGCCTGCGCCGCCGTGTCGGGATCGGAAATGTCGCGCAGATGGAGGACGAGATCGGCCTCGACCACCTCTTCCAAGGTCGCCCGGAAAGCCGCGATCAGATGCGTCGGCAGGTCCGAGATGAAGCCCACCGTGTCGGAAAGGATAATCGGCGTTCCATGCGGCAGGCGCACGCGGCGCAGTGTCGGATCAAGCGTGGCAAACAGCATGTCCTGCGCCAGCACCCCTGCTCCGGTCAGCTTGTTGAACAACGTCGACTTCCCGGCGTTGGTGTAGCCGACGATCGCCACCACTGGAAACGGCACCTTCTTGCGCTTGGCGCGATGCAGGTCGCGAGTGCGGCGCACGGTTTCCAGCTCATGCTTCAGCTTTATGATCTTTTCCTGCAACTGACGCCGATCGGATTCGATCTGCGTTTCACCGGGGCCGCCGAGGAAGCCGGCACCACCACGCTGACGCTCCAGGTGGGTCCAACTGCGCACTAGGCGGCCCTTCTGGTAGTTGAGATGGGCAAGCTCGACCTGCAGCGTGCCTTCCTTGGTGCGCGCCCGCTCGCCGAAGATCTCCAGGATCAACCCCGTGCGATCCAGCACCTTGGCGTTGAATTCCTTCTCGAGATTGCGCTGCTGCACCGGGGTCAGGGGATGGTCGACAATGACCACTTCCGCGTGACCCTCGTTCACGATTTGGCCGAACTCCTCGACCTTGCCGCTGCCGAGCAACGTCGCCGGACGTGGATCGTTGACGGTTACGACCGCCGTATGGATCAGATCGAGGTTGATGGCTCGGGCAAGGCCGACTGCTTCGTCATGGCGCGCCTCGGCCGAGCGCGTCAGCCGGGGACGGCTCGTGTCATCGTCATTACGCGGCTGGCGGGTAAGCACAGGCACAATGACAACGGCCCTGGTCGGACCTTTGGCTTCCGTCCCGGGATGATGCGCTGGTTTCCCGCGAACCGTGCCGTCCGCGTCCTTCTCACGTGCCAATCAGGCGCCCTGGCTTTCCTCGCCATCGAACATCTGAACCGGCTGGCTCGGCATGATCGTGGAAATGGCGTGCTTGTAGACGAGCTGGGAGTGGCCGTCGCGGCGCAACAGGACGCAGAAGTTGTCGAAGGAAGTGACCACGCCGGTCAGCTTCACGCCGTTGATAAGGAAGATGGTGAGCGGGTTCTTGCTCTTGCGAACTGAATTCAGGAACAGGTCCTGAAGGTTTTGCGATCGTTCCGCCATTGTTTTTGTCTTTCGCCGATCCCCTTCGGTTTGCAGCCAATGCGCCAAATTAACGGGCACATGTCAAGCGCGCAAACACCCTCTTGCCGTCAGTAACGACAAGCAGAACGAGATATATTGATGTTCATTCCACCTGTGCGGTTATCAGGCTGGACTTTTTTCCGCAATGTCAAAAAAGGCCTGCCGCAACGAAAGTGTTATTGAGCCGGGGTGCCCATTGGCTATGGGATCACCGTCGATGGTCACGATTGGCATGGCAATAGTCGTCGCCGAACTGATGAATGCTTCGCGAGCCGTCTTGGCCTCGGCAACGGAAAATCCACGCTCCTCGATCTTCAGGCCAAGTTTCGCCGCGACTTCGAACATGGTGGTGCGCGTGATTCCGCGCAGAATGCCATGTTCGGCCGGCCTGGTGACCAGAACCCCATCCCTGGTAACGATCCAGGCGTTCGACGAGCCACCTTCCTTGACGTTGCCATCCGTGTCCACGAACCAGGCTTCCTGAGCGCCGGCCTCCTTGGCCTTCTGCTTGGCCAATACATTGGGCAGCAGCCCGGTGCTCTTGATGTCGACACGGTCCCAGCGGTTCTCGGGTACGGTGATGACGGCGATACCAGTCTCAGCCCGTTTCGTGCCGGCGGCAGGATCCGCCTTCCTGGCGGTCACCACCAAGGCCGGCTTCGTGTCCGCCGCCGGAAAGACGAAATCGCGGCTGGCGACACCGCGCGTCACCTGAACATAGACCAGACCGTTGACGACACGATTACGGTTGACCACCTCGCGCAGGATCAGCGGCAACACATTGCGTGTCACCGGCCAGGTGATCGACAGTTCGGTCAGTGAGCGGTTCAGCCGGGCAAGGTGCCGCGGCATGTCGACGATGAAGCCGCGCGCCACCTCGCAGACCTCATAGACGCCATCGGCGAATTGATAGCCGCGATCCTCGATATGCACGGAAGCGTCGGCATGAGCGACGTAGCGCCCGTTGACATAGGCAATGCGCGGCATTGGCGACCCCTGGAAAATTCTCGGGCTTTCTTATGCGATTCCGCCGCCGCCGTAACCGGCAAATGCTTGGCCCAGGCGCGTCTGACGGACGCCGCGCGTCAGACGCCCAGCGACTTCAGCTTGCGATGCAAGGCGGAGCGCTCCATGCCGATGAACTCGGCCGTCTTCGAGATGTTGCCGCCGAACCGGTTGATCTGGGCGATCAAGTAGTCCTTTTCGAACTGCTCTCGTGCCTCGCGCAGGGGAAGCGCCATAATGTGCTGGTCCGACTGGTTGGGCGTGCGCGGCATGACATCGCCGATTTCGGACGGCAGCAGATCCGCGGTGATCGGCGCGTCGACGTCCTCGCCGCGCGCCAGGATCATCAGCCGCTCGACATTGTTGCGCAGCTGACGCACGTTGCCCGGCCAGTTGTGCGCCTGCAGCACGGCCAGCGCGTCGTCGCCGATACGCCGCGGCTTGATGCCGGCCTGGCGGGCGATCTGCTTCATGAAATTGTCGACGAGATAGGGAATGTCCTCGCGCCGCTCGGCCAGCCCCGGCACCATGACCGGAACCACGGCGAGACGGTGGTAAAGATCCTCGCGGAAGCGCCCGTCGGCGATCATCGCCTCCAAGTTCTGCGAGGTCGAGGAAATGATGCGGACATCGACCTTGACCCGCTTTGTGCCGCCCACCCGCTCGAACTGCTGTTCGACCAGAACGCGCAAAATCTTGTTCTGCGTCTCGCGCGGCATGTCGGCCACTTCGTCGATGTAAAGAATGCCGCGATGGGCTTCCTCCAGCGCTCCCACCTTGCGTTCGACCCCGTTCGATTCGGTGCCGAACAGTTCGATCTCCATGCGTTCGGGCGTGATGTTGGCGGCGCTCAGCGTCACGAAGGGCGCGCCCTTGCGGGTCGACAGCGTATGGATGGCGCGGGCCGCCAGTTCCTTGCCCGAGCCGGAGGGACCAATGATCATCACGCGGCTGTTGGTCGGCGCGACGCGCTCGATGGTCTGGCGCAACTGGCTCATCGCCGACGACATGCCGATCAGGTCGAAGGTCTCGCCGCTGCGCAGCTTGAGGTCGGAAACCTCGCGGCGCAATTTCGAGGTCTCGAGCGCACGTTCGGCAATGAGGATCAGCCTGTCGGCCTTGAATGGCTTCTCGATGAAGTCATACGCGCCGCGACGGATGGCGGAAACCGCAGTTTCGATGTTGCCGTGGCCTGAAATCATCACCACGGGCAGGTTCGGGTGCATGGTCTTGATCTCGTCCAGCAACGCCAATCCGTCCAGGCGCGAGCCTTGCAGCCAGATGTCCAGGAATATCAGCCTCGGCGCTCGATCGGCGATGGCCGCCAGTGCGCTGTCGGCATCGAATGCCGTGCGGGTTTCGTGACCCTCGTCGCTCAGGATGCCTGCGACGAGTTCCCGGATGTCTTCCTCGTCATCGACGATGAGAATATCAGACGCCATTATCGACCTTTTCAGTTTCTCTTTCGTGGTCCGCCCTGCTTTCGCCGCGCGGCAGCGCGGCGGCCGCGGGCGGCAGGATGACGCTGATCATCGCGCCGCGCCCGCCGTGGAAATCCGCAGGTGCATCATGGAGCTCCAGCCTGCCGCCATGGTCCTCCACGATCTTCTTGACGATAGCGAGACCAAGCCCGGTGCCCTTTTCACGTGTGGTCATATAAGGCTCCAGCAACCGTTGGCGATTCTCGCGCGGCAGGCCTTTGCCGTTGTCGATGACGTCGATGCGAATCGCGCCATTCTGACGCCCGGCTTGAATCCGGATTATGCCGTGCGAACCGTCCTTCTGTTCCAGTCCGTCGATCGCTTCGGCCGCATTCTTGATCACATTGCCGAAGGCCTGGGCCATCAACCGGCTGTCGAAAGTGCCCTTGAGCGGCTCATTGCCGAATATCCGCTCGAACGTGATATCGGCGCGGCTGACTTCGACCAGGAAGGAAGCTTCGCGCAGTGATTCGCGCAGGTCGATGGCCTTCATCTCGGGCTTTGGCATGCGCGCGAAAGCCGAGAACTCGTCGACCATGCGGCCGATGTCCTCCACCTGCCGGATGATGGTGTCGGTACACTGGTCGAAAACTTCGCGGTCTTCGGTGATGACCTTGCCATAGCGGCGCTTGATACGCTCGGCGGAAAGCTGGATCGGGGTCAGTGGATTCTTGATCTCGTGGGCAATGCGTCGCGCCACGTCGGCCCAGGCGGATGAACGCTGGGCCTGAACCAGATCAGTGATGTCATCCACCGTCACGACATAGGATTTTTCTTCAGAGCCGTCGTCGCCGGCCTCGATGGTGACTTGCACATTGAAGGTCCGCTCGGCGCCGGCGCGATAGAAAGTCACCTGCTCGCGGTAGACCGGCTTGCCGGACTTGCGTCCGATCTCGAAGACACGGCCGACATGCGGCAGGATCGCGGAAAGGTTTTGCCCAAGTGCCGCGCTGGCGGAAATGGCCAGCATCGATTCGGCAGACCGATTGACGATGGTGATGATGCCGTAAGGGTCGACGCCGATGACGCCGGCGGTGACGCCGGCAAGCACGGCTTCCGAAAAACGCCGCCTCTCGTCGATCAGGTCCTTCGCCGACAGGATCTCGTTGCGCTGTGATTTGAGCTCCAGCAGCATCTTGTTGAAGGTATCGCCGAGCGAGGCGACATCGCCATCGGACGGCCGCACCGGCACCGCGACATCGAGATTGCCGGTCGCGACTTCATCGGCGGCGCCGATCAGCTGACGGATTGGCCGCACCAGTCGGTCGGCGACGGCTATGCCGGTCCAGATCGCCGACAGGATAATGATCAGGGTCAACGACAGGTAGGGCAGCGCAAATGCCACTTGCGAGGTGCGCCTGTTGTCCTCGAGATTGCGATACTCGTCGGTGTTGGACCTGACGATCTGCCGCGCCTTGATCACCTCTGGGTCGACCAGACGGATGGTGTAGAGATAGAGGCCCTCGATCTCACGCAACTTGACGATGGCGCCCATGATGTTGCGCGTGCGCGGCTCGATCAGGACCGGCTTGCCGTCGGTGGCAGTGGCAACCGCGCCTTCCGGCGGTTCCGGCATGGCGAAATCGGCATCGGTCTTGGCGCTCATGACGAAGGAGCCGTCGGGCTTGATCAGCGCGGCGTGCGCCAGCGAGCGGCCTACGGCTTCCTTGTTCATGAGATCGAGAAAGCCGGTGCGATCGAGGCCATAAAGCGAGCGGGAGGCATCGAGATCGTAGGCCATCGACAATGTCGTGCCCTGCAGGTTGCGCGCGTTCTCCTGCACATAGGCGTCGGCGATCGAGAGTGAAGAATTGACGATTGTCTTGGTGCGAATCTCAAACCAGCGATCAAGGCCGATATCGAGTGTGATCGAGGCGATGATCGCCACCATGATGGCGGGAATGGCGGCAACCAGCGCGAACATGGCAACGATGCGCACATGCAGGCGCGAAGCCGCCTTGCCATGGCGGCGGGCCATGACGATGCGATGCACCTCGCGCCCGACCAGCGCAATCAGGAAGACCACGAAGGCGGCGTTGAGTGCGATCAGCGCCCATGTTGCCTTGGCGTCCGGCGCAATCGGCGTCGCTCCGACCAGTATGGCGAACGAAATAGCCGCCATGGCCAGGGCGCCGACGACTGCGATCACGCCGGGCAGCGCCAGCAGCCGGCGTCCGTCGCGCGCGCCGGGTTCGCTGAAAAGCGGTTGGTTGAGTACAGGTGTCTGCCGAGCCATGTCGCCGTGTAGAGCCAGTGATTGCATCCGATCTATGCAACGCATTGTGGCGATTATGCAACAAGTGTGACGGCGACGGGACTCTTTCCCCGTTCGGTCCCCTGAAAAGATCGTGTGCCCGGCGCCGGCTCAGGTCTGGCGGGATGACTTGTAGACGTTGACGCCCAATTCGCGAATCTTCTTGCGCAAGGTGTTGCGGTTGAGGCCCAAGAGCTCCGCGGCCTTGATCTGGTTGCCGCGGGTTGCCGTCATCGAAGCCAGCACCAACGGATATTCGACTTCGGACAGAATGCGCTCGTAGAGACCGGCGGGCGGCAATTCGCCCGCGAAGGAGGCGAAATAGCGCTGCAGGAAGTGCTCCACTGCCTGGCCAATGGAAAGATCGTCGGGAATGAGGTTGCCGGCGCCTGGTACCACCGGGCGCTCACCTGTCTTGAGCTCCGCCTCGATGATCTCGGCGGAAATCTCGTCCTGCGAATAAAGCGCGGCAAGCCTGCGAACGAGATTTTCCAGTTCGCGCACATTGCCTGGCCATGGATAGCGCTTCATCAGTTCGATGCCGCCGGAAGAGATACGCTTGGTCTGCAGCCCCTCCATTTCGCCAAGCTTGAAGAAATGGCGCACCAGATCGGGCACATCCTCGGAGCGCTCGCGCAGCGCCGGCAACCTGAGCGGCACGACGTTGAGGCGATAGAAAAGGTCTTCGCGGAAGAGGCCCTGGTTGATCAGCGTGCGCAGGTCCTTGTTGGTGGCAGCGACGATGCGCACATCGGTCTTGATCGGCGTGCGGCCGCCGACCGTCGTGTACTCGCCCTGCTGCAGGACGCGCAGCAGGCGCGTCTGCGCCTCCATCGGCATGTCGCCTATCTCGTCGAGGAACAGCGTGCCGCCCTCTGCCTGCTCGAAGCGGCCGGTCGAGCGGTTCTGCGCTCCGGTGAACGCGCCCTTCTCGTGGCCGAACAATTCCGATTCGATCAGGTCGCGCGGGATCGCCGCCATGTTGATGGCAACGAATGGACCGCCACGGCGGCGTCCATACTCATGCAGCGCGCGCGCCACCAGTTCCTTGCCGGTGCCCGATTCGCCCGAGATCATGACCGTCAGGTCGGTCTGCATCATGCGCGCCAGCATGCGGTAGATGTCCTGCATGGCGGCCGAACGGCCGACCAGCGGCATCGTCTCGGGCTGCTCTTCTTGCCGGGCATCGATCTTCGGCCGCCGGGGCTCGGATAGCGCGCGATTGACGATGTTGAGGAGTTCGGTCAGGTCGAAGGGCTTCGGCAGATATTCGTAGGCGCCCGTCTCGGAAGCGCGGATCGCCGTCATGAAGGTGTTCTGGGCGCTCATGACGATGACGGGCAGTTCCGGCCGCGCCTTCTTGATGCGCGGCAGCATGTCGAAAGCGTTCTCGTCCGGCATCACGACGTCGGTGATGACGAGGTCACCCTCGCCTGCCGCCACCCAACGCCACAGGGTCGAGGCGTTGGAGGTGACGCGCACCTCGTGACCGACACGCGACAGGGCCTGATTGAGTACGGTGCGGATCGCCGCATCGTCGTCGGCGACGAGAATATTGCCGCGAACCGTCATTTGCGGTCTCCTTCGCCGTCTTGATCGGCGCCCAGCGCCGTTTCTTTCCAGGCTGGCATCAGGACCCGGAACGTTGTCGCGCGCGGCGTCGAATCGCATTCGATGATGCCGCCATGTTCGCCGACGATCTTGGCCACCAGCGCCAGCCCAAGCCCCGAGCCGTTCGGCTTGGTGGTGATGAAGGGATCGAACAGGATCGGCAGGATATCTTCCGAGACGCCGGAACCATTGTCGCGCACGCAGAACTCCAGCGGCAGCGATACGCGGTCCTGCGTGCCCGGGACCGAAACCCGAATACCGGGCCGGAAGGCGGTGGACAGCACGATTTCGCCCTGCGGATCGCTGCCGATTGCCTCGGCGGCGTTCTTGATCAGGTTGAGGAACACCTGGATCAGCTGGTCGCGGTTGGCGAATACCGGAGGCAACGAAGGATCATAATCCTCCAATATCTTGATTTTCTTCGCGAAACCATTCTTTGCGATCGCTTTCACGTGATCGAGCACGACGTGGATGTTAACGGGATAGCGATCGATCGGCCGCTCGTCGGAAAACACCTCCATACGGTCGACCAGCGAGACGATGCGGTCCGTCTCGTCGGTGATCAGTCGCGTCAGCGCGCGATCCTCATCGGATGCGGACAGTTCGAGCAGCTGGGCAGCACCCCTGATACCGGAGAGCGGGTTCTTGATCTCATGCGCCAGCATCGCCGCCAGGCCGGTCACCGAGCGCGCGGCGCCGCGATGCGTCATCTGCCGGTCGATCTTGTCGGCCATCGACCGCTCCTGGAACATGACGACGACGGAGCCCGGAAATTCCGGTACCGGCGCGACATAGAGATCGACGACCTTTTCGATGCCGAGGCGCGGTGACGAGACGTCGACCCGATACTCGTTGACGGGCGCGCGGCGCTCGCGCACCTGGTCGACCAGCGTCAGCAACGGGCTGCCGAAGGGTATCAGCTTGGACAGGGTGTTGCGCGCCAGCATGGTCGCGCTGGAGCGAAAGAAATCCTCGGCATCGGCGTTGGCGAAGGTGATAAAGCCTTCCTCGCTGAGCATGATCACCGGGCGGCGGATCGTGTTCAGCACGATCTGGGCGGCATCGGCCATTTCGGTGCCCTGGCCAGCGGTGGCGGTCATGCGGCGCTCCGCAGGTTCAAGGTTTGCGGATCGCGCGAAAACACATCGCGCAGCAAGGTAATGACGCGAGCCGGCTCGAGTGCGGTCATTATCGCTTTTCTACTCTCGCCAGCGACACCGCCGGCATGTCGATCGAGATACCAGCCCAGATGCTTGCGCGCCTGCCGCAGGCCGCTCTCGATGCCGTAAAGCGCCAGTATGTCCTCGTAATGGGCGACGACATAGTCGGCGAGCCCTTGCGGGGTCTCGGGAATGCCGGATGAAAATGTCCCGCCGGCAGCCGCAGCGATGCTGCCGGCGACCCACGGCGCGCCATAATGGGCGCGGCCGACCATCACTGCGTCGGCGCCGGACTGTTCGAGAATGACCGAGGCTTCAGCCTGGGAGCAGACATCGCCATTGGCGACGACCGGGATGGAAACGGCCTCCTTGACGCGAGCGATGGCGCGCCAATCCGCCTTGCCCTGGTAGAACTGGCAGCGTGTACGACCGTGAACCGTGACCATCCTGACGCCCGCCTGCTCGGCACGGCGGGCCAGGACGGGAGCGTTAAGTGCGGCGTCGTCCCAACCCAGTCGCATCTTGACCGTCACCGGCACCTTGACGGCGGCGACAACGGCCTCGATCAGCGAGAGCGCGTGGTCGAGGTCCAGCATCAATGCCGAGCCGGCATAGCCACCGGTGACCTTCTTGGCCGGACAGCCCATATTGATGTCGATGATGTCGGCGCCCTCGCCGGCGGCGATCCGTGCGCCTTCAGCCATATGCCTGGCTTCGCGGCCGGCAAGCTGCACCATATGGACGGGCAGGCCGGAATGACGTATGCGCAGGTCGCAGCCGGCCCTGCCCTTGGCGAGTTCGCCGCTGGCCACCATTTCGGACACGACCAGACCGGCGCCATGCGTATGGGCGCGCTGTCTGAACGCCTCGTCCGTAATCCCGGACATCGGCGCGAGGAAGACGCGGTTGCGGATTCTCACGGCGCCGACGTCGAGAGGCGCGGCCAATCTGATCAAGTTAACCATGCACAAAAACCAAGCATGTCCATCCGTTGCACATTCTCTAGCCAGATCGAGAGAAATGTGCAACGCGGAATGACGCCACATTAAGGCGCAATTGGGAAAATGCTGGCCTTCGGCCTTAGCCGCGACTAGGACCAGACTGAATGACTGGCGCAACTGAAAATCAGGCTCCGGATCCGAGTGGCAAAGTCGCGGTGGTTATCGTCGCGGCTGGTCGCGGCGCGCGTGCCGGACAGACTGATGGCCCGAAGCAATATCAACGAATTGGCGGACGTGCCGTCATCGCTCGTGTCATAGATATTTTTCTGGCGCACCCGCTTATCGGCCGGATCGTCGTGGCCATTCATGCCGAGGACCAGGAGCTTTTTCGGCAAGCAGTCGGCACCGATGCCGATCGGGTGACGGCAATCGCCGGAGGCGCAACCAGACAGGATTCGGTTCGGCTCGGGCTGCACGCGCTAAGAAGCTACGCGCCGGACAAGGTCCTCATCCACGACGCCGCGCGCCCCTTTGTCGACATGGATCTGATCGACCGCACCATCGCGGCCATCGGCGAGGGCGAAGGCGCGCTTCCCGCCTTGCCCGTTGCCGACACGCTGAAACGCGAATCGGCCACCGGCATGGTCGGCGAAACAGTCCCCAGGAGCGGGCTGCACGCGGCGCAAACGCCGCAAGGCTTTCCCTTCCTCGCGATCATGACGATGCATGAGGAAGCCTATAACAGAGGCAAAACCGACTTTACCGACGACGCGTCGATCGCTGAATGGATGCAAATGCCGGTGAAGCTCGTTCCCGGCTCGCCGGACAATGTCAAACTCACATGGGCACGGGACATCGCCATGGCGCATCAGCGACTTTCCAGCGAGCGGGCACACTTTCCCGACATCCGCACCGGCAATGGCTATGACGTCCATGCCTTCGAGCCCGGCAACCATGTCACGCTCTGCGGCGTCGCCATTCCGCACGACAGAAAATTGTCGGGCCATTCCGACGCCGATGTCGGCCTGCATGCCCTGACCGACGCGCTGCTGGCGACTTGCGGGGCCGGCGACATCGGCACGCACTTCCCGCCTTCCGATCCGCAGTGGAAAGGTGCTGCGTCGCGGATATTCGTCGAACATGCGGCAAGGCTGGTGCGCGAGCGCGGCGGGCGCATCGCCAATGCCGACATCACGCTGATCTGCGAGGCACCGCGTGTCGGCCCGCACCGCGAGGCGATGACGGCGGTCCTTTCCCAGATGCTAGGCATTTCCGCCGACCGCATCTCGATCAAGGCGACAACCAACGAGAAGCTCGGCTTCGTCGGCCGCGAGGAAGGCATCGCGGCGATCGCAACCGCCAGCGTGGTGTTTCCCGGCGAGGTTCCGGAATGACCAACAGCGACCTGGCAATCGCCCTGTTTGAGGCCTGCCGGGAGCGCGGCATCATGCTGGCGACCGCGGAAAGCTGCACCGGCGGCATGATCATTGCCGCGCTGACCGATATTGCCGGCTCTTCGGCCGTGGTCGATCGCGGCTTCATCACCTATTCCAATGAAGCCAAGATGGACATGCTCGGCGTGCGCGCCGCCACGCTTGACGCGCATGGCGCGGTTTCTCGCGAGACAGCGATCGAAATGGCAGCCGGCGCGCTCGCCCGTTCACGCGCCGGGCTGATCCTGGCCGTCACCGGCATTGCCGGTCCGGGTGGCGGTTCTAGGGAAAAGCCGGTCGGGCTGGTCTGGTTCGGCGTTGCGGTGAACGGCCAGCCGGTGACGGCTGAATACAAGCTGTTTGCCGACAATGGCCGAAACTTCATCCGCCGGGAAACGGTCAACCATGCACTCGAGCTCGGCTTGCAGGCGCTTGGCGCGAGTCAGGCCGCCGGTGTCTTGCCGTAGATGACGTCGGCGCGTTTTTCGAAAGCCTCGGCGAACATGCGGAAGGCACGGTCGAACATCGTGCCCATCAGCGCACCCAGGATGCGGCTCTTGAATTCATAGTCGATGAAGAAGCGCACGTTACAGCCGGCACCGTCTGGCTCGAAACGCCAGACATTGCTCAGATATTTGAACGGGCCATCAATGTATTTCACATCGATTGCGTTGTCTTCGGGCTTGAGCAGCACCTGCGTCGTGAAGGTCTCCCGGATCGCCTTGTAGCCGATGCTCATATCGGCCACGAGGATGGTGCGTCCGTCACGCTCCTTGCGCGAGCGGACCGTCAGCGCTTCGCAAAGCGGCAGGAATTGCGGGTACGTCTCGATGTCGGCGACCAGCGCGAACATCTGCTCAGGCGTGTGGGCGACGCGGCGGGTGGCTTCGAATTTCGGCATGAAACCGGCCCTAAAGCACGTCGCGTCGAAACGGAGTCATGCGACGCGCTTCAGAGTCTTTGTCGTTATGCACGTCGTTCTCCCAAAACCGAGGTCACTTTTGGGCGACATGCATTAGAGCGCTTTCATGAGCTGCGCTTCGCGCGCCGCGCGCAGCCGGGTGAAATCGTCGCCGGCGTGATGCGACGAGCGCGTCAGCGGGCTCGACGCCACCAGCAGGAAACCCTTGGTCTTGCCGATCGTCTCGAAGGATTTGAATTCCTCGGGCGTGACGAAACGGATCACCGGATGGTGCTTTTTCGACGGCTGCAGGTATTGGCCGATGGTCATGAAGTCGACATTGGCCGAGCGCAGATCGTCCATCAACTGCAGGATTTCATTCCGCTCCTCGCCCAGACCCACCATGATGCCGGACTTGGTGAAAATCGACGGATCGAGTTCCTTGACCCGCTGCAGCAGCCGGATCGAGTGGAAATAGCGGGCGCCCGGCCGGACCTTCAGATAATTCGACGGCACAGTTTCGAGATTATGGTTGAAGACGTCGGGCCTGGCCGCCACGACGATCTCCAGCGCCCCGTCCTTGCGCAGGAAATCCGGCGTCAGGATTTCGATCGTCGTCAGAGGCGTTGCCGCCCGAATCTCACGGATGACATCGGCGAAGTGCTGCGCACCGCCATCGGCGAGATCGTCGCGGTCAACCGAGGTGATGACGACATGGGTAAGGCCCATCTGCTTGACGGCATGCGCGACCCGGGCCGGTTCGTCGGGATCGAGCGCGGTCGGGATGCCGGTGGCGACATTGCAGAAGGCGCAGGCGCGCGTACAGATCTCGCCCATGATCATGAAGGTGGCGTGCTTCTTTTCCCAGCACTCACCGATATTCGGGCAACCGGCCTCTTCGCATACGGTCACCAGCTTGTGCGATTTCACGATCTCGCGTGTCTCGGCATAACCTTTCGAAACCGGCGCCTTGACGCGGATCCAGTCCGGCTTGCGCAACACCTCCTGGTCGGGCTTGTGCGCTTTCTCGGGATGCCGCAGCCGCGGCGCGTTGGCGATCGTGTCGAGGACAGTGACCATCTGAACCCTGGCTTTTCTCGCGACCGCTCGTCGGCGATCGTCACTTTCACGTCATCTAGGACTTTTCAACACAAAGAAAAAGGCTGCGGCGGCGCATGCCGCCACAGCCGTTTTCGCATAGCCGGAGCGATATCGATTAACGGCGCACCAGACGACCGACCCAGATCAACAGGCAGGCACCGATAAAGCCGGTGATCAGATAGGCGGTCCAGCCGACGCCGAACACGCCGATGTTGAGCGCCTGCAGGATGGCATTCAGCACCACAGCGCCAACGATGCCCATGATAATATTCATGAATATGCCGGTGTTGCTCTTCATAACCATTTCGGCCAACCAGCCTGCCAGGCCGCCGATGATGATGGCTGCGATCCAGCCCACGCCGTTCAAGTGCATATGCCTTCTCCTTGCGCGAGTAAAAATGCATCCGGAAACGAACTGCCTCGCCGTCGCAATCTCGCGACTTTCGAAGCTGAGTCTCCTGCGGCGAATCTATCATGCGTTCAAGGCGCGGCCATAGGCGTCGAGCACGCTTTCCTTCATCATCTCCGACAGCGTCGGATGAGGGAAGATCGTGTGCATCAGCTCTTCCTCGGTCGTTTCGAGGTTCATCGCCACGACAAAGCCCTGGATCAATTCGGTGACTTCGGCGCCGACCATATGCGCTCCGAGCAGCTGACCGGTCTTCTTGTCGAAGATGGTCTTGATGAAGCCTTGGTCCTCGCCAAGCGCGATCGCCTTGCCGTTGGCGGCGAACTGGAAGCGGCCGACGCGGATGTCCTTGCCTTCGGCCTTGGCCTTGGCTTCCGTCAGGCCAACCGAGGCGACCTGCGGATTGCAGTAGGTGCAACCGGGGATCTTGAGCTTGTCTATGGCGTGAACACCGGGGAAATTCGCGATCTTCTCGACGCACACGACGCCCTCGTGCTCGGCCTTGTGGGCAAGCATCGGCGGGCCGGCGACATCGCCGATGGCGTAAATGCCAGGCACATTAGTCTTGCCGTAACCGTCGATGACGACGCAACCGCGATCGGTTTTCACGCCGAGTGCTTCAAGGCCGAGGCCCTCGATATTGCCCTGGACGCCGACGGCGGAGATCATGCGGTCGGCTGATATCTTCTCGACCTTGCCGTCCTTCATCTCGACATGCGCGGTGACCGAGTTAGCCCCCTTCTCGACCTTGGTCACCTTGGCTTCGAGGATAATCTTCATGCCTTGCTTCTCGAACTGCTTTTGCGCGAACTTCGAGACTTCGGCGTCCTCGACAGGCATCACGGCCGGCAGCAGCTCGACGACTGTCACATCCGCGCCCATGGTGCGGTAGAAGGAGGCGAATTCGATGCCGATGGCGCCCGAACCCATCACCAGCAGCGACTTCGGCATCTCCTTGGGCATCATGGCTTCGAAATAGGTCCAGATCAGCTTGCCATCCGGCTCGATGCCGGGCAGTGCGCGCGGCCGGGCGCCAGTCGCCAAGATGATGTGCTTGGCGGCGTAGGTGCCCTCGCCCTTGACGCCTTTCGGCACCGGCGGCTGCGGTTCCATCGGCTTCTTGGCCGTCTTGGAAACAACGATCTCACCCAATTTATCACCGGAAGGAGGCCTCGATAGCTTGGCCTCACCCCAGATAACGTCGACCTTGTTCTTCTTCATCAGGAAGGCAACGCCGCCATTGAGCCGCAGTGACACTTTCCGCGACCGATCGACCACTGCCGCCGTGTCGGCGCTGACCTTGCCGTCCAGCTTCAGGCCATAGTCCTTCAGGTGATCCGAATAGTGCATGATCTCGGCCGAACGCAGCAGCGCCTTGGTCGGGATGCAACCCCAGTTCAGGCAGATGCCGCCGAGATGCTCGCGCTCGACGATCGCCGTCCTGAAGCCGAGCTGGGCGGAACGCACCGCCGTGACATAGCCGCCGGGACCGGAGCCGATGATGATGACGTCGTAGTTCTCAGCCACGGTTTTTCTCCTTCAATCACAATTCCAGCATGACGCGCACGACCGAAGTCAGCGCCTCGCCGATGTTTCGCGTGTTTTCGGCGTCGAGGTGGACACCGTCGAGAGGTGTGGTTTGCGCCACGGTGGCTGCATCGAAGAAGCCGCAGCCGGCTTCGTCGGCAAGCGTCGAATACTGCCCTGCGAGCTGCGCCGAGGCGTCATCGCCGCCGGCAAACATCTCCTTGAAATCGGCATTCTCGGTGCGGCTTACAACAGGTGGCGAAACGATCAGTATCTGCGGCGCCGGCCAGTCGAACGGATAGTCGTGGCCACGCACGATGTCGATCAGCCGCTGGATGCCTTGCTTGGCCGCAACCGGGTTGCCATGGATCCATGGCTTCATGTCGTTGGCGCCGAGCATGATGACAATCAGGTCGATCGGCGCATGCGTCGTCAGCACCGTCGGCAGCAGCCGCGCACCGTTGCGGTCGGCTCCGGCCAGATGATCGTCGAAGGCGGTGGTGCGGCCGTTGAGGCCGTCGGCGATAACCTGAACGCCTTCGCCGAGGCCAGCTTGCAGCACGCTTGGCCAGCGATCCTCGAGCGCATGACGCCCGCCTTCGGCATTGTAACCCCATGTCAGCGAGTCGCCGTAACAAAGAACCGTCTTCATCCGTTCAACCCGTCTATGTCGGCCACACCGCGCTTCACGCGCCAGCGCACGAACAACCAATGGATGATGATCGTCACCAGGCCCGGCAGACCGAGACCGGCAACCACCGGCATGTCTTTCCTGACCACCGCGGCGCTGCTGTCGCTGTAGAGGATCAGCGCGACCAAGAGGAGGAGCAGCGCCACAAATACAATCAGCGTCCACTTTCCCGCCGTCGCCACGGCCGCGACCGGATCGTTCGTCAATTGCGCGACGAAGAAGACGAAGGTGACGACAAAAGTCACCAGCACCGAGAACATGAAGACGATGATGTATTCTTCCTCGGCACCGGTGGCGACGGCCAACCATTGCGCGATCAGCCCGCCGGCCAACCCGGAAATGAGAAAGGCAAAAAGGCTGGTGAAGAATATTCGCACAGCCTTTTCCTTCCTAGACCAGCATGCCCATCGGATTTTCGATCAGCTTCTTGAAGGCGACCAGCAGTTCGGCCCCCAGGGCTCCGTCGACGGCGCGATGATCGGTCGACAGCGTCACCGACATCACCGTGGCTATTTTGATCTCGCCGTTCTTGACCACCGCCCGCTCCTCGCCGGCGCCGACCGCCAGGATCGTCGCATGCGGCGGGTTGATCACCGCGGCAAAATCCTTGATGCCGAACATGCCGAGATTGGAGACCGCCGTCGTACCACCCTGATACTCCTCGGGCTTCAGCTTGCGGCTGCGGGCGCGGCTGGCCAGATCCTTCATCTCGTTGGAGATGACGGACAGCGTCTTTTCGTCCGCATGCCGGATGATCGGCGTGATCAGGCCACCGGGGATCGACACGGCAACGCCGACATCGGCATGCTTGTGCTTGACCATGGCGCTCTCGGTCCACGAGGCATTGGCATCCGGCACCGCCTTCAGCGCCATGGCCATCGCCTTGATCACCATGTCGTTGACCGACAGCTTGTAGACAGGCGCCTCACCCTTGTCGGTCTTCTTCACCGGCGCGGCGGCATTGAGTTGCGTGCGCAGGGCCAGCAGCGCATCGAGTTCGCAGTCGAGCGTCAGGTAGAAATGCGGGATGGTGGTTTTGGCTTCGACCAGGCGCCGCGCGATGGTCTTGCGCATGTTGTCATGCGCAATGAGTTCGTAGGAGCCTTCCTCGAACAGCTTCAGCACCTGGTCGTCCGACATTGGCTTCACCGCCGGCGCGGCGGCTGGTGCGCCAGCCGGAGCCTTGGCGGCGGGCGCTGCCTTGGCACCACCGCCGGCGATCGCGGCATCCACGTCTGCTTTTACCACCCGGCCATGCGGGCCGGTGCCGGATATGGCTGAAAGGGTGAGGCCCGCCTCCTTGGCGATGCGGCGTGCGAGCGGCGATGCAAAGGTGCGGTCGCCAGCCGCCTGACCATCGGCAGTGGCTGGAGCTGCCGAGGCAGGCTCGAGCTTCGACGCCTCGGTCTTTGGTGTCTCGGCCTTTGATGCCTCGGGCTGCGGCGCTTCAGCCTTGGCGGCTTCAGCCTTCGGCGCTTCGGCCTTCGCCGGTGCGGCATCGCCACCGCTTTTGGCGGCAGCGCCCGCATCCTCGCCTTCGGCGGCAAGCACGGCGATCAGCGCGTTGACCTTGACGCCTTCGGTTCCGGCCGGCACGACGAGCTTGGCAACCGTACCCTCATCGACAGCCTCGACCTCCATCGTCGCCTTGTCGGTCTCGATCTCGGCGATGACATCGCCCGGCGAAACCTTGTCGCCTTCCTTGACCAGCCATTTTGACAGATTGCCTTCTTCCATCGTGGGCGACAGGGCCGGCATGGTGATGTTGATAGGCATCGCTCACTCCTGGATGAATTTGAAAAGGCCACGCATGACGGTCAGCGTGGCGACAATGAACACGGGTGGCAAGACACCGAAATGGTAGCTGCCCTTGCCCATCTCGAGGACCATCATGCTGCCGGTCTGGTCGACCTTTGCGGAAGCAGTTGCCACAATAGCAAGAACCAGCGACGCGGCACCGCTGAGCATCAACAAAACCGCATCGAATTTCCCGGTCATCGATCGCACGAAAAATGCGACCACGACAGTGGGAACAATGATGGCTGCCAACGTCCAGAAAGACAGCATCCGCATTGCTCCCTAGCGATATGTGACCGCCTTAACCGCCTCGATGACCTCGCCGACATTCGGCAATGCCAGCTTTTCGAGGTTGGCCGCATAGGGCATCGGCACGTCCTTGCCGGCAATGGTGATGACCGGCGCGTCGAGGAAATCGAAGGCGCGTTGCGAGACCTGGTTGGCGATATGGTCGCCGACCGAATTCTGCGGGTAGCCTTCTTCGACCACGACCAGCCGGTTGGTTTTCTTGACCGAGGCGATGACGGTGTCGAGATCGAGTGGACGGATGGTCCTGAGGTCGATGATCTCGGCATCGATGCCCATGCCGCGCAGCTCGGCTTCAGCCTTGACGGCATAGGTCATGCCGATGCCGAAGGAGACGATGGTGACATCCTTGCCTGCCTTGTGGATGCGCGCCTTGCCGATCGGCAGCACGAAATCATCCAGCTTCGGCACGTCGAAGGATTGGCCGTAGAGGATCTCATTCTCGAGGAAGATAATCGGGTTCGGATCGCGGATCGCCGCCTTGAGCAAGCCCTTGGCGTCGGCCGCCGTATATGGCATCACGACCTTCAAGCCCGGAATGTGGCTGTACCAGGCGGCATAGCACTGCGAGTGCTGCGCGGCGACACGGGCCGCCGCGCCGTTCGGCCCCCGGAACACGATCGGCGCGCCCATCTGGCCGCCCGACATATAGAGCGTCTTGGCAGCCGAATTGATAATCTGGTCGATCGCCTGCATGGCGAAGTTGAAGGTCATGAACTCGACGATCGGCTTCAGCCCAGCCATCGCCGCACCGACGCCGACGCCGGCAAAACCATGTTCGGTAATCGGCGTGTCGACGACGCGACGCGGCCCGAATTCCTGCAGCAGGCCTTGCGTGATCTTGTAGGCGCCCTGGTATTCGGCGACTTCCTCGCCCATCACGAAGACATCGCCGTCGCGGCGCATTTCCTCCGCCATGGCATCGCGCAACGCCTCGCGCACCGTGGTCGAGACCATCTCGGTGCCGGCAGGAATATCGGGATCGGCGGCGATTTCCGTTTTCGGTGCGGCCGCGACGGGTGCGGCGGCTGGCTTTGCCACCTCCGCCTTGTCCTCGGCCGGCGCTTCCGCCATTGCCGGTGCTTCCGCCTTGGCGGGAGCCGCGGACTTGCCGACATCGGCCGCGCTCTCGCCGTCCTGCAGCAGAACGGCGATCGGCGTGTTGACCTTGACGCCTTCGGTGCCGGCGGCGATCAGGATCTTGCCCAACGTGCCTTCATCGACGGCTTCGACTTCCATCGTCGCCTTGTCGGTTTCGATTTCGGCGAGCACGTCACCGGCGACGACCTTATCGCCCTCATTCTTCAACCATTTGGAAAGATTGCCCTCTTCCATGGTCGGCGAGAGCGCGGGCATGAGAATTTCGATCGGCATGTCCTGGCCCTCCCTTACAATACGATATCGGTCCAGAGCTCGGACGGATCCGGCTCGGCGTCGTGCTGGGCAAATTCGGCGGCGTCGGCGACGATGTCGCGAACCTCCTTGTCGACGGTCTTGAGTTCGTCCTCGGTTGCCCACTTTTTCTCGATGAGCCGCGCCTTGACCTGCTCGATCGGATCATGATCGGAGCGCATCTTCTGGACTTCTTCCTTGGAGCGGTATTTCGCCGGGTCGGACATCGAGTGGCCGCGATAACGGTAGGTCTGCATTTCGAGAATGATGGGTCCGTTGCCGGCACGGCACCACTCGGTAGCCAAATCGCCGGCCGCCTTCACCGCACGCACGTCCATGCCGTCGACCTGGATGCCCGGAATCTTGAACGAGGCGCCGCGATGCGAAAAATTGGTTTCCGCCGACGAGCGCGAAACCGATGTGCCCATGGCGTAGCGGTTGTTCTCGATGATGTAGATCACCGGCAGCTTCCACAGCGAGGCCATGTTGAAGCTCTCATAGACCTGACCTTGGTTGGCGGCGCCGTCGCCGAAATAGGTCAGCGAGACATTGTTGTTGTCGCGATAGCGGTTGGCGAAGGCCAGGCCGGTGCCGAGCGACACCTGCGCGCCGACAATGCCGTGACCGCCATAGAAATGCTTTTCCTTGGAGAACATGTGCATGGAGCCACCCTTGCCCCTTGAAAGGCCGCCGCGGCGTCCGGTCAGCTCGGCCATCACGCCCCGCGGCGACAGCTCCATCGCCAGCATGTGGCCGTGGTCGCGATAGGCTGTGATCATCTGGTCGCCGTCGATCAGCGCCATCTTCATGCCGGTGACCACGGCTTCCTGGCCGATATAGAGATGGCAGAAGCCGCCAATGAAGCCCATGCCGTAGAGCTGGCCGGCCTTTTCCTCGAAGCGGCGAATGAGCAGCATGTGCCGGTAGGCGGCAAGCTCTTCGTCCTTGGTGAAGTCAGCAGGCTTGGGTGCCGACAGACCGGATTTGCCGTCGGATTTCGATTTGGCAGGCGCTTTTCTGGCTGCGTTGGCCATGCATCACTCCCTGTTGGCGTCTCTTTGCGGACACTGGAGCAAGGTCAACCTGCTCCGGGGAGATCGCCCTCCCCTTCGATTTATGGGAGGCTAACACGTAGAAAGGCGTTCCGCCATGTCGAAATTGCATAGCTGACATGCGCCTAAGCGGTTAAAATCATTGAAATATTGCCGATTAACCGAAAAGTGGTTACTTCGCCGAAACCGGCAGCATGATGGTGATCTCATCAGGTTGGGATAAATTGAGCGCTTTGCGCGCCTGCTCGTCGAGCATGTCCTTCTCCAGCGTGCCATCATGCATGAGCTTGACGCGCCGTTCGAGCTCCGTCCTGCGCGCCTTGATCGCAACGAGCTGACCCTGCAGCGCGACCGTCTCGGCCTCCAGCTTGTATTTGGAATTGATGCCGAATTCGCCATGATAGGCATGAAAGCCGAAATAGGCCAGGAACGCCACGCAGAGCGAGGGAATGATCAGCCGGCCGGTGTTTCTCTGCTTGTGCTGACGCGTCCACATGACCGATTCCCCATGGCCGCGAACTCAGACGGCTCGAAGCCTTTTTCGCCTGATTGTGCTTAACGGACGGTTACGGGAGGCCGCCCAGTCGGGCCTGAAATGAAAAAGGGCGGGATGTCCCGCCCTCTCCATATCGACAATGTGCGGCCGGATCAGCTCTTGATCACCGACTTGCCGGCGTAACGCGCCTGCTTGCCGAGTTCTTCCTCGATGCGGATCAACTGGTTGTATTTGGCCATGCGGTCGGAGCGCGACAGCGAGCCGGTCTTGATCTGTCCGCAATTGGTGGCGACGGCAAGATCGGCGATGGTCGAATCCTCGGTCTCGCCCGAACGGTGCGACATGACGGCCGTGTAGGCTGCCTTGTGCGCGGTCTCGACCGCGTCGAGTGTCTCGGTCAGCGAGCCAATCTGGTTGACCTTGACCAGTATCGAATTGGCGACACCCATGCGGATGCCATCGCGCAGGCGCGCCGTGTTGGTGACGAAGAGATCGTCGCCGACAAGCTGCGTCTTCTTGCCGGTCAGGTCGGTCAGGTATTTCCAGCCTTCCCAGTCATCCTCGGCGAGGCCGTCCTCGATCGAGATGATCGGATAATCGGCGGCGAGCTTGGCGAGGTACTTGGCCTGTGCCTTGGGGTCGCGCGTCTTCTTCTCGCCCTCATAGACATAGTTGCCGTCCTTGAAGAACTCGGTCGCGGCGCAATCGAGGCCGAGCGCGATCTCTTCGCCCGGCTTGAATCCGGCCTTCTCGATCGATTCCATGATGAAGTCGAGCGCCACCGGCGCGCTCTTCAGGTTCGGCGCGAAGCCGCCCTCGTCACCGACATTGGTGTTGTGGCCGGCATCTTTCAGCTTCTTGCGCAGTGTGTGGAAGATTTCCGAACCCCAGCGCACGCCTTCGCGCAGCGTCGGCGCGCCGACCGGCAGGATCATGAATTCCTGGAAGTCGATCGGGTTGTCGGCATGCGCGCCGCCATTGATGATGTTCATCATCGGCACCGGCAGGACATGCGCCTTGGTGCCGCCGACATAGCGATAGAGCGGCAGGCCGGCGGCATCGGCCGCGGCTTTCGCGACCGCCAGCGAAACGCCCAGAATGGCGTTGGCGCCGAGCCGGCTCTTGTTGGGCGTGCCGTCAAGCTCGATCATCGTCTGATCGATATGGATCTGGTTTTCGGCTTCCATGCCGCCGATCGCCTCGAACAGTTCGCCATTGACCGCCTCGACGGCCTTCAGCACACCCTTGCCGAGATAGCGGGCGCCGCCGTCGCGAAGTTCGACGGCTTCGTGGGCGCCGGTCGAGGCGCCCGACGGCACAGCGGCGCGGCCCATCGAACCGTCTTCGAGAACGACATCGACCTCCACGGTCGGGTTTCCACGGCTGTCCAGGATTTCACGCCCGACAATATCGATGATGGCGGTCATTACGATGTCCTCGATTGATCTGGAGAAAGGGGTCGCGCCCGTCTTAGCCAAAGCGACGCAAAAGGCAATCGGGCCCTGGCCGAATATTGCCGTTCGCTCGATTCACGAAGCGCAAGTTTCTGTCATCATAAGTCATGCCACCACACGCGAATTCCAGGTTATGGATGTTGTCGCGCGGGGCGAAACAGGAGGAGTTTCGCCATGTCTGAGTTGAGCGGTATCGTCAGTCTGTTCCTGATCGCCGCGGCGTTCCTGACGTCATGCGACAATCAGCAGTCACCGCCAAAAGCTTTTGCGCCTTTGGCGGCTTCGCACATCAGCGAGTAGCGTTGCCTTGAATCGAAAAGGGGGCCGTCGAAACGACCCCCTTTTTCGATTGTGGCGTCAATGCCAATAGGGCCTGACTTTGTAATACCGATAGGACTCGTCGCGCGCGCTCTCGCCATC
This sequence comes from Mesorhizobium sp. B2-3-11, assembly GCF_006442215.1. Classification (NCBI taxonomy): domain Bacteria; kingdom Pseudomonadati; phylum Pseudomonadota; class Alphaproteobacteria; order Hyphomicrobiales; family Phyllobacteriaceae; genus Mesorhizobium; species Mesorhizobium sp. B2-3-11. The sequence goes on along the minus strand of NZ_VFVS01000001.1, from coordinate 315,133 downwards.
CGCGCCGGCCAGTTCGTTGATCGAATGGGCAGGCGCTGCCTTCAGCTGTTCCTTGGTGAAGGGTACGACATAGCCGCCTCTTGCCTCATCATAGTCGAGGCTTGCCCAAGGAATAGCGTGGTACTTCTCGCTAATGCCGAGAAAGCCACCGAAACCGATCACCGCGAACATGATGCCATTCGACGTCTTGTCGAGCATGACATCCTCGATGCTGCCGATGCTGTCGCCTTGGGTGTTGTAGACGGTAGTGCCGATGACTCGCGAAGCGGCAATGGCTTCGGTGTGGCCTGTCTGGGTAGTCATTATCGTACTCCTCGTTGTCGTTGATCTCTGCCTGACAATGAGGGGCGCGGGCGAAAGTTCCCGACTTTTTGGTGGCTGCCTGATCACTCAGCGAGGATGAAAGTCACCTTCATGTTGACGCGATAGGCGGTGATCTTGCCGTCCTCGACAACGATCTTCTGGTCCTGGATCCAGGCGCCCTCGACGTTCTTCAGGGTCTTCGAGGCGCGCGCAATTCCCTGCTCGATGGCGTCCTGAAAGCTCTTGCTGGACGACGAGGTGATTTCGGTGACGCGGGCGACAGACATTGGCTTCCTCCTGCCAAAACGCTCATTTGCAGGACAAAGCGTATAACCGGGGCTTGTTCGCTACAAGGCGGCGGCTTTTCAGCCCTTTGCGATCCTGTCGAAGGCCATCAGCCTTTCCAGCAGTGCCGGCATGTCTTTCAGCGGCACCATGTTGGGACCATCGGAAGAGGTCGAATTGTCGGGGTCCTGATGGGTCTCGATAAAGACGCCGGCAACGCCGACGGCAACGGCCGCGCGGGCCAGCGTCTCGACAAAGCGGCGCTCCCCGCCAGACGACCCGCCCTGCCCGCCCGGCTGCTGCACCGAATGGGTGGCGTCGAAGATCACCGGGGCGCCGATCTCGGCCATGACAGGCAGAGCGCGCATATCCGACACCAGTGTGTTGTAGCCGAAAGAAGCGCCACGCTCGGTGGTCAGCACATTGGCATTGCCGGAACCGGTGATCTTGGCGACCACGTTCTTCATGTCCCAAGGCGCGAGGAATTGCCCCTTCTTGACATTGATGACCTTGCCCGTCCTTGCGGCGGCGACCAGCATATCGGTCTGGCGCGACAGGAACGCCGGTATCTGCAGCACATCGACATGCGGAGCAACAATCGCGCACTGCTCCTCGGTGTGGACATCGGTCAGCACGGGAAGCGAGAATTCCTTGCGCAATTCATCGAAGACGGGAAGCGCGGCGTCCATGCCGGCACCACGCGTTGCCGAAAGAGACGTGCGGTTGGCCTTGTCATAGCTCGTCTTGTAGACGAGGCCGATGCCGAGCCTGCCGGTCAGTTCCTTCAGCGCACCGGCCATATCGAAGGCGTGCTGGCGCGATTCAAACTGGCACGGGCCGGCGATCAGCGCGAGGGGCCCCGCATTGTCGAAGACGACATTGCCGACGGTTACCGACGAATTGGGCGCCAGGGGGTTGCTCATTGGATCTCCCGAAAGATGAAAGCCGCGCCCTGCCCGGGTGCCGGCCGCACGATAATGTCATTGCCCGACATATCGTGTTCGATGGCATTGGCCGCAAGCAGGCTTGCGGCGGCGTCAATGTCGCGGATTGAAAAAACCACGGCGGCGAAGCGCAATTCTGATGGCGCCCCGGCCGGCATTCCAAAGCGCGCCGTGAAAGAGGCGGCGTCCAGGACGGTCAAGATCGCGTTCGGCAGATGAAAAGCGCCGCCTTGCGTATCGGCGGACGGGTCGTTGACCGCCACTGAAATCAGCCGGTGCTGCTCGGCTGGGGCGCCGCCGCTGATTGCAATCACCTCGACAATTCCGTCGACGCCGTTGGGGTGAGCCTGCAATGCTGCGCGGTCCACTTTCGGCGCATTGACGCGTTGGCAGGTAAAAAGAAATGCGTCCGTTTGGCCGTGAGCCGCAGCAAAGGCGAGCTTGAACGAGGCCGTATCGCTTTTGCCCGCCGCGTCGGTGAAGGTTCGCGAGAAGCTCAGCGTGTCTCCCGCCGACAGGCCAGCTTTGACATAGCGTTCATGGTCGCCATCGGCATTGTCCGTGCCAAGAACCACCGCGGAAAATCCCTCGTTGCCATGGCTTTCGCGATAGAGGCGGTCGCGCGCAACGAAGACATTGCCCTCGGCAGCCGCCTCTGTCGCAGCCTGTTCACTGCCAATCGCAAGCGGCTCCAGATAGGTGCCGTCAGCAAGGAAAACGCAGCAGTTTTCCGTGCCAAAGGGATGGACGCCGGTCGGAGCGACGACGAAGCCAAGCGCGTCGAGCCGGGCGCGCGCGGCATCGAGGCTCTGTGTCGGCAAAACCAGATGATCGAGCGGATGAATGCCTGATGAGGTCATGGAAGCGCGATGTGCATCATTCGGAAGATCGGTTCAAGACCTTGGTCGCCGGCGGCGGCTCGTCGCGCTGGACGAATTGCGGGCCTGGCGGAAGGCCATCAACCTTCCCGGCGGCCTTCACATGCTGTCCGGTTATTTCACGGGGCGCCGCGAACGGCACCTTCTGGAGCAAGCGCTGGATCAGCTTCCGGCCACGACATCAGCGGAATAGCGCAGTTCGCGCATTGGTTTGACGTTGCTGGTGGTCTGCGCATAGAGCGGGTGCGCCTTGTAGGCGGCCAGCGCCGCGTCATCGGCGAATTCCGCGTAGACGACGACATCAACTTCATCCGACAGCGGGTCGACCTTGGTGTTCAACGTGACCTCGAAAAGGCTGGAATGAGGAATATCGCCGAGCGCCAGCAGCCCGGTGCGAACTGCTTCCACATCTTCCTTGCGCCGTGCGCTGAAGAAAACGATATGCCGGATCAATCCCGCCTCCTCGATCTGAATGTCGGGGTCTTTTGTGACGGCGGTCTCCTCGCGTCAACCGGTCATGGCGCCACACGTCCCTGCGACGCGCCTCGATCGGTGCTGGACCTCAGCTGCCAATTTGAAGGGGATGTCTAGGTCTTGCCGGTGACGTAGCGCACCGCATGGGAAACCTCCCTGACCGTGACGTCGAGATACCGGCCCTGATTGTAGAGGCCGTCCCAGATCAGGAAGAACGCGATGGCGGCAATGACAATTACATAACGCATGGCTAAAGCTATCGTACTAGCACTGCTGCTGCCATAGGCGTTTTTGATTGGGCTGCAGCGACCTTACGCAAGGCGTCAGATGCCGGGCGCCGCGTGGCACGGTCCAGCTTTCGGCATGCCTCTTGAAGTTCCCCCTCATGACGTGGAAGATTGTGGCAGGCATTCACTGGAAGCGCTGAAGCTCTGGCTAAGGGGCGCGCTTTCGTTCGAGCCCGCCTGTCGCCGGATCCGCAAGCTACCGGTCGAGGCAAGGGCGTTCGAACCCGGCGGATGATCCAAGGGAACCGTAGCTCGGCAATTGCGCCGACGCCACGGAGATCCAGGGGCATGGAATGGGACACGGGGAACATCACGGCATAGTGCCGAGCGAAGCGGTCAGGCTCGATGAATTCAATTTCGCCGAGATCGTCAAGGGCCTGCCGGCCAAGGCGCGCATGGTGCTGTCGGCGGCCATGAGCCTGCCGCGCGGATCGCTGAAGGTCAGGATGCCGGACGGCCGCGCCGTTCTCGTCGGCGGCAAGGCGCCGGGTCCCGACGCCGAACTCGTGCTCAAGAACTGGCGTCTGCCAGGCCGCGCCTTTTCCGGCGGCACGATCGGCGTTGCCGAATCCTATATGGACGGCGATTGGGAAAGCCCTGACGTCACCAGCTTCCTCGAACTGTTTGTGGTCAACTCGGCGATCGGCGAACGCGTCGCGGGCGGCGCCAGCTGGCTCATCAACACGGTCCAGCGCATCCGCCACTGGTTCAACGAGAACACCCGCACGGGGTCGAAGCGCAATATCTCGGCGCATTACGATCTCGGCAATGCCTTCTACAAGGAATGGCTCGACCCGAGCATGACCTATTCCTCGGCGCTTTATGCCAATGGCGCCAACGATCTCGAGAGCGCCCAAGCCGCCAAATATCGGGAGCTGGCCAGGGATACGGGCATAAGTGGCAAGGATCATGTGCTGGAGATCGGCTGCGGCTGGGGCGGCTTTGCCGAATTCGCGGCGCGCGAAATCGGCTGCCGGGTTACCGGATTGACCATCAGCCGCGAGCAGCACGATTTCGCCAAGGCACGCATCGCCAAGGCCGGGCTTGCCGACAAGGTCGACATCAAGCTGCAAGATTACCGCGATGAAACCGGCACTTACGATCGCATCGCCTCGATTGAGATGTTCGAGGCTGTAGGCGAGAAATACTGGCCGGTATTCTTCTCCAAGATGAAGGCTTGCCTGAAGCCCGACGGCACCGCGGGGCTGCAGATCATCACCATCAACGAAGCCGCCTACGACACCTACCGCGCCAGGCCGGATTTCATCCAGCGCTACGTCTTCCCGGGCGGCATGCTGCCGACGCCGTCCATCTTGAAGTCGCTTGGCGCAACGCACGGCCTTGCCCATCTACGCGAACGCGTTTTCCCCGAGGACTATGCCCGCACGCTTTCCGAATGGCGCCAGCGTTTCCGGGGATCGTGGGAAAAGATCGTGCCGCTCGGCTTCGACGATCGTTTCAAGAAGCTCTGGGAATTCTACCTGCATTATTGCGAGGCCGGTTTCCGCACCAGCTATATCGACGTGCGCCAGGTGGTCTACAAGGCGTAAGGCTGGCCAGGCTGACAGCGGCTTTTCCACGGATGCGCTGGATCTTGTCATGCCGGTGATCAAGGGCGATCCGCGCCGCCCACCCTCGAAAGAGCTGACTGGAGGCCTTGGGGATGCGGCCAAGACTGACCGCATCCGGCTTTGACGGCCTTATCAGAGAAAAATGCGATATCTGGCAAAACCAGCTTCGCCCTCGCCGGCAGGCTCGATCCTCAGCGACTTCACATCGGCAATGAAGTCCTTTGCCTTGACGCCTGTCTCGAAGACGACGCTGGCTCCCGGCAACGGCGCGAACGACCAGTTGCCATCCGCCGTCGGGTTGATGGTGCCTTGGCTGATGACGTAGCGGACGATGACGTCGCGGTTGGTGTCAGGCGCCTCGTAGATGATCTTCGAGGCATTGATGTCGGGAAAATTGCCACCGCCGCCGGCACGATAGTTGTTGGTCGCAACGATGAATTTCGCTGCTGGATCAATCGGCTTGCCGTCGAATTTCAGGTCGACAATTCGATTGGAACCGGCATTGGCGACGCCGCCCTTCGAATCGTATTTCGGCGGCTGCGACAGGTCTATCCTGTAGCTGACGCCATCGATGACATCGAAATTATAGGAGGGGAATTCAGGGTCGATCAGCGGCTGGTCAGCCTTCCCTGCCTCGATCTTTTTGAAGATGCCGGCCGACATCTCCAGCCATTCCTTCACCTGCGCACCCGTGATCTCAACCGCGCGAACCGTGTTCGGATAGAGATAGAGGTCGGCGACGTTCTTGATTGCGATGTCGCCCACCGGCACGTCGGTGTAGTAGTCGGCGCCGCTGCGCCCGCCAGCCTTGAAGGGCGCCGCCGCCGACAACATCGGCACGTCCTTCCACTGGGTGCTCTTCAGGATATCCTTGAGATACCAGCTCTGCGCCTGGTTGACGATTTGCACCGACGGATCATCGGCCACCAGCGCGAAATAGGAATAGAGCGGCGCCGAGGTCTTGCCGACAGGGCGGCGCACATAGGCGAGCGTCGCCTCGTGGTCCTGCTCGACAGCGGCAATGATGCGCTTGTCGTCCGGGACGATCGGCTTGTTCTTGTTGTCGACACGCTCGAAGATCGGCCGCGCCTCCGATGTCGCCGAGACCACTTTCCACTTCGACCCGTCGCGTTCCAGCATCAGGTCGATCAGGCCCATATGCGAGCCCCAGAAACCGCCCATGACGGCGGGTTTGCCTTGCAGCGTCCCCTTCTGTGCGTCAACGCCCTCTAGCGCCTGGAAATCCTTCTTGCCGGGGAAGACCAGGTGCTGGTGGCCGGTGAAGACCGCGTCGATGCCTTCGACGCCGGCGACGAAGAACGAGGCGTTCTCCATCATGTCACCCTGTTTGACGTCGATGCCGGAATGCGAGAGCGCGATGACGATATCGGCACCCTCCTCCTTCATCTGCGGCACCCAGGCCTTCGCCGCCTCGACGATGTCGCGCGTCTTGACGTTGCCTTCGAGATTCTTGAGGTCCCAGATCATGATCTGGGGCGGTACGAAACCGATGATGCCGATCCTGATCGGCTGTTCCGCGCCTGACCCGTCCTTAATCTTCTTGTCCAGGATTATGTAGGGCTTGAGGTAGAGCTTGTCGTCGCGCGGGTTGGCGGCAAGCTCGGTGCCCCGGATGAGATTGGCGCAGACGAACGGGAAGTTGGCGCCGGCCAGTACCTTGTCCAGAAAGGACAGGCCGTAGTTGAATTCGTGGTTGCCAAGTGTCGAACACTCATAGCCGAGCAGGTTCATGCCTTTCATGATCGGATGGAGATCGCCCTCCTTCAGGCCCTTTTCATAGGCGATGTAGTCGCCCATCGGATTGCCCTGCAAAAGGTCGCCATTGTCGATCAGCATCGAATTCGCGGCTTCCTTGCGGACGGCGTCGATCAGGGACGCCGTGCGCGACAGGCCCATCGTGTCATTGGCTTTGTCGGCGTAGTAATCATAGGGCAGCACGTTCACATGGATATCGGTGGTTTCCATGATTCTCAGATGCGCCTGGTTGGCCTGCGCACGGGCGGAGAAGGGATGAAGCATGATCAGCGCCCCTGTGGCAGCGGCCCCCGCAAGGAGACCACGGCGAGAGACGGGATGGAGCAGTTGCGACATGTTTTCTCCTTACTTCGACGACCTGACAAGCCCTGCCCCGAGGCGAACTTCGCGCTGAAACCGGCTCAAGTCCACTCAAGAAGTCGCGCGCATCGGCACGCCAATCCATCAGCTACAGATGACGGCCCGATGAAAAGCGCGGTGAAGAAAGTCAGCTCTTGTCGTCGTCGCCCTGGGTGATCAGCCGGGCGCTGCGCTGGCCTGTGACGTAGATCCATAGCCAGCTCAGCGAAACCGCAAGCCGGTTGCGGAAACCGATCAGGAAATAGATGTGGGCGATGCCCCAGAGCCACCAGGCGAGCCAGCCGGTCAGCTTGATCCAGCCGAAATCGATCGCGGCCGCGCGCTTGCCGATCGTCGCCAGATCACCGGCATGCTTGTAATGGAAAGGCCGCGGGCTCGTGTCGCCGGCAAGCCTGGCCTTGACAGTCGCGGCAACATGCCGTCCCTCCTGCTTGGCGGAAGGTGCCACGCCGGGCACCGGCCGTCCGTCGGGCCGCAGCACAAGCGCTGCGTCGCCGATGACAAAAATTTCCGGGCTGCCGGGCACACTGAGATCAGGCTCGACCAATACCCTGCCGGCTCGGTCCGCCTTCGCTCCCAGCCATTCGGCGGCGGGCGAAGCGGCGACGCCGGCTGCCCACAGGATCGTGCGTGCCGGCAGAACCGTGTCGCCAAAAACCACGCCTTCGGCATCGCAGCGCGTGACGGCCCGGCCAAGCTCGACCACAACACCAAGCCGTTCGAGCGCCTTCCCGGCATAGTCGGAGAGCGTCGGCGCGAAATTGGCCAGAATGCGGTCGCCGGCCTCGATCAGCACCACGCGCGTCTGGCGCGTATCGATGTTGCGGAATTCGCCGCGCAGCGTGTCATGCGCCAGTTCGGCAATGGTTCCGGCAAGTTCGACGCCGGTCGGCCCGCCGCCGACGATGGCAATGGTCAGCAGCGCCTGGCGCCTGGCGGGGTCGGGTTCCCGCTCCGCTTGCTCGAAGGCCAGAAGAATGCGGCGCCGAATGGTGGTGGCGTCCTCCAATGTCTTCAGGCCCGGTGCGAAAGGCTCCCATTCGTGATGGCCGAAATAGGCGTGGCGCGCGCCGGTGGCGAGCACCAGCGTGTCGTAGGCGACGGTGCTGCCATCGTCGAGCAAAACACGTTTGCCGGCCCGGTCGACTCCCGTGACATTGGCCAGCAGCGTGATCACATCCTTGCGCTTGCGCAGGAGATGGCGGATCGGCCAGGCAACCTCCGAGGTCGCCAGCGCCGTGGTTGCCACCTGATAGAGCAGCGGCTGGAACAGATGATGGTTGCGCTTGTCGATCATGGTGATGCGCACTGGTACACCGGCCAGCGCGCGGGTGAATTCAAGGCCACCGAACCCGGCGCCGACGACGACGACATGGTGTCTGGCATCGCTCATTTCGTTCACCCTTGATGGGCAAGATTGCCTGCCTAGATGTAGGTATTTTTGTGCAATGCAACAATGGCAGGACAGTGCGCGAGACTCGTCGTGCCATGTCGTGAATGCGCATGTTGTATCGTATCGCGAGGTATAGCGTCATCGAAGGCGAGATGAGGTGAGGCATGGCTAAAGATCATGACGAACAGGGTCCGGCACAGTATGCCTCGCCACCCTGCTTCCTGCATGAGCTCGATCCCGCGTTCCAAGCACCGCTCAGCGACTGGACCGACGTCAGGCGCTGGCGCAAGGCCGAGCGTGAGCGTCTGATCGCGGCGCGCCTTGCCGTTTCCGCCGAAGCGCGAACGGCAATGTCGCAACGCATCGCGGAAGGCCTCGAGGCAGTGATCGGTGGCGTAGCAGGCCGGATGGTCAGCCTCTACTGGCCGTTTCGCGGCGAGCCGGATTTGCGGCCATGGATGGCGTCGATCAACGCGCAAGGCGGCCGCACCGCGTTGCCCATCGTTGTCGAAAAGGGTCAGCCGTTGATCTTTCGCGCCTACAAACCGGGCGACCGGCTGGAGAAAGGGGTGTGGAACATCCCGATCCCGGCCGAAGGCGATCCGGTGCTGCCGGACATCGTGATCTCGCCCATTGTCGGCATTGATCCGGCAAGCTATCGGCTGGGCTATGGCGGCGGCTTCTTCGACCGCACGCTGGCCGCCATGTCGTTCAAGCCACTGGTCATCGGCGTCGGCTACGAATTGCAGCGCATCGCCACCATCTATCCGCAGTGGCACGACATCCCCATGGACCGGATCGTGACGGAGGCTGCCACGGCGTAAGTTAGAGCCCGTTTCGAAGCTCGTTCATGTGAGTCATATGGAGGTGTTTCGAGAACCGGAGCGCAGCGGACATTTGGGTCCGTGAGCACCGGAGCGCAGAAAACGCCTTCAGATGGCCATAGGAACGAGGTTTCGGTCGGGCTCTAAGCCATTTCCGGCTTCAACCCCATGGCCGTTCGGTCGACGATTTCGCGCAAGGCGAAGGACGAATTGATCTTCGTTACGTGCGGCATCGCCGACAACCATTCCTTGTGGATGCGCTCGTAGTCGACGAGATCCTTCGCCGCGATCCTCAGGATATAATCGTACTCGCCCGACATCAGGTGGCACGACAGTACGTTCGGACAGCGTTTGATCGCCGCTTCGAAGTCCGACAGCGTCTTCTCGAACTGGCCGGAGAGCGATATGTGGACGATCGCCGTCATCTGGTGGCCAAGGGCTGCATTGGACAGCCGGGCGTGGTAGCCGCGAATAGTTCCGGATTTTTCCAGATTGTCGAGCCGGCGCGAACAGGCCGACTGCGACAGGCCGACCTTTTCGGCAAGGGCCGCGTTCGGCATCCGACCATCCTTCTGCAATGTCTCCAGAATGGCGATATCAATCCTGTCGAGCGGCATTCTTCGTGATTCCTGCGAATATCGGTACATTTTTCGCAACGATTATCGAAGGACGCGCGCTCCTGCAAGCGCATTCGCAAACACCTGCGCGCCGATTCATGGTTCACTGCGTCCATACAGGGAGTGAGCCCAAAAGGGCCCGGATCAGGAGAAGAAAATGCGCGTCGGCTGCCCCAAGGAAATCAAGAACCACGAATACCGTGTCGGCCTCACGCCGGGCTCGGTCCGCGAATATGTCGCCCATGGCCATGAAGTTCTGGTCGAGGCCGGCGCGGGCGCCGGCATCGGCGCCGATGACAATGCCTATCGCGCCGCCGGCGCCACCATCGCCAAGACGGCCGCCGACGTGTTCGCCAAGTCGGACATGATCGTCAAGGTCAAGGAGCCGCAGCCCAATGAGTGGGTACAGCTGCGCGAAGGCCAGATCCTCTACACCTATCTCCACTTGGCCCCGGATCCGGAACAGACCAAGGGCCTGCTCGCTTCGGGCGTCACCGCGATTGCCTATGAAACCGTGACCGACGATCGTGGCGGGCTGCCGCTTCTGGCGCCAATGTCGGAAGTCGCTGGCCGCCTGTCGATCCAGGCCGGCGCCACGGCGCTGCAGAAGGCCAATGGCGGCCGCGGCGTGCTGCTCGGCGGCGTGCCCGGCGTGCTGCCCGGCAAGGTCACCGTGCTCGGCGGTGGCGTTGTTGGCCTCCACGCGGCCCGCATGGCCGCCGGCCTTGGCGCAGATGTCACCATCATCGACCGCTCGATCCCGCGTCTGCGCCAGCTCGACGATCTCTTCGCCGGCCGGGTCCACACCCGTTATTCGACCGTCGAGGCGCTCGAGGAAGAATGCTTCTCGGCCGACATCGTCGTCGGCGCCGTGCTCATCCCGGGCGCTGCCGCGCCGAAGCTTGTCACCCGCGAAATGCTGTCCGGCATGAAAAAGGGCTCGGTACTGGTCGATGTCGCCATCGACCAAGGCGGCTGCTTCGAGACCTCGCACGCGACCACCCATGCCGAACCCACCTACGAAGTCGACGGTGTCATCCACTACTGCGTCGCCAACATGCCTGGTGCGGTGCCGGTCACTTCGGCCCATGCGCTGAATAACGCAACGCTGCACTATGGCCTGCAGCTCGCCGACAAGGGCCTGAAGGCCCTGGTCGACGACCATCACCTGCGCAACGGCCTCAACGTCCACAAGGGCAAGATCACCAACCGCGCGGTCGCCGAAGCGCTCGGCTATGAACTGGTCGAGCCGAAGGCAGTGCTCGCGGCTTAATACACCCGAAAGCTTCCTTCAGTCCCCGCCGGCTCAAACCGGCGGGTTTTTTCTTGAGCGATCGGTGCAGGCAACAAAAAAGCGGAGCCAAAGCCCCGCTTCCTCGATATCGAGATTTGCCGCCGGTTCATCCGCGGTCGGCCAATCGATCGACAACGGCTTTCTAGCGCGTCCATGCGACAGCAGTGCGACAGAAGCTTTCTATCGGCAATCGTTGCATCTCATGCGCGCTCGATACGGCACTGGTAGCAATTGTTGCGCGCCGAGCGGACATGCACATAGGCAATGTCTTCACGCTCGAACAAGGTCTCGGCTCGTGCGGCAATTGCTTGGGTCGGGATGACGCCACCGCTACCGTAGACGATACGATCATCGCTGCCATAGCCGCGCACGATATAGTCCGGGCTATCGAGAATCTCCGGCGGCAGTCCTGCCCCGGCGGCACGCTCGCACTCCTGGGCATGCAGGAAGATCGGCCCTGTTTCAGCGTAGGGCTGAGGGTTCGGAAATGGCCGGTAGGCGAGGATTAGGTAGACATCCCCGGCGGCGATATTCCTAAGGCAATGCCGGCAAGGCATGCCATCACCGTCAGAGATTTTCCGCTCGGGCGTCTGGCCATAGGCATCGGGACCGCCGCGCTGCAGGGCCCTTACATCTTCGGTCGGCAGAGCTGTGAACTGGATGGTCATGGCAAGATCTCCGCTGCTGTCGACCGGAAATTACCCGCTCGCGACAGGGCTTCCCACCCGATTCCCGCCAAGCATCCGGGAACCGATCCGATGTGAGGATAGGTCCCCGTAGACCTTCGATGGGATCCCCGGCATCTCCAGACATAAGCCGGCTAATCAGTGCGACAAATCACTTGATGAAATCGTCGAAGCGGCGGTTCAGATTCCGGCTGGAGTTACGGCCGCATGACGCTGGCCGAGCGCTCGGCGAAAGGTAGGGGATGCACGACCTCTTTCTTCTGAGCGACCGGCTTGAAACCGAGCTTCTGGTAGAGCGGCAGCGCTGCGGGGTGGTCGAGCGTGCAGGTCTGCACCGTCACCCGTTTCGGCCCATACGACCACGCCGCCGCAATCGCCGAGCCAAGGAACCAGCGGCCGATGCCTTGCCCGGTGGCGTGTTCCATCATGCCGAAATAGGCGAGTTCGACTTCCTCGGGCAGATGCGGCTTGAGGTCGAAGAAGCCTGCCGGCGAACCGTCGAGATAGAGCACCCTGATGTCGCGATCCTCGCGGTGGATTCCGGCCGACAGCTCGTCGTCATTCAGCCTTAGAACATTCACCCAGTGCCATTTGCGCCCCACCCGGTCCATCAGGTAGCGGTAGAAATGCAAGGGAATATCCCTGGTCTTCAGCAGTGCGACCTGACGGTTGTAGGGCACCGGTGGCGAGGCGGCCTGTGGGGCATGCATCTCCAGAAAAGTCACCGTGACTTCAATATCCTGCAGCACGCCGTTTTCCATCAATTCATTCCTTGCCGGTCTTCGCTGGGCCGGTCACGACCGGCGTATCGGACAGCCCGCCCCACTCGGTCCATGAGCCGTCATAAAGCCTGTTGTCGGTGTGGCCAAGCGTCTCCAGCGCCAGCGTGACCACCGCAGCGGTGACGCCGGAGCCGCAGGATGTGACCACTGGTTTGGACAGGTCGATACCGGAGTTCTCTATCACCTTGCGCAAACGGTCCTTCGGCAGCAGCCTGCCGTTTTCGGAAAGCGCCGAATAAGGGATGTTGCGTGCGCCCGGCATATGGCCGGAGCGGATGCCAGCGCGGGGCTCGGGCTCGGCACCGGTAAAGCGGCCCGGTCCCCGGGCGTCGGCAATCTGGCTTGCTTTCGTATCGACGATCCGGCGCATGTCGGCCAAACCGACGACGCGACCGGCATCGAAATCAGCATGAAAGACGCTTGGCGCGATCTTGGTCGGCTCGGCTGTTACCGGCCGGTCGGACGCCTTCCAGTTGTCGAAACCGCCGTCCAGAATATAGGTCTGGAAGACGCCCATGATGCGGAACATCCACCATGCCCGGGGCGCCGAGAAGAAACCCGGGCCATCATAAACGACGATGGTGTCATCGGCCGAAACGCCCATTGAGCCGACATACTGGGCGAAATGCTGCGGCGATGCCAGCGTATGCGGCATGGCGGCGTCGGGATCCGAAACGGCATCCTGGTCCAGGAAACGGGCGCCTGGAATATGGGCAGCATCATACTCGGCGCGCGCGTCGCGTTTTTGCGCCGGCAGATACCAGGAGGCATCTATGATCGTTAGGCCCGGCTGGCCCAAGCGCTCCTGCAGCCAGTCGGCGTCGACGGTGAAAGGACTGTCTTCGGCCATTTTCTCTCCTACCGCCTTTTGACGGTGTCTGTCTGTTCAGTTCGCCGGCATGGGGCCGAAGCGGATGCGGAAGCGCCTGTTCTCCCGGCCTTTCTTCTCGATCTTGCCGATGTGGACCTCGCCGATTTCGCCGGTGCTCTTCACATGCGTGCCACCGCAGGGCTGGCTGTCCACCGAGGCGCTTTCGCCGATGCAGACGAGGCGGATATTGCCCGTGCCAACGGGCGGTCGGACATTCTTGGATTTCACCAGGCCGGGATTGGCGGCCAATTCCTCGTCGCTGATCAGCCTGGTGAAGATGGGATGATCAGCCCTCACCAGGTCCATCATGCCGGCAGTCACATCTTCCTTGGTGAAGCTGGCGTCCGGAATGTCGAAATCGACACGGCTGTCGTCCTCGGAAACCGCCGCACCGGTGATCGGGAACGGGCAGACGACTGTCAGCAGGTGGCAGGCAGCGTGCATGCGCATCAGCAGGTGCCGCCGCTCCCAGAAGATTGCCAGCTTCACCCGCTCGCCAACGGCCAGTGCCGTCTGCGCGGGCGCCGGCACGTGGATGATCTCGTCCTTGGTTTCGCCTGTAATCGTGGCGGCGATCTCGATGCGGCTGCCGTCGGCACACTCCAACGTGCCGCTATCACCCGGCTGGCCGCCAGAGGTGGCATAAAAGATCGTCCGGTCGAGGATGATGCCGCCGCGCTCATTGATGGCGACGACCGTGGCGTCAGCCGTCCTGAGATAGGCATCGTCGCGAAACAGCGCTTCTGTCTTGTGCGCCATCACGCGACCTTTTCGAACGGCACCGAGATCTTGCTCTGCAGTTCCATCCAGCCCGGCACAGGAAGCTTCTTGTCGCGCAGGAATTCCGGGTTGAACAGCTTCGACTGATAGCGCGTGCCGTAGTCGCAGAGGATCGTCACGATGGTGTGGCCCGGGCCCAATTCCCTGGCCAGCCGCATCGCGCCGGCAATGTTGATGCCAGTCGAGCCGCCGACGCACAGGCCTTCCTCCTGGATCAGGTCGAAGACGATCGGCAGCGCGTCCTCATCCTTGATCTGGTAGGAGAAGTCAGGCGTGAAGCCTTCGAGATTGGCGGTGATGCGCCCCTGCCCGATGCCTTCGGTGATCGAACTGCCTTCGGACTTTAATTCGCCGCTGGTATAGAAGCTGTAGAGGGCGGCGCCGAGAGGATCGGCGAGCGCAATCTTGACGTTCTTGCTCCTGGCCCTCAAACCGAGCCCGACACCGGCCAGCGTTCCGCCCGAACCCACCGCCGAGACGAAACCGTCGACCTTGCCGCCGGTCTGGGCCCAGATTTCCTCGGCCGTGGTACGGATATGACCATCGCGGTTGGCGACATTGTCGAACTGATTGGCCCAGATGGCGCCGTTCGGCTCAGTTCTCGCCATCTGCTCGGCCAGCCGCCCCGACAGCTTCACATAATTGTTGGGGTTCTTGTAAGGCACGGCGGGCACTTCGATCAGTTCGGCGCCGAGCAACCTGATCGTGTCCTTCTTTTCCTGGCTCTGCGTATCCGGGATGACGATGACCGTGCGATAGCCGAGTGCCTTGGCGACGAGCGTCAACCCGATGCCGGTGTTGCCGGCCGTCCCCTCGACGATGACACCGCCCGGCTTCAACAGGCCACGTTGTTCGGCATCGCGGATGATGAACAGCCCGGCGCGATCCTTGACCGACTGGCCCGGATTCATGAACTCGGCCTTGCCCAGGATCTCGCAGCCGGTCTCTTCGGAAGCTTTATTGAGGCGGATCAGAGGCGTGTTGCCGATCGCGTCGATCACAGAACGGGGCATTCAGGATTCCTTGTGTACGTGCGCCGAAACCCTAGAAACCCAACGCTTCGGTTTCAAGGCAAGAATTCGTCTGGTCCAGTCGCATTTCCGGCGCTGCGGTGCATGGATGTCGCTGGGGACCATTTGCACCTGGCGTCGAGAAGCACCCTTTTCATTCGATTTCTCCACCGCTAGAGCAAGACACTAATAACTCCGCGGGGCGCAAGCATGACACTCTATCGGGCCGATCCGAAACACGGCGTCGCATGGGTCACGGGCGGCAGCAGCGGCATCGGCCGCTCGCTGGCCAGGGATCTGGCGTCACAAGGGTATGCGGTGGCGGTGACAGCGCTGGACGACGATCCGATCGACACGCTCATCGTCGAGACCGCACAGATGCCGGGCAAGGTCGTGTCCTTTCCCTGCGACGTCACCGACGAGCCGCGCATGGCAAAGACGGTGGCGGCGATCGAGAAGGACCTCGGGCCGATCGTGCTCGCCATCTTCAATGCCGGACACTACATCGCGACACCTGGAGAGTCGCTCGTCGTCAAGGACTTCCGCCGCTCCTTCGAGGTCAACTATTTCGGCATCATCAATGGGCTGGTGCCTGTGGTCGAGTATATGCGGGTGCGCGCGCGTGGCCATGTCGTTCTGGTCGGCTCGGTGACCGCCTATTTCGGCTGGCCGACCACGGCGGCCTATGGTGGCACCAAGGCGGCGATCAACATCCTGGCCGAGTCGCTGAAATATGATTTCGACAAGATGAACATCCGCGTCCAGGTGGTAAACCCCGGCTTCGTCGACACGCCACTGACCGAAAAGAACATGCTGCCGATGCCGGGCCTGATGCCGGTTGGCCGTGCGACGCGCCGCATGGTGAAGGGAATCAAGTCCGGCGGCTTCGAAGTCACCTTCCCGTATAGAACGAGCTGGCCGCTGAAAATTCTTGGCATGCTGCCAAGGCCTTTATGCAGATGGGTGATCAACCTGACGACCAGCTGGAAGGCACGGCCGCTGTATTATGAGCGCAAACCGCCCAACAAGTAGATGCCCACAGGATTGGTGGCTTGGCTGCCTGAACGGCCGTTGCCTGTGCATGGCCACCACCATAGCTTGAATGTTGTTGCGTGGAGTCTGCGATGGGGCGACGGATCGTGTTTGCTGTGCTGGGCCTGATCGCCATCCTCGCACTGGCCTCCGTATTGGGTCCACGCGTACCCGTCGACACCACGATCCGTTTCGATCCTTCCGTCATCGGTGACGACCCACAAGCCTATGTGGCAAAGGTTGAAGCCGCCATGCCCGGTATTCGCGACGGGCTGGAGAAGGAGATCGTCTGGGCGAACCCGATGGTGCACGCCAAGACGCCGCTGTCGATCGTCTACGTCCATGGCTTTTCCGCATCGAAGGGCGAGGTCCGGCCCTTGCCCGACGACGTTGCCGACCAGCTCGACGCCAACCTGTTCTACACCCGCCTCACCGGTCACGGCCAGGACGGCGCGGCGATGACGCAAGGCAGTGTCAATGCCTGGATCAACGACTATGAGGAGGCGCTCGCCATCGGCCGGGCGATCGGCGACAAGGTGATCGTCATCTCAACGTCGACCGGCGGCTCGCTGGCGGCCTGGGCGGCGACGCAGGCCGGTGCATCCGAGGGCGTGGCGGCCATTGCATTCATCTCGCCTAATTTCGGCGTGAAGGCATCCGGCGCCGAGGTCCTGACCATGCCATGGGGAAAGCAGATCGCCGAACTCGTCGCCGGCAGGGAACGCAACTTCGCGCCGCGCAACGCGCTGCATGAGAAATTCTGGACCACCAGATATCCGATCGCAGCGACAATGCCGATGCAGGCCCTGACGGAGCTAGCCTATGGCGCGCCCGTGGAGAAGGCGACCATCCCGGCTTTGTTCATCTTCTCGGATTTGGACAGAGTGGTGCGGGCCGACCGTACCCGCGAAATCGCCGCGCGCTGGGGTGGCCCGCATGAGCTGGTCCCCATCGAAAGCAGTGGCGATCCCGACAATCATGTCATCGCCGGCGACGCGCTGTCGCCATCCACCACGGCTTTCCTGGCGCAACGGATTGCTGTCTGGGTCGAGGCGGTGGCGAAGTAAGGTTCGGAGACGAAAAGGGCTGATGAAGCATTGCTTCATCAGCCCCTTTCTTTGTTGGTCAGTCACCAGCCAACCACCAAGGGTTGGCCAACTGCATAAGGCGTATTAAGCAGCTCGCGCCGCCGGACGCTTGCCGCCGAAGCGGCGCTTGTTGTTCCCCTTGAAGGGCTTGGCGCCTTCGGGCTTGCGTTCGCCGGCAAAGGCTGGCTTGTCGCCGAAACGCTTGTTGCCGAAGCCGTTGTTCTGCTTCTTCTCGCCGCCCGGTCGCCGGCCGTCGCGACGCCCATTGCGGTCGCTGCGATCATTGGCGGGTTCGAAGCGCTCGTTCTTTTCCGCCGGATTGCGTGCCGGATCGGGGCTGCCGAGATGGTCGGCAACAACAGGCAGCTTGGTGCGGATGATCCGCTCGACCTGGCGCAGCTTGCTGTTCTCCGAAGGATCGCAAAGCGTGATCGCGATGCCATCCATCCCGTTGCGACCGGTGCGGCCGATGCGGTGGACGTAGCTTTCAGCCTCGTCCGGCAGGTCGAAATTCACGACATGGCTGATGCCGGGCACGTCGATGCCGCGCGCGGCGATGTCGGTCGCGACCAGGATGCGCACCGAACCGTCGCGGAAATCATTCAGCGCCTTCTGACGGGCATTCTGCGACTTGTTGCCGTGGATAACGGCGGCCTTGAAGCCGTCGCGCTCGAGGTCCTTGGTCACCCGGTCCGCACCATGTTTGGTACGCGAAAAGATGATGACGGACTTCATCGCCTCATCGGCGAGCATCGTCGACAACACCTGGCGCTTCTGCTTGGTGCGGGCGAAGACGACGCCCTGGACGATTTCGGCGGCCGCAGTGCTTTGCGGCGAGACTTCGACACGGACAGGGTTCTTCAGGAGGCCCTTGGCGAGTTCAGCGATCTCGTCCGGCATGGTGGCCGAGAAGAGCGCCGTCTGGCGATCGGGCGCGGTCGCCTTGGCAATGCGCTTGACGTCGTTGATGAAGCCCATGTCGAGCATGCGATCGCCCTCGTCCAGCACCAGCCATTTGGTGTCGGAGAGGATGAGGTCGCCCTCGCGCACGAGGTCGGTCAAGCGACCGGGCGTGGCGATGAGGATATCGACGCCGGGAGCAACCTTCTTCACCTGGCTGAAGCGCGAGACGCCGCCCAGCACGAGTGCCGTCGAGACATGCGCGCCTTTGGCGAGGATCTTGATGGTGTCCTCGATCTGCACCGCAAGTTCGCGGGTCGGCGCCAGGATCAGCGCGCGGGTCGTCTTGGCGCGCCGCTTGGTGCCGAGCGCGATGATCTTCGATAGGATCGGCAGCGCAAAGGCCGCGGTTTTGCCGGAGCCGGTCTGCGCAATGCCGAAAATGTCACGGCCTTCCAGCTGCGGCGGGATGGCCTGCATCTGGATCGGCTTCGGTTCGGCGAATCCGGCATTGTGGGTGGCCTTGAGCAGCGCACCCGTAATTCCCAGCGCCGCGAAACCGGAGAGTTCCGCGGTGTCGTTGCCGGGCAAAGTGTTTTCGTTGGTCAAAATAATCTTCTTTCACGCGGCCTCTGGCCGCAAACGTCAATCGCGGCAGGGCGCAACCTGCCGTCGAAAATTTGATATGGAACGACAAGGCGGGCGGACACGTGCGTCCACTCGGCTGCGCTGTCGTGCCCGCAGGCATCATGCCACGGGGCTTTTTCGCCACTTTGTGATGTACCGGAAAGAGGGGCCGATATACCGGAAAGAGGGAAAACAGACGCAACCAGTCTCATTTGTCGAGAAGGCCGGAATCTCCCGGCCCAAGCGCCTATGGGTTGCATATGGCTGAGTTCGCCCCGGAATGCAAGAGGCGCGATGTTGCGGTGCAGCAAAAACCAACCAAAAGCCGACGCTTGCGCTCCCCGACGGGCATCATTACCACAAACGCAGCTTCCGTTTTCTGGGGACCGAGCGATGAAAGACGTGCTGAAGGAACTCGAGCGGCGGCGTGACATCGCCCGCATGGGTGGCGGCCAGGCCCGCATCGACGCCCAGCACAAGAAGGGCAAGCTCACAGCGCGCGAACGCATCGAGGTGTTCCTCGATGAGGGTTCTTTCGAGGAGTTCGACATGTATGTCGAGCACCGCTCGACCGACTTCGGCATGGAGAAGACCAAGATCGCAGGCGATGGCGTCGTCACCGGCTGGGGCACGGTCAACGGCCGGCCGGTCTATCTCTTCGCCAAGGATTTCACGGTGTTCGGGGGCTCGCTGTCGGAAGCCCATGCCGAAAAGGTCATCAAGGTGCAGGAGATGGCGCTGCGCAATCGCGCGCCGATCATCGGCCTCTACGATGCCGGGGGCGCGCGCATCCAGGAAGGCGTCGCCGCACTCGGCGGGTATGCCGAGATCTTCCAGCGCAATGTGCTCGCTTCGGGTGTCATTCCGCAGATCTCCGTCATCATGGGCCCTTGTGCCGGCGGTGACGTCTATTCGCCCGCGATGACCGATTTCATCTTCATGGTGCGCGATACCTCTTACATGTTCGTCACAGGGCCGGATGTGGTGAAGACCGTGACCAACGAGACGGTGACCGCCGAGAGCCTCGGCGGCGCTTCCGTCCACACAACGAAATCCTCGATCGCCGACGGCGCCTATGACAATGACGTCGAAGCACTCTTGCAGATGCGCCGGCTGGTCGACCTGTTGCCAGCTTCCAATACGTCGGAGCTCCCCGAGATCGAATGCTACCAGTCGGTCACCGACCATGACATGTCGCTCGACCGGCTGATCCCCGACAATGCCAACAAGCCCTACGACATCAAGGAGCTGATCCTGAAGGTCGCCGATGAGGGTGATTTCTTCGAGATCCAGCAGAGTTTTGCGAAGAACATCGTCACCGGTTTCGGCCGGGTAGAGGGCCGCACGGTCGGCTTTGTCGCCAACCAGCCAATGGTTCTGGCGGGCGTGCTCGATTCCGACGCCAGCCGCAAGGCGGCGCGCTTCGTGCGTTTCTGCGACTGCTTTTCAATCCCGATAGTCACCTTCGTCGATGTTCCCGGTTTTCTGCCCGGCACGGCGCAGGAGTATGGCGGTCTGATCAAGCATGGCGCCAAGCTGCTTTTCGCCTATGCCGAGGCAACCGTGCCGAAGATCACCGTCATCACCCGCAAAGCCTATGGCGGCGCCTACGACGTCATGGCGTCGAAGCATCTGCGCGGCGACATGAACTATGCCTGGCCGACGGCGCAGATCGCCGTTATGGGGGCGAGAGGCGCGGTCGAGATCATCTACCGCAAGGACATCGGCGATGCCGAAAAAATCGCTGCCCGTACAAAGGCTTACGAGGACCGCTTCCTGTCGCCGTTCGTAGCCGCCGAGCGCGGCTATGTCGACGAGGTGATCATGCCGCACTCGACCCGCCGCCGTATCGCCCGGGCGCTTCGCATGCTGCGCAACAAGGATATGCAGAACCCCTGGAAGAAGCACGACAACATTCCGCTGTGAGCTGGTGTCGCGGGCATCGCGGTTGATCAGCGCCCGCCTCCGGCAGCAACCAGTTCGCGCAGCACCGGCATCATCGCCTGCTGCAAATCCTCGGCGACCAGCCCCGGCCCGAACCGACTGCCGGTCTCGGCGTGAATCCAGACCGCCGCGCAGGCCGCTTCGAAGGCCGGCATGCCTTGGGCAAGCAGTCCGGCCGTGATGCCGGACAACACATCGCCCGACCCAGCGTGGGCAAGCCAGGCCGCGCCATTGGAATTGATCGCTGCCCTGCCGTCCGGAGCGGCGATCACCGTATCGGCGCCCTTGTAGACGATGACGGCATTGGCGCGCGCTGCCCCCGCGCGTGCCTTGTCAAGCTTCGATGAGGCATTGTCATCGGCGATGCCAGGTAACAGCCTGGCGAACTCCCCTTCATGCGGTGTCATCACCAGCGCGGGCGCGTTCGGCCCGCGGGCGGCTTCGAACAAGACATCTGGCGCCTCACGAAACGAAGTGATCGCGTCGGCGTCGAAGACCAGGCCGGCAATTCCAGTGGACGCGGCCGCTGGCTTGCCCAACGCGAGTAGCGCAAGCGCGAACGCCTGGGTTTTTTCACCGACGCCAAAGCCAGGCCCGAGAACAAAGGCCGATGGCCGGCGCTCCTCGACAAATGCCTCAATGTCGGCAGCGTCGTCGGCCCTGCGCAGCATGATCGAGGTCAGGTGCGCGGCATTGACCTGCATGGCGTTGCCCGGCGACAGGACCGTCACCGCCCCTGCCCCGCTTCGGGCAGCGCCAAATGCAGAGAGCCGCGCCGCGCCGGTGGCATTGGGGCCACCGGAAAAGACACCGACATGGCCGCGCTTGTATTTGTGCGCGTCGACGGCCGGCACCGGCAAATAGCGCAACCAAAGCGCTGGTCCATTCTCGAACGTCCGGGGCTGGAGCCTTGCAATGATCTCCAGCCCAATGCCGATATCGGCAAGCACGATCTCGCCGCATCGCTCCCGGCCGGGCAGGAGCAGATGGCCGGGCTTCTTGCGCGCAAAGGTCACTGTGAGCTCGGCCGAAAACGACCTGCCGAGCACCTTGCCGCTGTCGCCGGCAATGCCGGAAGGAAGGTCGACCGCGACAACCGGCAAATGCAGGTCGGTGACCAGATCGACCGCCCTGGCGGCCTCACCCGACAGCCGCTTGGACAGCCCTGCCCCGTAAAGCGCATCGACGACGATCGAGCCGGGTCCGGCATCAAAGTCCGATAGCGGCCGGGGCTTGATTGGGCATTCGGCGGCGGCGAGTGCCGCATCGCTATGCGGCTTCGGCGGGGCAGACGCCCAGACCGTGGTGGCGACGCCGCTGCCGGCGAGGATCCGGGCAACGACATAACCGTCGCCACCATTGTTGCCCGGGCCGCACAACACATGGACGCGCGCCGCCGCTGGATAGCGCCTGAGCACTTCGGCCGCGACGGCTTGCCCTGCACGTCGCATCAATCCAATGCCGTCGGTTGGACCTGCTGCAATTGTCAGCCGATCCGCCTCGTCCATCTCGGCGGAAGTAAGAAGTTCGTGGCTCATGGATTGCCGATCCGCATTCGATCAAGCATTGTCCAGTTTTCGGCTCGATGCAAACGGGGAGGAGCTGGCGCTGTCATGACCATGTCGATCGGCGCAAGGATCGCAGGCACCAAGCTGCGCACCAGATGAGCAATTTGCCCAGATATTGGGCAGACATGCACAGGAGTGCCGGATAGGCTACAGCCATTCATACCGCTTCCAATGCAGCGCATGACGCGAATTTGCATCTGGGGGTGACATGGCTTTGAAATCGTATGACACCGCTTCTGTTCCCTCCGACTGGCACAGTTCGTGCTTGATTGAGGCGCAAGCGGGGGCTCACAACCCGTTTTTTTGGCAGTGGAGGCCACTTTTTACATGAAAAAGATCGAAGCGATCATCAAGCCATTCAAGCTGGACGAAGTGAAGGAAGCGCTTCAGGAGGCCGGACTGCAAGGCATCACCGTGACCGAGGCCAAGGGGTTCGGGCGCCAGAAGGGTCACACCGAACTCTACCGCGGCGCCGAATATGTCGTCGACTTCCTGCCCAAGGTGAAGATCGAGGTCGTGCTCGGCGACGATGCCGTGGAAGGCGCGATCGAGGCCATCCGCAAGGCGGCCCAGACCGGCCGCATCGGCGACGGCAAGATATTCGTCTCCAACATCGAGGAAGTCGTGCGCATCCGCACCGGCGAAACCGGAATGGACGCGGTTTGATCCGAGCCGGCCATCCTCTAAGACCGGCCATCCTCTAAGAAACGTCATCCATCAAAAAACGTCAGCACACAGGGATACATGACATGACGACAGCCAAAGACATCATGAAGCAGATCAAGGACAACGACGTGAAATTCGTCGACCTGCGCTTCACCGACCCGAAGGGCAAGCTGCAGCACGTGACGATGGATGTTGTCGAGGTCGAGGAAGACATGTTTGCCGACGGCGTCATGTTCGACGGCTCCTCGATCGCCGGCTGGAAGGCCATCAATGAGTCCGATATGGTACTGATGCCCGATCCGGACACGGTCCACATGGATCCGTTCTTCGCGCAGTCGACCATGGTCATCCTGTGCGACATCCTCGATCCGGTCTCGGGCGAATCCTACAACCGCGATCCGCGCGGCACGGCCAAGAAGGCCGAGGCCTACATGAAGTCGGAAGGCATCGGCGACACCATCTATGTCGGCCCGGAAGCCGAGTTCTTCGTGTTCGACGACGTCAAGTACAAAGCGGATCCCTACAACACCGGCTTCAAGCTGGATTCGACCGAACTGCCGTCGAACGACGACACCGATTACGAGACCGGCAATCTCGGTCACCGCCCGCGCATCAAGGGCGGCTATTTCCCGGTGCCGCCGATCGATTCGGCACAGGACATGCGCTCCGAAATGCTGACGGTGCTCGCCGAAATGGGCGTGCGCGTCGAAAAGCATCACCACGAGGTGGCCGCCGCCCAGCACGAACTCGGCATCAAGTTCGACACGCTAGTCCGCAACGCCGACAAGATGCTGATCTACAAGTACGTCGTGCACCAGGTCGCCAATGCCTATGGCAAGACGGCGACCTTCATGCCGAAGCCGATCTTCGGCGACAACGGCTCGGGCATGCACGTCCACCAGTCGATCTGGAAGGGCGGCAAGCCAACTTTCGCCGGCAATGAGTATGCCGGTCTGTCGGAGAGCTGCCTGTTCTACATCGGCGGCATCATCAAGCATGCCAAGGCGATCAATGCCTTCACCAACCCGCTGACCAACTCCTACAAGCGTCTGGTGCCGGGCTACGAGGCGCCGGTGCTGCTCGCCTATTCGGCGCGCAACCGTTCGGCGTCCTGCCGCATCCCATTCGGCAGTTCACCGAAAGCGAAGCGCGTCGAAGTCCGCTTCCCGGATCCGGGCGCGAACCCCTATCTCGCTTTCGCCGCCATGCTGATGGCCGGCCTCGACGGCATCAAGAACAAGATCCACCCGGGACAGCCGATGGACAAGGATCTCTACGACCTGCCGCCGAAGGAGCTGAAGAAGATCCCGACCGTCTGCGGTTCGCTGCGCGAAGCGCTCCAGAGCCTCGACAAGGATCGCGGCTTCCTGAAGGCCGGCGGTGTCTTCGACGACGACCAGATCGACAGCTATATCGAGCTCAAGATGGCCGAAGTGATGCGCTTCGAAATGACCCCACATCCGGTCGAATACGACATGTACTATTCGGTCTAAGATTCCGTTCGGATAGTGTTTCGAAGCTCTTGAAGGATTTCCCCCTTCAAGGGCTTTTTGCTGATCCAAGGAGGACGCATCTCAGCTGGGGCAGCCGGCCCTCTTGGCCGCCGCAGAAGACCTCCGATTGGGTGGCAAAAAACCCGTTCGAGCAAGTTGGCGGATGGCCTTTCGGGACGCAATCGAACGCCAGGAGCGAGCGGCGCACTGCCTCAGGCTGCAATGCCCGCTCGTCCGGCGCCCCGCCAATGCCGTCGTTCACGAAACCCCCGCCCCGTTCGAACAGCATCGCTTTGGCGTAACCCCCAAGGCGACGAATACGCATGCCGCGGCGTTACCTGTCAACGCCGCCTGCCGGAGGCACAAATCGCCGATTTCAATGCATGAACAGTGGCTTATATAAAGGATCGGTGTGTACGGACGAGCTGAAACAGGCTGTTTTCCGGGCTTTTTCAATGAAACTCGGAAATGCAAGAGACGAGTGGCGGCAAGGGGCGTCAACCAAAGCCTCTCGTTCGGCTGAAATTGCCCGTCCCTTTTCAACCTGACTTTTTTTGGGGGAATTCGCCGTTCCGGCAAAAAAGGCCCGGGCGTTTCCGCCGGGCCTTTTCCACAATGAACATCCGCGTGCGGCGCGGAGCTGACCACGCCGCAAAGAGAATCAGGCAGCGGCCGAAACCTCTGCGCTCGCCGGCACCGAAGCGATCGTCTTCAGGATCTGCGAGGCGATCTGGTAGGGGTCGCCCTGAGAATTCGGACGGCGGTCTTCCAGATAGCCCTTGTAGTCGTTCTTGACGAACGAATGCGGGACGCGGATCGAGGCGCCGCGATCGGCGATGCCATAGCTGAACCTGTTCCACGGCGCTGTCTCGTGCTTGCCGGTCAAACGTTTGTCGTTGTCCGGGCCGTAGACGGCGATGTGGTCCATCAGGTTCTTGTCGAAGGCCGCCATCAGCGCTTCGAAATAGGCCTTGCCGCCGACTTCACGCATATAGGACGTCGAGAAATTGGCATGCATGCCCGAGCCGTTCCAGTCGGTGTCGCCGAGCGGCTTGCAGTGGTATTCGATGTCGATGCCGTACTTCTCGGTCAGGCGCTGCATCAGATAGCGGGCCATCCACATCTGGTCGGCGGCCTTCTTGGACCCCTTGCCGAAAATCTGGAATTCCCACTGGCCCTTGGCCACTTCGGCATTGATGCCTTCGTGGTTGATGCCGGCCGCGAGGCAGAGATCAAGATGTTCCTCGACGATCTGGCGCGCAACGGAGCCGACATTCGAATAACCGACGCCGGTATAGTACGGGCCCTGCGGCGCGGGATAGCCGCTTTCGGGGAAGCCGAGCGGACGGCCATCCTTGTAGAAGAAATACTCCTGCTCGAAGCCGAACCAGGCGCCTTCGTCGTCGAGGATGGTGGCGCGCTTGTTGGATGCATGCGGCGTAACGCCGTCGGGCATCATGACTTCGCACATGACGAGCACGCCGTTGGTGCGGGCCGGATCGGGATAGACGGCGACCGGCTTCAGCACGCAATCGGAGCTATGCCCCTCGGCCTGCTGCGTCGAGGACCCGTCGAAACCCCACAGCGGCAGCTGATCGAGCGTCGGGAACTCGGCGAATTCCTTGATCTGCGTCTTGCCGCGAAGATTGGGGACCGGGGTGTATCCATCGAGCCAGATATACTCGAGCTTGTATTTGGTCATTCTAGAGCCTCTCGTTGCTTGGACACCGCAAGCAGGCGATGTCGATGCATGGCCGAAACAGGCCGGCCTGCCGATGATTAAAAAGCAATTCGTATGCCACTCGGCCTCGGACGGGTGCGGCAAAATGGTCATGCCAAGGCTTTGATTTTGCTGAGCCGTCTCAGCAATGCGTCGAGATCGTCCAAACGGCAATACTGCTTAAATCATAGGCAAATCATGATCTTTTCATGAGCATATTGCCTAAATGAATCGCAGAACCTATTTTAATGAGAACTGAATCGGCAAGCTTCTGAAAAAGCAGGGAGACCGGCAATGCAAGTCACGCAATCGCGTCCGTCGGCGAAAATCCTGATGTTCCCGCTGGCAGCGCGCAAATCTGCCTTAAATTTAGGCGCCAAGGCCAAATTCGCGGCAGAGCTTGCCGCGCTTCGCGGCGAGCACGCCGATTCCGATGGCTGGTATCACGAGGCCGCCGTCGAGGAAGAGAACCCGCAACGGAAGAGCTGAAGCCCTCCACGTCGATCTCACATGAAAAAGCCCGGCGCGATCGCTCGCGCCGGGCTTTTCGCTCGTATCGGCCGATCGGCTACTCCTTGGCGTGCAGGTCGGTACCGAGCGTATCCTTGACGAAGATCATGCCGATGATCAGCGTCATTGCCGCGATTACCACCGGATACCAGAGGCCATAATAGATATCGCCCTTGTAGGCGCTGAGCGCGAACACCGTCGCCGGCAGCAGGCCGCCGAACCAGCCATTGCCGATGTGGTAGGGCAATGACATGCCAGTGTAGCGAATGCGAGTCGGGAACATCTCGACAAGGATCGCCGCGATCGGCCCGTACACCATGGTCACGAACAGCACCAGGATGAACAGGATACCGATTGTCATCGGCCAGTTCACCGCCGCCGGATCGGCGAACATGGCGAAGGCGCCGCCGCCCGGTATGTTGTAGACGGTGACCTCGGGTGCGCCCGCTGCCTCCTCGGTAGTCAAGAGCTTGTCCTTGACCGCCTGATCAATCGGCACAGTCGCCTTCTCACCGGCACGGATCGCGGCAGCGTCCAGCTTCAGTTCCGGGTTGGCGGCAACAAACGCATCGAGTTTCGGGTCCGCAACCTTGATCGCCGCACGCTTCAGCGGATAACCGCCGTCCCGCAGGGACATGTTGACAGCCTTGGCGAAGGCCGCGTCCTTGGCCTTGGCCTGATCGCCGGCGGCGACCGCGTCGTAGGACGCCACCGTCTCTGTACCAATCTTGACTGACGCGGCCGTCCCGGGCGCGGCCGTCGACACCACATCGTACGGAACCGAGTTCTTGGTCAGGAACGAAGTCGCGATGTCGCAGGACGTCGTGAATTTCGCGGTTCCGACCGGATTGAACTGGAACCTGCAGTCGCCGGGTGCTGCCGTCACAGTTGCCCGAGTGCTCTGCTGTGCCTTGGCGAGCGCCGGATTGGCGGCCCAGGTCAATGCCTTGAACAGCGGGAAGGTGCAGACTATGGCAAGCGCCAGGCCAGCCATGATGATCGGCTTGCGGCCGATCTTGTCGGAGAGCCAGCCGAACACGACGAAGAAGATCGAGCCGAGCGCCAGCGCGACGGCGATCATGATGTTGACCGACTGCGCGTCGACCTTCAGTACGTTTTGCAGGAAGAACAGCGCGTAGAACTGGCCATTGTACCAGACGACGGCCTGACCGGCGGTGAGGCCGAGCAGCGCCAGGAGAGCGATCTTTGCGTTTTTCCACTGACCAAAGGCTTCCGAGAGCGGCGCCTTGGAGCCCTTGCCCTCGTCCTTCATCTTCTGGAAGGTCGGGGACTCCGAGAGAGACAACCGGATCCAGATCGAAATGGCGAGCAGCAGGAAAGAGACGATGAAAGGAATGCGCCAACCCCAGGCGGCGTAGCTCTCCTTGCTCAGCGATCCCTGCACAATCAGGATGACGATCAGCGACAGAAACAGGCCGAGCGTCGCTGTCGTCTGGATCCAAGAGGTGTAAAAGCCGCGGCGGTCATCGGGCGCGTGCTCGGCGACATAGGTCGCCGCACCACCATATTCGCCGCCCAGCGCCAAACCCTGCAGCATGCGCAGGGCAATCAGGATCACCGGAGCAGCGATGCCCAGGGTTGCATAGCCGGGCAACAGGCCGACCAGGAAGGTCGACAGGCCCATGATCGTCATGGTGACCAGGAATGTGTATTTGCGGCCGACGAGGTCGCCGATGCGACCGAACAGCAGCGCGCCGAACGGACGCACCAGGAAACCTGCGGCAAAGGCCAGCAGCGCGAAGATGTTGCGCGTTGCCTCGGGAATCGTCGGACTGAAAAAGGTCGAGCCGATGAAAGCCGCCAGCGAGCCGTAGAGATAGAAATCATACCATTCGAAAACGGTGCCGAGCGAGGAAGCGAAGATGACTTTCTTCTCCTCCCGCGTCATGCCCCGGCTCCTTCCGCCGACGGTCGATGCCATTGCCATTGAGTTATCCTCCCGTGAGACCCAGCCCTAGATGCTGTGCGCCAACGTCCGCGTTCTCCTCCGAACGCGGACTCGAAAAGCGCAGCCAGCACATGAAAAATGGCAGAAAGCGCCGGGGAAAGGCACCGCGACGATGGGATTATGACTTTCGTATTAGGTGCAGTGCGAAGGCGGAGCGAAGCGCTCAGGCCCGCAGCGCTTCGAGCAAGCTGACAGCGGCCATCATGTCTCGTTTGCGGGCGGCACGACGCGCGGCTGCTTCGGCGTCCTGTCCCCAATGCGCGATCTGCCAGTCCTCGTCGACATGGCCGGCGGCCCAGGCCTCCTCGCCATCGAGCTCGCCGAAATCGACCGCCAACGCCAGCAATGCCGATCCGGTCAGCGATGTCATGACATGAATGGCGGCCAGGCGCAGCGGCTCGGCGCGCTGCGCCAGATGGCTGCCCAGCACGGCAATGGTTTCGCGCGGCTGCTCGACATGGATGATACCCTCGGCAAGGTTGAAGCGAACCCCAAGCGCGGCGCGTGCCCAGTCGATGACGGGATCCCACTGCTCGTTTTGCCGCGCGACCAGCCCTTGCGGGGCATCGGCGCGGTAACAGAGCAGATCCGACGAGGCAAAACGCAGAATGTCTTCCAGCACCGCCTGAGGATCGCTGGCCACGCCATCGATGGCGGTGTTGACCAGCCGCATCACCGGCATCGTCACCGGATTGATCGTCTCGCCCTGTTCCGCGAACTCGCCGGCAACCAGTGCCGCGGCCGTTTCAGTCGGCAGCGCCAGCAGCGCCTTGCCCGGCGTGCGGACCGGCCTGCCGTCGAGTTGCACCGCAAAACCAGCTTCCACCGGCACGACCGAGACCTCCTTGTAGAAGCGCTTGGGCAGCGGCGTCTTCATCTGGATCTGGGCGCGACGTACCGGATCCGGATCGGAAAGATACTTGCCCGCTTCAAGGTCGTTGAGGATGTCACGCATGAAGTCTCTTTCTCACACCGGTGTCAGCTTGCGTGCCGGCCGGTTGACGATGATCAGCCCCGCCGCAATCAAGCCAAGTGCCAGAAAAATGCGAATGGTCAGCGACTCGTTCAAGATGATCGCACCGCATAAAACACCGAACACCGGCGACAGGAAGGTGAAGCTCGACAGCCCTGAGGCCGGATAGCGGCGCAGCAGCCAGAACCACAGCACGTATGTAAAGGCGACGATATAGATTGCCTGGAAAAGCAGCGCCAATGTCGGCAGCAAGGCTGGGTCGCGAACGGGTGGGCCAGCGAGAGGCATTACCAACACGCCAACGATCGCCGCGCCGGCGAGCTGATAGAGCAGCAGTTTTTCCGCACTCGCCTCGACCAGTTTCGATCGTTTGATAAGGATGTTGGTCAGGGCCCAGAAAAACCCCGAACCGAGGCTCAGGAGATCACCGAACAGCATGTCTCCGCTACCGCCGAGCTTGTCGGAAAAGACCGCGGCAAGACCGGCGAAGGCCAACAATAGTCCGAGGAACTTGCGCATGGTGATCTGTTCGCCGAGCAGGAAGTGGCCGCCGATCAGCATCCAGAACGGCATTGAGTTGACCAGCAGCGTGTTGCGCGCCACGGTCGTATGCTCCAGGCCAACGTAGAGACAAAGGAACTCGACGCCGAAAAGCACGCCGACCGCGATGCCCGCCGGCAATGTCCCATCCCTGGTGAACAGCGCAATGCCGCGCCAGCGGCACCAGAGGAAGACGCAGAAGCCGCCAATGACCGAGCGTGCGATTGACAGGAAGACTGGGTCGTAGCCGGCGTAGGAGATCTTGGCGGCGACGTAGTTCAGGCCCCAGGAAAAGGTCAGCCCGACCATGATGGCGGCGGCGGCCATATCGACCGTGTCGCGCCGATCGAGCGCGTCGGTGGCGCCGCTCACGGTCAATCCTCCGCGCTGGCGTCGTCGAAGCCGATCAGGTTCCAGCTCTGGCGCATGTGCGGCGGCATCGGCGCGGTGACGTCGATAACGCCCTTGTCCGGGTGCGGGATAATGATGCGGCGTGCGTGCAGGTGCAGGCGGTTTTGAATGCCGCCGGGAAAATCCCAGTTGGTGTCGGCTTCGAAGTATTTCGGGTCGCCGATGATCGGGCAGCCGATATAGGCGGCATGGACGCGGAGCTGGTGGGTGCGGCCCGTATAGGGCTCCATCTCCAGCCAGGTCATGGTCTGCGCCGCCTGCTCGATGATGCGGTAGTAGGACACGGCATGGTCGGCGCCCTTTTCACCATGCGCGGCCACGCGCACGCGGTCACCATCCTCTGTCGGCTCCTTGATCAGCCAGGTCGAGATCTTGTCCTGGCGCTTGGGCGGCACGCCTTTGACCAACGCCCAGTAGGTCTTCTTGGTTTCTCGCGCCCGGAACGCCTCCGAGAGCTTCATGGCGGCAAGCCTGGTACGGGCGACAACCAGCACGCCCGACGTATCGCGGTCGAGCCGATGCACCAGCCGCGGCTTCTCGCCCTTCTGGCTGCGCCAGGCTTCCAGCATGTCGTCGACATTGCGCGTGACGCCGGAGCCGCCCTGAACCGCAAGGCCCGCCGGCTTGTTGAAGACGAAGACCTTCGGGTCCTCATGGAGCAGCATCTTGGCGAGCACATCGGCGTCGCCCTGGTTGCGGATCGAGTGGCCCGTGAGCGCACTCTCGCCCTTCTTGTCCACCTCGAGCGGCGGCACACGCACCATCTGGCCCGGCTCGACGCGGGTGTCGGCCTTGACCCGGCCGCCATCGACGCGGATCTGGCCGGAGCGCAGCAGCTTCTGCAGATGGCCGAAGCCAAGTCCCGGGAAATGCGTCTTGAACCAGCGATCGAGCCGCATGCCCGCCTCGCCGGCCTCCACCGTGATCTGTTCAACGCCTGCCATTTTTTCGCTATCCATTTTCCCGAGCAGGGCTCTTGGCCTGCGCTTGGCGCGGCAATAGCACTAATGCATGCCGGCCAAAACCATAAAGCATGCCATGGCGTGCTCTATGACAGGCTTCTTGCGAGCCAAAGTCCCAGAAACAGGGCAATGATCGCGCCAATGACGCTTGCAAGCGCGTAAGCGAACGCAGGCAGCGTGGCTCCCCGTTCCCACAGCGCCGCGAAATCGAGCGAAAAGGCGGAAAAAGTGGTGAAGCCGCCAAGGATGCCGGTGGCGACGAATAGCCTGAGCTCGTTCGATCCGCCGCGGCGCGCCAAAATGGCGATGAACAGGCCCATCGCAAAGGAGCCGATGATGTTGATCGCCATCGTTCCCCAGGGATAATTGGGGCCGACGAGGCGCAGCGCGCCCATACTGGTCAAATGGCGGATGCCGGCACCGATGCCGCCGCCGACCATAACGAGAAGCAGATTGAACATGGAAGTTTACTGCCTCACACGGTAGCCTCGGTCAATGCCGATCGACCGTCACCACTCAGGCGTTGTCCAGCCTGGATATTTCTTCCTGAATTCGCCATACAGGGCATCGATTTCCGGTTTGCTGACCGGACGCATCTGCTCGTAGAGATAGCCGGTAACGTTGCCCGACAGCCGGTATTCCGCAATGCGTCTGTATGCGGCTCCGATGCCTTTCCCCCGAAACAATGTATTGCGCAGGCATTGTAATGCAGATCTGCGCACCCGGCTGCAGGTGGGTCACTGGCGTTCAGAGACAGGATCTCATAAGATCCAATGTTCAAAATGCATACTAAGATGGTGCGAGCGGCCACCAAAATGCCGCTCCTTGCGCAGGAAGCGGCTGCGCTGCCGGCGGACCAGGCAGCTTCAGCCGCTCTTCAGATCAGGTGGTTTTCGGCTTTGTGGAGCCGATCATCTTCCAGTTCTTGTAGAACATCGAATTGATGCGCTCGACGCTCACCGAGACGACCGCAAGCATGCCAGCGATCAGGCGAGGCACCGGGGACGGCCTGATAATATCCATGAACACGCAGTAGCGGCGGCCATCATATTCGTTGACCGAGCGATGCAGCAGCGTGTCGTCGAAAATGAACTGCGGATTGTCGTACCAGTAGTTCTTGACATTGCCGCATTCGACGAAAATCTCAGCTTTCACCGGGATCAGATTGTAGAGGATGCGCAGGCTGAGCCGCAGCGGCCCGAAATGCCAGGAGGTCGATTCGCGCTTGCTGAAGACGGAAACGGCGATCGTCTTGATGTATTTGAAATCCTTGTTGAATTCCTCGACGTTGTCTATCCTGTGCTTGCCGTACCACTGGTAGACATACATGCCGCGCCGGCCGGCGCCGAAATTGGCGTCGATATCGGCGATGATCTCATCCTTGCGCGCCTTGAAGACATCAAGGACCTCGTTGACCTCACGCTGATAGTCGGCGGGAAACTGCTCCAGCTTCCACACGCCCGGATTTCTGTAGCACAGAAGATCGACCAGCAGGTTGAAGGGTGAGAGCAACCAGGTGAAAAGCCCGTTGCCAAGGAAGTAGCCGCTGAACAGCGCCAGATCCTTCCTGTCGTTGCGCAGCACATCGATCAGACCACAGACGATGAAGATCGTCGTCAGGATCGGTATGAAATAGAAGCCAAGGGCAAGAATCGGGATGGCAATAGCGAATTTGCGAAGCGATTTGCGAAGGGTTTTTGTCATTTTTCCACGCGCGATGCGCGATCCTGTTGCGAATGAGGTGCCCAAATCATGGCAACGGCCACCGCCCGACCGTGCGCCTTGATAAGGTTTTTTGGGTCACCGCACAACGGCCATGGTATCCGGCCGGGCTGGCTGCCTGGTGGAGCCTGCCGGGCTGTCAATGCACCGCCGGCAAGCCAAGCTCGTCCCATTTGTCCCTGGCCACGGGATCGCCGACCAGGAACTCAAAGCCAATGACGCTTTCGCCGTCCTGTGCGAGCTGGCATTTGAACTTAAGACTGTACCAGTTTTTGCGGCTGCGAAAAGCCGCACCATCAGCGGCGATCGTCGTGCCGGTGATCTTTCCTCGGCGGTTGCGTAGGGCACCACCCGCTCCGGCTGGAAATCCGCATGCCATTGGCGGATCTGATCCATGGCCTCCAGATTGCAAAGCTGCACCATCCCCTCGTCGGATGCGAAGGTCTTGAGATCGGCGCGCGCCTGCCTGCTGCGCGGATCGGCCAGGGTCTTGGCCGACAGCATCCGCGTCGGGCGAATCATGGCAGGCGCGGCGGGCGGTTGAGGTTTGGGCGGGTTCGAAGCAGGCGCTGGCTCTGCCGCCCTCGCCTCCGGCACTGCAGCAGCGGCGGAGGCCGGCGGCGGTCTCGCCGATGCCTCGAACTGTTCAGGCGCCAGGATGTTGACCGACACCCGCTCTTCCTCCAGCCGGTTCGGCCGCTTCGGCAACGGCATCAATGCCAGTGTCGCGGCGAACAGTGTATGGAGGACGACCGAAGTTGAAATGCCCCAGGGCGAAGCCTCGTCCCGAAGCGTGACGACCACCGGGCGACGCAAACCGGCTATTCCCGCTCTTTGCGCAGCTTTGCCCAGTAGTCGAGCCGCTTTCTGATATCGCGCTCGAAACCACGCTCAGGCGGATCGTAAAAGGTCTGTCGACCCATCTTTTCGGGAAAATAGTCCTGGCCTGAAAAGGCGTCCGGCTCATCATGGTCGTAACGGTAGCCGGCGCCGTAGTCCTCCTCTTTCATCAGCTTGGTCGGTGCGTTGAGGATATGTTTGGGCGGCAGCAGTGAGCCATGTTCCTTCGCGGCCCGCGTGGCTGCCTTGAAGGCCGTATAGACGGCGTTGGATTTGGGCGCGGTGGCGAGATAAACGGTGGCCTCGGCGAAAGCGAGTTCGCCCTCCGGAGAACCGAGATAGTCATAGGCATCCTTGGCGGCATTGGCGATGACCAGTGCCTGCGGATCGGCAAGCCCGATGTCCTCCATCGCCATGCGTACCAGCCGGCGGCCGAGATAGAGCGGATCCTCGCCGGCATCGAACATGCGCGCGAGATAGTAGAGTGCGGCATCCGGATCCGAGCCGCGCACCGACTTGTGCAGCGCCGAGATCAGGTTGTAATGGCCGTCCTGGCCCTTGTCGTAGATCGGCGCACGACGCTGGACGATGCGCTGCAGCCCTTCAGGATCGAATATCTCGCCAGGCTTGGCGGCACGCCAGACTTCCTCGGCCAGCGTCAGCGATGCGCGCCCGTCGCCATCGCTCATGCGGATGAGCATCGCCCGCGCCTCGTCATCGAGCGGCAGCGCCCTGCCCCCTGTCTCCTCCGCCCGCGTCATCAGCTTGGCGATACTGTCTTCGCCGAGCGAATGGAAGACCATGACCCGCGCGCGCGATAACAAGGCCGCGTTGAGTTCGAAGGACGGGTTTTCGGTTGTGGCGCCGACCAGGACGACCGTCCCATCCTCCATGACGGGGAGAAAAGAATCCTGCTGGGCACGGTTGAAGCGGTGGATCTCGTCAACGAAAAGCAGGGTTTGGCGGCCGTTGGCGCGGCGCAACTTGGCCGCCTCGAACACTTTCTTCAGATCGGCGACGCCGGAAAAGACGGCCGATATCTGCTCGAAGGCAAGGCTGGTCTCGCCGGCGAGCAGCCTCGCCACCGTGGTCTTGCCGGTGCCGGGCGGCCCCCAGAAGATCATCGAGCCCAGCGAACCGGAGCCGATCAGCCGGGTCAGCGCGCCATCGGGGCCCGTCAAATGCTCCTGGCCGACGACCTCGCCAAGGTTCTTCGGACGCAACCTGTCGGCCAGCGGCCGCCCGGGCGGCACCTTATCCGGTTCGTCGACGCTGAACAGATCGGCCATGCACTTCCTCAGAGCAATCCCAGGAAAACCGTGAAGCGGTTTTCCGTCCGGAATTGCGTCAAAACAAGGAGATAGAGCAGATCGGCGTTTCGGCAAAACGCTGATCCGCTGTAAGTTTGAAGCGCGATCCCTTCAGGGGCTCGAACTCAGTAACGCAATACCTGGCGCAGTATCTGCCCACCGCGCTCGACGGTAAAGCGCCACCAGCGCGTATCCTGCTGCGCTACCTGCGCCAGCGTTGCGGCGGTGTCGATGCTGGTGCCGTTGACCTCGCGCACGACGTCGCCCGGCTGGAAGCCGAAATCGGCGGCCGGCGAATCACGGTTGATGTCGATCACGGTCACGCCCTTGAGATCGGTGCGCAGGCCGAGCTTCTGGGCAAGCCGCGGCGACAGTTCCGAGACCTTGGCGCCCGAGAACGGGCTGCGGCCATGCAGCGTCACTTCCGAGGCTTTTGCCCCCTCCGGCGCGCGCTCCAGCGCGATGTCCATCGCCGCCTGCTGGCCCTTGGTCAGGATCGCGAAATTTGCCTTGGTGCCGATCGACAGCGTCGCCATGCGATAGTCCAGCGCCTCGATGCTCTCGACCGGCTTGCCGTTGATCTGCAGCACGACATCGCCCGGCTTCAGCCCTGCCTTGCCGGCGGGACCCGTCGCGTCGACCGAGGAGACCAGCGCCCCGATTGGCTTTTCCATGCCGAGCGATTCGGCGATCTGCGGCGTCACCGCTTCGAATTCGGCGCCAATATAGGGCCGTTCGAAGAAATCGAGGCCGGCCTTGGCGGCATCGGCGAAAGCCCGCACCATATTGGCGGGGATGGCAAACCCGATACCGATCGAGCCGCCGCTGCGGCTGTAGATGGCGGTGTTGATGCCCACAAGTTGGCCGCCCATATTGATCAGCGCACCGCCGGAATTGCCGGGATTGATGGCGGCATCGGTCTGGATGAAATAGCCAGAGTCCGAAACGCCGATATGGCTGCGAGCAAGGGCGGAAACGATGCCGCTGGTGGTGGTCTGGCCGACGCCGAAGGGATTGCCGATGGCCAGCACCAGGTCGCCGACCTCGAGCGCGTCGGAATCGCCGATGGCGATGACCGGAAACGGCTTGTCGGACTCGATCTTGAGCACGGCCAGATCGAGCGTTTCGTCCTTGAGCATCACCTTGCTGGCGAATTCGCGGCCGTCGGCGGTCGCCACCTTGACCTCGTCGGCGTCCTTGATGACATGGAAGTTGGTGACGATGACACCGCTCGGATCGACCAGCACGCCCGAGCCCAGCGAAGACTGCGCACGCGGCTGGGCGCGGCCGAAAAACTCCTCGAAGAAGGGATCGCCTTCGAAAGGCGAGGTCACCTTGGCCGTCTGCGAGGCATAGACATTGACCACGGCCGGCGCCGTCTGCTTGACCAGCGGCGCGAAGGAAAGCTGGACCTCCTCGCGGCCGAACGGCACGCGCTTGTCCGGGCCGGAAGTGGCATTCTCGCCTTCGACGCCATGCAACAAGTCGGTCAGTACATCGGAGAGCCCTGGATCGGCTGGCTTGGCGGCGTCCTCGGCCAGCGCCTGCCGGACTGCCGGTGCGGCTGCGAACACCATGAAGGCGCAGAGCAGAACAAGGGACAGTTTTTTGGCGCGCATTGCGAATCCTCCAAGCGAGTTCGGGCGCATTGTCCCCACGAATGTGCAAAATGAAAGACTAAGCCGCTGGAATCCGATTATTTTCGCGGCAATCAATATTTTTGGGTACGCCTTGCGCGCGGAATATGAAAAGGGGCCCGCGGGCCCCTTTAAATCAATCTGGAAAGACGAAACCTTATGCGGCTGCGGCTTCGTCCGTGCCTTCGGCTTCGATGCGGGCGCGGTCGCCGGCGCCCTTGGCCGAGGTGTCGCGGTCGACGAACTCGATGACCGCCATCGCGGCATTGTCGCCGTGACGGAAGCCGGCCTTCATGATGCGCAAATAGCCGCCGTTGCGGGTGGCGTAGCGCGGGGCGATGGTATCGAACAGGCGCTTGACGACGCCTTCATTGCCGATCTGCGCGATCACCTGGCGGCGGGCGTGCAGGTCGCCGCGCTTGCCGAGCGTCACCAGCTTCTCGACGATTGGACGCAGGTCCTTCGCCTTCGGCAAGGTGGTGACGATCTGCTCGTGCTCGAGCAGCGACACCGCCAGGTTGGCGAACATCGACTTGCGGTGGCTTATGCTGCGGGCGAAGCGGCGGCCTTTGAAACCGTGGCGCATGGCTCTCTTCCTTCTTCAGTTCAAGAGGCCACGGCCTCTGATGGTTTTCCGCACGACCGTCGGATCGAGCGGCTCACGCCGCCGATCCTTGGAGTTCATGCTCAATATTGGTCTTCGTAACGCTTTGCGAGGTCTTCGATGTTTTCCGGCGGCCAGTCCGGCACTTCCATACCGAGGTGCAGGCCCATCGCCGCCAGAACTTCCTTGATCTCGTTCAGCGACTTGCGGCCGAAGTTCGGGGTGCGCAGCATCTCGGCTTCGGTCTTCTGGATGAGATCGCCGATGTAGACGATGTTGTCGTTCTTCAGGCAGTTGGCCGAACGCACCGAAAGCTCGAGTTCGTCGACCTTCTTGAGCAGCGCCGGATTGAAGGCGAGCTCGGTGACGGCTTCCGCGGCGACTTCCTTCTGCGGCTCGTCGAAGTTGACGAACAGGCCAAGCTGGTCCTGCAGGATGCGGGCGGCGAAAGCCACCGCATCCTCGCCCGAGATCGAACCGTCGGTCTCGATGGTCATGGTCAGCTTGTCATAGTCGAGAACCTGGCCCTCGCGGGTGTTCTCGACCTTGTAGGAGACCTTCTTGACCGGCGAATACAAGCTATCGACCGGGATCAGGCCGATCGGCGCGTCTTCGGCGCGGTTGCGCTCCGCAGGCACATAACCCTTGCCCGTGTCGACGGTGAATTCCATGCGGATTTCAGCGCCTTCGTCCAGCGTGCAGATGACGTGGTCGGGGTTGAGGATCTCGACGTCGCCAACCGTCTGGATGTCGCCGGCCAGAACCGCGCCCGGGCCCTGCTTGCGCACGACCATGCGCTTGGGGCCATCGCCTTCCATGCGGATGGCGATTTCCTTGATATTCAAGACGATGTCGGTCACGTCCTCGCGCACGCCGGCGATGGACGAGAATTCATGCAGAACACCGTCGATCTGCACGGCGGTGACAGCCGCACCGCGCAGCGAAGACAGGAGCACGCGGCGCAGCGCGTTGCCGAGCGTCAGGCCAAAGCCGCGTTCGAGCGGCTCAGCGACCAGCGTGGTCAGCGTCTTCTTCTTCGACGAGAACTCGATCTTGTTCGGCTTGATCAGTTCCTGCCAATTTTTCTGGATCATGATGCTTTCCTTCCGTTGACCCACCACCATCCAATCGTGGCGGGCGACCTGGAATACCGCGGAGGAGCGCCTTGGGCGCTCACGCGGCGTTCGATAAATTGCTTAGACGCGGCGCTTCTTGCGCGGGCGGCAGCCATTGTGCGGGATCGGCGTCACATCACGGATCGAGGTGATGGTGAAGCCAGCCGCCTGCAGGGCGCGCAGCGCCGATTCACGACCGGAGCCCGGTCCGCAGACCTCGACTTCGAGCATGCGCATGCCGTGTTCCTGGGCCTTCTTGGCAACGTCCTCGGCAGCCATCTGGGCGGCGAACGGGGTCGACTTGCGCGAACCCTTGAAGCCCTGGGCACCGGCCGACGACCAGGCGATCGAATTGCCCTGCGCGTCGGTAATGGTGATCATCGTGTTGTTGAAGGTCGAATTGACATGGGCAACGCCCGACGAGATGTTCTTGCGTTCGCGGCGGCGAACACGTGCGGCTTCCTTGGCCATGGTAGTCCTTTCAGTTGATCTCTACACCGCCGTAATGCCAGCGGCTCCACCTGGAAAAGTGAATAGTGAATTGGTGAGTAGTGACGAGGTGCAGGCGTTAACGCC
Source organism: Mesorhizobium sp. B2-3-11 (assembly GCF_006442215.1). NCBI lineage: Bacteria > Pseudomonadati > Pseudomonadota > Alphaproteobacteria > Hyphomicrobiales > Phyllobacteriaceae > Mesorhizobium > Mesorhizobium sp. B2-3-11. The sequence goes on along the minus strand of NZ_VFVS01000001.1, from coordinate 275,791 downwards.
GGTTCTCACTACTTACTAACAGCTACTCACCCCCAATTACTTCTTCTTGCCGGCGATCGACTTGGCCGGGCCCTTGCGGGTACGTGCATTGGTGTGCGTGCGCTGACCGCGAACCGGCAGCGAGCGGCGGTGACGCAGGCCGCGGTAGCAGCCGAGATCCATCAGACGCTTGATGTTCATCGACACTTCGCGGCGCAGGTCGCCTTCGACCTGGTAATCGCGGTCGATGGTCTCGCGGATCTGCAGCACTTCCGCGTCGGTCAGCTGGTTGACGCGGCGCTCGGCCGGGATGCCGACCTTGTCGACGATCTCCTGGGCGAACTTCTTGCCAATGCCGTGAATGTACTGAAGCGCGATGACGACGCGCTTGTTGGTCGGAATGTTGACGCCGGCTATACGAGCCATGTTCTTCTCTTCTCCATATCTGCCGGCCAACCCTCAAAAAGGCAGATCCGGCGCTATCCACATTGCCCCGCGTCCGGTGGAGGCCGGCCCTTGCGGGAGTTTCCAGTTCAAAGCGACTGCCTTGCCCTTGCGGGCAAGCAAAGTGCGCACCTGATAGGAAGACGGGCCGCCATACCGCAGCGAGCCGCCTCCGTCAAGCTTAATCTTTAAATTCCCTTACCGCGCCTTCGCCGCCGCCACGACCACGGCTTCGATCTCCGCGGTCACCGCGTCGATACTGGCCATGCCGTCCACCGTCTTGAGCTTGCCCTTGGCGTAATAGTAGCCCGTCAGCGGAGCGGTTTTCTTGTAGTACTCCCGCAGGCGCTCTTCGAACACAGCGGGATTGTCGTCCTTGCGCACCGGCTGGCCAGCCGCCTTGGCATCATCGGCGCGCTTGACGATCCGACCGACCAGGGCCCTGTCGTCGACGACAAGTTCGATGACCGTATCGAGACCAATGCCGCGCTCCGAGAGCATCGATTCGACCGCATCGGCCTGCACCAGCGTACGCGGATAACCATCGAGGATGAAACCCCTGGCGCAGTCGGCCTGATCAATACGCTCAGCGACAATGGCGTTGACGATGGTGTCCGAGACCAGCTCGCCGGCATCCATCACCGCCTTGGCGCGCTTGCCGACCTCGGTACCCGCCTGGACGGCGGCACGCAGCATGTCACCCGTCGAGAGCTGGGGTATGCCGTGTTTTTCTACCAGTCTTTGTGCTTGTGTCCCCTTGCCCGCCCCCGGCGGCCCAAGCAAAATCAACCTCATCTGGCTTTCTTCCCCCCGCGCAGCTTCGACTTCTTGATCAGCCCTTCATACTGGTGCGCGATCAGGTGACCCTGAATCTGCGCAACCGTATCGAGCGTGACACTGACCACGATCAGAAGCGATGTGCCACCAAGGTAGAATGGTACGCCAGTCGCCGAGATCAGGAACTCCGGCAGCAGGCACACCAGCACCAGGTAGATGGCGCCGACGACGGTGATGCGGGTGAGAACGTAATCGATGTAGTCGGCGGTGCGCTCGCCCGGGCGGTAGCCCGGGATGAAGCCCGAATGCTTCTTGAGCTGGTCGGCGGTGTCCTTCGGATTGAAGACAATCGCGGTATAGAAGAAGGCGAAGAACACGATCATCGCCGCGTAGAAAGCCATGTAGAGCGGCTGGCCGTGGCCGAGCGAGGCCAGGATGGTGCTCGCCCAGGCCGGCATGTTGGTCGTCTGCGAGAAGCCGGCGACGGTGGCCGGCAGCAGGAGCAGCGACGACGCGAAGATCGGCGGGATGACGCCCGACGTGTTGAGCTTGAGCGGCAGGTGCGAGGTATCGCCCTGGAACATGCGGTTGCCGACCTGGCGCTTCGGATACTGGATCAGCAGGCGGCGCTGCGCGCGCTCGAAGAAGACGATGAGCGCGATGACGACAATGGCCAGCACGATGATCGCCAGGATCAGGCCGGTCGACAGCGCGCCGGTGCGGCCAAGTTCCAGCGTGCCGGAAATGGCACGCGGCAGGCCGGCGACGATGCCGGAGAAGATGATCAGTGAAATGCCGTTGCCGATGCCGCGCGCGGTGATCTGTTCGCCAAGCCACATCAGGAACATGGTGCCGCCGACCAGCGTGACGACGGTCGAGAGACGGAAGAACATGCCGGGATCATTGACAATGCCGTTACCGTTCTCCAGCCCGACCGAAATGCCGTAGGCCTGCACCAGCGCCAGGAGCACGGTGCCGTAGCGCGTGTATTGGTTGATGACCTTGCGGCCCTGCTCGCCTTCCTTCTTAAGCCCTTCCAGCGAGGGAATGACCGAGGTCATCAGCTGCATGATGATCGAGGCGGAGATATAGGGCATGATGCCGAGCGCGAAGATCGCCATGCGCTGCACGGCACCGCCGGCGAACATGTTGAACATGCCGAGCACGCCCTTGCTCTGCGAGGAGAAAGCCTGGGCGAAGGCGTCGGGATTGATGCCGGGAAGCGGGATGTAGGTGCCGAGGCGATAGACGAGCAACGCGCCGATGGTGAACCAGATGCGCTTCTTCAGGTCCTCCGCCTTGGCGAAGGCCGAGAAATTCAGATTCGAGGCTAGTTGTTCAGCAGCCGAAGCCATGCCTGATTCTCCGCTTGGTAACGCTTGATGGCCCGTGGGGTCAGGCGGTGCGTTTCACCGAAGCTCACGAGATAAGCTCCGGGCTGTAAACATGCAAGCGGCCGCGTTGACGCGGCCGCTAAATTGAGCAGATCAAAGCGCGATCGAAAGCAAAAACGAATGCCACACTTGCCGACCGCGTTTCAAATTGCCGTTACTCGGCAGCTGCCTTTTCCGGCAGCTTGACCGAACCACCGGCCTTTTCGATCTTCTCGATCGCGGCCTTGGAGGCGCCGGCGACGTCGAAGGCAAGCTTGGCCTTGAGTTCGCCGTCGGACAGCACGCGCACGCCATCCTTGACGCGACGGATGACGCCGGCGGCGACAAGCGTTTCGGCCGTCACGGTTGCCTTGACGTCAAGCTTCTTGGCATCGACGGCTTCCTGGATGCGGGCCAGCGAGACGACAACGAAGCTCTTGGCGAAGATGTTGTTGAAGCCACGCTTCGGCAGGCGCCGGTAGAGCGGCATCTGGCCACCCTCGAAGCCGTTGACGGCAACGCCGGAGCGCGCCTTCTGCCCCTTGACGCCGCGACCGGCGGTCTTGCCGGAACCTGAGCCGATGCCACGGCCGAGACGCTTCTTGGAGTGCGTCGCGCCGTCCTTGTCACGCAGATCGTTGAGTTTCATCTTGCTTCTCCTGCGCTTTGGCTCAGCCCTCGTCCACGACGCGGACGAGATGCTGGACGGCAGCGATCATGCCGCGCACGGAGGGCGTATCCTCCAGCGTGCGCTGCTTGTGCATCTTGTTGAGGCCGAGGCCGACCAGCGTCGCGCGCTGTTCCTTCGGACGGCGGATCGGCGAGCCAATCTGCTCAACGGTGATGGTCTTGGTTGCTTTCTTGGCCATGGTCAAAATCCCTGGTCAGGTCGACTATTCTTCAGCCGCAACGGCGGTGCCGCGGCGGGCCTGAAGGGTCGAATACTTGATGCCGCGCGCCGCAGCCACATCCTTGGGATGCATCTGGCTTTTCAGCGCGTCGAAGGTGGCGCGAACCATGTTGTAGGGGTTCGACGAACCCATCGACTTGGCGACCACGTCATGCATGCCGAGCGTCTCGAAGACGGCGCGCATCGGGCCGCCGGCGATGATGCCGGTACCCTGCTTGGCGGCGCGCAGCAGCACGCGCCCCGCACCCCAGCGTCCTTCGACGTCGTGATGCAGCGTGCGGCCCGAGCGCAGCGGCACGAAGATCATGTCGCGCTTGGCCGATTCGGTTGCCTTGCGAATGGCTTCCGGCACTTCGCGCGCCTTGCCGTGACCAAAGCCGACACGGCCCTTCTGGTCGCCGACGACGACGAGTGCGGCGAAGCCGAAGCGGCGGCCACCCTTGACGACCTTGGCGACGCGATTGATGTGGACGAGCTTGTCCACCATGCCGTCATCGCGCTCTTCACGCTCGCGGCCGCGGCCGCCTTCCCTACGTTCCTGTGCCATATCCTGTTCCTTGTTCTTTTCCGGAAGCACGGGTTGCTGATTGCTGATGCCGCTTTTGGGTCATCAGCGGTGAACTTCTCCTTTGCATGATCTTGTCCGAAAAGTCTGCAACTTTTCGGGATCATGCATTAGAAGCTGAGACCGCCTTCGCGGGCAGCCTCGGCCAGCGCCTTGACGCGGCCGTGATAGATGTACGGGCCACGGTCGAAGACGACTTCCTTGACGCCGGCCTTGGCGGCGCGCTCGGCGATCAGCTTGCCGATCGCGGCGGCGGCGGCGGTGTCGGCGCCGGTCTTGAGCGAACCCTTGAGGTCCTTCTCGAGCGTCGAGGCGGCAGCGATAGTGTGCCCCTTGGCGTCGTCGATCACCTGGACGTAGATGTTCTTCGATGTGCGGTGCACAGAAAGGCGCGGACGCTCGCCGGCGACTTTCTTGATCTGGCGGCGGACGCGTTGCGCACGGCGCTGGATGGCTTCCTTGGTACCCATGATGTCTTCCTTGCCTTCAAAAAACGGGGGCCGCCATATGCGGCAGGCAAAGCGCCTCCCGCGACCGCTCCCCGCGGCGTTACCACTTCCGTGGCCTGGCCCTGTCCGAAAAGTCTGCAACTTTTCAGGGCCAAGCAGACTACTTCTTCTTGCCTTCCTTGCGGACGATCTTCTCGCCGGCGTAACGGACACCCTTGCCCTTGTAAGGCTCGGGACCGCGGTATTCGCGGATTTCCGCGGCAACCTGGCCGACCTGCTGCTTGTCGATGCCGGCCACGGTGATTTCGGTCGGCTTGGGCACGGTGATCGTGATGCCGGCCGGCGTCTCGTAGACGACATCATGGCTGAAGCCAAGAGCCAGCTGCAGGTTCTTACCCTGCAAGGCAGCGCGATAGCCGACGCCGGTGATCTCGAGCTTCTTCTCGAAGCCGTCCTTGACACCCTGCAGGATGTTGACGATCTGCGTGCGCGACATGCCCCACTTGGAGCGAGCTGTCTTGGTCTGGTCGCGCGGCTGGACAGCGATCTCGCTGCCTTCCATCTTGACCAGCACTTCGTCGTTCACCACGAACTTCAGCTCGCCCTTGGGGCCCTTCGCCGTCACGGTCTGGCCGTTGACGGTCGCGGTCACGCCCTGCGGCAGCGAAACGGGTTTCTTTCCAATACGAGACATTTTGTTGTCCTCGTCACTTCTCTTGTTTCAGGTCTCTGTCTTCGGAACGATCCGAAGACCGGATTCCAATTTGCGGTGAGCTGCCAGATCAGAAGATCTGGCAGAGGATCTCGCCGCCGACGTTCTGCTCGCGTGCTTCGTGGTCGGCCATCACGCCCTTCGGCGTCGAAAGGATGGCGATGCCGAGGCCGTTGGCGACGTGCGGGATCGACTTGGCCGAAACGTAAACGCGGCGGCCGGGCTTCGAAACGCGGGCGATTTCGCGCACGACCGGAGCACCGTCGAAATACTTCAGCTCGATTTCGATCTCGGACTTGCCGTTGTCGAAGTCGGTCTGGCTGTAATCGCGGATATAGCCTTCAGCCTTCAGCACGTCGAGGACGCGGGTGCGCAGACGCGAGGCCGGCGTCGAGACACTCGACTTCTTGCGGCCATAGGCGTTGCGGATGCGGGTCAGCATATCGCCGAGAGGATCGCTCAATGACATGTTATGTCCTCCTTACCAGCTCGACTTGACCAGGCCCGGGATCTGGCCGTTATTGCCGAGGTCCCGAAGCGCGATGCGCGATACTTTGAGCTTGCGATAGTAGGCACGCGGACGGCCGGTGACTTCGCAGCGGTTGCGGATGCGGATCTTGGCCGAGTTGCGCGGCAGGGCAGCAAGCTTCAGCTGAGCGCGGAAGCGCTCTTCCATCGGCTTGGACTGATCCATGATGATCGCCTTCAGCGCGGCGCGCTTGGGACCGTACTGGTCGGCAAGCTTGCGGCGCCTGTTGTTCTTCTCGACTGAGCTGGTCTTTGCCATTTCAGATTTTTCCTTTTCTCGCTGCCGTTACTGGCGGAAGGGGAAGTTGAAAGCCTTGAGCAAAGCCCTGGCTTCGTCGTCCGTCTTCGCAGTCGTACAAACGATGACGTCCATGCCCCAGATCTGATCAACCTTGTCGTAGTTGATCTCCGGGAACACGATGTGTTCCTTGATGCCCATGGCGTAGTTGCCACGGCCATCGAAGCTCTTCGGATTCAATCCGCGGAAGTCGCGGACGCGCGGCAGCGCAATGTTCACGAGGCGATCGAGGAACTCGTACATGCGTTCCTTGCGCAGCGTGACCTTGGCGCCGATCGGCATCTTCTCGCGAACCTTGAAGCCCGCGATCGAATTGCGGGCGCGGGTCACGACGGCCTTCTGGCCGGCGATCATCGCCAGGTCCTCGGCCGCAACCGAAGGCTTCTTCGAATCGGCGGTCGCTTCGCCCACACCCATGTTCAGCACGATCTTGTCGATGCGCGGAACCTGCATCTCGTTGTCGTAGCCGAATTGCTCCTGCAGCGCCTTGCGGATGGTCTCGTTGTAGACCTGCTTGAGGCGCGGCGTGTTGTTGGCAGTCGCCTGCTTGGTTTGAGCCTTAGCCATTGATGACTTCTCCCGAGCGCTTGGCGACGCGCACCTTCTTGCCGTCCTTCTGGAAGATGAAACCGACGCGGGTCGGCTTGCCATCCTTGGGGTCGGCCAGCGCGATGTTCGACAGCTGGATCGGCGCTTCCTTGGTGATGATCCCGCCCTCTTGGGACTGGGACTGCTTCTGGTGACGACGGATCATGTTGACGCCGCGCACCAATGCGGTGTCATCCTTCGGCTGAACCGAGAGGACTTCGCCCGAACGGCCCTTGTCCTTGCCGGCCAGCACGACGACCTTGTCGCCTTTTCTAATCTTTTGCATTGGTCCGGCTCCTTACAGCACTTCAGGCGCGAGCGAGATGATCTTCATGTGGTTCTTGGCGCGGAGTTCGCGCGGAACCGGTCCGAAGATACGCGTGCCGATCGGCTCTTTCTTGTTGTCGACGAGAACGGCCGCGTTCTTGTCGAAACGGATCACGCTGCCGTCCGGGCGGCGGATGTCCTTGGCCGTGCGAACCACGACCGCCTTCATCACATCGCCTTTCTTAACGCGGCCGCGCGGAATGGCTTCCTTGATCGACACCACGATGATGTCGCCCACGGAAGCGTATTTCCGCTTCGAGCCGCCCAGCACCTTGATGCACATGACACGACGCGCGCCGGAATTATCCGCCACGTCGAGGTTTGTTTGCATCTGAATCATGACTGGCCGCCTTCTTCTTTTCTAACGGGACGGGCTCGAAGCCCCTCCCCGGTCTGTCCAAAATTCGTTGTTTACGCCCGGAGGTCAGGCTTGGTCCGAGGACACGACGATCCAGCGCTTGTCCTTGGAAATCGGCTTCGATTCCTGGATGAACACCTGATCGCCGACCTTGTGGGCGTTGTTCTCGTCGTGCGCCTTGTACTTCTTGGTCATGCGCACGGTCTTCTTCATCACGGGATGCGTGAAGCGCCGTTCGACCTTGACGACAACCGTCTTCTCGTTCTTGTCGCTGACGACGGTGCCCTGCAGAATGCGCTTTGGCATGGTTTTCGTCCTTAAGCCTTCTTGGCCGCGGACTTTTCCGCAGCGATGGTCTTGATACGCGCAATGTCCTTGCGAACCTGCCTCACGCGCGCGGTCTTCTCGAGCTGGCCGGTGGCCTTCTGGAAGCGCAGGTTGAACTGCTCCTTCTTCAGGCTGGCCAGGTCGTCGGTCAGCTGGTCCTGGGTCTTGGTCCGGATGTCTTCGGCTTTCATGATCAGCCCGTCCTTATTCTGCGATGCGCTGTACGAAGCGCGTCCTGACCGAGAGCTTGGCCGCGCCGAGACGCAGCGCCTCACGGGCGGTTTCTTCATTGACGCCATCGATCTCGAACATGATGCGGCCCGGCTTGACGCGCGCCGCCCAGTAGTCGACCGCGCCCTTGCCCTTGCCCATGCGGACTTCGGTCGGCTTCGACGTGACCGGGACATCCGGGAAAATACGGATCCACACGCGGCCGGCGCGCTTCATTTCGCGAGTGATCGCGCGGCGGGCCGCCTCGATCTCACGCGCGGTGACACGGTTCGGCTCAAGCGCCTTCAGCCCGAAACCACCGAAATCCAGGTTGGTGCCGCCCTTTGCGGTACCATGGATACGGCCCTTGAACTGCTTGCGGAACTTTGTGCGCTTTGGCTGCAGCATCGTTCTAACTCCAAATTCCTAAATGTCTCAGGCGTTTTCGCGACGACGACCGCGTTCGCGATCACCACCACCGCCATGCGCAGCATCACCCTCGGTCGCACGACGCTCCGAAGCCATCGGATCGTGCTCGAGGATTTCGCCCTTAAATACCCAGACCTTGACGCCGCAAATGCCGTAGGCCGTATTCGCCTCGGCCGTGCCGTAGTCGACATCGGCGCGCAACGTATGCAGCGGCACGCGACCTTCACGGTACCATTCCATGCGCGCGATCTCGGCGCCGCCAAGGCGGCCGGCGCAGTTGATGCGGATGCCTTCGGCACCGAGGCGCATGGCCGACTGCACGGCACGCTTCATGGCGCGGCGGAACGCGATGCGACGCTCGAGTTGCTGTGCGATCGACTGGGCGACCAGGGTCGCGTCGATTTCCGGCTTGCGCACTTCGACGATGTTGAGGTGCGTCTCGGACTTCGTCATCTCCATCAGCTTCTTGCGAAGCTTCTCGATGTCGGCGCCCTTCTTGCCGATGATCAGACCCGGGCGCGCGGCATGGATGGTGACGCGGCACTTCTTGTGCGGACGCTCGATCACGACCTTCGAGATCGCGGCCTGCTTGAGCTCCTTCTCAAGATACTTGCGGATCTTAATGTCCTCATGCAGCAGCTTGCCGTACTCGCCGGTGTTCGCGAACCAGCGCGAATCCCAGGTGCGATTGATGCCGAGGCGAAGACCGATCGGATTGACTTTCTGGCCCATTATGCGGCCTCCCCTTTTTCTTCGACTTCACGAACGACGATCGTGAGGTGCGAGAACGGCTTCTCGATACGGCTGGCGCGACCACGGCCACGAGCGTGGAACCGCTTCATGACGATTGACTTGCCGACATAGGCTTCCGCCACGATCAGAGCATCGACGTCGAGGTCGTGGTTGTTTTCCGCGTTGGCGATTGCCGATTCCAGCGTCTTCTTGACCGTGCCGGAAATCCGCTTGGCCGAGAATTCGAGATCGGAAAGCGCTGTCGCGACCTTCTTGCCGCGGATCAGCGCGGCAACCAGGTTCAGCTTCTGCGGGCTGATACGGATCGTGCGCAACACGGCGCGCGCTTCGTTGTCAGCAAGCCTGCGCGGAGCTTTGGCCTTGCCCATGATTATTTCCTCTTCGCCTTCTTATCCGCGCCGTGACCGTAATAGGTCCGCGTCGGAGCGAATTCACCGAACTTGTGACCGACCATGTCCTCGTTCACCGAGACGGGAACATGCTTCTGGCCGTTGTAGACACCGAAGGTGAAGCCGACGAACTGCGGCAGGATGGTGGAGCGACGGCTCCACATCTTGATCACCTCATTGCGACCACCTTCACGAACCTTGTCCACCTTCTTGAGAAGGTAGCCGTCGATGAAGGGGCCTTTCCAAATAGAACGAGTCACTTGGCGTTACCTCTTCTTAGCTCTTGCGCTGATGGCGCGAGCGCAGGATGAACTTGTCGGTCGCCTTGTTGGACCGCGTCTTCTTGCCTTTGGTCGGCTTGCCCCACGGGCTGACCGGATGACGGCCACCGGAGGTGCGGCCTTCGCCGCCGCCGTGCGGATGGTCGACCGGGTTCATGGTCACGCCGCGATTGTGCGGACGCTTGCCACGCCAAACCGTGCGGCCGGCCTTGCCATCGTTGATGTTGCCGTGGTCCGGATTAGACACGGCACCGACGGTGGCCATGCAGGAGCCGTGAACGACACGCTGTTCGCCCGAGTTGAGGCGCAGGATCGCCATACCCTGGTCGCGGCCGACCAGCTGGCCGTAACCACCTGCCGAACGGGCGACCTGGGCGCCCTTGCCCGGCTTCAGCTCGATGTTGTGGACGATGGTGCCGACCGGCATCGAGGCCAGCGGCATCGCGTTGCCCGGCTTCACGTCGACCGCTTCGCCTGCCACGATCTTGTCGCCGGGAGCCAGACGCTGCGGAGCGATGATGTAGGACAGCTCACCATCATCATACTTGATCAGCGCGATGAAGGCGGTGCGGTTCGGATCATATTCGATGCGCTCGACCGTGCCGACAACGTCGAACTTGCGACGCTTGAAGTCGATGATGCGATACGAACGCTTGTGACCGCCGCCGATGAAGCGGGCGGTGATGCGGCCGTGATTGTTGCGACCGCCCGATTTGGTCAGGCCTTCGGTCAGGCCCTTGATGGGCTTGCCCTTGTAGAGGCCCGAGCGGTCGACGATGACCAGCTGGCGGGTGCTCGGCGTTATCGGGTTGAATTTCTTAAGTGCCATTGTCCTGTCCTCGCGGCCTTGCTCAGAGACCCGTCGCGACGTCGATCGACTGGCCGTCGGCCAGCGTCACGATCGCCTTCTTGACGTCGCTCTGGCGGCCGATCGTGCCGCGGAAGCGCTTGATCTTGCCCTTGCGGACAAGCGTGTTCACGGCCATCACCTTGACGCCGAACAGCGCTTCGACGGCGGCCTTGATTTCCGGCTTCGACGCCTTCTTGGCGACGTTGAAGACGACCTGGTTCTGCTCGGAGGCCATGGTCGACTTTTCGGTGATCGCCGGCGAGACGATCACGTCGTAGTGACGAAGGTCGGTCATTTAAAGCGCTCCTCGAGAGCCTCGACGGCGGCCTTCGAAAGGACCAGCGTGCCGCGGCGCAGAATGTCGTAGACGTTGATGCCCTGGATGGGCAGCACGTCGATGTTGGGGATGTTGGTGGCTGCCAGCTTGAAGTTCTTGTCAAGCTCGGCACCGCCAATCACCAGGGCGTTGGTCAGGCCCAGCGTCGCGAAATTCGCGATCAGCGCCTTCGTCTTGGCCTCGGTCAGCTTCAGCTCGTCGATGATGATGATCGACGCGCTCTTGGCCTTGGCGGAGAGAGCATGCTTGAGGCCAAGCGCACGAACCTTCTTGGGCAGTTCATGCTCGTGGCTGCGAACGACCGGGCCGTGGGCCTTGCCGCCGCCGCGGAACTGCGGAGCGCGTGCCGAGTGGTGACGGGCGCGGCCCGTACCCTTCTGCTTGTACATCTTGGCGCCGGTGCGCGCGATTTCGGCGCGGCCCTTTGCCTTGTGCGTGCCCTGCTGCTTCTTGGCAAGCTGCCAGCGCACGACGCGCTGGAGGATGTCTTCGCGCGGATCAAGGCCGAAAATTCCGTCGGAAAGTTCCACCTTGCCGGCGTCTTTACCGCCGAGCGTTGTGATCTTGAGATCCATTATTCCGCTCCCTCTGTGGCCGGAGCCTCGTTCTTCGCAGCTGCCGCAACAGCGCGGATCGCGGCGGGCTTCGGCGCATTGGCCGGCAGCGCCACCTTGGCCGCATCGCGGACCAGGATCCAGGCGCCCTTCGATCCGGGAACCGCACCGCGGATCAGGATCAGGCCGCGGTCGGCGTCGGTCGAGACGATCTCGACATTCTGCGTGGTGACGCGGGTGTCGCCCATGTGGCCAGCCATATGCTTGCCCTTGAACACCTTGCCCGGGTCCTGACGCTGGCCAGTCGAACCGTGAGTACGGTGCGAGACCGAGTTACCGTGCGTCGCACGGCCACCACCCATGTGGTGGCGCTTGATGACGCCCTGGAAACCCTTGCCGATCGTCGTGCCCGTCACATCGACCTTCTGGCCGGCGACGAAGTGCTCGACGGTGATCTCGGCGCCAACATCGATCATGTTGTCGGCGGAGACGCGGAACTCGGCAACCTTCGCCTTCGGCTCGACGGAAGCGGTCGCGAAATGGCCGCGCATCGCCTTCGACGTGTTCTTCACCTTGGCGAGGCCAACGCCGAGCTGAACGGCGGTGTAGCCATTCTTCTCCTGCGTGCGCTGTGCCACGACCTGGCAGTTCTCCATCTGGAGAACGGTGACGGGAACATGTTCCCCGGCATCATTATAGATGCGGGTCATTCCCACCTTCTTTGCAATCACACCTGAACGCATCGGTTCAATTCCTTTAGAGTTCCGGGCCAGGGACACCGCCCCCTACCGCGCTCTCATTCCCTTAGAGCTTGATCTCGACGTCGACGCCGGCGGCCAGATCGAGCTTCATCAAAGCATCGACGGTCTGCGGGGTCGGATCGACGATGTCGAGCAGACGCTTGTGCGTGCGCATCTCGAACTGCTCGCGGCTCTTCTTGTCGACGTGAGGCGACCGGTTGACCGTGAACTTTTCGATCCGCGTCGGCAGCGGAATGGGCCCGCGGACGTTTGCACCGGTGCGCTTGGCCGTCGACACGATTTCCTTCGTCGAGGCGTCGAGCACGCGGTGGTCAAACGCCTTCAGGCGGATGCGGATATTCTGTCCGTTCATGCGTCACTTCCTTGTTCTGGCGCGGCGCGGGCAACTGCGGCGCCCGCGACAGATCGGTTTAAGTCCAAATTACTCTTTGATGGTGACGACGATGCCGGCACCGACGGTGCGGCCGCCTTCACGGATGGCGAAGCGCAGCTTCTCTTCCATGGCGATCGGCACGATCAGCTCGACATCGACCGTGATGTTGTCGCCGGGCATCACCATCTCGGTGCCTTCCGGCAGCGATACGATGCCGGTCACATCGGTCGTGCGGAAGTAGAACTGCGGACGGTAGTTGGTGAAGAACGGCGTGTGACGGCCACCTTCGTCCTTGGTCAGGATGTAGGCTTCGGCCACGAACTTCTTGTGCGGCTTCACCGTGCCGGGCTTCGCCAGAACCTGGCCGCGCTCGACACCTTCACGGTCGACGCCGCGCAGCAGCGCGCCGATGTTGTCGCCGGCCTGGCCCTGATCGAGCAGCTTGCGGAACATTTCCACGCCCGTGCAGGTCGTCTTGGTCGTCGGACGGATGCCGATGATTTCCAGCTCCTCGCCGACCTTGACCACGCCGCGCTCGACGCGGCCGGTCACGACCGTGCCACGGCCCGAGATCGAGAACACGTCCTCGATCGGCATCAGGAACGGCTTGTCGAGCGGACGAACCGGCGTCGGGATGTAGGCGTCGACCTGAGCCATCAGCTCGCGGATCGCGTCCTCGCCGATCGTCTTGTTCGAATCCTCAAGCGCTGCCAGCGCCGAACCCTTGACGATCGGAATGTCGTCGCCGGGGAATTCGTTCTTCGACAAAAGTTCGCGAACCTCGAGCTCGACCAGTTCGAGCAGCTCGGCGTCGTCGACCTGGTCGACCTTGTTCAGGAACACCACGATCGACGGCACGCCGACCTGACGGGCAAGCAGGATGTGCTCGCGGGTCTGCGGCATCGGGCCGTCGGCGGCCGACACGACCAGGATCGCACCGTCCATCTGCGCGGCACCGGTGATCATGTTCTTCACATAGTCGGCGTGGCCGGGGCAGTCGACATGCGCGTAGTGGCGGTTGGCCGTCTCGTATTCGACGTGAGCCGTCGAGATCGTGATGCCGCGCGCCTTCTCTTCCGGCGCCGCGTCGATCTGGTCATAGCGCTTGTATTCGCCAAAATACTTGGTGATCGCAGCCGTCAGCGACGTCTTGCCATGGTCGACGTGACCAATCGTGCCGATGTTCACATGAGGCTTAGTGCGCTCGAATTTACCTTTTGCCATGTGATGTCTCCATTTCCTGCTCGCCCATGCGGGCTTTGAATTGCGTTACCGCGGCAGCTCTTTCGAGTTACGCGTATTTCTTCTGGACTTCCTGAGCGACCGCGGTCGGGACCGGCTCATAGTGATCGAACTGCATCGTGTAAGCCGCGCGGCCCTGGCTCATCGAGCGCAGGTTGTCGACGTACTTGAACATGTTGGCGAGCGGCACCATCGCGTTGATGACGACGGCCACGCCGCGCGCTTCCTGGCCCTGGATCTGGCCGCGACGGCCGTTCAGGTCACCGATGACGCTGCCGACGTAATCTTCCGGCGTCACCACCTCGACCTTCATGATCGGCTCGAGCAACTGCACGCCAAGCTTGGGAGCAGCTTCACGGAAGCAAGCACGGGACGCGATTTCGAAGGCAAGAACCGAGGAGTCGACATCGTGGTAGGCGCCGTCGATGAGCGTTGCCCTGACGCCGATCATCGGGAAGCCGGCGAACGGACCAGCGCCCATGACGCTCTGGATGCCCTTTTCAACGCCCGGAATGTATTCCTTCGGCACCGCGCCGCCGACGATCTTGGACTCGAATACGAAGTCCTCGCTCTCGGAATTCGGCTCGAACACAACCTTGACGCGCGCGAACTGGCCGGTACCGCCGGTCTGCTTCTTGTGCGTGTAGTCCTGCTCGTGCTTGCGGGTGATCGTCTCGCGATAAGCCACCTGCGGCGCGCCGACATTGGCTTCGACCTTGAACTCGCGACGCATGCGGTCGACGATGATGTCGAGGTGCAGTTCGCCCATGCCGGAGATGATGGTCTGGCCGCTTTCCTCGTCCGTCTTGACGCGGAAGGACGGGTCCTCGGCAGCCAGGCGATGAAGGGCGAGCCCCATCTTTTCCTGGTCGTTCTTGGTCTTCGGCTCGATGGCGATCTGGATAACCGGATCGGGGAATTCCATGCGCTCGAGGATCACCGGGTGCAACGGATCGCACAGCGTGTCGCCGGTGGTGGTGTCCTTGAGGCCGGCCAGGGCGACGATGTCGCCGGCGAAAGCCTCTTCGACGTCGGCGCGCGAATTCGCATGCATCTGCAGCATGCGGCCGATGCGCTCCTTCTTGCCTTTCACGGTGTTGTCGACAGAGACGCCCTTGGTGAGCTTGCCCGAATAGATGCGGGCAAAGGTCAGCGAACCGACGAACGGGTCGTTCATGATCTTGAAGGCGAGCATCGACAGCGGCTCGTTGTCGTCCGCATGACGCTCGATCTCGGCGTCGGTCTTGGCATCGACACCCTTGATGGCCGGAACGTCGGCCGGCGACGGCAGGTATTCGACAACGGCGTCGAGCAGCGGCTGCACACCCTTGTTCTTGAAGGCCGAGCCGCAGAACATCGGGTAGAACTTGACTGCGATCGTGCCCTTGCGGATCAGCGAACGGATCTCGTCATTCGACGGCATCTTGCCTTCGAGGTAGTTCTCGAGCGCCGTCTCGTCCATTTCGACGGCGGCTTCGATCATCTTCTCGCGATATTCCTCGGCACGCGCCTTGAGGTCGGCCGGGATCTCGACGACGTCCCAGGCAGCACCCAGGGTTTCATCGCGCCAGACAAGCGCGTTCATCTCGACGAGGTCGACGACGCCCTTGAATTCGGTCTCGGCGCCGATCGGCAGCTGCATGACGACAGCCTGCGCACCGAGGCGCGAGCCGATCATCTCGACCGAGCGGTAGAAGTCCGCGCCGATCTTGTCCATCTTGTTGCAGAAGATCATGCGCGGCACGCGGTACTTATCGGCCTGACGCCAGACGGTTTCCGTCTGCGGCTCGACACCGGCGTTGGCATCGAGCAACGCAATGGCGCCGTCGAGCACACGCAGCGAACGCTCGACCTCGATGGTGAAGTCGACGTGTCCAGGGGTGTCGATGATGTTGAAGCGGTGCATCTTGCCGTCACGAGCCTTCCAGAAGGTCGTGGTCGCAGCGGACGTGATGGTGATGCCGCGCTCCTGCTCCTGCTCCATCCAGTCCATGGTGGCAGCGCCGTCGTGCACTTCGCCGATCTTGTGCGACTTGCCCGTGTAATAGAGGACGCGCTCGGTAGTCGTCGTCTTGCCGGCGTCAATATGCGCCATGATACCGAAATTGCGGTAGTCTTCGATTTTGTATTCGCGGGCCATCGTAGCTGCCTCTCAGTCCTGTTCGCGCTTTACCAGCGGTAGTGTGCGAAAGCGCGGTTGGCTTCAGCCATCTTGTGGGTGTCTTCACGCTTCTTCACGGCAGTGCCGCGGTTGTTGGCCGCGTCCATCAGCTCGCCGGAGAGGCGGTCGACCATGGTGGTCTCGTTGCGGTTGCGGGCCGCGGCAATCAGCCAGCGGATCGCCAGCGCCTGGCGGCGCTCGGGGCGCACGTCGACCGGAACCTGGTAGGTGGCGCCGCCGACGCGACGCGAACGCACTTCCACATGCGGCGCGACATTGTCGAGCGCCTGGTGGAAAACGGTGACCGGCTCCTGCTTGGTCTTCGACTGGACCTGGTCCAGCGCGCCATAGACGATGGTCTCGGCGACCGACTTCTTGCCGTCATACATGACGGCGTTCATGAACTTGGTGACGATCAGATCACCGAACTTGGGATCCGGGTTGATCTCACGCTTTTCTGCACTGTGACGACGCGACATGGCTTTTGTCTCTCAATCTCGTAGCCTTGCGCCGGAAAGCGACAAGGCCGGAAAATCTTACTTCGGACGCCCCTTACTTCGGACGCTTGGCGCCGTACTTCGAACGGCGCTGCTTGCGGTTCTTCACGCCCTGCGTGTCGAGCACGCCGCGGATGATGTGATAGCGCACGCCCGGAAGATCCTTGACGCGGCCGCCGCGGATCATGACCACGGAGTGTTCCTGAAGGTTGTGACCTTCGCCGGGGATGTAACCGATCACTTCAAAACCATTGGTCAGGCGGATCTTGGCCACCTTGCGCAGCGCCGAGTTCGGCTTCTTCGGCGTCGTCGTATAGACGCGCGTGCAGACGCCCCGCTTCTGCGGGTTCTGCTGCATGGCCGGGACCTTGTTGCGCTTCACCGGCGCAATGCGCGGCTTGCGGATCAGCTGGTTGACGGTAGGCATTAAACCCTCTTGTCTCTCAATTCCGTGTCTCGTGCCGGTCAAGGCTCGCTCAAAGCGTCATTTCCATACGCAAATTCGGGCCACAAACCGCGCCTTGCGGTCTTGCCCGAACAAATCGCAGAGGAAGCGGAAACCGCTTCGTGCACGCCGGAGATGTCTTTTCGCTCGTAAAACGAACCCTGTTTGAGGCAAACTCCAAAGCGTGTCGCTTCGGAAGCAAGAGCCTCACATCGGTTCTGACTGGGCGGCTTCTACTCGTAAGCCCGCGAACCGTCAAGCCCGCAGTGGCAAATATTGCATTGAAGGCGGGGCTTGGCAGCCATGCGAAAACCGCAAGTAATTTTCTTTCGCCGTTTTGCAAGGGCGAGGAAGAAAGTGACCGGCCTTTGGCTGTTGCGGGGCCTTGCTTCATGCGAAAAAGGCCGCATGAACACTGACAATCCCTCGCCGCGGAGGAATCGGCCCGTGAACGACAATGAAGAACGCCCGGTCACCATCATCACCGGCCGGGTGTGGAAGAAGAAAGGCGGCAAGCCGGAAGGCGTGCATGTCATGCTGGTGGCGCCCGATGACGATTCGGCGGTGCGCCGCGCGCTCGAATCGCTCGCGGCGGAAGGCTATGCCGAAGCCGAACTCGACCAGATCGGCGACATGGAGGGCGAGCCCGACGATGAGCCGCATCTTTCGGCCTTTCAGGGCGCGCTCGAAGGCGAAGTGTCGATAGTGACCTTCGACGTTCCGATCTGATCGCAAGCGTGATGCCCCTCACCTGCCCTGGGCCGCAGTGCCGATTCGTTCGGATAACTGGCATGGCCGGTGCTTGCCCGTCATGTCCGATCTGCTAAGAGACGCGCAGTCGTCCAAACCCGGCGGAGCCTCATGTCCTCATCCATCTCGCCCATAAGAATCGGCATTGTCGGCGTCGGCAAGATCGTCCGCGACCAACACCTTCCGGCACTGGCCAAGGATCGGGACTACCAGCTGATCGCGGCGGCCAGCCGGCACGGCAAGGTCGACGGCATCGCGAATTACCCTGATATTGAGACGATGCTTGGCGCGGTTCCCGAACTCGACGCCGTGTCGCTGTGCATGCCGCCGCAGTTCCGCTATGACGCCGCGCGCAAGGCGCTCGAGGCCGGAAAGCACGTCTTCCTGGAAAAGCCTCCGGGTGCCACGGTCAGCGAAGTCGAGGACCTGAAGGCGTTCGCGACGAAACAAGGCGTCTCTTTGTTCGCCAGCTGGCACTCGCGATACGCGCCGGCGGTGGAAGCCGCACGGACATTCCTGGCTTCGACTAAAATCAAATCGGCGGCGATCGTCTGGAAGGAAGATGTACGGCGCTGGCATCCGAATCAGGACTGGATCTGGCAGCCTGGCGGCTTCGGCGTCTTCGATCCCGGTATCAACGCGCTGTCGATCGCAACCTACATCCTGCCGGCCATGTACATCACTTCGGCCGTGCTCGATTTTCCCGAGAACCGTGATGCGCCGATCGCGGCCCAGGTCGCCTTCCGCGCCGCGAACGGATCTGATGTGACGATGGACCTCGACTGGTTGCAGACCGGACCGCAGAGCTGGGACATCCTGGCCGACACGGATGCTGGACAGATGGTGCTCTCGGGTGGCGGCTCGAAACTCGCCGTCGACGGCAGTGTCGTACACCAGGAGCCGGAAGCGGAATATCCGATGCTCTACCGGCGTTTTGCCGAGATCGTGCACGCCGGCGTATCGGACGTGGACCTGGCGCCGCTCCAGCACGTCGCCGACGCCTTCATGCTCGGCAAGCGCAACGTGGTCGAGGCGTTTTTCGACTGACGATCGCCCGGCGCGCCTGGCCTCAGTCGACAATGGCGATGGCAAACCCGTCATAGCCCTTGGCGCCCACGGTCTGGATGGCGGTGCCGTCCAGCCGTTTGTCGCCGCCGATGAAGGAAAACGCCGCGCGTGCGCCTTCGACATTGGCATCGCGACCATCCTCATCCAGCACGGCACCGTCACGGATGACGTTATCGCAGATGATGATCGTTCCGGAGCGCGATAGCCGCAAGGCCCAGGACAGATAGTTCGGGTTGTTCGGCTTGTCGGCATCTATGAAGATGAGGTCGAACGGACCGGCGTTCTCGCCACCCAGTGCTGCAAGCGACTGGAGCGCCGGGCCGACGCGCAATTCCACACGGTCCGCAACTGCTGCCCGCACGAAATTCGAACGCGCGACGCTGGCATGGTGCGGATCGAGTTCGAGCGTCACGACCTTGCCGTCGGCGGGCAATCCCCGCGCCATCCAGATGGTCGAATAGCCGCCCAGCGTGCCGATCTCGAGCACCTTCTTCGCGCCGCTGATGCGCACCAGCAGCGAGAGCAGTTTTCCTTGCGCCGCCGAGACGTCGATCGCCGGCAGGCCGTTGTCGCGGTTGGCCGCCAGAACCGCGTCGAGAACGGGATCCGCCTCGAAAAGCGAGGCGACGATGTAGTTATCGGCAGCCGTCCAGATCTTCGTGCTCATCTGTTTTCCTCCGATTATAGAAATGAAAAAGCCGCCGGGTTGCCCCGACGGCTTCTGTTGCCTGAGATTTTTGCCGCCTCGCTTACTGCGCGGCGGTTGTCATGTCCGCCAGCATCGGCTCGGCGACTTCCACACCGGAGGCCTTGCGGCGCTCGTCGATGATGAGTTCGTCGCGCGAGGTGGCGATGCGCCGGATCTGGCTCATCGTGCCGCCGGTACCGGCCGGGATCAGCCGGCCGACGATGACGTTTTCCTTCAAGCCCTGCAGCATGTCGGTCTTGCCGGCAACCGCGGCTTCCGTCAGCACCCTGGTCGTCTCCTGGAAGGAGGCGGCCGAGATGAAGGACGGCGTCTGCAGCGATGCCTTGGTGATGCCGAGCAGCACCGGCTGGCCCTCGGCCGGCTTCTTGCCGTCCTCGACCAGACGCTCGTTGACCTCTTCCAGTTCAATCACGTCGACATGATCGCCCGGGATGTAGGTCGAGTCGCCCTGCACCGTGATCTCGACCTTCTGCAGCATCTGGCGAACGATCACCTCGATGTGCTTGTCGTTGATCGACACGCCCTGCAGGCGGTAGACTTCCTGGATCTCGTTGACGAGGTAGGAAGCAAGTGCCTCCACGCCCTTGATCGCCAGGATGTCGTGCGGCGCCGGATTGCCGTCGAGGATGTAGTCGCCCTTCTCGATGACGTCGCCGTCCTGGAGATGGAACGGCTTGCCCTTCGGAATCAGGTACTCGACCGGCTCAAGCGTCGAGTCGTGCGGCTCGATGATGATGCGGCGCTTGTTCTTGTAGTCGCGGCCGAAGCGGATCGTGCCATCGATCTCGGCGATGATGGCGTGATCCTTCGGACGACGTGCCTCGAACAGTTCGGCGACACGCGGCAGACCGCCGGTGATGTCCTTGGTCTTGGCGCTTTCCATCGGGATACGCGCCAGGACGTCGCCGGGGCGAACCTGGGAACCCGGCTCGACCGAGAGAATGGCCTCGACCGAGAGCAGGAAGCGGGCATCGCCACCCTTCGACAGCTTGCCGACCTTGCCCTTGGAGTCCAGGATGGCAATCGCAGGCTTGAGGTCGTTGCCGCGCGGCGTCGACCGCCAGTCGATGACCTCACGCTTGGTGATGCCGGTCGACTCGTCGGCCGTTTCCTGAACGGAAATGCCGTCGACCAGATCCTCATACGACACCTTGCCCTCGATTTCAGTGAGGACAGGACGGGTATAGGGATCCCACTCCGCGATACGCTGACCGCGCTTCACCTTGTCGCCATCGTCCACGAAGATGCGTGAACCATAGGTGACACGGTGCGTCGCGCGCTCCTTGCCGGCTTCGTCGAGGATCAGCACCGCCATATTGCGGCCCATGACCATCTGCTGGCCGTCCGAGTTGCGCACCACGTTGCGGTTGCGGATCTCGACCTTGCCCTCATAGGAGGCTTCAAGGAACGAGCTGTCCACCACCTGCGCGGTACCGCCCATGTGGAAGGTGCGCATGGTGAGCTGCGTGCCCGGCTCGCCGATCGACTGCGCCGCGATGACGCCGACGGCTTCGCCCTGGTTGACCGGGGTGCCGCGGGCCAGATCGCGTCCGTAGCAGACCGCGCAGACGCCGATCCTGACCTCACAGGTCAGGGCCGAGCGGATGCGGACCGACTGCACGCCGGCCTTTTCGATCTGCTCGACGTCACGTTCGTCCATGAGCGTTCCGGCCTTGACCAGAACCTCGCCCGACACCGGATGGGTGATATCGTCGAGCGATGTACGGCCCAGCACGCGCTGGCCGACCGAAGCGACAACCTGACCGGCATCGACGATCGGCTGCATGGTGAGGCCCTTGTCGGTGCCGCAATCCACGGAGTTGACGATGCAGTCCTGCGCCACGTCGACCAGACGACGGGTGAGGTAACCCGAGTTCGCCGTCTTCAAGGCGGTGTCGGCCAGACCCTTGCGGGCGCCGTGGGTCGAGTTGAAGTACTCGAGCACGGTCAGGCCTTCCTTGAAGTTCGAGATGATCGGCGTCTCGATGATTTCACCCGACGGCTTGGCCATCAGGCCGCGCATGCCGGCAAGCTGGCGCATCTGGGTGGGCGAGCCACGCGCCCCGGAGTGCGACATCATGTAGATCGAGTTCATCGGCTTCTGACGGCCATTGTCTTCGAACTCGACCGCCTTGATGCGGGCCATCATTTCGTCGGCGACCTTTTCCGAGCACTTGGCCCAGGCGTCGACGACCTTGTTGTACTTTTCGCCCTGCGTGATCAGGCCGTCATTGTACTGCTGCTCGTACTCTTTGGCCAAGGCCTCGGTGTCCGACACCAGCTTGATCTTGGTGTCCGGGATCAGCATGTCGTCCTTGCCGAACGAGATGCCGGCACGGCACGCATGAGCAAAGCCGAGCGCCATGATGCGATCGCAGAAAATGACCGTCTCCTTCTGACCGCAATGGCGGTAGACGGTGTCGATCATCTTGGAGATGTTCTTCTTGGTCATCTCCTGGTTGGCGGTCTCGTAAGGCACATTGACGTTCTTCGGCAAGAGCTCGCCGATGATCATGCGGCCAGGCGTGGTGTCATGGATCTTCGACACGACCTTGCCTTCGGCGTCGACCGTGCGGAAGCGGCCCTTGATCTTGGCGTGCAAGGTCACGGCCTTGGTCTCGAGCGCGTGCTGGAGTTCGCCCATATCGGCAAACACCATGCCCTCGCCCGGCTCGTTCTGGTTGACGATCGAGAGGTAGTAGAGACCCAGAACCATGTCCTGCGACGGCACGATGATCGGCGCGCCGGAGGCCGGGTGCAGGATGTTGTTGGTCGACATCATCAGCACGCGGGCTTCCAACTGCGCTTCAAGCGACAGCGGCACGTGAACGGCCATCTGGTCGCCGTCGAAGTCGGCGTTGAAGGCCGTGCAGACCAGCGGGTGAAGCTGGATCGCCTTGCCTTCGATCAGGATCGGCTCGAACGCCTGGATGCCGAGGCGGTGCAGCGTCGGCGCGCGGTTCAAGAGAACCGGATGCTCGCGGATCACCTCGTCGAGGATATCCCAGACTTCCGGACGCTCCTTCTCGACCAGCTTCTTCGCCTGCTTGACCGTCGAGGAGTAACCCTTGGCGTCGAGACGGGCGTAGATGAAGGGCTTGAACAGTTCGAGCGCCATCTTCTTCGGGAGGCCGCACTGATGCAGCTTGAGCTCCGGACCGGTGACGATGACCGAACGGCCGGAATAGTCGACGCGCTTGCCGAGCAGGTTCTGACGGAACCGGCCCTGCTTGCCCTTGAGCATGTCGGACAGCGACTTCAGCGGACGCTTGTTGGCGCCGGTGATGACGCGGCCGCGACGGCCGTTGTCGAACAGCGCATCGACGGCTTCCTGCAGCATGCGCTTTTCATTGCGCACGATGATGCCCGGCGCCCGCAGCTCGATCAGCCGCTTCAGGCGGTTGTTGCGGTTGATGACGCGACGATAGAGATCGTTCAGGTCGGACGTCGCGAAGCGTCCACCATCCAGGGGAACCAGCGGGCGCAGGTCCGGCGGGATCACCGGAACGACCTTCATGATCATCCATTCCGGACGGTTGCCGGATTCCATGAAGTTCTCGACGACCTTGAGCCGCTTCAGATATTTCTTCTGCTTCAGCTCGGACGTGGTCGAAGCCAATTCCGAACGCAGGTCGCCGGCGATCTTCTCCAGGTCCATGCCGGCCAGAAGGTCATGAATGGCCTCGGCGCCGATCATGGCGGTGAACGAATCCTCGCCATACTCGTCGACGGCGATCATGTACTCTTCCTCGCTGAGCAGCTGGTGCTCCTTCAGCGCGGTGAGGCCAGGCTCGGTGACGATGTAGTTCTCGAAGTAGAGGACGCGCTCGATGTCCTTCAGCGTCATGTCGAGCAGCGTGCCGATGCGCGAGGGCAGCGACTTCAGGAACCAGATATGGGCGACGGGTGCCGCCAGCTCGATATGGCCCATGCGCTCGCGGCGAACGCGCGACAGTGTGACTTCGACGCCGCACTTCTCGCAGATGACGCCCTTGTACTTCATGCGCTTGTACTTGCCGCACAGGCATTCGTAGTCCTTGATCGGGCCAAAAATGCGCGCGCAGAACAGACCGTCACGCTCCGGCTTGAAGGTGCGGTAGTTGATGGTCTCCGGCTTCTTGATCTCGCCGAACGACCAGGACAGAATCTTCTCAGGGCTGGCAAGCGAAATCCGGATGGAATCGAACACCTGCGCAGGCGCCTGCGGATTGAAGAGATTCATGACCTCTTGGTTCATGCCGTTCTCCTTTTCGGGGTCCTCGAAAACCCCTTGCATCTAACGCGGGCCGAATGCCCGCTGAGTGGTCGGCCCACCGGCCGTCGAATTTCGTGGACGCGCCGCGGCATTCCGCGACGCGCCGTAGCCGTTACTCGGCTGCGTCCGGCAGTCGAACCGGAGCTTCGTCGAGCTTGGTGTTCTCCAGCTCGACATTGAGGCCAAGCGACCGCATTTCCTTGACGAGCACGTTGAAGCTCTCGGGAATGCCTGCCTCGAACGTGTCGTCGCCACGCACGATCGCCTCGTAGACCTTGGTGCGGCCGGCGACGTCGTCCGACTTCACCGTCAGCATTTCCTGCAGCGTGTAGGCGGCGCCGTAGGCTTCCAGCGCCCAGACCTCCATTTCGCCGAAGCGCTGGCCACCGAACTGCGCCTTGCCGCCCAGCGGCTGCTGGGTGACGAGCGAGTACGGGCCGATCGAACGCGCGTGGATCTTGTCGTCCACCAGGTGGTGAAGCTTGAGCATGTAGATATAGCCCATCGTCACCTTGCGATCGAACGGCTCGCCGGTGCGGCCGTCATAGAGCTGCGACTGACCGCTGGTATGCAGGCCCGCCTGCTCCAGCATGATGTTGATGTCAGCCTCATGCGCGCCGTCGAACACCGGGGTCGCGATGGAGACGCCGCGGCGCATCTGCTCGCTGAGGCGAACGATGCTCTCGTCGTCATACTCGCGGACCGGCTCGTTGCGGTCATTGGCCGGCATGAAGCTTTCCAACGTCTTGCGCAGCGGTTTGATATCGCCGGCAGCCTTATACGTGTCGATCAGCTCGCCGATCTTCCTGCCCATGCCGGCACAAGCCCAGCCCAGATGCGTTTCCAGGATCTGGCCGACATTCATGCGGCTCGGCACACCCAGCGGGTTGAGCACGATATCGGCATGCGTGCCGTCCTCGAGGAAAGGCATGTCCTCGACCGGAACGATGCGCGACACGACACCCTTGTTGCCGTGACGGCCGGCCATCTTGTCGCCGGGCTGCATCTTGCGTTTCACCGCCACGAAGACCTTGACCATCTTCATGACGCCCGGAGGCATTTCGTCGCCGCGCTGCACCTTCTCGACCTTGTCCATGAAGCGTTGCTCAAGCGCCTTCTTGGAATCGTCGTACTGGCCACGCAGGGCTTCCAGTTCGCTCTGGAGCTTTTCGTTCTCCACCGCGAACTGCCACCACTGCGAACGCGGATACTCGTCGAGCGTGTCCTTGGACAGCGTAGAGCCCTTCTTGAAGCCCTTCGGTCCAGCGATCGCTTCCTTGCCGACGAGAACGTCGGAAAGACGCGCATAGACGTTGCGATCCAGGATCGCCTGCTCGTCGTCACGGTCCTTGGCGAGGCGTTCGATCTCCTCGCGCTCGATCGCCATGGCGCGCTCGTCCTTCTCCACACCGTGGCGGTTGAACACGCGCACCTCGACGACGGTGCCGAAGGTGCCCGGAGGCATGCGCATCGAAGTGTCGCGCACGTCGGAAGCCTTTTCACCGAAGATGGCGCGCAGAAGCTTCTCTTCCGGCGTCATCGGGCTCTCGCCCTTCGGCGTGATCTTGCCGACCAGGATGTCGCCAGGCTGAACTTCCGCACCGATATAGACGATGCCGGCTTCGTCCAGGTTCTTCAGCGCTTCTTCCGAGACGTTGGGAATATCGCGCGTGATTTCCTCCGGACCGAGCTTGGTGTCGCGGGCCATGACCTCGAATTCCTCGATGTGGATCGAGGTGAAGACGTCGTCGGCCACGATACGCTCGGAGAGCAGGATCGAGTCCTCGTAGTTGTAGCCGTTCCACGGCATGAACGCGACCAGCACGTTGCGGCCGAGCGCCAGATCACCGAGCTCGGTCGACGGACCGTCGGCGATGATGTCGCCCTTGTTGACCCGGTCGCCCATACGCACCAGCGGACGCTGGTTGATGCAGGTGTTCTGGTTCGAACGCTGGAACTTCATCAGCCGGTAGATGTCGACGCCGGACTTGCCCGGGTCGAGATCCTCGGTGGCGCGGATAACGATACGCGTCGCGTCCACCTGGTCGACGATGCCGCCACGACGGGCGCCGATGGCGGCACCTGAGTCACGGGCGACGATCGGCTCCATGCCGGTGCCGACGAACGGCGCCTCGGCGCGCACCAGCGGCACGGCCTGACGCTGCATGTTCGAGCCCATCAGAGCGCGGTTGGCGTCGTCGTTCTCGAGGAACGGGATGAGCGCCGCGGCAACGGACACCATCTGCTTGGGCGACACGTCCATCAGGTCGACGTTTTCGCGCGGCGCCATCATCACTTCGCCGGCGCTGCGGCAAATGACGAACTCGTCGACGAAGCCGCCGTTCTTGTCGAGCTCGGCGTTGGCCTGCGCGACATGGTGCTTGGCCTCTTCCATCGCCGAGAGATAGACGACGTCATTGGTCAGCTTGCCGTCGACGATCTTGCGGTACGGGCTTTCGATGAAGCCGTACTTGTTGACGCGCGCGAAGGTCGCCAGCGAGTTGATCAGACCGATATTCGGGCCTTCCGGCGTCTCGATCGGGCAGATGCGGCCGTAATGCGTCGGGTGCACGTCGCGCACTTCGAAGCCGGCGCGCTCGCGGGTCAGGCCGCCCGGTCCAAGCGCCGACAGGCGACGCTTGTGGGTGATCTCCGACAGCGGATTGGTCTGGTCCATGAACTGCGACAGCTGCGAGGAACCGAAGAACTCGCGCACGGCGGCTGCCGCCGGCTTGGCGTTGATCAGGTCCTGCGGCATGACCGTGTCGATCTCGATCGAGGACATGCGTTCCTTGATCGCGCGCTCCATGCGAAGCAGGCCGACGCGGTACTGGTTCTCCATCAGCTCGCCGACCGAACGCACGCGGCGGTTGCCGAGATTGTCGATATCGTCGATCTCGCCCTTGCCGTCACGCAGTTCGACCAGCGTCCTGACCACGGCCAGGATGTCGTCCTTGCGCAGCACGCGCACGGTGTCCTCGGCCTTGAGCTCGAGACGCATGTTCATCTTGACACGGCCGACGGCAGACAGGTCGTAGCGCTCGCTGTCGAAGAACAGCGAGTTGAACATGGCTTCGGCGGTCTCGAGCGTCGGCGGCTCGCCCGGGCGCATGACACGGTAGATGTCGAACAGCGCGTCCTGGCGGCTCTCGTTCTTGTCGACGGCGAGCGTGTTGCGGATATAGGCGCCGACATTGACATGGTCGATGTCGAGGACCTGGATCTCCTGCTCGCCGGTGCCGAGCAGCACCTTGAGCGTCTTGTCGTCGATCTCGTCGCCGGCCTCGAGGAAAATCTCGCCGGTGGCATAGTTGACGATGTCCTCGGCAAGGTAGTTGCCGAGCAGATCCTCGTCGGTCGCCTTGATCGCCTTGAGACCCTTCTCGCCGAGCTGACGTGCCTGGCGGGCGGTGATCTTCTTGCCCGCCTCGACGACGATCTCGCCGGTGTCGGCGTCGACCAGGTCGCCGACGGCCTTGAGGCCGCGGAAACGCTCGACGTTGAACGGAATGCGCCAATGGTCGCCGGCGCGCTTATAGGTGATCTTGTTATAGAACGTCGACAGGATCTCCTCGCCGTCCATGCCGAGCGCCATCAGCAGCGAAGTCACGGGGATCTTGCGGCGGCGGTCGATGCGGGCGTGCACGACGTCCTTGGAATCGAACTCGATGTCGAGCCACGAGCCACGGTAGGGGATGACGCGGGCGGCAAACAGAAGCTTGCCCGACGAGTGCGACTTGCCCTTGTCATGGTCGAAGAAGACGCCCGGCGAGCGGTGCATCTGCGAGACGATGACGCGCTCGGTGCCGTTGACGATGAAGGTGCCGTTGAGCGTCATGAGCGGCATGTCGCCCATGTAGACGTCCTGCTCCTTGATGTCCTTGATCGACTTGGCACCGGTATCCTCGTCGATATCGAACACGATGAGGCGCAGCGTCACCTTCAGCGGCGCGGCATAGGTCAGATCGCGCTGACGGCATTCGTCAACGTCGAATTTCGGTCCTTCGAACTCGTACTTCACGAACTCCAGCATGGAGGAGCCGGAAAAATCGGAGATCGGGAAGACCGACTTGAAAACAGCCTGCAGCCCTTCGTCGGGACGTCCGCCCTTGGGCTCGTCCACCATCAGGAACTGGTCATAGGACGCCTTCTGGACCTCGATGAGGTTCGGCATCTCCGCAACTTCCGGGATCTTTCCGAAAAATTTGCGTACGCGTCTGCGGCCATTGAAAGTCTGGGTCTGGGCCATCGTCGCTCCTTAGCTCTAAACTCGGGACGAACCTCGCCGCGGTTCGTCTTGCATACTGAGCCACCTGGGCGGCGGCTCTCTGTCTGTTCTCCGGCCGCCTCTCCAATTGCTTGGCGGTTACCGGCTAAAACGGGAGAAAACCCGTTTCCTGAAGGCCGGTTTACGGCCCTCAGGAAAGAGGTTTTCGTACATCTCGCGTCACGCAGCCTCCCCTGTCACCCAAGGGAGTGGCGGACGGCGCGAGGCCGCCCGCCGCTTGATACGCTTACTTCAGCTCGACCTTGGCGCCGGCTGCTTCCAGCTGGGCCTTGAACTTGTCGGCGTCGGCCTTGGAAACGGCTTCTTTGACCGGCTTCGGAGCCGCTTCGACCAGGTCCTTGGCTTCCTTGAGGCCAAGACCGGTGATGGCGCGGACTTCCTTGATGACGTTGATCTTCTGAGCGCCGGCGTCGGTGAGGACGACGTCGAATTCCGTCTTTTCCTCGACGGGAGCAGCAGCAGCGGCAGCACCGCCGGCAGCGGCAACCGCGACCGGAGCAGCAGCCGAAACGCCCCACTTTTCTTCCAGAAGCTTCGACAGCTCAGCCGCCTCGAGGACGGTCAGCTTCGAAAGGTCGTCTACGATCTTTGCGAGATCAGCCATTGTTGTATTCCTTCGTTAGGTTCGAACGTGTGTTTTTGATAGCGAGGAACGGCCTCATGCCGCCTCGTCCTTCCGGGCGTAAGCGCCGATGACGCGCGCGACCGAGGCCGCTGGCGCATTGACGATCTGGGCGATCCGGGTTGCCGGCGTGGCGATCATGCCAACCAGCCTGGCGCGCAGCTCATCGAGCGACGGAAGTGTGGCGAGTGCCTTCACACCGTCGGCGTTGAGCGAGGTGGTGCCCATTGCGCCGCCGAGGATGACGAGCTTGTCAGTCCCCTTGGCGAAATCGGACGCGACCTTCGGCGCCGCAATCGGATCCTCCGAATAGGCGATCAGCGTCTGTCCCTTGAACAGGTCGATGATCGATGCGGAGTCCGTGCCCTGAAGAGCGATTTTGGCGAGACGGTTCTTCGCGACTTTAACGGTGCCACCGGCGGCGCGCATTTTCGACCGAAGGTCGTTCATTTGCGCGACGGTGATACCGGCATAGTGGGCCACGACGACTGAACCTGCGCCCGAAAACGCATCATTCAGGCCCGTGACGAGTTCGCGTTTTTCCGCTCTGTCCACTGCCTATCTCCAGTTGACCCCAGTCCCGTTAATGGGAACATTCCCATTTTCGAGGACAGGCGTCGGGTTGCCTTTGCCGGCCGGGCCATCCAGTAACGGATCTCCCGAACGACGCTCGAGGATCCTGCCCCCTTTCGCCACATCGACGGCCAAGCCGGCGATGCGCAGACAAAAGGCAAACACGGTTCGAACCTTTCATTGGAGCTTGTTGCTCCGTTGTCCGGTTTTCACCCGTCTCATGCAGGCCCACATGAATTAAGGCCCTCCTCTTGAATCAAGGTTCGGGCCGCCCGCAATCTCGGACAGGATGTCCGGAAGCCTTCCGGCTTCCGGTACCGGGCCCAGGATTAATCCAAGGCCCGGAATTCAGTCACGGACCGGCCTTCGAGAGGCCGATCCAAATGGTCCAATCATGACGCGGCGAGCGTCGAGACGTCGAGCTTGAGGCCCGGGCCCATCGTCGAGGTGACAGACACCTTCTTGACGTAGTTGCCCTTGGCGCCGGTCGGCTTTGCCTTGGTCACCGCATCGGCGAAGGCACGGATGTTCTCTTCCAGCGCCTTGACGTCGAACGAGACCTTGCCGACGCCGGCATGAACGATGCCGGCCTTTTCGACGCGGAACTCGACAGCGCCGCCTTTCGATGCCTTGACGGCCGCGGCGACGTCGGTGGTGACGGTGCCGACCTTCGGGTTCGGCATCATGCCGCGCGGGCCGAGCACCTTACCGAGACGGCCGACGAGCGGCATCATGTCCGGCGTGGCAATGCAGCGATCGAAATCGATCGTGCCCTTCTGGACGATGTCGACCAGATCCTCGGCACCGACGATGTCGGCACCGGCGGCCTTGGCCTCTTCAGCCTTGTCGCCACGGGCGAACACGGCAACACGGACCGAGCGGCCGGTGCCGTTCGGCAGGTTGACCACGCCGCGGACCATCTGGTCCGCGTGACGCGGGTCGACGCCGAGGTTCATGGCGACTTCGACGGTCTCATCGAACTTGACCGAGGAGCGATCCTTGAGCAACTTCAACGCATCACCGAGCGCGTAAGCCTTGTTGGGATCGATGCCTTCACGGGTCTTCGATACACGCTTTGCAATCTTTGCCATGATCTTAGCCCACCACTTCCAGACCCATCGAGCGGGCCGAGCCCTCGACCATACGCATGGCCGCTTCGACGTCGTTCGCGTTCAGATCCTTCATCTTGGCGGTCGCAATTTCGCGAACCTTGTCGCGCGAAACGGTACCAGCCTTGACCTTGCCCGGCTCCTTCGAGCCCGACTTCAGGTTCGCGGCCTTCTTCAGGAAGTAGCTCACCGGCGGCGTCTTCATGACGAAAGTGAACGACTTGTCCTGGTAATAGGTGATGACGACCGGAACCGGCGATCCCTTTTCCATTTCCTGGGTCTGCGCGTTGAACGCTTTGCAGAACTCCATGATGTTGATGCCGCGCTGACCAAGCGCCGGGCCGATCGGGGGCGACGGCGTAGCCGATCCCGCGGAGACCTGGAGCTTGAGCTGGCCTGCAATTTTCTTAGCCATCTCTTTTCCTGCCTTTGTCTATGCCGGCCCCACGATCTGGGAAACACCGGCGGTTGCAGTCTGGTGGTGCGGTTCTTGCGGCCGGCTAAAGCCGCCTTCGCCTCCCACCGTTCTCAAGGCCGCGCGTTGCCGCACCGCCTCACCTGATCGCCAGACCGGCATCAGGGATTTCGGATCAGCCCTTTTCGACCTGCCCGAATTCCAGATCGACAGGCACGGCGCGCCCGAAGATCGAAACTTCCACCTTGAGCCGCGCCCGCTCCTCGTCCACTTCCTGGACGAAACCGTTGAACGACGCGAAGGGACCATCCGAAACGCGGATCGCCTCGCCGATCTCGAAGGTGACCGAGGGCTTCGGCCGCTCGACGCCTTCCTGCACCTGGTTCAGGATGCGCTGCGCTTCCGCCTCGGTGATCGGCACCGGCTTGGAGTCGCCGAGGAAACCGGTGACCTTCGGCGTGTTCTTGACCAGCGAGAACACGGCGTCGGTCAAATTAGCCTTCAAGAGCACGTAGCCCGGGAAGAACTTGCGCTCGGCGTCGACCTTACGGCCGCGACGAACCTCGACGACCTTCTCGGTCGGCACCACGATCTGCTCGATATCGGCGGACAGACCCTTCTGCTTGGCCTTGTTCTCGATGTCCTCGGCAACCTTCTTCTCGAAGTTCGAATAGGCGTGGACTATGTACCAGCGCGTAGCCATTTTTACGACTTCTCCTAATCGCCGGACTTAGCGTCCAATGCCCAGAATCTGCTCGACCGCGAGGCCCATGAGCTGATCGGCGGTGAAGAAGAAGATCATCGCGATCACAGCGAAGGCCAGGACCATGATCGTCGAGATCATCGTCTCGCGGCGCGACGGCCAAGTCACCTTGGCTGTCTCCGCGCGCACCTGCTGGAGAAAGACGAAAGGATTTGTGGTTTTCGAAGCCATATGCCGCCTGTCTTCAAGACCCGTTGGCCGGGTCCCCTGGATGATCCCGCTGGCCGGGACGTGCCGCCTGAGCCCAATCTCGCGCCGAATCAGCGCAATCATTTCGCCCATGCAAATCAGACGCGTAAAGCCGGCTTCCCAGCTTCACGCGTCGCGTGTCTGTTTCGTCTACATAAAACCGATTCTTGATCCACGCAAGTGGCAAGTGTCCGCTTTATGACCAAACGC
Source organism: Mesorhizobium sp. B2-3-11 (assembly GCF_006442215.1). Lineage (NCBI taxonomy): Bacteria > Pseudomonadati > Pseudomonadota > Alphaproteobacteria > Hyphomicrobiales > Phyllobacteriaceae > Mesorhizobium > Mesorhizobium sp. B2-3-11. The sequence continues at coordinate 243,923 of NZ_VFVS01000001.1, read as the reverse complement.
CGCCTCGGAACCATCCAGTCGTTCCGTTCCGGCTATGGCACCTTTATGCCCCAATGAGCCTAATATGGCAAGCGGGTCACCGATTTTCAAAGGCCGCCTGCAAAATCGTTGTGATGCCATCTTGGAAAATGGCACGGGCAGCAGGGCTCGAACCTACGACCTGCGGTTTTGGAGACCGCCGCTCTACCAACTGAGCTATGCCCGTACACGTGCGCCTCGGCGCAGGCGCTTCCTAAAAGCTTCCGCACGCTCTGTAAAGAGCGGTTTGCAAGCAAACATGCCTTAACCCTGCGCCAGAAATCGGGATAGTCGGCAACTCAGCCAGAAACCGCCCCGCCTGCCCCCCGCGGCACAAGATGTTCGAAGCCCGTTCCATCCCACTCGCGCCGGCGCACGACCTTGGCATCTGCGGCACCGGTCATCCACCTCCCCGGCAACCGGTAGCTATTTTTCGTCCGGCACCCGGTACGGCCCGCCGGGCACGCCCCAGCCCCAGGCGGGCATCGGTTCGGTCTCGGGATCGCAGGTCTCGCCGAGATTGGAATTCATCTTGGCCAGCCGCGATCCCCATTCGATGTAGCCCATGAAGGCGGAACGGAATTCGGGATCGTCCGGCAAACCAACCTCATCCGCCGCGTCGGCGAGAAGATTGATCCAGCGGCGGCGCTGCTCCTCGGTCAAATGCTTGCCCAGATGATGCATGACCATTTCGCGATGGCCGCCAAAGTTTTGGCTGTAGGTTTTCGGTCCGCCGAAGACCTCGCCGATGAAGGCGGCGACATGGGCGGGGTGATCCGGCGACATATGTTTGAACACCGGGCCAACGACCGGGTCTTGTGCCACCTTGTCATAGAAGGTTTGCGTCAGCCGGTTCAGCGCCTCGGCGCCGCCGGCCCATTCGTAGAGTGTCGGAACGTCCTGGCTCATTCTTGATCCTTCGCCGGCCCCGCGGCCGCGACGATAGCGGAAATCGGATATGGCTCAACCTGCCTCGATGGGCAGTTTCGACGGCGCCGTGCTCTACAGCCTGGCAGGTGCGTCGGCCTGTGCATTGGCGGCTGGCAGGCCTCGGCAATTGTCGGGCTTGGCAACGGCCTTGCAAATCGTGGAGCCGGTCAACGCGTCGACCGATTGCGGTCCCGTTGTCAGTCCAACCCTGCGCATCATGTCTGCGTCAAGTTGCCCCTTGGCCGAGCGTCGCTCGACCGCGGCGAACAGAGCAGGACCGATCGCCATTTCGTCGAGATACGCCTTGACCACCAGCTTCTGTCCCATCGGATACAGGCTGAGCCGCGCCCGGGGACCGACAAGCCGTCTGGCGCCGCCGGCAAACACGAGCGCACAGGCAGAATCGCACTCCGCCCCCGCATCGATGCTCAATCCGGCATAGGCTCCTTCGGTGGCGAGGCAATTCCACACGCCGGGGTCGCAGTCGACGAAATCTGTCCGGGCAACGGCTATGTCGAGCTTTCTTTCATGGACAAGTCGTCCCATTGCGAGAGCGCTGGACAGGTCGCCTCCGCGTGAACTGATGACGATAGGCAGTCGCCGATTGCCAAGCGTGGCCAGCAACTGCCGCAGCTTCTGCGGCGTCTGGCCGGTGATCGCACCTTCCGCCGATATCCATTCCGGACAATCGGGGTTGCACAGCGGATTGCTGCCGCGAACCACGACAAAGCGCATGTCCCCGCCGGCCTTCGCGGCGTCCGGTTGAACCGGTACGGCAATCATGGGCTTGAGGGTGGCCGACGGCGTCGTCTTGTTTGCAGATCCAGCTATTTCCCGGCAGTTCGTGGCCGGCTGGCCAAGCCCGCAGAGGCTTGCCGTGGTCAACACATCCACTGCGTCCCGGCTGGTGACCAGCTTCATCGTCAACATGGCGTCGAGCGGAATCTGACGAATCTCGCTGGCCGGCGTAGCCTTCATGATTTCCAGCACGCCGTCGCCTATCCCCATTTCCCTCAGGTACGCCGAAAGCGTCTTCTCGACGGCCCTGCTCATCTCGTAGGTTTTGTAGCTGCCTGCGCTTTTACGGCTGACCACCTTGGTGCTGATGATCTTCTTCTTGCCGTTCACGATCCGGTACGTGGTCCGGTAGAGCAGTTTTTCCCGGTGATATATGGTGGTGATCTGGTGGACGCCGAGATAGCCGAAATCTCCGATCACGCGGCGGACACCGCCGGAAAACATCAGCGGACAGGCCGAATTGCACATGGCTCCGTCGTCATGGACTATCCCGAAATAGTCGGCGCTCTTGCCCTTGTTGCCCTTGTTGCTCTTGTAGTTCTCAATTTCCGGCTGACCACCGGAAAAAACCGTCACGCCGACGGCCACATCGAGCTTGTTCTTGCGGATCATCCGGCCAAGTGCCAGCGCCGCATCGACATTACCGCCAGGCGAATTGACGACCACCGGCAATTGCCTTCCCTTGAGCGCCTTGAGCGTGCGTTTGAGGAGCGCCGGCGTGCCCGCGGCGATGGTGCCGTCCGCCGATATCCACTCAGGACAGTTGGGTTCGCATCCCGGAGCGTTGCTGCGCACGACGACGAAGCGCATGGGCGGGATGTCGGGAGGCCCATCCTCCGCTCGCGCTGTCAGAACAGGCAGCAGCATAACGACGACGAGGCAAACCAGTGCCCACAACCGCCATGCCTTCCCATCAAAACAGCGCCTTGGAACCACTGTTGGCAAAGCTCCCTCAGTGCAACCTATACTAGTTGCAGCCATGGCGCTTGCAACAGGTTTGAACCGACCCTGGCAATACTTGCGCTGCCAAGCGCAAGTAAACGAAAAAGGGCGGCCCGAAGACCGCCCTTTCCTCGATCCGGCAGAGCCGGTCTCGATTATTCCTTGATGGTGACGACGATGCCGGCACCGACGGTGCGGCCGCCTTCACGGATGGCGAAGCGCAGCTTCTCTTCCATGGCGATCGGCACGATCAGCTCGACATCGACCGTGATGTTGTCGCCGGGCATCACCATCTCGGTGCCTTCCGGCAGCGATACGATGCCGGTCACATCGGTCGTGCGGAAGTAGAACTGCGGACGGTAGTTGGTGAAGAACGGCGTGTGACGGCCACCTTCGTCCTTGGTCAGGATGTAGGCTTCGGCCACGAACTTCTTGTGCGGCTTCACCGTGCCGGGCTTCGCCAGAACCTGGCCGCGCTCGACACCTTCACGGTCGACGCCGCGCAGCAGCGCGCCGATGTTGTCGCCGGCCTGGCCCTGATCGAGCAGCTTGCGGAACATTTCCACGCCCGTGCAGGTCGTCTTGGTCGTCGGACGGATGCCGATGATTTCCAGCTCCTCGCCGACCTTGACCACGCCGCGCTCGACGCGGCCGGTCACGACCGTGCCACGGCCCGAGATCGAGAACACGTCCTCGATCGGCATCAGGAACGGCTTGTCGAGCGGACGAACCGGCGTCGGGATGTAGGCGTCGACCTGAGCCATCAGCTCGCGGATCGCGTCCTCGCCGATCGTCTTGTTCGAATCCTCAAGCGCTGCCAGCGCCGAACCCTTGACGATCGGAATGTCGTCGCCGGGGAATTCGTTCTTCGACAAAAGTTCGCGAACCTCGAGCTCGACCAGTTCGAGCAGCTCGGCGTCGTCGACCTGGTCGACCTTGTTCAGGAACACCACGATCGACGGCACGCCGACCTGACGGGCAAGCAGGATGTGCTCGCGGGTCTGCGGCATCGGGCCGTCGGCGGCCGACACGACCAGGATCGCACCGTCCATCTGCGCGGCACCGGTGATCATGTTCTTCACATAGTCGGCGTGGCCGGGGCAGTCGACATGCGCGTAGTGGCGGTTGGCCGTCTCGTATTCGACGTGAGCCGTCGAGATCGTGATGCCGCGCGCCTTCTCTTCCGGCGCCGCGTCGATCTGGTCATAGCGCTTGTATTCGCCAAAATACTTGGTGATCGCAGCCGTCAGCGACGTCTTGCCATGGTCGACGTGACCAATCGTGCCGATGTTCACATGAGGCTTAGTGCGCTCGAATTTACCTTTTGCCATAGTCTCTTTCCTTGGACGGCCTGGACCTTCAGTTCAGTCGAATGCGGGGCGATTAGCGAGAAAGGCCAAAAAACACAAGCGTCTTTTGCCCGGACGCCATCTCACTCGGCCAGAACCCATGATCCGATTGCGGGGATTGGCGCTGATATAGGGTCCCGCCGTTGAAAAGGGAATGGGCGAAGGTCCGACGGAACAATCGGAGGATTCCGGGGCCTGCGTATCTGTCGCTGTCGGATCTGCCGGCGGCCCCATGGCCCATTGCGGCGGCGATCCGGGTCTGATTTCCTGCGCCGATGCATTTCATCCCGACTGCCATTCGCGGCCCGCTGTTCATGATCGTCTCGACCGGGTCATATCTGGTCAACGACACGATGATGAAGCTCGCCACTGCGGGCTTGCCGTCCTACGAAGTGCTCTTCCTGCGCGGTGCCGCGGCAACGCTGTGGGGCTTTCCGCTGCTGTTTGCGCTCGGCTACGGCAAGCAGATCCCCCTGATCTTCGACAAGCGGGTGCTGCGCAGGAACCTGCTCGAACTGGCGGCGATCCTCTGTTACGTCGTCGCGCTCGCCAACATGCAGATCGCCGATTCCACCGCGCTGGGGCAGATCACGCCGCTGCTGATGCTGGTCGGATCCTCGATCCTGTTTGGCGAGCGCATCGGCGGCCAGCGCATGGCGCTGATCGGGCTGGGCTTCATCGGCGCGCTGATGGTGGCGCAGCCGACCATGCAAGGCATTTCGGTCTACGCCTTGCTGGCGCTAGGCAACGCGACATTCGCCGCCGCCCGCGATCTGGCCGGCCGCAAGATCACCGCCGAAGTGCCAGGAATGATCGTGGCGATCTCGGCGGTCGTCGTGGTCCTGATCGGCGCCGGCGCCGCGCATCTGGTTTCCGAGCGCTGGGTAGCGCCGGAGGCGCACCACCTGCTGCTGATGGCGGGAGCCGGTTTCTTCCTGATCTTCGGCCACTTCTTCATCTTCATGGCCTATCGCGTCGGGCCGACCGGAGCGGTAGCGCCTTTCTACTACTGCTTCACGGTCTGGGCCGTCATTTCGGGCCTGCTGGTGTTCGGGCAATTCCCCAATGCACTGGCGGTCTGCGGCATCCTGCTGGTCGTCTGCAGTGGGTTGACCATCGTGTCGCTGGACCAGCGCAAGCGCCGGCTGGCCGTGGTCGCCTGATCGGCGGGGCGCACCGGCATTGTAGGTTCCAACACCGTGAGTGCAGGCAGCACCAACGGCGGATTATCGCAATTCAGGATTCGGCAGAGCTGGTAATCTGCCGACACGTCTAGATGGTGCGCTTGCCCGCGAACTGATGGTAGGCCCACAACACCACGACGGCACCCACGACCGCGACGATCAGGCTGTAGATGTTGAGGCCGGTGACGCCCGAAGCACCGAAGGCACTGAAGATCAGGCCCCCGACGATGGCACCGACAATGCCGAGCACGATATCCATGATCATGCCCTGACCGGTCTTGTTGACGATCTTGCTGCCGATGAAGCCGGCGATGACGCCGAGAATGATCCAGCTGATGATACCCATTTTTTCCTCTCCATTCCTCCGCCAACCGAACATTTTCATATGAATGTCAAAACCACAAGCCAGGTTGAAATTCCGCCCGATTGCGTCATTGTTGAAGATGGGCCGGGCTTGGCCAGATGGAGGATCCACTATGGGACTTTTTGACAACGCCGTTCCCGGCGGCAACATCACCAAACCGCTGATGATCGCGCTCGGTGCCCTGCTGGTCGGAAAGATGCTGAGCGGCAGAAGTGCCGAACAGCCGGAGCAGCCCCAAGCTCCCGCGCCGGCCGATCCCACACCCGTCGGAACCGCGTCCGGTGACGGCGGCCTGCTCGGCGGACTGGGCGGCCTGCTCGACAAGCTCAAGAACGCCGGCCATGGCAATGTCGCCGACTCCTGGGTCGGCACAGGGCAGAACCAGTCGATCAACGCCAACGAGCTGGGCAACGCGATCGGACCGCAGGTCATTCGCGAGATCGCCCAACGGACAGGGCTCGACGAGCAGGAACTGCTCAAGCAACTATCCGCGGCCCTGCCCGGCATCGTCGACAAGCTGACGCCGAACGGCCAGATGCCGCAACAGCACCAGGTCGCGTCAGCGTTCAACAGCTAGCGCGGCGCACACCGATGCCTGAAGCGCTGCGCGCTTGCCGCGCAGTGTTTCGGCTTGCCGACGGTGTCGCTGGAAACCTGGAGCGGGTAGCGGGAATCGAACCCGCACCAAGAGCTTGGAAGGCTCATGTGATACCATTTCACCATACCCGCGCACGCATGCCCTAGCTATTCGACAAGGTTCCGAAGGTCAAGGAGCCTCTCGCGACCCCGCCGAAATTGCAGGCCAGGCTCGACCTCATTGTCCGATCAACATCTCATGCAAAAGCATGGGAAGCAGAGCCCGAAGGTTGAAAAGTAAGCTAGGTTCAAGGCGGAGGAACGAGAATGGACACCCATCTCTGGTTTGCCTTTGTCGGTACCGTGATCCTGTTGCAGATGCCACCTGGCCCCGACAGCATGCTTGTGATGGCCCGTGGCATCGGGCAAGGGCGTGGCACGGCGCTGTTTACGGTCGTGGGAATGACATTGGGCGCCGGGTTGGTGCAATTGCCTCTAATCGCCCTGGGTGTCTCCTCGCTGTTGCGTGCATCACCACTGGCATTCGATGCGCTCCGCTGGGCCGGAGCAGCCTATCTGGTCTGGCTGGGCATACGTTTACTGTCCGGGACGAAGGAGGACCTGGAGGTCGATCAGATCAGGCGCGTGGGGCCGCTCGCCGCGATGCGCGAAGGCATGATCGCCAATCTCATAAATCCCTGGCCCATGACCTTCATGATCGCCTTTCTGCCTCAGTTCGTCGATCCGACCCGCGGCTCGGTCTGGCTGCAGATGCTGTTGCTTGGCGCGACCCAGAAACTGACCGGCGTGCTGGTTCTGGGAACCTATGCAGTCGCATCCGGCACACTGGGTGAATGGATCATGCGGCGGCCGGGCATCAGGCTTTGGCAGCAACGGATAGCTGGCTGCTGCATCGTCGGTCTTGGCGTCCGGATGGCCGTCGGAGGCGGTAAATAGCACGGACCTTTCAAGAGAGAACAGGATCCGATCCGACATCGGTCTCGAGGCTGCGGCCACGGAACACCAAATGCCAGACATCCACGTTCAGCTGGTCAGGGGGAATGAGCGCGCCAAGGCGGAGGCGGGCGCCGCCCTCTATCGCTACAATGTGGCCAAAACCGGCGTTGACGACCGCGTGCCGATCGGCGCCGTATTGCGCGACACCTCGGGAAACATCCTTGGCGGCCTGTGGGGCAGGACCGAACTCGGCTTGCTATTCCTCGACATGTTCTTCGTGCCTGAAAGCATTCGGGGCAGATCACATGGCAGCCGCCTGCTCTCTGCCGTGGAAGCGGAAGCGAGGAAGCGCGGTTGCCAACGTGCGGTGGTCGAGACCAGCAGCTTCCAGGCGCCCGGCTTCTATGTCCGCCACGGCTACGAGGAATTTGGCAGGGTTGAGTTCGGCCCTCAGGGCACTGCCCGCATCTTCCTGCGCAAAACCCTCTGATGCTGGCGCAAGAGGCCGCGATACCCCTGATCGGCAGGCATGGTCGCGCGACGAGGGTTGCTCTTGAAAAGCCGCAGGATCTTTGCGCCTACGCGTCAGTCACCCCCTGTCGCGACCTGTGATCGTCAGCTTATCAAATCGTCTATCCTGATCGGCAAGTCTCGAATGCGCTTGCCCGTGGCATGGTACACGGCGCTCGCCACGGCCGCCGCGGTCCCGACATTGCCGAGCTCCCCCAAGCCTTTGACGCCGGCCGGATTGACGTCCAGGTCGACCTCGGGAACGAGGATGACGTCGACCTGTTTGATGTCGGCGTTGACCGGCACCAGATAGTCCTGCAAATCACGATTGACGTAACGGGCGTTGCGCCGGTCGATTTCCGTCGCCTCGTGAAGGGCTTGGCCGATACCCCAGATCATGCCGCCCATCAGTTGGCTGCGCGCGGTGCGCGTGTTCATGATGCGTCCCGCCGCAAAGGCACCGACCACGCGCGGCACCCGGATTTCTCGTGTGTAGCTGTTGACGCGCACTTCGACGAATTCAGCGCCAAAGGCATATTTCACGGAGTCCTTGTCCTGATCGCCGCCGTGGAACTCCGCTTGCCCGGCATAGAGCTTCTTCAGTGCTTCCGGGGTCGAACCCTTTGGCGCAAACTCGGCGTATTCCTCTATCGCGCCGATCTGCATCGCCTTGAAGACATCCGACAGCTTGGCGGATTTGCCGCCGCTTGCCACGATCTTCTCCTGCTCCATCTCCAGCTTGGCATTGCCGGAACCGGCCAGCGGCCCGTCTCCAGCGACGGCTGCCGCGAAAAGTTTGGCACGCACCGCGTCACAGGCCTTCAGAACCGCCGAGCAGACGCTCGCTGTCGAAATCGAGCCGCCCGAGACCGGCGCCGGCGGCAGGGCGCTGTCGCCCATCTCGACGCTGATCTTGTCCATCCCTATCCCCAGACGTTCGGCGGCCATCTGCCCGGCGATGGTGCGCACACCAGTGCCGATCTCATGCGAGCCGCACTGAACGCGAACTTGTCCATCGGCGGTCAGGCGAACACGGGCCGCGCATGGCGCGCTTGCCGTGGGATAGATTGCGGTCGCGCACCCCATGCCGACCAGCCAGTCGCCCTCCCGCATCGATCCGACCGCCGCATTACGCTTCGACCAGCCGAAGGCCTCCGCAGCCTGGTCGTAGCATTTGACCAGCGACCGGCTGGAGAATGGCTTGCCGCCGATAGGCTCTCTTTCAGGCTCGTTGATGCGCCGAAACTCGACGGGATCCATGCCGAGCGCCACAGCCATTTCGTCCATGGCGTTCTCAAGCGCGTAGACGTAGGGCGTCTCCGGCGGTGAGCGCATGTAGCCCGGTGTGTTGCGGTCGGCATGGACGACCGAAACATGGGTGAGCACCGAACCGTAATTGTACATGCGGCCGGTGGCGGACGTGCCGCCGACGACATAAGGGTCAGGGCGTGACGTCACCTCCCAGCCCTCATGTCCGAACGCCGTGATGCGGCCGTCCTTGCTGGCGCCTATGCGAATTCGATGCCTGGTCTCGGCGCGATAGGTCTGGGTGTTGAACGCCTGCATGCGGCTGACGACGCAGCGTACCGGCCGCCCAACACGACGCGCGGCAACCGCGACAATTGCCGTGCGAGCCGTCATCGGTCCCTTGGAACCAAAGGCGCCCCCGACATAAGGGCTGACAATCCGCACATTGGCAGGGTCGACCTTCAACTGCCGGGCAAGTTCGATTTTCCAGCCGGTGACATTCTGGCTTGGCTCATGGACGGTGAGTTTATCGCCTTGCCACATCGCCGTGGTCGAGAACAGTTCGATCGGATTGTGATGCTGGGTCGGCGTGGAGTATTTTTGGTCGATCTTGACGGCAGCGGATGCATAGGCAGCGTCGAAGTCGCCTGCTTTGACATCCTCCTGCAACATCGGGCTTTTGCCGGCCGCCGGTTCCACTTTCACGCCTTTGGAATCGAAGCTGGCGCTGGGCGGTTCGTCTTCGTAGTCGGCGCGGATCAACATCGACGCTTCCTCCGCCGCCTCGAATGTCTCGGCAACGACCAGAGCGATGATCTGGCCGTCGTGGAAAATCGTCTTGTCATGCAGGGGTGCGATAGAGCTCGCACCGGTGTTGCCAAATTTCGGAGTGTCCGTCTCATCCATGTCGCCATAGGTGATGATGTCCAGCACTCCGGGCACGGCCCTGGCGTCATCGGTATGGAGTTTGGAAACCTTGCCCCGAGCGATGCTGCTGGTGGCAAGAGCGCCATAAGCGACATTGGCCGTGGCGATGTCGGCCGGATAGCTGGCTTGTCCGGTAACCTTCAGCCTGCCGTCGATGCGGACAACCGGTTGGCCTTGGTTTTCTTTTGGAACTGGCGCGGCTTGATTCATGGCTCAGACCTTCATGTCACGGGTTTCGAGCAGCGCTCGCACCAGCGTGCGCTTTCCCAGCGGTATCTTGAATGCGTTGTGTTCTCGTGGCCTAGCATCGGCGAATGCGGCTTCGGCCGCAGCTGCCGCGGTCTTGTCGTCAAGGGCATTGCCGCGCAGCGTATCCTCCGCCGCCCTCGCGCGCCACGGCACCGTCGCGACGCCGCCGAGCGCGATGCGCGCTTGCCCGACCGTGTTTCCATCCATCTCCAGCGCAACCGCCGCCGAAGCCAGCGCGAATGCATAGGATTCGCGGTCGCGTATCTTCAGGTAGCGCGAGCGACGGCTCCATGCGCCAAGCGGAACATCGATGGCGACGATGACTTCATCGGCGGCCAGATCCGTCTCGATGTTGGGCGTGTCACCGGGAAGCCGATGCAGCTCGGCGATCGGGATCTTGCGCTGGCCACGCCGCCCTTCCACTTCAACGACCGCGTCGAGCGCAATCAGCGCCTGCGCGAAATCACCGTGATAGGTAGCGATGCAGGCATCGCTGACGCCGAGCACGGCATGTTGGCGGTTTACCCCTTCCATCGCCGCACAGCCGGAGCCGGGCTCCCGCTTGTTGCACGGCCAGGAGGTTTCGCGAAAATACTCGCACCGCGTTCGCTGCAGGATATTGCCGGCTAGGCTGGCCATATTGCGAAGCTGGCCGCTGGCGGCGAATTTCAGACTGTCGGCAAGAAGCGGGCAGCGGCGCCTGACTTCATTGTTATCGGCTGCCTCACCCATGCGAACCAGCGCACCGAAACGGATGGTGTCGTCGTCGGTTTTGATCTGACGCAAAGCAGGCTCGGCAAGCTCGTTAAGGTCGAGCAACCGCTCCGGCTGCGCGACACCCAGCTTCATGTAGTCAGCCAGATTGGTGCCGCCGGCGATGAACTGGGTGTTGGCCTGTGTTGGCGCAACATGCCTGGCCTCAAGATGAGACGCCATGGCGATCGCCGCCGAGACGCTCGTTGGTCTTTCATAGAGGAAGGGACGCATCTAGGCTCTCCTGATCTCGTCGCGTGCCTGGATGATCGCCGCAACGATGTTCGGATAGGCCGCGCACCGGCACAGATTGCCGCTCATATATTCGCGGATGTCATCCTCCGAACCGGCATGGCCTTCATCGATGCAACCGATGGCGGACATGATCTGGCCCGGCGTGCAGTAGCCACATTGAAAGGCGTCATGATCGACGAACGCCTGCTGTACCGGGTGCAGTTCGCCGTCGGCCGAAGTCAGGCCTTCGACAGTCGTGACCTCGCGTCCTTGGTTCATGACGGCGAAGCTCAGGCAGGATAGCACCCGCTTCCCATCGACAAGAACGGTGCAGGCGCCGCACTGGCCGTGGTCGCAACCCTTCTTGGTACCAGTCAGACCAACATGATCACGCAGGGCGTCAAGCAGGCTCGTTCGATTGTCGAGTGCTAGGGTGTAGGCCTGCTTGTTGATCCGAAGCGAGATCGTCGACAGGTCGCGCGGTTCGACCGCTCTGGCGGGCGATGGCTCGGCGGCTCTTGTCGAGGTGACCATGAGAGGCACTGCGGCTGCCGCCGTAACAGAACCCGTCATGAAGGTGCGTCTGCTCAGGCCGCTGGGATTTGTGGAATTGGACATGGCTGGCTTTCCGGCTGGCTGGAGTCTCAAGCGGACCAAACTGCTCGTGGGAGGCAAAGTTCCCTCCTCACACCGCTGTGATCGTTTCTTTTGCAGGACGGCCGTGCGGAACTTAAGCCGCAAGGCCGTGGTTGTCCTCGACAGGTTTCCAGGAAGGAGGCGATCATGAGCAATGATCCGAGCGATCGGCGCAGCGATCGAAATGGTGACGAAGGCCCTGTCTTTTCGGCTGAACAGGCGCGGCAAGGTGAGATCATCCTGCGCACCCGCACACGCCGGATCATCTTCATCGCAGGACTGGTCGGCATCGTGATCCTCATCGCGGTGATCAGATTTGCCGTCCGTTGAGTGGCTTTGGAGCTGATCCCCGACCAATGCCGCCCAGCCTGTTCGTCAGGAACTTTTGTGAAGAGCTGTCGTTTAGTCGGTCGTTAAAGCGGTTGGCGCCATCCTTGAAAGTTCTCCCCGTGGACGCAAAAACCGAGACTGAAGAACCAGACAGAATCAGGAATGCGCGCGGCGCTTCGAGCAAGGCCGGACCGGATGCGTCGCTAAAACGCATGGGCGATGTGGCGCAGCCTAACGCTCCGGAGCGCGAAACGCGGGACAAGGAGGCGGATGAACAAAAGCCCAGCCTCCTAGCTTTCCCCCGGCAGCATCCTTACGCGTCCATTGCAATCCTGATCGTGCTGCTGCTGGCCGCGGTGGGGCTGGTCATATGGTGGCTGAATGCCCGCCAGTATGAATCGACCGACGACGCTTTTATCGACGCCCGCACGATAACGGTCAGCGCCGAGATATCAGGACGGATCACTGACCTTGCGGTGACCGACAACCAGCCGGTCAAGGCGGGTGACGTCCTGTTGCGCATCGATGACAGCGACTATCGGGCCAGCCTCAAGCAGGCCGATGCCGGGGTAGCCTCGGCGCAGGCCGACATTGTCGACGTAGGGGCTCAGATCGCAGCTCAGAACGCAAAGATCGATGAAGCGCAGAAGCAGGTGGCGCAAGCGCAGGCCGCCCTCGATTTTGCCAAAGCCGAGGACCAGCGGAACCGTGAACTTCTTGCCAAGGGCACGGCCACCCAGCAGCAGGCGGAGCAGGCCGCTTCCACGCTGCGCCAGGATCAGGCTGCTCTCGACAGCGCCCAAGCCAATGTGGCTGCGGCCAAGAGCCAGATCGCTGTTTTGCAGGCGCAGGCCAAGAGCGCCGAAGCCAAGCTCGATCAGGCCAGGGCCAGCCAGAACCAGGCGAGTACGATGCTGTCCCGCACAACCATCACCGCACCGGTCGCCGGGCGGGCAACCAGCATTTCGGTCGCCAACGGCACCTATGCCCAGCCAGGCCAGGTTCTGATGATGTTTGTTCCCGACGAAGTCTGGGTGAAGGCCAACTTCAAGGAGACACAGCTCGATCTGATGCGGCCGGGACAGCCGGTCGACATCGACATCGACGCCTATCCGGAAAGATCTTTTCATGGCCGCGTCGACAGCATCCAGGCGGGTAGTGGCACCGCCTTCAGCCTGCTGCCAGCCGAAAACGCCACCGGCAACTTCGTCAAGGTGGTGCAACGCGTGCCGGTGAAGATCGTCTTCGACAAAGCGCCCGGCGTGCTGCTGGGGCCGGGCCTGTCGGTGGTGCCGACGGTCAAGGTGCGATGACTGGCGAAATCTCCGGCGACCAAAGCGAAAGCCGGTCCGCCGCCGGCGGGCGCAACCCGTGGCTGATCGCCATCGTCGTCTCCATCGCCACCTTCATGCTGGTGCTGGATACCTCGATCGCCAATGTGGCCCTGCGCAATATCGCCGGCAGCCTGGCTGCCGGGATGGACGAGAGCACCTGGGTGATCACTACCTATCTGGTCGCGAATTCCGTAATCATCCCGGTCAGCGGCTGGTTGGCCAGCGTGATCGGGCGGAAGCGCTACTACATGCTTTGCGTGGCAACGTTTACCATCGCATCGCTGTTGTGCGGCCTCGCGCCCAATCTGGAAATGCTTATTTTCTTCAGGATCCTGCAGGGTCTCGGCGGCGGCGGCATGGCGCCGAGCGAACAGTCCATCCTTGCCGATACCTTTCCGCCCGAGAAGCGTTCCCAGGCTTTTGCCCTTTATGGCGTCGCCGTCATTGTCGCACCGACAGTCGGGCCGACCCTCGGCGGCTGGCTGACCGACCATTTCTCCTGGCACTGGATATTCTTCATCAACGTGCCGTTCGGCATCGTGTCGCTTGCCTTGGTGCAGTGGCTGCTTGTCGAGCCGGACGTGATCGAGCGCGAACGTCAGGAGCGGCTGAAGGGCGGCCTCAGAATAGATTGGGTCGGGTTCATCCTGGTCGCCACCGCTCTTGGCTGCCTGGAAATCTTCCTCGATGAGGGTCAGCGCAACGACTGGTTCGCATCGGGTTTCATCACGACTTTTGCCGTGATTTCGGCGATCTCGTTCCTGCTGCTCATCCCATGGGAGTTTAGTCACCGCGATCCGATCGTCGATATACGCCTGCTCTTCAGCCGCCAGTTCGGTACGTCGTTCCTGGTAATGATGGCGGTCGGCGCCGTGTTGTTCAGCACCACGCAGCTGATGCCGCAGCTGCAACAGACCGCCTTCGACTATACGGCCACCCTGTCGGGCCTTTCCATGATGCCCGGCGGCATCGCCATGCTGATCCTGATGCCGATTTCCGGATTTGCCGCCGGATTGGTGCAGCCCAAATATCTGATTGTGATGGGCATGTCCGTTGTCGTGGTCGCCTTGTGGCACATGACGTCGCTCACCCCCGATGCCAGCTTCCGCTTCTTTGCCTTCGCGCGCATCTTCCTGATGATCGGCCTGCCGTTCCTGTTCATTCCCATTTCGACAGCGGCCTATGTCGGCCTCGCTCCGCAGAAGACCAACCAGGCGTCGGCGCTGATCAACGTCGCCCGCAACATCGGCGGGAGCATCGGCGTGTCATTGTCGAACACCGTGATCGCGCAAAACGCGCAGCTGCATCAATCGAACCTTGTCAGCCATACCGCGCAATCGTCGTCCGCCTATCAGCAGTTGCTGCGTCAGGTGACGGATCACTTTGTCGCCCAGGGCTCGAACATGCTTGAGGCCAAGCAGCAAGCCGTCGGCTGGCTCGGGCAGTTGATCGCGCGCCAGGCCTCGCTGCTCGCCTATATCGACGTTTTTCGCTACTGCGCCATCGCGACGGCACTGTTTGTTCCCCTCGCCTTGCTGCTGCGGTCTCCAAAACCCGACAAGCGCCAGCCGAAATAACCGCGCCCCGCCGATCTCTTCCAGAACTTCTGCCGCCTGCGTTTTCCCGGCACTTATTGCAAGTCGCCGGCATTGAATGTGGCGAATGACCGGCAACGTCAGATCCAGTTCGAGAGAACCGTCTCCATCTCGACGGTCTCCACCTGCTGCGCGAACCGTTGGTGATAAACGGTCAGCAGCGCGTCATGCGTTGCGTCGGAAGAACTGCACAGCGCATCCGTAACGAGAACCACGCGATAGCCGAAATCGATCGCTCCGAGCACCGTAGCCAGAACGCACACGTCGGTTTCGCCGCCGGTGATGACCAACGTATCGATGTCGCGTTCGTTCAGAAAAGCCCGGAGGTGACCTTCGAACCAAGGCGAGTATATGTGCTTGTCGATGATGGCCGCTGGCGGGCAGTAAGCGGCTAATGCCGGCAACAGGGCGACCATTTCGGGACCAATATTCTCGATCGCCATCGAGGCCCAGCGCTCATAATAGCGCTTCCATGTACCAACGCCCTGCCCCGGCTTTTGCGCGGGCAGGAAGCGCGTGAAGACGGTCTGTGGCGCTCGTCTTTCGACCAACCTTTCGATATGAGGAAGGACACGGGTGATCCAGGGGGTCGCCCACTGCGACGGCTCGGCAAACAGCTTTTGCATATCGACACAGACATGCATGCACCGATGCCCCAACGGACCATATGCCAAGCCCGACATCGACATCGAAGATAGTCCTATTCCATGACATGCGGGGTGTGCCGTTTGTCCTCCACCGGGTCGACATCGATGCGCGCCTTTTGCGGATCGAAGGTGCCATGACCTGCGATGGCTCGCGCTGCCGTATCGGGCGTCTCGTATGCCCACATGAAGTCATCGGCCGAGCTACCGACGGCATGGACCCGCCAATAGCTCGCGGTTCCCTTGAGCGGTGAGCTGCTTGTGGTGTTGGTCTTTTCGAAAAGCTCGAAATAGATGTCCTCGAAAGGGATAAAGAACGTCGGCTCCTGTCCCTCTTCCCTGACTAGCTTCGCGCGCTCCGTGGCTGCGACCACAGCATCGGAAAATCGCACGGTCACCGTTCCGGCAAACGGCTCTATGGTCAGTGGACGAAAGTCGTGTTCTGACATTGCAACTGAAGTTTGCATCCGAATTCTCCCTGGCTATCGTTTGATCGTCAGACTGCGTTTCGATCCATCAATGAAAACGAAATGCGCGGCGATGCATCAGGTTCCAGCTTGTGCGGTGAAGCCAAATGGACCGCCGAGCCAAGCGATTATCGGCTACCGAAACTGTCGAGAAAGCTCGCCAACAGCCGCGAAACCTCGTGTGAAGCCTCACGTGTCGGGAAGTGCCCGACCGCGTCCAGGACCACTCGTTTGTAGGGCGCCGTGAAATGCTCCTCCAGTCCTTCCGACGATGGGGGCAGTACAACACGGTCGTCGCCACCATGAAGCGTCAAGGTCGGAACCGTGATGATCTTGACCGATGTTTGCCGGCGGGCCAGCTCCGCGTAGCACGGATCGGGCTCCGCCTCACCCCAGCGAACCCGATAGGAATGCAACGTTACGTCCGGCCAATCCGGGTTGTCGAAGGATACGGCCACTTTATCGAAAATGGTGTCGTCGAACCACCCCAACGGGCTCCAGCTGTCCCATTGGAATCTGGCAAATTCCTTGCGGTTCTTTCGCACGAACTCGGCGCCGCGCGCTGTTGCCATGAACCATTGATACCAAAACGCTTTCGCCTGTTCAGGCGCCGGCGTTGCCGGTTTGCCGGGTTGCCAGCCAAGCGATAGCGCAGCGCAGCAACTGATGCGATCGGGAAAGATCGAGGCCAGGAGGTAGGCGATCCGTGCTCCCCAGTCGTGACCGACGATCGCAAAGCGGCTGAGGCCAAGCGCATCGGCAAAGTCCAGCACGTCCTGCGCCATTGCGGCAATTTCGCCGGATCGCATGGTTTCTTTCGACAGGAACGACGTCTGTCCAAAACCTCGCAGCCACGGCGAAAACGTCCGAAAGCCGGCCTCGTGAAGGACCGGCGAAATGCGCGCGTAAGTGGTCGCGTCGTCCGGCCAGCCATGCAGCAGGACGACCGGCGGATCGTCTTGCAGGCCACCATCGAGATAGGCGATGCGCAGCAGTGGCGTATCGCAAAATGAGACAGGGTTCATTTGCTCTCCGGCGCTGTTACCGGCTGGTCGCCGCCAGTCGTCGACTTGGGTCTGGCATCCTGGTCAACCTGCGGATTCTTGTTGATGGCGTCGGTGTTGGCTTTCGTCGGTTCGGTGCTGTCATCACAGGCACCGAGCGCGAGGGCAGCAGCCGACACTAGAAGCGACAAGGATTTCTTCATCGAAACCTCCTCTGGCTGATGTTCGACAACGAGGCTCTGCGAATTTGGTTGCCCGGTTTGCCGCTCGGGCGCCCGCCGATCAGCCATCCGCAAAAAGGGTTGCCGCAACGGCGATTGAGGTCAGGCTCGTCATTGCAAGGAATGCTCTGATGACGTGCGACATCTCCCACATATTCCGGAAATCTCTCCAATCACCATCTTGCTTCCGAGCGAACATCGAGAAAAACGCCACGCCCGATCTCGGCATGGCGACGTCCTGCACCCAGAAATTATTGACGGGGTGTGTGAGCAACCAATAGGTCGCGTGTTGCGCGGCCAGGAAGAATAGCGACGCGAGCGTCCACCAGAAACGAGTACTTGCAGAAGGCGTCAAATAGAGCAGGATGGCGAGCGCGAGGATGCCTCCGATTTCGGCAAAACCGCCGATCGTGAAGCCGGGATAGTAGATCGTCTGCACTGCCTTGTAGGTCGCCTCTTTCAGGCGTATTTTGCCCGGTAGCTCCAACGCATGTGCAAGCGAAAGCGCTGTTGCGATTGCAACCAGCAGGAGCGTGAAAACCATCAAGACGCGCATGCTGTTACTCTTTAACCGTGCCCTTTCGCAATCGGCATAGGGAGACGGTTAGCCGTAGCCGGCAGAACGCAGGGAAGTCATCGTGCAGCCGTTCGGCTATGCCACGAGCACAGGGATTGATCGACAAGACGGGTCAGGTGGGGTCGCACCGCGCGCGGTTGCGAACAGGAGACGATCCTCACCTAAGCCGCCCGGCGCGTCAGAACATGATCCTTTGCCTCAACCAGGTAAGAAACCTGTTGCCGCCAATTGTCGCGCGGACCCGAGCCGCAGCCCACCGCGCTTTCATAGTAGCGCCTACGTGACAATCGCAAACGATGTCATGCAGTTGCCAGTCGTTCAGTTCGAAGAAGCGCTTGGCCTCGCCATAGGTGTCATCCCTTAGACCCGACGCGCGCAGCATCGGGTCTTCGAAGGCAACAGTTATTGCCGACCCTTCGCCGCGTGCCATGGCGCGTGCTTCCGGATGCATGTGTTCGGTGCCTGTAAACGCGCCAAGGCATCGCTCGGGATTCTGATCGAGAAGTTCAGCCCATCGCGCGATGCGCTCATCTCGCGTCATTTCCGTATGTGGCGCCGAGGGTTCAATCCTGGCGACGGCCTGCAGTTGATCGAGTGTCTGGTGTTTCATGGTCAGCTCCTGTCGTGGAGGGAGAAGTGCCCACGCCTTCAAGGGAATTATCGCGCGGCGGTGCTTCGACAAGGGCGCAAAACCGGAGAATTCGGCCCCCACCAAAATGCGGCTGGGCGGATCATAAACGCGCTGACAGCGTTCACCGAATGGAGGGCCTTTCCATAAGCCACTGATCCAGGATCAGGATGCATCCATGCTCATCCAGCCGATCGACTATTTCCTTGCCATCTGGTTCTCTGTTGCCGCTGCCTCCACTCTCTATGTCGGCTTCGACCAGTACCGCAACAATCCCGAACCGGTGGTGATGAAGTGGGGCTTCATCCTGGTGACCCTCTATATGGGCCCAATCGGCCTGCTGCTCTATGTGTTGGCCGACAAGGAACCACGACCGGGCGAGCACGAGGACTTTATACGGCCGCTGTGGAAGCAGGGCGTCGGCTCGACCATTCACTGCGTTGCCGGGGATGCGACAGGCATCATTCTGGCCGCCGTCATCACGGCGATGCTCGGCTTGCCGATGTGGCTCGATCTCGTCGTCGAATATGTCTCCGGCTTCGCCTTCGGCCTGTTCATCTTCCAGTCGCTGTTCATGAAGTCGATGATGGGCGGCACCTATTGGCAGAATGTGCGCAAGAGCTTCCTGCCCGAGTTCATCTCGATGAATTTCATGATGGCAGGAATGGCACCTGTCATGAGCTTCTTGATGATGGGACGTGACATGCGCGCGATGGAGCCGACGGAACTTCTGTTCTGGGGCGTGATGTCGATCGGCGTTATCGCCGGCTTCACGCTCGCCTATCCCGCCAATGTCTGGCTGGTGGCGCGCGGATTGAAGCATGGGCTGATGACGCTGCACCCGCAGACCACCGGAACGAGCAGCCGAGAACCGTCTGCGCACCAACGGCAAGGACGACACCACGACAAAACCTCCCACGGGGCCAAAAGCAGTGGCCACCAGATGAATTCGGACGCTACGACCACGCAGATCGCGGCCCTTGGCCTGGTGTCCTTGATCACGCTGGCGGTCGGCATGGCCGCGCCGGCGAACTGGCTGAACTTGACGCTATCGGCGCGTGACGTCGGTGGGGTGATCATGCCGCAAGGCATGATCATGGATCGCGAAACGCCGGCCGAGGCCATGCGTGACATGGCGGCAACCGATCCGCGTCGGGTGACAGCGTCCTACGATCTCGCTGCCAGAGGCGACCAGGAACTGCCGTTTCGCCTGGAGAACGGCATCAAGGTGTTCGAGCTCAGGCCGTCGGTGATCCGTTGGCAGATATTGCCCGACGTCGCGGTCGATGCCTATGCCTATAACGGACAGATTCCCGGGCCGCGCATCCACATCAGACAGGGCGACAGGGTCCGCATCAATGTCACCAATGACCTACCGGAGGAAACCACGGTGCATTGGCACGGCATGATCCTGCCGAACCAGATGGACGGCCCCGCCGAGATTACTCAGGCGCCGATCGAGCCCGGGCAATCCTATTCCTATGAATTCACCGCCACCCAGCATGGGACCTATTTCTATCATCCGCACGCCAAGCCCGACCGCACCCAGGCGCTCGGCCTCTATGGCGCGCTGATCATCGACCCCTCCAACCCCGCCGATGAGGTTCAGGCCGACCATGACTACGCGCTCGAACTACAGGAATGGCTGGTGCGCGATGGGCTGACCTATCCCTCGATGCCGATGGAAGGCGGCATGCCGAATTTTTTCACCATCAACGGCAGGGCCTATCCCTCAACCGATACGATCCACATGAAGCTCGGCGAGACGCTGAAAGTGCGTTTCATCGGCACCAATAATGGCTTTATCCATCCAATGCATATCCATGGCGGCCCCTTCGAGGTCGTTGCCCGCGATGGCGAAACACTTGCCCCGCCGGCGCGTTTCCTGGCCGATACGATCAACGTTGGGCCGGGGCAACGCTATGACGTCGTCTGGAAGGCGCGACAGCGCGGCAAATGGCTGATCCACTGCCACATTCCGCATCACACGACGAACAACAATGTCGAGGAAAAGGGCGGCGGCGGGTTGATGGTCATCATCGACGTCAGCTAATCGAGACTGAGCCGATAGCCGAACAGGTGCGCTCTGCCGACAGAGGAGCGGTCCCATGGCGACCCGGCACCCCCGCGACAATCCGGAGGTTGCGTTCATCGCATCCTACTTCTTGATAATGTTGCCGTCGCGCAGGTCGAATGCCTCGGCGTCGCGAGCCTGGCGGTAGAAATCGTCCTGCAATTCACCCCATTCGCCGAGAAAAGCACCGCAATTGCTGCAATAAATTGGCGTCGACTCCGTGGCGTCGTCGGGAATGTCCATCTGGATCGTCCCACAAGTCTTGCAATCGAGTTTGTCGTCCAATTTGCGTGCCATTTTCCAATGATCGCGCATTTTCACACAGGAGCCAATTGTCGATTTCGTACAGAGCGGTGCCTGCGATCACCCTCTGCTTCGTTTTGATCCGGTCCAAGATTCGGATCAAGCGATGGCACGTTTCCGTGCGAGCGGCTCAGACGGCAAGCTGACGTCGGTCCGATGTTTTTCGCGTTCAGGGCTTCCGGGCCGGCAGTGGTGGAGAGGGTTGGATTCGAACCAACGTAAGCTAAGCTAACGGATTTACAGTCCGTCCCCTTTAACCACTCGGGCACCTCTCCAATCTGCCGCCGCAGCCATGCAACGAGGCATTCGCGCCAATTTCGGACCCGAGTTGTGTCTTCTCCGAAACCAGCGAAGCGCCTTATGGCGGCAAGGCCAGTGGGTGTCAACCGCGCAGGAAGGGTTTTTCGATGTTGTTCGCCGGCTGCGGCGACAGGGCATATCCTTGGCGGGAGGAGACGGCTATAGAAGCCGGCCATGAGCAACAATTCCAATACCCCGAAAGACACCCACTACGCCAAGCTGCGCCGCGCCTTTCGCGACGAGAAAAGCGGCGGCGCGCCGGCGTTCAAGCCCCGGCAACCCGTGCCACCAGGCGAAAACGCGGCCGACGGGCTGGTGCGGCTCTACGGCCTGCATACGGTGCGTGCGGCACTCGACAATCCGCGCCGCCGGATCAAGAAAATGCTGGTGACGCGCAATGCGGCCGAGCGCCTTGAGATAGCCGATCTCGCCGCCTTGCCCTTCAAGGCGGAACTGGTCGAACCCAGGGACATCGACAAAGTCACCGGCTCGGACGCCGTGCATCAGGGCGTACTGATCGAGGCGGAGCCGCTGAAGCCCAAGCGCCTCGACGCACTCGGCGACGCCAGGCTGGTGCTGGTGCTCGACCAGGTCACCGATCCGCACAATGTCGGCGCCATCCTGCGTTCGGCGGTGGCTTTCGGCGCCGGCGCGTTGATCACCACGGCCCGCCATAGTCCGCAGGAATCCGGCGTGCTGGCAAAATCCGCCTCCGGCGCGCTGGAGCATATCGATCAGATCGAGGTCAAGAACCTCGCCGATGCGCTGGGCCAGTTGCACGAGGCCGGCTTCCAGACCATCGGGCTTGATTCGGACGGGCCGGCGGAACTCGAAATCAGCTTTGCCGGAGACCGGATAGCGCTGGTGCTCGGCGCCGAAGGCAAGGGCCTGCGCCAGAAGACGCGCGAGACCGTGACGACGTTGGCCCGCCTCGACATGCCCGGCGCTATCCGCTCGCTCAACGTGTCGAACGCAGCGGCGGTCAGCCTTTATGCAGCGCGGGCATTTCTGAAGCGCGGCTGACTGGGAGCGGCAAGCCTCTCGCCAGGAACCAAAACGGGTTCCGGCGACGCTTGCCGGAACCCGTTCCTGGGTGAGGACAAAAGGTGACGGCTTGGGAACGTTATGCCGCCCTCTCCCGACCTATGCCGCTTTGCCTTTCACTTCGGCTGGCTCGCCACCGATCTCGAAATTCGCCATCCGCTCCAGCGCCCTCACCAGCGCGGAATGATCTTCCTTCGCGCCGCCATTGGCCGCACAGGAATTGAACAGCTGCTGGGTGGTCGAGGTGTTGGGCAGTGACACACCGAGCGCTTTCGCACCCTCCAGTGCCAGGTTGAGATCCTTCTGGTGCAGTTCGATGCGGAAACCCGGAGCGAAGGTGCGCTTGACCATGCGCTCGCCATGCACTTCGAGGATGCGTGACGCTGCCAGCCCGCCCATCAGCGCCTGCCTGACTTTGGCCGGATCGGCGCCGGCTTTCGATGCAAAAACAAGTGCTTCGGCGACGGCTTCAATGGTTAGCGCGACGACGATCTGGTTGGCGACCTTGGTGGTCTGGCCGACACCGTTCGGCCCGACCAGCGTGATGTTCTTGCCCATCTTTTCGAAAACCGGTTTCGCACGCTCGAAGATCTTTTCGTCGCCGCCGACCATGATGCTGAGGGATGCTGCCTTGGCGCCGACCTCACCGCCCGAAACCGGCGCATCGAGATAGGCGCAACCGAGATCGTTGATCCTTTTTGCGAATTCCTTTGTCTCGATCGGCGAGATCGAACTCATGTCGATGACGAGTTTGCCCTTGGTCAGGCCGGACGCGACGCCGTTCTGGCCGAACAGCACCTCGGCCACCTGTGGGGTATCCGGCACCATGGTGATGATGATCTCGGCGGCCTTGGCCACGGCGGCATGGCCGGCAACCGTCTTCAGGCCCTTGGCAATGAGATCGGCCGGCGGCTTGGAGCGGTGGTCGCTGGCGATGACGCTGTAGCCGGCGTCGAGCAGATGCCCCGCCATAGGCGCGCCCATGATGCCGAGGCCGATAAAGCCGATAATTTCCATTGTTTCTCTCCGTCTCTGTCAGGGCGGCGTGCCGTGGCGCGAAATTCCCACTACGCCGCCGCGCTTCCCCGCCCGGTCAGTTCCCTGAACCAACCCAGTCCGGCTTCCGTCCCCGCCTTCGGCTTGTATTCCGCCCCCACCCAGCCGGAATAGCCAATCCGATCGATATGGTCGTAAAGGAAAGGATAATTGATCTCGCCCGTCCCCGGCTCGTGACGGCCGGGATTGTCCGCAAGCTGGATATGCGCGATGCGGCCGAGGTTTGCCTCGATTTTACGGGCGAGATCCCCCTCCATGATCTGCATGTGATAGATGTCGTATTGCAGGTACAGGTTCTTCGAGCCGACGCGGTCGATCAGGGCCAGCGCCTGGTCGGAATAGTTCAGGAAGAAGCCGGGAATATCGCGCGTATTGATTGGTTCGATCAGCAGCTTGATGCCGGCCTGCTCCAGCTTCTCCGCCGCGAAGGCGAGATTTTCGGCAAAGACATTTCCAAGCGTATCCCGTGCAATGCCCTGCGGCGCGATGCCGGCGAGGCAGTTGACCTGCCCGCAGCCAAGCGCCTGCGCATAGGTGATCGCCTTGGCTATGCCCTGGCGGAATTCCGGCACGCGATCCGGCAGCACGGCGATGCCGCGCTCGCCCTTGGCCCAGTCACCCGCCGGCAGGTTGAACAGCACTTGCGTCAGGTCGTTCTTCTTCAGTCGTGCGGCCACCACATCGGGCGCGTGATCATAAGGGCCGACATATTCGACACCCTTGAAGCCGGCGCGGGCGGCGGCATCGAAACGGTCGAGGAAATCATGCTCGCCAAAGAGCATCGACAGATTGGCTGAAAACCGCAGCATTCTTTTTCTCCCTGGGGCATCGGACCCAAAAGTGGAAACCGGTTTTGGGATAATCCGATGTTCAAACAAAATTAGTCGAGCATCACGATCGCGGTCGGCGCGTCTTCCTGACGTTCGGCAAGGTCCTCGAATTCGGTGATCTTGTCGATCTCGGTGCCCATCGAGATGTTGGTGACCCGTTCGAGAATGAATTCGAGCACGACCGGAACCTGGTGTTCCCTCATCAATCGCTCCGCTTGTTTGAAGGCGCCGGCGAATTCCTCCGGCTTGCGCACCCTGACCGCCTTGCAACCCATCGCCTCGGCGACGGCGACATGGTCGACGCCGTAGCCGGCCTCGGGATCGCCGATACGGTTGATGTTCTCGAAGGCGAGGCTGACCTCATAATCCATCGAGAAACCGCGCTGGGCCTGACGGATCAGGCCGAGATAAGCATTGTTCACGACGACGTGGATGTAGGGCAGCTTGTGCTGCGCGCCGACCGCCAGTTCCTCGATCATGAACTGGAAATCATAGTCGCCCGACAGCGCCACGATGGTGCGGTCTGGATCGGCGGCGCGGACGCCAAGTGCTGCCGGCAGCGTCCAGCCGAGCGGACCGGCCTGGCCGCAATTGATCCAGTTGCGCGGCTTGTAGACATGCAGGAACTGCGCCCCGGCAATCTGCGACAGGCCGATGGTGGTGACATAGGTAACGTCACGGCCGAACGCCTTGTTCATCTCCTCATAGACACGCTGCGGCTTCAGCGGCACCTGGTCGAAATGCGTCTTGCGCTTCATCGTCTTCTTGCGGCCCTGGCATTCCTTGGCCCAGTCCGACCAGTCGCGCAGCTTGCCCGCCGTCTTCCACTCGGTGGCGACGTCGAGCAGCATCTTCAGCGCCGCGCCCGCATCGGAGACGACGCCGAGATCGGGCGCGAAGACACGGCCTATTTGAGTGGGCTCTATGTCGACATGGATGAATTTCCTGCCGTTGGTGTAGACGTCGACCGAGCCGGTGTGGCGGTTGGCCCAGCGGTTGCCGATGCCGAAGACGAAATCGGCTTCCAACATGGTGGCGTTGCCGTAGCGGTGCGAGGTCTGCAGCCCGCACATACCGGCCATCAGCCGGTGGTCGTCGGGGATCGTGCCCCAGCCCATCAGCGTCGGGATCACCGGAACGCCCGTGATCTCGGCAAATTCGATCAGCAGGTCGGAGGCGTCGGCATTGATGATGCCGCCGCCGGCGACGATCAGCGGCTTCTCGGCCGCGTTGAGCATCGCCAGCGCCTTTTCGGCCTGGGCGCGTGTCATCGCGGGCTTGAATGGAGCCAGCGGCTCATAGGCATCGATGTCGAACTCGATCTCGGCCAGCTGGACGTCGACCGGCAGGTCGATCAGCACCGGACCCGGCCGCGACGAGCGCATCAGATGGAACGCCTTCTGCAGCGCCATCGGCACCAGATAGGGCTCCATGACCGTCACCGCCCATTTGGCGACGGGCGCGGCGATGGCGGCGATGTCGACAGCCTGGAAATCCTCCTTGTTGAGGCGCGCGCGCGGCGCCTGTCCGGTGATGCACAGGATCGGAATGGAATCGGCCGCGGCCGAATAGAGCCCGGTGATCATGTCGGTGCCGGCCGGCCCCGAAGTGCCGATACAGAGACCGATATTGCCTGCCTTGGCGCGGGTATAGCCTTCGGCCATATGCGAGGCGCCTTCGACGTGGCGGGCAAGGACATGGCGGATGGTGCCCCTCGCCTTCATCGCCGAATACAGCGGATTGATCGCCGCGCCCGGCACGCCGAAGGCACAGGAAATGCCTTCCTTTTCGAGAACGAGAACAGCGGCATCGACAGCGCGCATCCTTGCCATTTCCAGCCTCCACGAGATGATTGTTGGATGGCTAAGGATGTCACCGGGCCGGCTATTTTTCAATTTTTTCAGAATATTTTTTCATTTTAAGAAAACGATGACTATCCAGTGATTTCATTGACTTTTCTCTTTTCCAGGGATTTGCGCTCGGGAATTCCTGAAAAACTTTTTCATTGCATCTTGGAAGAAACGCCCGAGAATGCCGGCCATGGAAACGAACGAAAAACGTCAGCGCGGGCGTCCGCGCTCCTTCAATGGTCCGGCCGAAGCTGCCTCGGTGCAGTCGCTCGACCGTGCCTTGCGCATTCTGGCCATTGTCGCGGAAGGCAGCGGTCTGTCGCTGAGCGAGATATCGGCGCAAAGCGGGCTCGCCGCCTCCACCGTCTACCGCATGCTGACGACGCTCGAAAACCACGGCATGGTCGAGTTCGATACATCAGACCAGCTCTGGTCGATCGGTGTCGAGACCTACCGCATGGGCGCGGCGTTCCTGCGCCGCCGCAAGCTTGTGGATCGTGCCCGCATCGTCATGCAGGAACTGATGGAGAAGACCGGCGAGACCGCCAATCTCGGCGTCGCCGAGGACGACTGCGTGGTCTTCGTCAGCCAGGTCGAAACACACCAGGCGATCCGCGCCTTCTTTCGGCCGGGAACGCGCAGTCCCTTCCATGCCTCGGGCATCGGCAAGGCGGTGCTGGCGCATCTCGAACCGGAGCGCGTCGGAGCCATCCTGCGCAAGGTGGGCCTGCAGCGCTATACGGACAACACCCTTTCCGACATCTCCTCCCTCGCCCATGATCTGGCGGCCACCAAGCATCGCGGCTGGTCGGTAGACGACGAGGAGCGCCACCCCGGCATGCGTTGTGTCGCCGCCGCCATTTTCAACGAGTATGGCGAACCGATCGGCGGCGTTTCCGTTTCCGGACCGACGGTACGGGTCACGCCCGACCGACTGGCCGAGATCGGCCCGCTTGTGCGCGACGCCGCGATCCAGGTGACCAAGATGATAGGCGGCGTGGCGGTCAGTTGATCACCAAGTGCATGGCAAGGTGTTTGGAGCCGCATGTCCGACATGGCGCGCGCTGAATAGAATTGGCCGTCTTGCCGTGGCGCCCGAATGCATGCGACAGGGCGCGAATGAGGAAAATGGTTCAGCTTCTGCTCGCCGCTTCGCTTTGCGGATGCGTGGCGACGACGCCACGACCCGATACCGGCGGCCAGCGGGTCAATCCCATCCCGATCTCACTCGCGCTGGAAGAGATCATCACGACCGGTATTCGCCAGCGCCTGCTGGATTCGGCCTCCGCCAGATTCGGGACCATGCTCGCCGGCGAGCGAACGCTTGATGGCCGCCAGGAGATCGTGGTCTGCGGCACCGTCAACGCCAAGACCTCGCCTGGCGTCGATGGCGGCGACAAGCCATTCATCGCCAAAGTCTATCCGCAAGCCGCAAGCAGCTTTGAACTGGTCGCGATGGGCGACGATACGGAGGCTGCCCGGCTTCAAATTGGCGGCTCCTGCCGCGCGGCCGGTTTGCCGATCCTCGACCCGAAGACGCACCTCTAGAAGACGGCCTTCAAACGACGAAGAAGGGCTGCCTCGCAACCCCTCTTTCCTGTCGCCCGCCTCCCCTCAGAGTCGGCAGTAATGGCTGTAGCCGTCATGGCCGATATAGGTATCGGAATCCGGGTCGTAGCTCGCGTAACGGTCGAAGCAGCGGCGAACGTGCCAGGAACCGCCGTCTTCGTCGGTATAGACCGTACGCGGTTGCTGCTGGGCAAGCAGGCTGCCGAGGACGAAGCCGCCGACGCCGGCGGCGATGCCGATGCCGAGGTCGTGGTGATGGGAGTGAGCCGCCGATGGCTGGACGGTGCCGACCAAAGCGGTGGCGGCGATGGTGGTGGCGATGAGGCTGGAAACGAGTGTGCGCTTGAACATGATGATCTCCTTGCTTCGTTAACCGAGGCGATCCATCCGCCTCTTGATCATCTGTCGCCGCGGCATTGAAAAAGGTTCGACGGGGTTTTGATTTTTTTCGAGGAAGCTGGGATCCGCTGCCTGAAGGCGCGGCGGCCCGCCGGCGTTGATCATCCAGATTCCGGCGCTTCAGGCACCTTGCGCGCCCAATCGCGTCATCGGCCGTGACGGCGACAGATCGATGCAAAAAGGGCGGCCGAAGCCGCCCTTTTCTGGATTGGTTTTCAATCACGCCGTCAGGCTGCGCTCAGTAGATGATGATGCGGTGGTGGTGATGACGGTGATGATGATGGCCATAGATCCACCAGTAATCCGGGTAGTCCGGGTAATCCTGATAGTAGAGGTAGTCGTCGAAATGACGATGATGGTGATGCATGCCATGAGCCGACGAAGACTGGACGGTGCCGGCGAGCACGCCGGATGCAACGACGATGGCGACGAGGCCGGAAACAAGACTGCGCTTAAGCATAATGATCTCCTGGATCCTTTGATCGAGGCGACCATTCGCCTCCAAGGATCAGTCGGCGCACCGCGGCGAAAGGTTCGACAGTTCCGGAGATTTTTTTGAAACACGGTGGGCGTGTAGTGAGCAGGCAGTTCGCGCCATGACCACTTTACTCACCACGGGCTCAGCCCATGCCGGTGATATGGCGAAGCCAGAAGGCAAGCGCGATGAAACCGATGATCGTTGTGACGCCCGTCCAGTCGACATTGGCCTTCTTCACATCGCTGATGAGCTTCACCAGCAGCATCCACGCCACGATGACGATAGGGAGAATGATGACAAGCCTTATCATGCGACACTCCAATCCGAAGCGATTGCACCCTCATCCTCATGTAGGAAGCGCGTTTGCGGATTTCAGCACGGGCCATGGCGTCATCCACCACGGCCGACGCCCAAAAACGGAGTTTTGTCTTTACTGGCGCAACAAATATGCTAACCGGAGCGCCGTGCCCTTGTAGCTCAGCTGGTAGAGCAGCGGTTTTGTAAACCGAAGGTCGGCGGTTCGATTCCGTCCGGGGGCACCAGCCTTCGCTCTTCGAGCTCCGGGTGGCGGGCCACCCCAAGCCCTTAGACGCAGGTCCTCCGAAACCCCGGTGTAGAGCGATTACGAGCGCCGCCACTCTCTATGAGGCGCTCGCGATTTGGGCCGACACGTTCGTCCTGGTGAACGTATTCCTCACCCTCACAGACTTGTAGACATAAGCAGCCCAGATGCCGACCCCCACGAAAGACGCGAGGGGTGCCACCAGCGCATCGCCTGCGAGCACCTGGTTCACCGGAACGCCCAGAATTGACGAAGTCCAGATCGTATCCAGGACAAAAACGACAGGGATCGCAAGGCACTGAAGCAGAAACAATTGCGGGAACCGGCGGCTTCGCCGCAGCATCGAAACCAGCACAACCAGCTGAAGCGCCAGAAATGCGAGATTGAGGGCAATCTCCCCATACACCGCCAGCGGCCCATTTGGGAGAGTCATGAGTTGCCGGTAGCCGTCGGCCGAATTGGCGAAGTCGGCGAGCGTGCGCAGCGGTGACAATGTCTGACCGATCGCCAGCAGCATCAGCCAGCCACCGAAGCCCACAAGAGCCTCAGGATTCTGTGACGGCTTCGCGGCTGACCGGACAGCAAAGAAAACAGGCACGCCGATCAGCAGCAGCACGATCACCCAATGCCAGATGGAAAACGTTCCCATTTATTCCCCCCCCTTTTTAATACCCTCCTAAGTTGTATCAGATTTCAAGTTCAACTCAAGAGCTGAATTTTCGTAGACAACGATACCGAAGCGACGATTTCTCCTGCCTGCTCCCTCACACCCCGATCGCCGCCACCAATATCCTGCCCTGTCCCGGAAGCGGCAGGCTGCCATCTGCGGGAACACTCCTGAAAAACGGCAAGCGCCGCCGGGCGTCGGCGAAGACTTGGTTGGTGCAGGATCGATGAGCCTATTTTGGCGGCCTACAGCGCTCTTTGCGGGCAAGGCATCCCGGCGGCATCACCGCAGCGTGAGGCCGTGGGGACCGGCCTGGCGCTCATTTGTTCCGACTGGCGCACCAGTTCGGCGAAGACAAGCGCGAAACTTCCCAACATGACAAAGACGATGATCAGGCGTGCTACCGGCAATATGTCGGCCTCGTCTGGCTGGCGCATGTCCCCCGGCATCAGGATCCGCGGGATCACGCGCACAAATCTAACGTGCCGCAGCGCCCTTGCGTCCCGAAGGATAAGGTAGATGCTGCGGGCGCCCCACGCCACCCATGCCGGCTAACATGATCGGTCCGGCTTTACGAGACCTTAAGCCTGGCATTAACCATCACATTCGGTCGCGCCACGACATCAACCGCGACCGCCCCATGCGGCGGCACTGCCGCACCGTCGCTTCGTGAACCGGCAGAGGCTCTCTTTGCAGACCCGCCCGCCTCATGCTACCCCGGCGCTGGCGCGGCCGGAACCTGCCGGCGCCAATCGGTCGCGATCGGGAAGCCATGAGCACAGCCGCCAACAGCATCGCTTTCGTCTCGTCCGAGACAACAGACGCCAAGGCGGCGCTGGAGAGCCTGTCGGCGCGCTATGGCCAATGTTCGGTCGCCGAGGCGACTGTTGTGGTGGCGCTGGGGGGCGACGGCTTCCTGTTGCAGACCTTGCGCGACACGATGGGTACGGGAAAAAAAGTCTACGGTATGAACCGTGGCACAATCGGCTTCCTGATGAATGAGTACCGGTCCGGAGGACTCACCGAGCGCATCGCGGCCGCTGTCGCCGAAACGATCCGCCCGCTGGAGATGCTGGCAACCACCTCGGATGGCGAACAAGTCACGGCGCTGGCGATCAACGAAGTTGCGCTGTGGCGTCAATCCTATCAGACGGCCAAGATCCGCATCAGCGTCGATGACCAGATACGGCTCGAGGAACTGAACTGCGATGGCGTCATGATCGCGACGCCAGCCGGATCGACCGCATATAATCTTTCCGCGCACGGCCCTATCCTTCCGCTCGACGCGCCCCTTCTGGCTCTCACGCCGGTCAGCCCGTTTCGTCCGCGACGCTGGCGCGGCGCATTGCTTTCCAACAAGGCGACCGTGCGCTTCGACATTCTGGAGTCGGAAAAGCGGCCGGTGAACGCAGCCGCCGACCACACGGAGGTCAAGGCGGTGACCTCGGTCACGGTACGGGAATCGCCGACTGCCACCGCGACTTTGTTATTCGATCCCAACCACTCCTGGAACGAACGCATCCTGGCCGAACAGTTCCGTTACTGAGCCGGCACAGAGACAAGCGGCCGGATTAAGCATCGCGATTAAGGTTACAACTTCACAATCGCGCCAATCCTGCCCGTTTCTGTTGACAAATCGTGGGCTTGCGCCTAATCGCAATACCAATCTTGCAGGCGCGTGGCGCTTGCCGCGACGAATGACGTTGCGCTTCCCCGAACCAGCCAAAGACAGCAACACTTGTCCTCAGACACGACGATCGCTCAAGAAGCGTTGACCTTTTCAGACCTCGGCCTATCGCCGAAGGTGCTTTCCGCAGTCACCGATGCCGGCTACACCCAGCCGACCCCGATCCAGGCTGGCGCGATCCCGCACGCCTTGCTCGGCAAGGACGTGCTGGGCATTGCCCAGACCGGCACCGGCAAGACCGCCTCCTTCGTGCTGCCGATGCTGACCCGGCTCGAAAAGGGCCGCGCCCGCGCCCGCATGCCGCGCACGCTGATCCTGGAGCCGACCCGTGAGCTTGCCGCGCAGGTCGAAGAGAACTTCGTCAAATACGGCAAGAACCACAAGCTCAACATCGCGCTGCTGATCGGCGGCGTGTCGTTTGACGAGCAGGACAAGAAGCTGGAGCGCGGCGCCGACGTGCTGATCGCTACGCCAGGCCGTCTGCTCGACCACCGCGAGCGCGGCAAGCTGCTGCTCAACGGTGTCGAGATCCTGGTCATAGACGAGGCCGACCGTATGCTCGACATGGGTTTCATTCCCGACATCGAGCGTATCTGCGAGATGATCCCTTTCACCCGGCAGACGCTGTTCTTCTCGGCGACCATGCCGCCAGAGATCACCAAGCTGACGGAAAAATTCCTGCATGCGCCGGTGCGCGTCGAGGTCTCCAAGGCCGCGTCGGCGGCTACCAACATCACCCAGCGGCTGGTCAAATCGGGCTCGAAGCCTTGGGACAAGCGCGAAACACTGCGCAACCTGATCAAGGCCGAGGACGCGGAGCTGAAGAACGCGATCATCTTCTGTAATCGCAAGATCGAGGTTTCGGAGCTGTTCCGCTCGCTGCTGAAATATGACTTCGACGCCGGTGCGCTGCATGGCGACATGGACCAGCGCGCGCGCATGCAGATGCTGGCCAATTTCCGCGACGGCAAGCTGCGCTATCTCGTCGCCTCGGACGTCGCCGCGCGCGGCCTCGACATTCCCGATGTCAGCCATGTCTTCAACTACGACGTGCCGATCCATGCCGAGGACTATGTCCACCGCATCGGCCGCACAGGCCGCGCCGGGCGCTCAGGCAAGTCCTTCACCATCGCGACCAAGTCCGACACCAAGTATATCGACGCCATCGAACGGCTGATCGGCACCAAGATCGAATGGCATGACGGCGACCTGTCGACGGTGGTTGCCAGCGAAGGCGAGGACGATGCTCCGCGCCGCGGCAAAGGCGCGCCGCGCCGCGCCGGCCGCAAGGACGAGGACCGCAGCGACAGGGGTGGACGCAAGAAGGGCGGCGAGCGTCGCGGCAGACACAGCGAGGAAGATGCCGCGACCGCGGTTGCTCAACCGCAGCCCGATGTGGCCGAGACGGCCGATATTGTCGAACGGCGCGCGCGCAAGGATGCAATCCGTTCGGAAAACACCGAACGCAAATCATCCGACCGCAATGAGCCGCGCGCACCTGAGCATGGTGACACCAGGCCGCAGCGCAGCAACAACCGCCCTGCCCGCCACCATCAGGAAGACAACGACACCACAGTCGGCTTCGGCGACGACATGCCGGCCTTCATGCGCATCGTCGCCAAGGTCTGATTCCAACCAGCAAGCCGGCTACCCGGCTTGCCTCCTTTTTTGCCCTGCCGCCAAGAGCAATTCGAGGAAAAGCCGCCTAGCGCTTTTCCGTCCGGAATTGCGTCGAAACGAAGCATTGGCGCGGTTCGGCAATTCTATTGGACGCTGGTCCGCTCCAGGTCACATCGGTCCGGGCATCATCTTGGTCGGTTTCTCCAGCATCGGAAACTCGGCCTTGTTGCATTTCACCTTCGGATTCGTCGGACTGAACATGCCGTTCGGATTGTCATCGAGCCAGGCGTGAAGATCGTAGTGGACGAACTCCTTCGGGATGAGCGGATAGTGCCCCTCCATCGGGCCCATGAAGGTTTGACCAAACAGCTTTGGTGGCTCCTTGACGTCCGGGGTCAGCGGCACCAGCCACTCCACCCCAACCAAATGCAGGCCTTTTTTCGTTGGTTCGTAGATCAACACATTGGGATGCATCGGATCTAGTTTCTGGCCGACACTTGGAACGTTGACGAAATGGATGCCCATGGCGCCCTTCGGATAATCCATGGAGCCGGGTATCTTTTCCCCGCTGTAATAGACGCAGCCGACTGTCGACAGGTAGAGATCGCGGACGGCGGCGGTGTAGTCCTGATATTTGGCGAGCGATTTCTTCAACGCGTCGATGTCGGCCTTGTCGGCGTCCTCGGCATGAGCCGTGGCGAGGCCTAACCATGCACCTACAACGCTTGTCAAAGCGAGGACGCCCCAGCGCCCAAGACTGGCTGTTCTTGTCATGCATTCCTCCCAGATTTCATGATCTGGCCGTGCAAGACCGAGGCGGCAAAGATGTTGATTGCGCGGCCGATTGAACCGCCCCATCCCCTCTGGAACAGCGTCGATGCTAATCCTTTCCACGGCTGCGGAAAAGCACTTATTAGATATTGCTAATTTTATTTGATCGCCGTCATGAAACCGGGCGCCAAAATACGCCTGGATAAAAAAACGGCCCCGTTGGGGGCCGTTTTTCGCATGAGACGCCATTCTGCTCAGGTGAGCGGCGACAGCTGGATCTCGACGCGTCGGTTCTGGGCCCGGCCCTCGGCAGTGGCATTGGAGGCGACGGGCCGCGTCTTGCCAAATCCGGTGACGGCGAAGCGGCGCTGATCGACGCCCTGGCCGGACAGATAATTCGCGACCGCCAGCGCACGGCGCTGCGACAGATCGAAATTGTGCTGGTCGCCACCGGTCGAATCGGTATGGCCGAAAACGTCGACCGTGGTCTGCTTGAACTTCTTCAGCACCAGCGCCACCGAATTCAGCACCTGGTAGAAGCCGGGCTTCACCGCGTCCTGGTCGGTGTTGAAGGTGATGTCGGACGGCATGTTGAGGATGATCTGGTCGCCGCTACGGGTGACACTGACGCCGGTGCCCTCGAGCTGCCGGCGCAATTCAGCCTCGTTCTGGTCCATGGTGGCGCCGATGGCGCCGCCTGCCAGCGCGCCGATGCCGGCGCCGATCAGCGCATTGCGGCGGTCATTGCCGCCGGCAAGCAGACCAAGGCTGGCGCCTGCCAGGGCGCCAAGACCCGCCCCTGCGGCCGTGTTGGAAATCTTCTGGTCGCCCGTATACGGATCGGTGGTGGTGCACGCGGTCACGAGCAGAGCCGTCGCCATAACGACGAGCACGGTCTTCTTCATAGGATGGTCCCTCTCCAAGTCACGCCTTGCGATGGCGCCAAATCAGCCCTTGTCGCGACTTGTACCACGAAATGCGGCGAAAAACGGAACGGGAAAAGTGGCCGTCGCGGCTTTTCCCCCGGGTCCGTTGCGCATCGAAGCACCTTGGCGGGCTACCAGAGATTCTTGCCGTCAATGACCACCACTTCGACCTTGTCGAGGTCGAAGTCATCGAACAGCCGCGAGTTGACGCTGATCTTCGGATTGTCGAAATCCGGCTCGCCGGTCGACCAGTCCGGCGTTTCGGTGAAGGTGCCGCAGCCGCAGGTTGCGCAAAAACCATGCTTTACGGTCTTCGAGCCCCATTGGTAGAAGGAAACGTTCTTCAGCGGCGTGATGAGCTTGAACTGGGACGGGGTGTAATAGGCCCAGAGCGAGCCGCGTTTCGAGCAGAACGAACAGGTGCATTGTGTCACCGTCCGCGGCGCCTCCGACACCTCGAATATCGTCGCCTTGCAGTGGCAGCTTCCCTTGATGGCCATGAACATCACCTCTCCATTGTCCGTCGCCCAAGCGGCAAGGCACCATAAAGAAGCGATCCTGACAACCGTCCGTCAGCAGATGCGTCTGCCGAATGGCGTTGGCCGCCGGCGCAGCATCAAAAAGAGCGCGGCGGCACGAACAGGCATATCGTCTTGCCGGCGTCGAGACCGGCCTGATGAGCGCACCAGTGAAACTCGCCGTCAGGGCTGTCCTTGATGCGCTTGTCCGTCATGGGAACCACCTCGCCGGTGCCGGCGATCACGTAGCCCTCGGGTTTCTCCAGCACCTCGCCGGTATGCGTGGCACGACAGTCATAGTTGGCGCAGCAGGCGAATGGATAGCTCCAACCCTGCGGCTTTGCCGCCGTGGGCGTGGCGTCATGAGCAAAGGCAGCTGGCGCGCACATCGCGATCACGCCGACGGCGAACAGGGAAAACATAAGTCGGCCGACCGGTTGAACGGCTCGGGCCGATCTGGGAGTGGCAGCGGACATAGGACGTTCCTTTCGAGCGTCAAGCATTTCGCCTGCCCGTTCCCGGAACGTTTCTTCCCAGTGGCCGGATCGTCAGGTCGCAGATATGCCGCGTCCGGCCATAAATGCTTTTTGTCTCCCAGCGCTTGGATGCTGGGCTGATTCCTTGGTCGGCGCAAGAAGCCGCAGCGCCCGGATATGGGCGCAAGCGCATGACATACTGCTACCGCTGACGAGATTCAGGCCAGGTTTGTTCCCGGCAGGCGGGGCATGCAAACAACGGGATTGATCCGGAGTGGTTCCAGCCGGCCGATCGTCAGATGCGGGCAATCACATGCTCTTGATCACTGGTGACATTGCCGCAGATCGTCCGCGATGGAGAACCAGCCGCCCTGCAGCCACGAAGATGTGGGCAGCCGGACGAATGACAAACATGCGACGCGCCCGTTTTGGGGACAGGAAAAGACCCTCTTCCCGCACGAGAGCAATACGCCGAACCAGAAACCTTGCGATAGCCGGCGCGCTTGTTGCTGGCACCGGCGGAAAGCGTGTGGTCAACCGCTCACCGCACGGCGATACGTCCGCTTTTGCGACGAGCTCGCCGTCATTGCCCGCATGAGCAGCCTAATCCAGGTCGGCTACCACTTCGCCCGCGCCGCCCTCGATGCGTTGCGACAGCGAGGCTTCCATGAAGTCGTCGAGATCGCCATCGAGCACGCTAGACGGGTTGGTGCTTTCGGCGCCGGTGCGCAGATCCTTCACCAACTGATAGGGCTGCAGCACGTAGGAACGGATCTGGTGGCCCCAGCCGATATCGCTCTTCGACGCCTCGGTCGCGTTGGCGACCGCTTCGCGCTTCTTAAGCTCTTCCTCGTAGAGTCGCGAGCGCAGCATTTCCCAAGCCTTGGCCTTGTTCTTGTGCTGCGAGCGTTCGGCCTGGCAAGCGACCGCGATGCCGGTGGCGATATGGGTGATGCGCACGGCCGAATCGGTGGTGTTGACGTGCTGGCCGCCCGAGCCGGACGAACGATAGGTATCGATGCGCACGTCGGATTCGGAGACGTCGATCTCTATCCTGTCGTCGACGACGGGATAGACCCAGACGCTGGAGAAGGACGTATGACGGCGCGCATTGCTGTCATAGGGTGAGATGCGCACCAGGCGGTGGACGCCGGATTCGGTCTTCATCCAGCCATAGGCATTGTGCCCCTTGATCAGCAAGGTGGCGGACTTGATGCCGGCCTCTTCGCCGTCATGCACTTCCAGCACCTCGACCTTGAAGCGGCGGCGCTCGGCCCAGCGCGTGTACATGCGCAACAGCATCGAGGCCCAGTCCTGGCTTTCGGTACCGCCGGCGCCGGCATGGATTTCGAGATAGGTGTCGTTGGCGTCGGCCTCGCCCGAGAGCAACGTCTCGACCTGGCGGGCCTTTGCCTCCCCCTGCATCGAGCGGATCGCGGCCTCGGCCTCGGCGATGACGCCTTCGTCGCCCTCTTCCTCGCCAAGCTCGATCAGGCCGATATTGTCTTCCAGCGCCTGGGTCAGGCCCTTGACCGCCGCGATGCCTTCCTCGAGGCCCTGGCGTTCGCGCATCAGCTTCTGCGCTTCCAGCGGTTCGTTCCAGAGGCTTGCGTCCTCGGCCCGCACGTTCAGGTATTCAAGCCGCTTTATGGCCTGATCCCAGTCAAAGATGCCTCCTCAGCAGGGTAATCGCCTGCCTGATCTCATCGACAATATTCTGCGTTTCCGCGCGCATGGCCTGATATTTTGTCCTGTTGCTGAATGACGCTTCGGTCGGCGCGATACATAGGGACGGTGCCGCCATGTGTAAAGCGAAATGGGCCAGCCTCAGGCTGGCCCGTTCGGACGTTTGAATTCGTCAGTAAAGGCCGCCGCCGCCGTCCTGGATGGCCTGGTTGGCCTGCGGCGACAGTGCCCCGCCGGAAGCGTTGGAGCCGTCGGCGCCCATGCCGATCACCCAGTAGCTGTCGGCGGGGCCGGTGCCCGGCTTGAAGGCCTCGATGATGGTGCCGGGATCGCCCGAGGAGGCGCGCATGCCGGTCTTGCGGTTGATGGCGATCAGATTCATGCCGTCGGGCACCTTGAAGTCGACATTGGGCGTGCCGTCCAGCGCCACGCGCATGAAATCCTTGAAGATCGGGGCGGCAAGGCCGCCACCGGTGGCGCCATGGCCAAGGCCGCGCGGCGTGTCGTAGCCCATGTAGAGACCAACCACGAGGTTCGGCGTATAGCCGATGAACCAGGCGTCCTTCTCGTCATTGGTGGTGCCGGTCTTGCCGGCGATGTGGCGGCCAAGCTCGCCGATGGTGGCGCCTGTGCCGCGCTGGACGACACCTTCCATCATCGAGGTGATCTGGTAGGCGGTCATCGGATCGAGCACCTGCTCGGAATTGTCGACCAGTTCCGGCTCCGGCTGGTTTTTCCATTCAGGCGCGTTGCAGCCTTCGCAGCCACGCTCATCCTGCTTGAACACCGTCTTGCCGTAGCGGTCCTGGATGCGGTCAATCAGCGTCGGTTTGATCGACTTGCCGCCATTGGCCATGATCGAATAGGCCGAAACCATGCGCATGACGGTCGTCTCGCCCGAACCCAGCGCCATCGGCAGGTATGGCGCCAGATGATCATAGACGCCGAAGCGCTCGGCATATTCGACGACCAGCTTCATGCCCATGTCATTGGCAAGCCGCACCGTCATAAGGTTGCGCGACTTCTCGATGCCGGAACGCAGCGTTGCCGGGCCGGCGACCGTGCCGTCATAGTTCTTCGGCGTCCAGGTTGTGTTGCCGCTCTGGATGGTGATCGGTCCGTCCATGATTACCGAGGCCGGGGTATAACCATTGTCGAGCGCGGCCGAATAGACGATCGGCTTGAACGACGAGCCCGGCTGGCGCATCGCCTGCGTGGCACGGTTGAATTCGGATTGCGAATAAGAGAAACCGCCGACCATGGCCAGCACGCGGCCGGTGTGCGGATCCATCGCGATCAGGCCACCTGCCACCTCGGGAACCTGGCGCAAGCTGTAGGTATTGTCGGAACCGTCGTTCTTCTGGACGAAGATGACGTCGCCCGGCTTCAGCACGTCGGCCGGCGACCTGGCCTTGACCGTCTTGCCGTCGACCACATGGCGCATGGCAAAGCCCATGTCTTCCTTGCTGACGGTGCCTTCGACGCGTTCCTTCACGATATCGCCCGACGCCTGGCGTGCGGGCTGAAGGCCGATCGACAGCCCGGACGCCGAACTGTCGAGCACGACGGCCAGCGACCACTCGGGAACGTCTTCCAGTCCCTTGACGGCACCCAATGGCACACCCCAGTCGCCGGAGACGTCGATCGTCTTCACCGGCCCGCGATAGCCGCGCAAAGTATCGTATTTCATCAACCCATTCTGCATCGCCTTGCGGGCAATGAGCTGGACCTTCGGGTCAAGGGTGGTGCGAATCGACAGCCCGCCCTCATAGAGGGCGTTCTCGCCGTAGCGGGCGATGATCTGCCGACGAACCTCTTCCGTGAAATACTCGCCGGCGAAAAGGTAGGAGCCGGTGCGGCGCGGAGCAACGCCAAGCGGCTCGGCCTTCGCTTTCGCGCCCTCTTCGGGCGTAACGTAACCGTTTTCGACCATCTGGCCGATCACCCAGTTTCGCCGTTCAATTGCCCGGTCGGCGTGCTTGAAGGGATTGTAGTTGGCCGGACCTTTCGGGAGCGATGCCAGATAAGCGGCCTCGGCCACGGTCAGTTCGTTCACCGATTTATCGAAGTAGGTCAGTGCGGCACCGGCAACGCCATAGGCATTGAAGCCGAAGAAAATCTCATTGAGATAGAGCTCGAGGATACGATCCTTGGAATAGGCCTGCTCGATGCGGAACGAAAGGATGGCTTCCTTGACCTTGCGTTCCAGGGAGCGCTCGTTGGTCAGCAGGAAGTTCTTGGCAACCTGTTGGGTGATCGTCGAGCCGCCCTGCATGGGGCCACCCGAAACGTAAGTCATCACCGCTCTGCCCAACCCCGTTATGTCGACACCAGGGTGGCTGTAGAAGTTCTTGTCCTCCGCGGACAGGAAGGCAGCCTTGACGCGATCCGGGATGGCCTGGATCGGCAAATAAAGGCGCCGTTCCCGTGCATACTCCGCCATCAGCGCGCCATCCGAGGCATGGATACGGGTGGTCACCGGAGGCTCGTACTTGGCCAGCACTTCGTAGTCTGGCAGATCCTTTGCCACATGGCCGATGTAAAGGGCAACGCCCGCCGCGGCCAGGAGGGCCAGCGTCGTGCCGATGCCGAAGAAATAGCCAATGAGACGAATCATACCCGCTCCAGTCCTTGGTTCGGGAATTTCCTAAACGAAGCCGCCTTCCACGCAAGCTTTCGAGCCGGTCCCAACCCGTAATCGAAAACCCATGTCGCCACCATGTGGACAAAATACGGCAGGGCCGCGTTTCGCGGCCGCAAGCCGGAAATAAAAGCGGCGAGTGTTGTCATCCCGCAACGCCGCCTCTGGTTGCAGGCGCTGCCGGGCATTGTCAACCTCCGGTTCGGGCCCCGGCACGGGCGGAAGCGAACAACGCGACGGCGTTGGTGATGCTTTGCGCTGCCTTGCCGCGCCACTCGGTGTCGAGCAGTTGCGCCTCGTCCTTGGCGTTGGAGAGATAGCCGAGCTCGACCAGCACGGACGGCACGTCCGGGGCCTTCAGCACCTTGAATCCGGCCGAACGCTGCGGATTGTTGATAAGGCCGACGCTGGTCGAGAGCTGACCGACCAAGGTGTGGGCAAAACTCATCGAGAAATTGTGCGTCTCGCGGCGGATCAGGTCGATCAGGATGTCGGTCACTTCCTTGTTGTCGTCTTTGATGACCATGCCGGCGAACTGGTCCGACAGGTTTTCACGGTCGGCAAGCGCCTGTGCTTGAGGGTCGGAAGCCTTGTCGGAGACCGTATAGACAGTGGCGCCGCGGATGCCCTTGACGCTGATCGTGTCGGCATGGATCGAAATAAGCAGATCGGCCTCATGCTGGCGCGCAATGCGGACGCGGTCGTCCAGGCGCAGATATTCATCGGTATCACGGGTCATGAAGACATCGTATCTGCCGACGGCCGCGAGCTTGTCGCGCAGCTCAGTGGCAAAGGCCAGTGTGACGTTCTTCTCGATGGTGCCGTTCAGGCCTTCGGCGCCGCCGTCCACGCCGCCATGGCCGGGGTCGATGACGACGGTGAACCTGTGGCCGGGATTGGAGACAGGTCCCGTGCCGACCCGGCCGCCTTTATCGGTCGAAACCGTGGAACCGGTGGTCAGCGCCTGATTGGCAAGCGCGGCGTCAAACTCACGTTCGGACGCCGCCGACATGTCGATGGCAATGCGGTAGCCGGTTCCGTCCTCGTTCTTGAGCACATCGAGCTTGTCGACGGCGAACGGTCCCTTGCCTGTCAGGATCAGTCGCGAAACGCCCTCGCCGAGTTCGCCGAGCCGCACGCCCTTGACCAGGCCACGCGGCTTCAAATCCTTGGCATCGATGGCAAATCGGGTGTTCGCAAGATCGATGACAAGGCGGTTGGGTCCGCGCAGCAGGAACCATTTGATGTCAGGCTCGCGATCGAAATCCATGACGATGCGCATCTTGGTGGCATCGCCGGCCATTTTGTAGCCCTTCGCCACAAGCGGCGCGTCGGCGGCACTGGCAATCGTGGAAAAGGCGGACGAAAACACCACCAGCAACACGAGACAGAAGGCACGGAGAATCTGGCCGCCAACACGACATCCCTTGTCTGTGAAGTCCGCCAGTCCCATCTCTCTTCTAGTCGCTCCCGCTTTGGCGCCAGGCGCCGGCTCGTTTAGTCGAAGTGCCGGTTAGGCCGCGAACTCGATTAACGATTGGTATCCAGAGAAGGTTAACCAAGCCTTTTCACGCAAGGATCGGAACCAGGCTTACGCTACGGAACTGCTTTTTGCCGGCATCGGAAATCGGGGTTGCCTTCCAACCCGCCAAATCATAAAAGCGATGGTGGATCACTGCAATCCTGGAACCGCCCTCCTCCGCAGCTTCCTGCTACAGGGTCAGATGAAAGGCGGCTCCTTTCGCTTCACGCGAAAAGGCTTCAGGTGATTGCGACGAATTTCGCAGGTGTGCTCCCGTGGCGGGGGAATCACCTGCGTGAGGAAAACGGCCGGGTTTGTTCCCGCGCCGGCTCTGTATGAGCAAACAAGCTGGTCCGGTTTCCGGGCTTTGGTTCAAAAGGTTCTGCTGGTGACGATGGCTTCAAGCGCAATCATGGAAAGGTCCGCATCAAACCGCGCCAATATGGCTGCGGGCGGCACCGCCATGACACGCAGGCAGCGTCCGGCGGACGTTCAATTATCCGGCACCCACTCTCATCCAGACACACAGCAGCGGGCTTTGCCCCGCCAGCTGCGGCTGACGGCTGCCGGGGGGAAACGAAATAATGCCCAACAAAATGCTGATAGACGCCTCCCACCCGGAGGAAACACGCGTAGTCGTCGTACGCGGTAACCGTATCGAAGAATTCGACTTTGAATCCCAGGACAAGAAGCAGCTCAAAGGAAACATTTACCTCGCCCGCGTAACGCGCGTCGAACCCTCCCTTCAGGCAGCCTTTGTCGAATATGGCGGCAACCGTCACGGTTTTCTCGCCTTCAGTGAAATACACCCCGATTACTACCAGATTCCGGTCGCCGACCGTCAGGCACTGCTGCGCGCGGAAGCGCAGGAGGCCGAGGACGAGGAGAACGAGGACGGCGAAGGCGACGATCGCCAGAGCCGGGATCGTGGACGGCGCGGTCGTCGGCGCGGCGGCAAGACCCGCGACCGTGGTGAAAACAGACGCGATGCCGGCACGGCCGATTCCGGCGAGGCAAACGAAGCCGCCGGCGAAACAGACGAAAACAACGACAATGGCCCGGATGCCGTAGCCGAGGACCTGTCCGACGTTTCAGGGACCGCGGAATACGCGTCCGATGCCTCGGAAGACGCCGGCGCATCCGAACATGACGGTGCACCCGAACATGACGGGGGTTCTTCCGAACAGGATGAAAACGAGGCCAGCGAGGGAGGCCCCAAGTCGATCGCCGCCTCCGTCGAAGGCGATGTGATTTCCGAACCCGTCCCGCAGGCGGAACAGGGCAGCGAGGCCACTTCCTCCGACAATGATCGCGGGATGCTCGAGGAGGTATCCTCTTCCCATCCAGACGATCATGAGATCGAATCGGTCGGCGCCGAGGACGCGCTCGAGGAAGTGCGCAACCGCCGCAAGCCGGTGCGCCGCCAGTACAAGATCCAGGAAGTGATCAAGCGCCGGCAGATCCTGCTGGTGCAGGTCGTCAAGGAGGAGCGTGGCAACAAGGGGGCGGCGCTCACCACCTACCTGTCTCTCGCCGGCCGCTATTCGGTGTTGATGCCGAACACAGCGCGCGGCGGCGGAATTTCGCGCAAGATCACCAGCGCGGTCGACCGCAAGCGCCTCAAGGAAGTCGTTGCCGATCTCGAAGTGCCGCAAGGCATGGGCGTCATCCTGCGCACCGCCGGCGAGAGCCGCACCAAGGCCGAGATCAAGCGCGACTATGAATATCTTATGCGGCTGTGGGAGAACGTGCGCAGTCTCACGCTGCAGTCCACGGCCCCTGCCCTCGTCTATGAGGAAGGCAGCCTGATCAAGCGCTCGGTGCGCGATCTCTACAACAAGGATATCGACGAGATCCTGGTTTCCGGCGAAGAGGGCTATCGCGAAGCCAAGGACTTCATGCGCATGCTGATGCCGAGCCACGCCAAGGTGGTTCAGCCGTTCCGTGACACGACGCCGATCTTCGTGCGCAACGGTATCGAGGCGCAGCTCGACCGCATGCTGCAGCCGCAAGTGACGCTAAAGAGCGGCGGCTACATCATCATCAACCAGACCGAAGCGCTGGTCGCTATCGACGTCAATTCGGGACGCTCCACCAAGGAGCACTCGATCGAGGACACCGCGCTCCACACCAATCTGGAAGCGGCCGAGGAAGTCGCCCGCCAGCTCCGGCTGCGCGACCTTGCCGGCCTGATCGTCATCGACTTCATCGATATGGAGGAGAACCGCAACAACCGCTCCGTCGAAAAGCGGCTTAAGGATCACCTCAAGAACGACCGCGCCCGCATTCAGGTCGGCCGCATTTCGCATTTCGGCCTGATGGAGATGTCGCGTCAGCGCATCCGCGCCAGCGTGCTGGAATCGACCATGAAGCCGTGCCCGCATTGCGGCGGCACCGGCCATGTGCGCTCCGATTCGTCGGTGGCGCTGATGGTGGTGCGGGCGATCGAGGAGTTCCTGCTCAAGGATTCGCGCAGCCACATCACGGTGCGCACGCCGGCCGCGACCGCGCTCTACGTGCTTAACCACAAGCGCGGCACGCTGGTGGAACTGGAAAGCCGCTTCGGCCTGACCGTCACCATCGAGGCCGACGATGCGGTCGGTGCCCAGCACTACGCGATCTTCCGCGGCGCGCTGGCCGAAAAGCCGGAAGGCTTCGTCGAGGCGCGCAGCCTGCCGGCCTATGTCGAGCCGGAAGAGCCCGAGGACGAGATTGTCGTTGTCGAGGAAGATGACGAAGCACCGGTACCGGCCGAGCAACCACGGCACGCCCAGCCGTCACAGCATCAGCAGCCCAGATCCGGCGAGGAAGGCGAAGGCCGCGACCGCAAGCGCCGCAAGCGTCGCAGGCGGCGCGGCGGCAAGGATCGCGAACGCGAGCATGGCGCCCCGACGGACGGCGCGTCCCTCTCCACGTCGGATGACGGCTTCACCGCGTCGGAAGGCGCGGCGGACCATGACGATGCCGAGGCAGACGACGAAGCTGCGGTCGCCGCAAGCGAGACCGTCGAAACGGCGGAAGCATCCGACGATGGCCAGGGCAAGAAGCGCCGGCGCGGCAAGCGCGGTGGCAAGCGCAATCGTCGCGAAGACGGTGAAGGCGAGACCGAGGCGGCGGCAGGCGAAACGACCGAGCCTGCCGAAGCTGACGCTTCCCTGAGCGAGCCTGCGGCGATCGAGCCGGTGGCTGCCGCTGCCGTCGAAGAACCGGCGGCTCCAGTCAGCGATGAGGTGCCAAGCACCGAGAAGCCCAAGAAGCCACGCCGCGCAGCCAAGCCGAAGAAGGCAGCAGCCGAGGCTGTCGCCGGGGAGCCGACCGCGGAAGTGGCACTCGCCGAAACGCCAGCCACGGCATCGGACGAGGCGGCGGTCGCCGGAGAGACACCGAAAGCCCGGCCATCACGCCGCAAGGCGGCAGCCGCCGATACACCTGTCGTACCGGTGGTTTCCTCGACCGTCGCCGATGAGCCGGAAGCCAAGACCGAAGAAAAGCCCAAGCGTGCCGGCTGGTGGCAGCGGAAAGGCTTTTTCTAAGCTTTTCAAG
Organism: Mesorhizobium sp. B2-3-11; assembly: GCF_006442215.1. Classification (NCBI taxonomy): domain Bacteria; kingdom Pseudomonadati; phylum Pseudomonadota; class Alphaproteobacteria; order Hyphomicrobiales; family Phyllobacteriaceae; genus Mesorhizobium; species Mesorhizobium sp. B2-3-11. Next base: position 198,926 of record NZ_VFVS01000001.1, on the reverse strand, counting down.
TGCTTGAATTGGTTTTCTAATAAACCAATCCCGCGCCGATCGAAAACGGCGCGGGATTTTTCATATCCGGCAGGTCGTGATCCCTATGGCGCGAAGATCGACCAGTTCATCATCCTGGCGAGCTTTTCCAGCGCGAGCGAACCCAGCTTGGAATTGCCGTTGGCGTTGAGGCCGGGCGACCAGACGGCGAGCGAAGCGACACCCGGCACAATACCTAATATGCCGCCGCCGACGCCGCTCTTACCGGGGATACCGACACGGAAGGCGAAATCGCCGGAGCCGTCATAGTGGCCGCAGGTCAGCATCATGGCGCCGATGCGCCGCGCCCGCTCCGCCGATACCACGGAATGTCCGGTTGCCGGGTTCTTGCCGCCATTGGCGAGAAAGCGGCCGGCCATCGCCAACTGTCGGCAGCTCATGGCGATGGCGCAATGGTGGAAATAGACACCCAGCGCCAGTTCCGGCGCATGATGAAGATTGCCGAAGGATTTCATATAATTGGCGAGCGCAAAGTTGCGGTAGCCGGTGGCGCGTTCCGACGCCGCGACCTCGCGGTCGATGATGATTGTCTCATCGTCGCAGAGGAACTGGATGAAGCGCAGGATCTCGCCGATCGCCTCGCGCGGCTGGTGGCCTGCAAGCAGGATGTCGGAAATGACGATGGCGCCGGCATTGATGAACGGGTTGCGCGGAATGCCGTTCTCATGCTCGAGCTGGACAATCGAGTTGAACGGGTTGCCGGAGGGCTCGCGCCCCACCCGCTTCCACAGTGCGTCGCCGACATTGCCGAGCGCCAGCGTCAGGGTGAACACCTTCGAGATGCTCTGGATCGAAAAAGCCTGGTCGGCATCGCCGGCCACCAGCGTGCGGCCGTCATTGGTAACGGCCGCGATGCCGAATTTCTTCGGATCGACCTTGCCCAATTGGGGAATATAGGTCGCGACATCGCCGCGATCGGTGCGTTCAGCCATTTCCGCCGCGACTTCCGCCAGCGCCTGTTCGAGCGGCATGGCGTTACCTCAACCAGCGTTCGATGCGCGCCATCGCCTCGACCATGTCGTCGTGGCTGCCGGCATAGGAAAACCGCATCGTGCGGTGCCCCGCCCGAGTGTCGAAGTCGCGGCCGGGCGTCGCCGCCACATGCGCCTCGGCCAGCATCTTGCGGGCAAAGGCCATGCTGTCATTGCTGTGCCGGGTGACATCGCAAAAGGCATAGAAGGCGCCATCCATGGGTGCCGCCAGGGGAAAACCCAGATCCGGGAGACGCTTCATCAAGAGCTCGCGATTCCAGGCATAGCGCCGTTTTACCGCCTCCAATTCCTCGGTTGCGGCAAAGGCCTCGATCGCCGCGATCTGTGACAGCTCCGGCGGCGAGATGTAGAGGCTCTGGCCGATGCGTTCGACGGGGCGCACGAGTTCGTCCGGCAACACCATCCAGCCGATGCGCCAGCCGGTCATGCAGTAGTATTTCGAGAAAGAGTTGATCACAGTCACGCTGTTGCTAAAGGCGAGAGCCGTGGTGTCGGGGGCGCTATAGGCCAGCCGATGGTAGATCTCATCGCAAATGACGGCGATACCGAGCGACTCCGCCGTGGTGACCAGGATCGCCAGCTCGTCGGCCGGTATGACGGCGCCGGTCGGATTGGCCGGACTTGCAAACAGCACGCCCTTCAGCGGCTTCTCGCGATGCGCGGCCTCCAGATGGCCGGCATGCAGATAAGCCGCGTCACCGAGCTCGATTTCGACCACGTCGATGCCGAGGGCTGCCATGATGTTGCGATAGGCGGGGTAGCCGGGAGCGGCGATGGCGACCCGATCGCCTGGATCGAACATCGCCAGGAAGGCAAGATTGAAGGCCGCCGACGATCCGGTGGTCACCGCGATCCGGCCGGGGTCGACATCGAGGCCATAATGATCCGCGCAGTGCCCGGCAATCGCCTTGCGCAGCGAGGCCAGACCCAAGGTGTCGGTATAGCCTATGCGTCCATCCTCCAGTGCCTTGGCCGCGGCGGCGCGAACCTGTACAGGCGCTGGATCGGATGGCTGGCCAACCGCCATGGAGATCACCGGTATGCCTAGGGCCTTCAGCCGGTTCGCTTCGGCCAGCACATCCATGGCGTGGAACGGCTCGACATTGCCGCGATGGGAGAGCGAAACGACCATTTTTACCCCTGTCCCGAGGATTGAGCGCGCCAGGTCCTGACGCATGCGCCGCACAAATGCCCGATTGATGTGAGGATCACAAGTTGAGGAAGTTTTTCAGGCGCCGACTTTTCATCTTTCGCCCGCTCGTCTACCAGTGGACACATTATGTTGAGCCGACCCAGATCGACGATTGCCAACGCGACGCGTGTCTTCGCGACGATTTCGCTTGCCGCCGCAGTTGCCGTGGCCGGTTCGGTGGCCGCCTTCGCCCAGGGTGTGCCAGTCGTACGCGACGCCGAGATCGAAGCTCTGGTGCGCGATTATGCACGGCCGATCTTCAAGGCGGCCGGGCTCGCGAATGACGGCATCGACATCGTGCTGGTCAACGATTCCAGCTTCAACGCCTTCGTCACCGGGCGCCGGCTGTTCATCAACACCGGCGCACTGATGACGGCTGAGACGCCGAACGAAATCATCGGCGTCATCGCGCACGAAGCAGGCCATATCGCCGGCGGCCACCAGCAGAAACTGCGCGAACAGCTCGAACGCGCCAAGACAATGGCCATCATCGCCACCTTGCTCGGTGCCGGGGCCATGGTTGCCGGTGCGACCACCAACAGCCGCGGCCTTGCCGGCGCCGGCATGGGCGTGGCGGCTGGCGGCGGCGAGATGGCGCAGCGCAGCATCCTCGCCTATCAGCGCACCGAGGAAATCACGGCCGACCGCTCGGCCATCACCTATCTCAACGCCACCGGCCAGTCCGGCATGGGCATGCTGAAGACCTTCCACCGCTTCCAGACAGCGCTGTCGCTGTCGGGCGCGCAAGTCGATCCCTACCGGATCAGCCATCCCATGCCGCAGGACCGCATCGCCAACCTCGAAGTGCTGGTCAAGCAGAGCCCTAATGTCGACAAGCTCGACCCGCCGACGCTGCAGCAGCGCCACGACATGATGCGGGTGAAGATTGCCGTCTACATGGAGGGCCAGGCCGCCGCGGCGCGGCTGATGCAAAAGATGCGGGGCAGCATGGCGGCGCTCTATGGCGATGCCCAGTCGACCTATCTCTACGGCAATCTCGCCTCGGCGCTCGCCAAGACCAACGCCCTGATCAAGGCGCAGCCCAAGAATGCCTACTTCCAGGAACTGCGCGGCGATATATTGATGAAAGCGAACAAGCCCAAGGATGCGGCCGACGCCTACGCCAAGGCGGTCAGCCTCGATCCGGCACGGTCCGGCCTGCTGCCTGTCTCACTTGGCCAGGCGCTGATGGCGGTCGGCACGCCCGACTCGCTCAAGAAAGCTGTCGTGCAGATCAACAATGGCCTGGGGCGCGACAAGGAAAATTCCACCGGCTATCGTTATCTGGCACAGGCTTACGGCGAGCTGGGAGACATACCGGGCGCCGAGCTTGCCACCGCCGAAGGCCATTTCTATTCCGGCGACTACAAGGATGCGAAGATCTTCGCCATGCGGGCGCAACAGCAGATGAAGCGCGGTGAGCCACGCTGGATACGCGCCCAGGACATCATAAACTACAAATCATCAGGCAAGAGCCAGTAATCTCATGAACCCTCCGGCCGCGTGCTGCGACAGACCGGAAAACAGGCAGAAGGAACGAGAACAATGAAAAAGGCACTGCTGCTGGGCACCACGGGGGTTGCGGTCGCCCTTGCCATGCTGGCTTTCGGTTTCGTGGCCGGCAGTCCGCAAATTGCGAAGGCCGGAACGGCACAGCCTGTCCAGACGGCTCAGCCTGTCCAGACGGCACAGCCTGTCCAGACGGCACAGCCTGTCCAGACGGCCGGGGCCGACACCAAAATCGACCGCACCGAGGTCGAGGGAATCATCCGCGACTATCTTCTGAAGAATCCGGAAGTGCTGCTCGAAGTGCAGGACGCGCTCGAGGCCAAGCAGAAGGAGGAACAGCGGCTCGCGGCGCTCGGCGTCATCAAGAACGCCAAGGACCAGATCTTCAACTCCACCTTCGACGGCGTCGTCGGCAACCCGAACGGCAAGGCCACGATCGTGGAGTTCTACGACTACAATTGCGGCTTCTGCAAACGCGCCATCGAGGACATGCGGGCCCTGACCAAGTCCGATCCGGATCTGCGTTTCGTGCTCAAGGAATTCCCGATCCTTGGCCCGGATTCGCAGAAGGCCAGCGTCGTTTCGATGGCGTTCCACATGATGATGCCGGAGAAGTACGGCGAGTTCCACAATGCGCTGCTTGGCGGCCAGGGGCGCGCCACCGAGGCAACAGCGATCAAGATCGCGCTTTCGCTCGGCGCCGACGAGGCGACGCTGCGCGAGAAGATGAAGGACGCGTCGATCCCCGAGGCCTTCTCCAAGACCTACGATCTTGCCAATAAGCTGCAGATCACCGGAACCCCTTCCTACGTCGTCGGCAACGAGGTCGTGTTCGGGGCACTCGGGCAGGAAGTGCTCGCCGAAAAGATCAAGGCGGCGAAAGCCGCGCTTTGACCGGCGAGCGGTTTTCTTCACGGGCGCATTTCGGCCTGTTGTGGACAGTGAAAGAACGCACTTGCGCTCTTTCCGCAGGCGACTATGCCCGGTATAGAGGCCCAGCGCGCCGGCTTGACGCCGGCGCCGGAAAAGGTCGGCTTTCTTGAAAACGGTTTTCGTCCTGAACGGTCCCAATCTCAACGCGCTCGGCAAGCGCGAGCCGGGCATCTATGGCGGCAAGACGCTCGCGGCCATCGCGGACGACTGCAAGCAAGCAGGCAAATCGCTTGGGATCGAGATCGATTTCCGCCAGTCGAACCATGAAGGGGAGCTTGTCGACTGGATCCAGGAAGCCGGCGACAAGGCCGCCGGCATCGTCATCAACCCAGGCGCCTACAGCCATACCTCGATTGCCATCCACGACGCCATCCGCTCGATCGCGCCACTGCCGGTCGCTGAAGTTCACCTTTCCAACATTCACGCGCGGGAACCGTTCCGCCACGTCTCCATGGTCGCGCCGGTCGCTGTCGGCATGATCTGTGGCTTTGGGCCGCTCGGCTACACGCTGGCGCTGCAAGCGCTGGCCGCACGCCTATGACCGGCCAACAAACAGAAGGCTCGAAAATGTCGATAAAGAAGACCGGTGTTGACCAGCAACTGATCCGCGATCTGGCGGGCATACTGAACGACACCAACCTGACCGAGATCGAGGTTGAACTCGGCGACCTGAAGGTTCGGGTGTCACGGCAGGCGCCCACCGTCCATGCGATCGCCGCACCGCAACCGGCCTATGCGCCGGCAGCGGCCGCCCAATCTGCAACGGCGGCTGCCCCGGCCGCTGTCGACGTGTCGAAGAACGCCGTCCCTTCGCCCATGGTCGGCACCGCCTACCTGGCGCCGTCTCCTGACGCAAAGCCGTTCATCGAGATCGGCCAGAAGGTCAAGGAAGGCCAGACGCTGCTGATCATCGAGGCGATGAAGACAATGAACCAGATCCCCTCGCCGCGCGCCGGCACTGTCACGGCGATCCTGTTCGAGGACGCGACGCCGGTCGAATACGGCATGCCGCTCGTCGTGATCGAGTAGAGCGGACCTGATGTTCCAGAAGATCCTCATCGCCAATCGCGGCGAAATCGCGCTCCGGGTGCTGCGCGCCTGCAAGGAACTCGGCATCCAGACCGTGGTGGTGCATTCGACCGCCGACGCTGACGCCATGCATGTCAGGCTCGCCGACGAAAGCGTGTGCATCGGTCCGCCGCCGTCGCGCGACAGCTATCTCAACATTCACCAGATCGTCGCGGCATGCGAGATCACCGGCGCCGACGCCGTGCATCCTGGCTACGGCTTCCTGTCGGAGAACGCCAAGTTCGCCGACATCCTGGCGGCGCACAACATCACCTTCATCGGCCCGTCCGGCGACCATATCCGCATCATGGGCGACAAGATCGAGGCCAAACGCACGGCAAAGCGCCTCGGCATTCCGGTGGTGCCCGGCTCCGATGGCGCGGTGACCGAAGAAAAGGAAGCCAGGCGCATCGCCGCCGAGATCGGCTACCCCGTTATCATCAAGGCGTCGGCCGGCGGCGGCGGACGCGGCATGAAGGTGGCGCATACCGAGGCAGACCTCGAAATCGCCCTGCAGACGGCGCGCTCGGAAGCCGGCGCGGCCTTCGGCGACGACGCGGTCTACATCGAGAAGTATCTGGAGAAACCGCGCCACATCGAGGTGCAGGTGTTCGGCGACGGCTTCGGCGGCGGCGTGCATTTCGGCGAGCGCGACTGTTCGTTGCAACGGCGCCACCAGAAAGTCTGGGAAGAGGCCAATTCGCCGGCGCTCAACGCCGAGGAACGGTCGCGCATCGGCGGCATCTGCGCCAAGGCGATTGCCGATCTCGGCTATTCGGGCGCCGGCACCATCGAGTTCCTGTACGAGAATGGCGAGTTCTATTTCATCGAGATGAATACGCGCCTCCAGGTCGAGCATCCGGTGACGGAAGCGATCACCGGCATCGATCTGGTCCACGAACAGATCCGCGTCGCTTCCGGCGGCGGCCTTTCGGTCAAGCAGGAAGACATCAAGTTCAACGGCCACGCCATCGAATGCCGTATCAACGCCGAGGATCCGCGCACCTTCACCCCCTCGCCCGGCACGATCACCCATTTCCACACGCCCGGCGGCCTCGGCATCCGCGTCGATTCCGGTGTCTATTCCGGCTACAAGATCCCGCCCTACTATGACAGCCTGATCGGCAAGCTGATCGTGCATGGACGCAACCGCGTCGAATGCATGATGCGGCTGCGGCGGGCGCTCGATGAATTCGTCGTCGACGGGATCAAAACGACATTGCCGCTGTTTCGCGATCTCGTCGGCAATGCCGACATTGCCAATGGCGACTACGACATCCATTGGCTGGAAAAATATCTGGCCAAGGGCGAATAGCCCCAACTTAGCGCTATGATGACGCGATGACCCGACCCTACGCGCCAGGCTATCGCATTCCCACCGACCTTCTGCTCAAGGCATACGCCTCGGGCGTCTTTCCGATGGCCGAGAGTGCTGGTGATCCGGAGGTCTTCTGGGTGCGGCCGGAGACGCGCGGCATCATCCCGCTCGCAGGTTTTCACATACCCAGAAGCCTGAAGAAGACGATCCGCAAGCACGCATTCGAAATTCGTTTCGACTTCGATTTCGAGGCGACGATCGACGGTTGTGCCGAGAAGCGCGAAGAGCGCCGCTCGACCTGGATCAATGCGCCGATCCGCGAGGCCTACGTGCAGTTGCACCGCATGGGGCACTGCCATTCGGTCGAGGCCTGGCGCGAGGGGCGTCTGGTCGGCGGGCTCTATGGAGTCTCGCTGGGGCGGGTGTTTTTCGGCGAAAGCATGTTTTCCAAGGAGACGGACGCGTCGAAGACCTGCCTGGTGCATCTCGTCGAGCGCCTGAAGGCTCGGGGCTTCGCGCTGCTCGATACGCAGTTCACCACCGAACACCTCAAGCGCTTCGGCGCCGTCGACGTGCCGCGCGGCAAATACGAAAAGATGCTGGCCGACGCGCTGAAAGGTGAAGCGGTCTTTTTTCCGTAGGAATCAAGGCCTATTTGGCGGTGGCCGCCAGCGGCGTCTGCGCATGGAACATCATCTTCCAGCCGTTGGCGCGATGGACGTAGCCGGTGCTGACCAGCGCTGCATAGGGCTCGCCATTCTCCCTCGTCGCGCGCGCTTCGTAAGTCAGCATGACAATATCGCTACCGGGTTCGATTATTCCCTTGAGCTCGATGTCGAGGTCGCGCCAGCGGTTGGGTTTGGTTGCGGTCTTGGCCAGATCGGCATTGTCCATCGCCTGTGCCATCTGCGGAAACGCTACCAGGCATTCGGTATCAACATTGGCAGCATAGTAGCTAGCGTCACCCGTCCAGAACCCTTTTTCGAGTTCCAGCAACTCGGCCTTGTTGGCCATGATCCGCTTGCTGTCCGACATTGGCGTGTCCTCCACGCGCGTGGTGATTGTCCAACGCGCGCCAGCCATGGCGGTTCCAAGAGATCAGTTGGTGTCCGTCGTATCCGGTTCCGCGGCGTCGTCGGGCTGTGCCGCGTCCGGACTGACCGTGGGCTTTGGCTTGGCCGAGGCAGACTGGGTTGCGGCTGGCTTCGAAGCGTCGGTTTTCGCCCCGTCGGCCTTGGTCGCACCACTCTTGCCAGCGTCGGGCGCCGGCACATCCGACTTCTGCTTGCACGCCTTCAACCAGACGTCATAGACGGCATGTTCGACGGCATTGAGACCCGGGCTTTCGGCGAACATCCAGCCAGTGAAGATGCGGCGGATCTTGCGGTCGAGCGTGATCTCGTCCACCTCGACGAAGGAGTCGGTCTTCGGCTCTTCGTTCTCCGGCCGGGAATAGCAGACGCGTGGCGTAACCTGCAGGGCGCCGAACTGCACAGTCTCATCGATATAGACATCGAAAGTAATGATGCGGCCGGTGATCTTGTCGATGCCAGCGAACTCGGCGACCGGGTTGGTGATGCGATCCGATCCCGCGGGCGCCGTCGGCGCCGGAGCGGCGGGTGCAGGTGCGGGTGAAGCCGAAAAGGCGACGGTGCTGACGGCGAGGCTGGCGGCTAGCGCCAGACCGCCTGTCGATATCAGGTTGAAAAAGCTCATGCAGGGGTACCGGTGGTTCGCGCCCAGGTGATTCCGTCGATCGCCAAGGCTAGTCGCCGTTTTCTGATCAGCAAGCAGCTAAACACCAATTGTGGCGATAAAGGACCGGCCTGCACCTTACCGTTACAACCCGCGCCGTTACGACCCCGGCGTCCATGCGTCGTAATCGCCGGTGACCTGCGGGCGATGTTGATTGGTCAGCAGCGAGCCCTTCGGACGATAGGCTGCCGGCGTGCCGGTCAGATTTGGTAAATGCGGCTTTTGCCAGTCGCGCGGCCGGTAGTCATCGCTGGGGGGAGCGACATCGACCCGATGGTGAATCCAGCCGTGCCAGCCAGGCGGGATGGCCGAGGCTTCCGAATAGTTGCGGTAGATAACCCAGCGACGCGTGCGGCCTTCCGAATCGATGCCGCCTTCGTAATAGACATTGCCGGCCTCGTCCTGGCCGACTTCCTTGCCGTGCCGCCAGGTGTGCAGGCGCGTTCCCAGCGTCTGGCTGTTCCACCAGGTGAAAAACTGCGTTAGGAAAGTCTTCATTTCAGAACCCTCGCGCTGGCGGCGCCCGTTCCCTGCTTATGGCGTCAGGCCTTCGGGAAGGCAAGGGTTTTGCCACGGGGAGCGGCAAATGGCGCGCCAGGGCCCGACACAAGCCTGTGATCCCAAGGGGTGGCCGGATGCGCGCTTGCCAAGCCTTGCCGCTCTTTCTAAAGCTCTGCGCGCCCATGCGGAAATCCTATCCGGCCGGGGCAGAAGGAGGCGACGATTGGCCACGCAATTGCCGACCACCGATATCCGCATCGGCGCCGACCTGATTCGCCGCCGCAAGGGCGGCACGCCGATCGTCTGCCTCACCGCCTACACCTACCCGATCGCCCGCCTGCTCGATCCCTATGTCGACCTGCTCCTGGTCGGCGACAGCGTCGCCATGGTCCTGCATGGCCATGAGACGACGCTGGGCGCCTCGCTGGAGATGATGATCGCGCACGGCCAAGCCGTGATGCGGGGCTCGGCCAAGGCCTGCGTCGTCGTCGACATGCCGGCCGGTACTTATGAGGATTCAGCCGCGCAGGCCGTGGCCTCGGCGCGGCGCATCGTCGGCGAGTGCGGCTGCCAGGCAGTGAAACTCGAGGGAGGCGTCGGCATGGCCGCTCAGATCGCGGCGATCGTGGCCGCCGATATCCCGGTCATGGGCCATATCGGCCTCCAGCCGCAATCGGTGGAAAAGGACGGCGGCTACAAGATCAAGGGTCGCACGGACGAGAATGTGGCCGCCCTGATCGCCGACGCGAGCGCGGTCGAGAAAGCCGGTGCGTTTTCCCTGGTCATCGAAGGAACGGTAGAGACGGTCGCCGCGGACATCACCCGCCGCATCGCCATTCCAACGATTGGCATCGGCGCCAGCGGCGAGTGCGACGGCCAGATCCTGGTCATCGACGACATGGTCGGGCTAACAGTCGATCGCGTGCCTAAATTCGTCAAGCAATATGCCGACCTGCGCAGTGTGATCCAGCATGCCGCCGAGCGCTACGCATCGGAGGTGCGGGACCGCGATTTCCCCGGCCCCACCCACGTCTTCTCGAGAACAAATGGCGGGGATGAATCATGAGCCGGCCCGACGTCGTCGACAGCGTTGCCGCGCTTCGCGCGCGAATTAGCGACTGGCGGCGCGATGGGCTGCGCATCGCCTTGGTGCCGACCATGGGGGCATTGCATGACGGGCATCTTTCGCTGATCAAGATCGCGCTCGAAAGAGCGGATCGCTGCGTGGTGTCGATCTTCGTCAATCCGACGCAGTTCGCGCCGAGCGAGGATCTCGACAAGTACCCGCGCCAGTTGGCCCGCGACCTCGACATGCTGGCGACGGCCAAGGCAGATCTTGCCTTCACGCCTGATGTCAGCGAGATGTATCCCGCCGGTTTTGCCACGAGAATCTCGGTCGGCGGCCCGTCAGCCGGGCTCGAAACGGACTTTCGCCCCACCTTTTTCGACGGCGTCGCCACCGTGGTGGCCAAGCTTCTCCTGCAGGCTGCACCCGACGTCGCCATCTTTGGCGAAAAGGATTATCAGCAGCTTTGCGTCGTCAGGCAGCTTTGCCGCGACCTCGACCTGCCTGTCGAAGTCATCGGCGCGCCGACCATACGCGATGCGCATGGCCTCGCCATGTCGTCGCGCAACGCCTATCTCGATGAAGCCGAACTCCGGATCGCGCGCCAGCTCAACCTTATCCTGCGCAAGGCGGCGGCGGCGCTGGCGGCGGGCGCAGGTCAAGAGGAAACGATCGCAGACGCAAGCCGCGCCCTGATGGCGGCCGGCTTCCAGAAGGTCGATTACGTCAAGGCCCGCGAAAGCCTGACACTTACGCCATGGCGGCACGACCGAGCGGGCCGCGTTCTCGCTGCCGCCTGGCTGGGAAAAACCAGGCTGATCGACAACGTGGAAGTTCCCACCGCCTGATCGGCGCGCGCTGAAAGCTCCGGCCTGAGCCGCTGCCTGGCAGGATCCGGCTACGTTGCCTTCTTGTATTTTTCGAGAAGTTTATCGAGGTCATTGACGTCCAGAGGCAGATGTCCCGCCGCCGGATCGTCTGCCGGGTTGAATGTGACGACGATGTCGCGCCCCAAATCATAGTGGGCGGCGACGGCGGGCGGGTCCCGCCAGGGCACGGCCGATCACTTATGCAATAACCGTAAGGTCAAAGCCCACGCTCAGGCCGCTTCGTCGGCGCGCTTCTTTTCGATCTGGCCGATGGCGTCGACCACGGCATCGAAGGTCAGCATGGTTGACGCATGGCGCGCCTTGTAGTCGCGCACCGGCTCCAAATAGCCGAGGTCGGCGAAGCGTCCTTCGGGTGGCGCGCCGTTCTCCTTCAGCATCTTCAGCATGGTCTCGCGCACCGCGCGCAATTCCTCGGCACTGGCGCCGACGACATGTTGCGCCATGATCGAGGACGATGCCTGTCCGAGCGCGCAGGCTTTCACGTCATGGGCAAAATCGGTTACCACGCCGTCCTCCATCTTGAGGTCGACGGTAACGGTCGACCCGCACAGCTTGGAATGCGCCTTCGCGGTCGCGTCGGGATGATCGAGCCGGCCGATGCGGGCGATGTTTCCGGCAAAACCGAGAATTTTCGCGTTGTAGACGTCGTTGATCATTATTTTCCAATCCATCGCCGCCAAGCAAACAGCGATTGCCGTTGTTGCGTCTTTCATTCGCCCGGCACGACCATATATAATGCTGGCAGTCCGGTATCGACAAGGCGGCGAGAGCCACTGTCCTTGCCGGGAAGTTCACGCCGCTTACGGGGCTGGAAACGGGGCGAGTTTCCGACACCGAAAGGTCGTGGTCCGTTCAACTCGTTCCTCCTGAGAGAGGGACTACGGGAGACGCCTTTTATGGATGCCGTCATCAAGAAACTCATGCCCCAGTCGGCGTATATGGAAAAGCCGGTCACCGACCGCCCGAGCGAGGTCGAAGTCGAGGCCGCCGTGCGCACATTGCTGCGCTGGACCGGCGACAACCCGGATCGCGAGGGTTTGATCGATACCCCCAAGCGGGTGGCCAAGGCGTTCCGTGAAATGTTCGGCGGCTACGATATGTGCCCAGCCGAGGAGCTTGGCCGTACTTTCGAGGAGGTCGCCGGCTACGACGATCTCGTGATCGTCAAGGACATCCAGTTCCATTCGCATTGCGAGCACCACATGGTGCCGATCATCGGCAAGGCGCATGTCGGCTATCTGCCCGACGGCAAGGTCGTCGGCCTGTCCAAGATCGCGCGCGTCGTTGATATCTTCGCCCATCGCCTGCAGACCCAGGAAGCCCTGACCGCGCAGATTGCCGGGGTCATCCAGGACGTGCTCAACCCGCGCGGCGTCGCTGTCATGATCGAGGCCGAGCACATGTGCATGGCCATGCGCGGCATCCGCAAGCAGGGCTCAACCACGCTGACCTCCACCTTCACCGGCGTTTTCAAGGATACGCCCGAAGAGCAGGTTCGTTTTGTCACCATGGTGCGCGGCGGCAGGGCGTAAGCCCCTTGCCGACGTCACGGTCAACAGGAAAATGGACCAGCAATGTCGGCACTGGAATTTCCGAAAGCTCCCTCGGACAAGAAGATCCTGGAAAAAGGCACGGTGTTCTCGCCGCGCTTCGATGCCGCTGGTCTTGTCACCGTCGTCGTAACCGATGCCGCCGACGGCATGCTGCTGATGGTCGCGCATATGAATGCGCAGGCGCTGGCGCTGACGCTGGAGACCGGCATTGCCCATTACTGGTCGCGCTCGCGCAACGCACTCTGGAAGAAGGGCGAAACCTCGGGCAATTTCCAGCATGTCGTCGAGATGCTCACGGATTGTGACCAGGACGCCATATGGTTGCGCGTCAAAGTGTTGGGCCACGACGCAACTTGTCACACTGGCCGGCGTTCATGCTTTTATCGGACGGTGGGGCTGATCGACGGCAAGGGGACGCTTGCCGACGACGGCAGCAAGCCGCTGTTCGATGCGGAAAACACCTATCGAAAGCCATCAGCTTGAACCTTCTGCCTAACACCGATCACATAGATTCATCATTTCGATACGGCCCATCCGTATAGTAGCCTGGGACAAGGGAGATCATGATGCTCGAATGGGCGTCATTGCCTAACAGACCAGATGTCAGGGAGGCCAACGGCCTGTCCTCGGCCGGCGGCGCATCCGCGACAAAATCTCCAAAGAAAACCGGCATTTCGCTCGCGCTCGGCGGCGGTTGCGCCAGAGGCTGGGCTCATATCGGCGTGCTGCGGGCGCTCGATGAAGCCGGCATCGAAGTTTCCATGATCGCCGGCACCTCGATCGGTGCCCTGGTCGGCGGCTGTTATCTCGCCGGCAAACTGAATGAGCTGGAAGAGTTCGCCCGGAGCCTCACAAGGCGGCGCATCTTCGGCCTGCTCGATCTCAACCTGCGCGGCAGCGGCCTCTTCGGCGGCATGAAGCTGGACGCGCGCCTGCGCGAGCACGTGGCTGGTATCCGCTTCGACGATCTGCCCAAGCCATTTGTCTGCGTCGCGTCGGAAATCCGCACCGGCCACGAGATCTGGCTGTCGAGCGGCTCGCTGATCACGGCCATGCGCGCATCCTACGCGCTGCCGGGCGTGTTCGAGCCGGTCGATTGCAACGGCCGCGTGCTGGTCGACGGAGCGCTGGTCAATCCGGTGCCCGTTTCGGTCTGCCGCGCCTACGAGCAGCCGCTCGTCGTGGCGGTCAACCTCCACTACGACCTGTTCGGCCGCGCCGCCGTGATCAAACACAGTGCCGGCGAGCTGGTTATCGAAAAGGATGCGCCAAGGCCCGGCCAGGTCAACTCCCAGCACCAATCGCACCAGACGCGTCTGGGCATCACCGGCGTGATGGTGGAAGCCTTCAACATCATCCAGGACCGCATTTCACGGGCGAGGCTTGCCGGCGATCCGCCCGACATGTCCCTGCAGCCCAAGCTCAGCCATATCGGCCTCACCGAGTTCCACCGGGCCGACGAGGCGATCCAGATCGGCTATCAAGCCACGATGGCGCAGATCAGCGAACTGACGCGGCTGCAGACGGTTCTCGCCTAGATCATCTCATCAAGCTCTATTCGCTTCGGCATAAACTGATTGCAAATGCAATTAGTTATGGTGATCTGGGCCGATCGAAGCGGAGATGCCGATGGCCAGGATTGTCTATTCCATGCTGACGTCGTTGGACGGCTATATCGCCCGATCGGACGAGGACATCGGCTTGCCGGTGGCCGAAGCGGAGCTGCACCAGCATTTCAACGACATGATGAGACAGGCCTCCGCCGTACTCGCGGGACGGCGCATGTACGAAACGATGCGCTTCTGGGACAGTCCTGAGCGCGAGACCGGTACCGACGAGGTCGAGCGGGATTTTGCCCAGGCATGGCGCGAAACGCCGAAGATCGTTTTCTCGACCACGCTTCGGCAAGTCGGGTTCAATGCCCGCTTGGTGGATGACGATGCCGAGAACACGGTACGAACCCTCAAGGCGCATGCCGATGGCCTCGTCATCCTCGGCGGTGCCGACCTTGCGGCCTCTCTGATGCGAGCCGGTCTCATCGACGAATACCGGCTCTATATGCATCCTGTGGTGCTGGGTGGCGGCAAGCCTTATTTCCAATCCGGCCTGTCGCTGGCGCTGAAACCGCTCGGTACGGAAAGTCTTACCCAGGGCGTGACGTTGCTGCGTTATGCGCCGGCCGGCTGAATTGCCCGGTTTCCGCCGCGCGCCTACGCCCGTGCGGCATCGATAATGCGAATTTGCACCGTACGGTTGCCGTTCCAGTGATTGCCCGACAGCGAGCCGGCGACATGCATCGTCTTGCCCCGGTTCTTGAACAGGAATTCGCCAAGCACCGTGTCGACGGCGCGAAAGGCGATCGCCTGGATGCGGCCGCCGCTCTCCGACTGTAAGTCGGCGCGAATATGATTGGTGCCGACCGGCCTGATATCGACGAGCCGATGGCGCGGCAAAGCGAAAACCGGCGCGATATGCCCGGCGCCGAAAGGGCCCGCCTTCTCCAGGGCGTCGAGCAGGCCTAGCGTCGCGCCTTCCGCGGCAAGCGCGCCATCGATGGCCAGGGTTTCCTCATCCTGCAACCGGAAGACGTCGGCCGCCGCCCGCTCCTCGAAGAAGGCCCTGAGCTCGCCCAGCCTTGCGCGCTCGACTGTGATGCCAGCAGCCATACCATGGCCGCCGCCCTTGACGATGAGCCCGGCATTGGCGGCTTCGCGCACCAGCCGGCCAAGGTCGAAACCCGACACCGACCGGCCCGAGCCGGTGCCGGTGCCGCTGGCGTTGAAGGCGATGGCGAAGGCCGGCCGCCGAGCGTGATCCTTCAGTCGTGAGGCAAGCAGGCCGACAATGCCGGGGTGCCAGTTGTTGCTGGCGGTGACGACGATTGCCGGGCCGCTGCCACCCGCGAGCTCGGCATCGGCCTCGGCGCGCGCGGCGGCGAGCATCTCCTGCTCCATCAGCTGCCGTTCCTGGTTCAGCCGGTCGAGCGTCTCGGCGATGCTCTGCGCCTCGACCGGATCGTCCGTTGCAAGCAGCCGGCTGCCGAGCGCCGCATCGCCGATGCGCCCGCCCGCATTGATGCGCGGGCCGATCAGATAGGCGAGATGGAAGGTGCTGATCGGCTCGCCGATGCGTGACACCCGCGCAAGGGCAGCCATCCCCTCATTCTTCTGCTGCCGCGCCACTTGCAGGCCCTTGACGACGAAGGCGCGATTGACGCCCGTGAGCGGCACCACGTCGCAGACGGTGGCAAGCGCGACGAGATCGAGCAGCGAAAGCAGATCCGGCGGCGTGGCGTCGGTCATCGCGCGCAGCACCTTCGCGGTTTGCACCAGAGCGAGAAAGACCACGCCGGCGGCACAGAGATGACCCTGTCCGGAAAGGTCGTCGTCGCGGTTTGGATTGACGACGGCATGCGCCGCCGGCAGCGCACCGCCAACCTGGTGGTGGTCCAGCACCACCACATCGGCGCCCGCCTCCTTGGCGGCCTCGACGGAGGCGGCGCTGTTGGTGCCGCAATCGACGGTGACGATCAGCGTCGCGCCGCGCGAGACCAGTTCGCGCATGGCGTCGGGATTGGGACCGTAGCCCTCGAAAATACGATCAGGGATATAGATTTCCGACGGCACCGAGAAATGCATGAGAAACCGCTTCAGCAAGGCCGAGGAGGCCGCGCCATCGACGTCGTAATCGCCGAAGATCGCTATTTTCTCCCGGGCAATGACGGCGGCGGCGATGCGGATAGCAGCCTTGTCCATGTCGGTCAGCGAGGCCGGATTCGGCAACAGGTCACGGATCGTCGGGTCGAGAAACCGTTCGGTCTCATCGACGGCAACGCCGCGTCCGGCAAGAACGCGCGCGACGATGTCGGGCACGCCATGACCCTGCGCGATGGCAAGCGCGATCATGTCCTGCCGTTCGGTCAGCCGGTGCTCCCAGGAGAGACCGGTCGCCGACTGCCTGACATCGAGGAAGAGGCGCCTGTCGCCCATCATGCGCTTTGCCAACTCATGGTTGGCGGCAGGATAATGCATGTCGCCCAAAAGTGTGCAGCGGTTTTGGGATAACGACATGCAGGCGTCGCAGAAGAATTCAAGAAAAACTACGCTTTCCGCTTTTCAGCCTGGCGCCGGACCCACTCGTCGGCTGCATCTCCCATCGTCTTTTCCCGACCGTCCTTGAGCCATGCCATGAAGGGTCGATCGAACCTGAACCTGTCGCCGCATTCGCGGGTAAGAAAGCGGCGCGCGTTCTGGGTGTTGCGGTAGGATTTCGTCACAGGAGTGGCACGCGAAATCGGATCCGCGTGCCAGTCGAACACCGTCATCGTTAGTCCTTGCGCGGCCAGCTTCAGATGCAGCCAATGGCTAACAACTGCGGCCCGGCTTCGCAAGCAGGTCTAGAACTTATCCAGATCCTGGTGCCGGGCCTTGATCTCCCGCACGGTACGCGACGAGGAGCGCAGCACGATCGTATGCGTGGTGATGTAGGTTCGGCCGAACTTGACGCCGGCCAGCATGTTGCCGTCGGTGACGCCGGTGGCCGCGAACAGCACATCGCCGCGCGCCATGTCCTCGGCCCGATAAACCCGCTTCGGATCGGCAATCCCCATATTGGCCGCGCGGGCGACCTTCTCGGGCGTATCGAGGATCAGCCGGCCCAGCATCTGGCCGCCGGTGCAGCGCAGGGCGGCCGCGGCCAGAACGCCTTCCGGTGCGCCTCCGGTGCCGAGATAGATGTCGATTCCGGTTTCTTCCGGGTCGGTGGTGTGGATGACGCCGGCGACGTCGCCGTCGCCGATCAGCCGGATCGCGGCGCCGGTGGCACGCACGGCGTCGATCAGCTTGGCGTGGCGCGGCCGGTCGAGGATGCAGGCCGTGATATCGGACACAGCGACGCCCTTCGCCCGGGCGAGGCTGGCGATGTTCTCGGCCGGCGTGGCATCGATGTCGATGACGCCTTCGGCGTAACCCGGACCGACCGCGATCTTGTCCATGTAGACGTCGGGCGCGAACAGCAGGCTGCCCTTCTCGGCGATCGCGATCACGGCAAGCGCGTTCGGCAGGTTCTTGGCGCAGATTGTCGTGCCTTCGAGCGGATCGAGCGCGATATCGACCGCCGGGCCTTTGCCGGTCCCGACCTCCTCGCCGATATAGAGCATCGGCGCCTCGTCTCGCTCGCCCTCGCCGATCACCACCGTGCCCTTGATGGCGAGGCGGTTGAGTTCCTCGCGCATGGCGTCGACGGCGACCTGGTCGGCAGCTTTTTCGTCGCCGCGGCCGCGCAGCCGGGCGGCCGCGACGGCGGCCCGTTCGGTGACGCGCACCAGTTCCATGGTGAGTATCCGGTCAAGGCCGGCGACGATGTTCTGGGCCACATTCATTTCGGCAAATCCTCGTTTGATGCCGCCTCCCGCCGGAGGCGCGCCTGTTTTGTCAAACGAGCATGACAACGGCAAGACCTACCGGCAGCTTTATCGAAAGGACAGCAATATCAATCGATTGAACCGCATTCCTGAAACAATGCCTACCCGGTTCGAGACGACCCGGGCCAATACGAACGGGAAATTCCCGTTCCTCGCAGGCTAGAAAACCGCGAGGTATTTGAGCAGCGAAACAATGCCGATGATGATGACGATGATCTGCACGATCTGTCTCATTCTGGCGTCGAGCGGCAGTCGCTGGACGAGATACAGAACCAGGATAATGACCAGGAATGTAATGAGAATGCCGATCAGCATGGACGACGCCATGATACCCTCCCCGAGACGGCCGTGTTGAAAAACGTAGCGAGATGGTGCGGCCGGCCAAGCTGGCCGCCCTTGCGGCTAATGGTACCAGCGGCGCGGCGTGTCGTTCATCGACTGGCCGATCGCGAGGCCGGCCAAGAAGCCAAGTAAGCCGATCACCCCAACCACTGCGGTCGTCGTGCCCGGATTTTCGCGCGCGGCTTCTGAAACGGACTGAGCCTGGCTGCGCAACTGCTGCGCTGTCCGCGAGGCGCGGGAAGCGGCTGTATCGTAGAAATCCGATGCCTGTTCGCTGGCGTCATCGAGCATTTCCGCGCTGCGCGCCGAAATGCTCTTGTTGATCTTGGTGATCTCCTTGCGCAGGTCGGCGATCTGCTTTTCCAGCGTCTTCTGGATGTCCTCGATGTCAGGAGGGCCGGATTTGTTGGTATCAGCCATGAAGCGGCTCCCTTGGTTGCTGACCAAGAGAACGGTGCCGACGCCAATTCGTTCCGGGCGGCAGTGGGATCCTCACAGAACGGAAATGCGCCGCCGGTGGTTATGCCCGCGACGACGAGGCCGCTGCTACCCTGCTCGCTCGATGCGGATGACCTGCGGCTTGTCGGTCAGATGGCCGTCTTTGGTGATGCCGTCGACGGCCTTGCGCACGGCGGCCTCGGTGGTCTCGTGGGTGACGAGGATCACCGTCTTCTGCGCCGCCGCCTCACCGCTGACCGCGTGCTGGACGATCGATTCCAGCGAAATATCATTGTCGGCCATGCGCTTGGCGATTGCTGCGAACACGCCGATGCGGTCATGCACGGTCAGCCGGATGAAGTAGCCGCCGGCGTGGCTGCGCATCTGCGCCTTCTTATACGGTTTCAGCTCCTTCGCCGGCAGGCCGAAGACAGGACCATGCTGAAAGCCTGGCCGGCTCTTGGCGATGTCGGCGACGTCGCCGATGACCGCCGAGGCGGTGGCGTTGCCGCCGGCGCCGGGACCGGAGAGCAGCAATTCGCCCAAAATGTCGGTCTCGATCGCCACCGCATTGGTGACGCCATGCACCTGCGCGATGACGGAAGCCGTCGGCACCATGGTCGGATGCACGCGCTGCTCGATGCCGCTTTCGGTACGCTGGGCGACGCCGAGCAGCTTGATCCGGTAGCCAAGATCGCCTGCCGCACGGATGTCGGCCTGGGTGATGTTGGAAATGCCTTCCATGTAGATGTCGTTGGCGGCAATCCTGGTGCCGAAAGCAAGGCTGGTCAGGATCGACAGCTTGTGCGCGGTGTCATGGCCCTCGATGTCGAAGGTCGGATCGGCTTCGGCATAACCCAGCCGTTGCGCGTCCTTCAGCACGACGTCGAAGGAAACGCCCTCGGCCTCCATGCGCGTCAGGATATAGTTGCAGGTGCCGTTGAGAATGCCGAACACACGGCTGACCGAGTTGCCGGCCATCGCTTCGCGCATCGTCTTGATGACGGGAATGCCACCTGCCACCGCGGCCTCGTAGTTGAGCAGCACGCCCTTCTTCTCGGCGATTTCGGCAAGCGCCACGCCATGCTTGGCAAGCAGCGCCTTATTGGCGGTGACGACATGGCAGCCGGCTTCGAGCGCCGCCTTCACAGAGGCACGCGCCGGCCCCTCATCGCCGCCGATCAGCTCGACGAAAACGTCGATCTCAGCGGTCTGTGCCATCTTCACCGGATCGTCGAACCAGTTCGCGGAGCTCAGATCGGTGCCACGGTCGCGTTTCCGGTCGCGTGCCGAAACCGCCGACACGATGATGTCGCGCCCGCATTGGCGGGTCAACTCCGCCGCCTTGTCGCGCAACACGCGCGCCACCGATGCACCGACCGTGCCAAGTCCGGCAATTCCAACACGCAGTGCTTCAGCCATGGAAGGCGGCGCCCCTCAAATCAGATCGAATTTGTATTTACCGGTGGGCGGAAAGCGGCACCACATTGTTGGGCTGCTTGGCGCTGGCAGACAGGAAGCGCTTGATGTTGCGCGCCGCCTGGCGGATCCGGTGCTCGTTCTCGACCAGCGCCACGCGCACGAAATCGTCGCCATGCTCGCCGAAGCCGACACCGGGCGCCACCGCAACGTCGGCATGCTCGATGAGCAGCTTGGAGAATTCGAGGGATCCCAGATGCCGGAACGGCTCCGGGATCGGCGCCCAGGCGAACATCGAGGCCGCCGGTGCCGGAATGGTCCATCCGGCGCGGCCGAACGCATCGACCATCACGTCGCGGCGCTTGTGATAGATGTCACGCACTTCGGCGACGTCGGCGCCGTCGCCATTGAGCGCGTGCGCGGCCGCCACCTGGATCGGCGTGAAGGCACCGTAATCGAGATAAGATTTGACCCGGGTCAGCGCCGAGATCAGCCGTTCATTGCCCACGGCGAAGCCCATGCGCCAGCCGGGCATGGAAAAGGTTTTCGACATCGAGGTGAACTCGACGCAGACATCGATGGCGCCCGGCACCTGCAGTACCGAGGGTGGCGGATTGCCGTCGAAGTAGATTTCGGAATAGGCAAGGTCGGACAGGATGATGATGTCGTTCTTCTTGGCGAAGGCCACCACGTCCTTGTAGAAATCGAGCGAGGCGACCAGCGCCGTCGGGTTCGACGGGTAGTTGAGGATCAGCGCCAGCGGCTTCGGGATCGAATGGCGGACGCCGCGCTCGAGCGCGGGAATGAAGCCATCATCTGGCTCGACCTGCAGCGAGCGGATGACGCCGCCCGACATGATGAAGCCGAAAGCGTGGATCGGATAGGTCGGGTTGGGGCACAGGATCACGTCGCCCGGCGCGGTGATCGCCTGCGCCATGTTGGCGAAACCTTCCTTCGAGCCAAGCGTGGCGACCACCTGGGTGTCGGGGTTGAGCTTCACGCCGAAGCGGCGGGCATAGTAGTTTGCCTGGGCGCGGCGCAGGCCGGGAATGCCGCGCGATGAGGAATAGCGGTGCGTCCGCGGATCGCGCACCACCTCGCACAATTTGTCGACGATGGCCTTGGGCGTCGGCAGGTCCGGATTGCCCATGCCGAGGTCGACGATATCGGCACCGCGCGAACGGGCGCTGGCCTTGAGCCGGTTGACCTGCTCGAACACGTAAGGCGGAAGCCGGCGGACCTTGTGAAATTCTTCCATGGCAGTTCCAGACAGCAAGGGAGCGTTGGGCGCGCGCTATATACTCATTTGCAGGTAGGGTCGAGGGCGGGGTCGCATTTGCCTTCGATCTGCTTCAGCGTCTGCGGGCCATGTTTCTTGGCGAGATCGGTCAGCGCCGCCTGGTTGGTGACGGCCGCGCCGCCGCTCTTGGCGCCTTGCCCGTTCTCGTCGGCCTTCAGTTGGGCGAGCTTGGCGTTCTTCTCGGTCTCGGTGAATTGTTTCGCCGCCACTTGCGGCGGGATGTTCAGGTTCGGAAAGGTACCGGTGTCCTTCGGACCCGCGTCGGTGGCCATCGGCACCGGACCGCCGGTATTTGTGCTCGAGCATCCGGCAACGCCCAGGAGCATGATTGTCGCGCCGATGCGGCAAAAGTGGCCGGCACCGAAAAAAACAGTCTCGCCAAACTTAATCGTCATATTGTTTCCTTGGCAGCCGGGGTAGAGCGAGATTGGACCCTGTCGGATGTCCCATGTTAATATGTCAAGAAAACGCTTCCGGAGGAACCCCGCGAACCATGTCCAAAACACCCGATTCGGGCAAAGCGGAAGATGGCGGACCTTCGACGGTCGAGCAATATCTGGTGAAGGACCCGGAACGCTTTGCGCTGAACATGGCGCGGATGATCGAGCAGGCCGGCAAGGCGGCGTCCGCCTGGGCCGAACCGCGCGAAAAGGGTGAGGTGCGCGACCACGTCGCCGAGCCGGTCGTCGACATGGTCAAGACCTTCTCGAAGCTCAGCGAATACTGGCTTGCCGATCCGCAGCGTGCGCTCGAAGCGCAGACGCGGCTGTTCGCCGGCTATATGACGGTTTGGGCGAACGCCATCCAGCGCGTCAGCCCGAACGCCGAGGGTGCCGACGATGCCGTCAAGCCGGAGCGCGGCGACAAGCGCTTCCAGGATCCGGAATGGGGCCGCAACGCCTTCTTCGATTTCCTCAAGCAGGCCTATCTCGTCACCTCGCGCTGGGCGTCCGAACTGGTCGAGCACGCCGAAGGCCTGGACGAGCATACCCGCCATAAGGCGAGCTTCTACGTCAAGCAGGTATCCAACGCCATCTCGCCATCCAATTTCATCCTGACCAATCCGGAATTGTTTCGCGAAACCGTCGCCTCCAACGGCGAAAACCTGGTGCGCGGCATGAAGATGCTGGCCGAGGACATCGCCGCCGGCAAGGGCGACCTGAAATTGCGCCAGGCCGATTATTCGCCCTTCGAGATCGGCAAGAACATCGCCACGACGCCCGGCAAGGTGGTCGGCCGCAGCGACGTCGCCGAGATTATCCAGTATGATCCGGCAACCGAGACAGTGTTGAAACGCCCGCTGCTGATCTGCCCGCCCTGGATCAACAAGTTCTACATCCTCGACCTCAACCCGCAGAAATCCTTCATCCGCTGGGCCATCGAGCAAGGCCACACCGTTTTCGTCATCTCCTGGATCAATCCGGACGAACGTCATGGCGCCAAGAACTGGGAAGCCTACATCCGGGAAGGCCTGCAATACGGCCTCGACACGATCGAGAAGGCGACCGGCGAGCGCGACGTCAACGCCATAGGTTACTGCGTCGGAGGCACGCTGCTGGCGGCGGCACTGGCGCTGATGGCTGTAGAAGGCGACGACCGCATCAAGTCGGCGACCTTCTTCACCACACAGGTCGACTTCACCCATGCCGGCGACCTGAAAGTGTTCGTCGACGAGGAACAGGTCGCGGCGGTGGAAAAGGCGATGAACGAAAAGGGCTACCTCGACGGCACAAAGATGGCCACCGCCTTCAACATGCTGCGCTCGGGCGACCTGATCTGGCCCTATGTCGTCAACAACTACATGCGCGGCAAGGATCCTCTGCCCTTCGACCTGCTCTACTGGAACGCTGATTCGACCCGCATGGCGGCGGCCAACCACTCGTTCTACCTGCGCAACTGCTATCTCGAGAACAACCTCTCGCGCGGCACGATGGAACTTGCGGGCCACACGGTCTCGCTCGGCGATGTCACCATCCCGGTCTACAACCTCGCCTCGCGGGAAGATCACATCGCGCCGGCGCTGTCCGTCTTCCTCGGCTCGAAATATTTCGGCGGCAAGGTCGAGTACGTGATGGCGGGATCGGGGCATATCGCGGGCGTCGTCAATCCGCCCGCATCCAACAAATATCAGTACTGGACTGGCGGCCCGCCGAAAGGCGACTTCGACCAGTGGATAGAAAGCGCCACGGACCATCCCGGGTCCTGGTGGCCACACTGGCAAAGTTGGATAGAGGCCAAGGACAACACCCGCGTACCTGCCCGCAAACCCGCCAAGCATATGAAAACCTTGGGCGATGCTCCCGGCACCTATGTCAAGGTACGTGTGTAACGGACTGTAATGTCTGGTGAGTTGACGCCCCCGCAAAAGCGGGCGAAATGGTGTCGTCAACCATTAAGCAGCCGCAATTCGGCATTCGCTGCAAAAATACTTACAGGCTTGCTGATTTGACACAGGTCTCGTTTCCGGATCGGAGACAAGGGTCACCCTGACGCAGACATACCAGTCAGCGCCAAGGATACACCGACCGGACATCGAGGGGGAATTTGACTTTGAAATCAGCAGGATGGAGCCTCGCAAAGGGAGAACGCCGCGTCATCGTGGCAGCGTTCTGCTCGATGCTTCTGGCCTCCTGCACATCGGCCGGCGATCCGACAATGTCGGTCGGAATGCCCGGCTACAATGCTTCCGCATCCGACATCCACGCCGCCTCCACGGGCAAGCCCCTCGCCGCCGATTCGTCGTCGCAGGTAGCGACGGAGCAGACGACGGTGATGAGCGAAAGCGACACGGCACTCCCCGAAAAGGTTGCCTACCTACCGATGGCCAAGCCTGGGGCCACTTTCCCGCTCACCATACCAGCCAGCGCGGAAACGATCGCGGGTCAGACGCCGCAGTCCTTGCAGCAGCAGGTACAGACGGCGCAGCAGACCGACGCGGTCGCCCAGAAGATCGCCGCCGCCGATGCTGCCGCGACGGCGCCGAAGCCGGCCGCGGCACCGGTAATGAACAATCCGGTTTATGTGACCGCTGGCGACGCGCCGCAAGCCGAGGCGCCGAAGAAAAAAGGCTTCCTGGCCTCGATGTTTGGCGCCACCCCCGCTTCGGCAACACCCGCTCCGCTGGTCAACACACGATCGGGCGAACAGCCTGCCGCGCAGGCCAAGCCTGCCCCGGCGGCAGCAAAGCCGATCATCACACTGGCCTCGGCCGATTCCACGGCAAAGCCGATACAGTTGGCTTCGACCGGGGACGATGCCGGTCACATTACGGGTAGCGATGCCCTGCCTGGCGTGCGCCAGACAGCCCTGTTCGAGATCAAACGCAAATCCGGCCTCGACGACGAAAGCGACGTCGACCTCAATGAGGACGAAGGCTCGGGCGGCAGCTATCAGGTTGCGTCTGCGGCCGGCATGGCGCGCCTGGCGCCCAACGGACTGCTGAAGCAGAATGAGAGCGTGGACGTCGCCTGCCTGAAGCCATCGCTGGTGCGCGTGCTGAAGACGATCGAAGGCCACTACGGGCGCAAGATGATGGTGACCTCGGGCTATCGCGACCCGGCCCGCAACCGCCGTGCCAACGGCGCCAAGAATTCGTTGCACATGTATTGCGCCGCCGCCGACATCCAGGTGCCCGGCGTCTCCAAATGGGAGCTTGCGAGCTACATCAGGACCATGCCCGGCCGCGGCGGCGTCGGCACCTACTGCCACACCGAATCGGTCCATGTCGATGTCGGCCCCGAGCGCGACTGGAACTGGCGCTGCCGCCGGCGCAGCGGCGGTGACGACGGCTAGCAGCGATTTGACGGACCGGAACCTCAGCAGGCCAGAGTCGTTCCCATGTCGTCACCCTTGGCTAAGCAGGAGCGAAGCTCCGTCGCGAAGACCCGAAATCCATGCCGTGACCCTGGCAAAGATCGCAACGGGAGCAGAATTCTGCACCACGGCAACGCGTTGAAGTCGCGGCATAATTCTCGGGTCTGCGCCGCTTCGCTACGCTCCTTGCTCCGCCCGTGGATGGCGAAGCGACTAATGTCACCGCTGATCGCCAAGCCCTGCCGACCCCTCGCGAAATCGCTGATTTGGCAGGCTGGAAAAAAGTTGTCCAAGGCGGCACCTAACGGGTTGCCGGTTACGCGCAACGCCAGTATAAGCCGCTTCGTCTGAGCGCGCCCATCGTCTAGCGGTTAGGACACCGCCCTTTCACGGCGGTAACAGGGGTTCGATTCCCCTTGGGCGTACCAGATCTTCCGGACCTCCAGTCCCTCTTCCGATTCTACGCAGCGAACGCCTGGCCGATGCAATTTGGCAGGGGCGCATCGCGTCGACAACATTGCGGGTTACGGCATCCGTTGCAGCCGATACCCCATGCCTTTCGCGCTAGTCTAGCGCCCGGCTCCTCTGTCTTGTCGATCAGACGGGCCAGTGGTTAAATGGAATACGAAGGGAGCGCTCATATGACAGTTCACCTTTCGGCGGATATACGCGCTCCCGCGGCAACGCCGCCAAGATATCTCTTTGGTCCGCTCGCGGACTTTCTGATGCTCGGCGGCGGCGCATTCCTGATCTTGCCGGCGCTGTACTTCGTGCCGCTGAGATACGAAGGTCTCGTGGCGGCGACGATGCTTTTCCTGGCTTATCTGATCAACTATCCGCACTTCGCCCACTCATACCAACTCTTCTACCGCAATTTTGGGCGGAAGCTGCGCGGCGACGGCTACGACAGGAACCTCCAGATCCGCTACATCGTCGCCGGCATCATCGTTCCCCTACTCATGGGTGCATTTTTTGCCTACGGCTCGATAACGGCGAACGCCCGGCTGCTGGGCAACGCAACCAACGCGATGTTCTTTTTCTTGGGCTGGCACTACGTCAAGCAAGGCTACGGTATGTTGATGGTGGATGCCGTCCTGAAGCGCAGGTTCTTCACCGATCCGGACAAGAAAATCCTGCTGATCAACAGCTATGCCGTTTGGCTGTTCGCATGGCTTCAGACGAACACGGCGGTCAGCCAGGGAAAATACCTGGGGCTGGAATATTATACGTTTGCCACCCCTGCATGGCTCAACGCGATTGCGGTGGCGGCCGCGGCCGCTTCCACGGCCGCCACTGCCGTGATGCTGATCAATCGTTGGAGCAGGAATGGCGGCAGCCTGCCGTATAACGGCGTCATCGCCTACATCGCATCCCTATATCTCTGGATTCTGATCGTAAGGACAAATCCGCTCTGGCTGCTTGTGGTGCCGGCGCTCCATTCCTTGCAGTACCTGGCGGTGGTCTGGCGTTACCAGAGCAATGTCGAGCGTGACGGGCGCGATGCCGAGAAAGTTCCGCCATCCAGAATCCTGTCCGTCCTTGGTCCGGCTTACAGGGTGCGGCTTCTGGAGTTCATCAGTGCTGGCCTTCTCCTCGGCGGTCTGGGTTTCTGGCTGGTGCCGACCGTGCTGACGGCCCTTGTCCCCTATGACCGGGAAGTCCTGGGATCGTCGCTGTTCTTCTTCATCGTGTTGATCTTCATCAACGTGCACCATTACTTCCTCGACAATGTGATATGGCGCCGCGGCAACCCCGAAGTGTCGAAATATCTGTTCCGTTAGAACTTTTTTGCGCTCAAGCGGAAACGCTTGGCGTAATGCGGAAATGGACCAGGGATGGATCCACTCCCGCCCGATCCACCAGTCCATCAGCTTCGGAATTTTGGAGGCCTCGCCTCGGAATCGAACCGAGGCTTCCGAGATTTGCAGTCTCTAGCGTAGCCGCTCCGCCACGAGGCCATATGTGCTCTGGTAACGGGCAGAAGTTTAAAGATCCTTGATGTCTTGGATAAAATTTCGGCTACGCCCCACTGTGAAAAAGAGCCCGTCACGCCAGAAAGCGCCGACCCATGACTCCTTTACCAGACTTGAATTGCATGCTCGTCAACGAGGGGAACTCATACAGCCCGGCCGCAGGGCTCGAGGCCAGCAGATTCGCGGTCTGGCGGACTACGTGGCTAACCGCCGACCAGCGGCACGGCAACGGTCGTCGCGTAATTGATCGGGTAGGCGTTGAAATATGGGAAATCTATGACGAACGCATAGGCAGCGGTCAGGTGCGCCATGCGAAAGCCGCCGGTCGCCGGGTCGGTGGCGATCGTGACGTTCACATTCTTCAGACCCAGCGCAAGCAGCTTCTGTGTCGCGATCGCCTGGATGTCGGCCTGGGTCAGCGTGTTGTTAAGCTGCAGGGACCGTGCGGACGCCTCCAGCGTGTAGCGAACGCTGGAGGCCGTATTCATCGACCAGCCGAAGGCGAAGATTCCGAATAGCAGCATGATAAGGAACGGTGCGATCAGCGCGAATTCGAGCGCGGCTCCGCCCGATCGATCGTCCCTGAAGCCTCCCGTATTACCGAACACGGATCAGCTCCTGCTGGCCGATCGCGCTGGGGGCGGAAAACACGCCGAAGGTAAAGGGCGGAGTCCACGTCGCCGATGCGTCGATCTGGACAAAGACCGACGGTGCCTTCGGCCCGCTGCACAAGGTCGAAGCGTCGACCACGGTCGTGCCGCATTTGTAGATCCGGCTCAGCGTGACCTGACCGTCGTCCGGCATCCTCTCCCAGTTCGCCATTGCCGCGGCCCGTGTCGCGCTGTCGTCGGCGGAGCCCGCCAAGACCATGTTCGCCGCCGTCTTCACGCCGGCGCGCATAGACAACGAACTCGTGACGTATGACCAGCCGTCGGCGATGCCGAGCAGTACCAGGCAAAGGATGGGCAGGACCATCGCGAACTCAACCGCGGCTGCACCCGCGTCTTCGCGAATGGCTGGGATCAATCGATAGGCCACGCGCTTCATTCGACAATCGCGACCGACGCCGCCGCGGGGATGTCCTTCATTCCCAGGCTCGAGCAGTCCTGGTTGATCGTGGAATTGCCGGACCACTGGATAGTGTCGGCCACAATCTGCGTGCAGCCATTGTTGCCTGAGAAGTTGCCCAGGTAGTTCACTTGCTGCTTGGAGAAATAGATGGCGCCGGTCAGCAAGGATGTTGCCGTACCGTTGAAGGTACTCTGCGCCGCCGTGCCTGTCCTGTCACCGTAGAACAGCATGCCGGAATAGGTGCCCGACTGCGGCGCGCTGAGCGTCACGGTCGCGTTCCCGTTCATGCTGACGGTGCTGCTGCCCGCCATGAAGATGGTCACGCCGTCGCCCTGGATGACCGCGCCCGCGTTGATTTTCAAATTGCCCTGGACAACATAGACGCCGGGAGAAAGCGTGACATTGCCGTTGAGGCTCATGCCACTGCAATAGGTCCCGGGCTGGATCGTTTGGGTCGACTTGCCTCCGTTGACATTCTGGCATGGGTTGCTGGCGGCGGGCGCCGGCACGCTGGCGAACGGATCGGGTACGGGCAAGGCCTGGGTGATCGGCGCCTTGCAGGTCGTGGTCACCGGATTGTTCAGCACGACGCCGCCCGCCGAGATCAGGCAGTCGGCCGTGAGAGCCGCCGATCCCTGCACCTTGATGGCGTCGCTGGCGATCGAATTCGTCATGATGACGCAGCCGTTGAGCGTCATGCTGGTGCTGCCGGAGAAGAGCACCGACTGCGGTGCCGACGGATTGAGCGCCCGGAGGCAAGCCTTGGAGGCGTCGGTGATGAGCGCCACCGCCCTCGCCTTTTCTGGAACCTGGCTCTGAGTGAAGATCAAGGTGAACATCCGGTCGAGATTCTGGCCGAGGACCACCTCGACGGCCTTTTTGGCAATGTTCGGCCCTGACGTCGGCGGCGTATTGACGACGATGGTGCCGTTCCCGAGGCCGTTGTCGGTCGCCGACTGGGTCGCGGCCGCGACGATCGTCGGCGTGTCGGAACCCGCGATCTTCTCCAGCGCGCCGGCATAGGCCGCGGCATCCGCCGTGGCCTGCAATCTCAAGCTGTTGTAGTACCAATAGGAGGTTTCAACGCCAAAACCCGCCGCACCGATAACGATCGGCAGGGTAAGGGCAAAGATGGTGGCGACGTTCGCAGCTCTGCTGCGGCGCATGCCGGCCGCCACGAGCCGAATCCGGGTGAAGCAGTTGAACAGCATAATCAATTAGAAAGCACGCATGTATGAAAGAACGGCTAAAAAGTTCGATTCACTTTCTACGAGACAACCATTGGCCAGCAGCCATTGGCTCCAACAGCCGGCCTCGGTACGCGCACCTGATGCATTTCCGGCGTCGCCAAGCGTGCAGCCTGCTTGCGGGCAGGATTTACTTCAGGCGGTAAGGATCGGGACCTCTTCCACGGTCGCACCAGCCAATAACTCTCTTTGAACGGCAAGGAAGAACCTGCGCACTTCGTCACCGGCTGCCGTTCTGTCCCTGCCCGTCCCGACAATGAGATCGAGCAATTCCGCCGCCTTTGTCTTCCAGAACGAGGTGGCGGTCTCGCCATGCAGATTGCCGAGCTTGGCGGCAACTTCCCTGACCAAGAACAGCTGACGATCGATCGGGAACGCACGGACTTTTTCTGAGGACATCTTCCGACCCATGAAACTGACGCAACGAATCAACCATTGCCGAACAATCAATGGCTAACCGCGAAGGTGGAAACGGAAGCTTAACAGCGCCGGCCAATGCATCGGCGCAAGCGAATCGTCATGCACACTCAAGCTGAACTGGTTCCCCCACTCGATGACGCCCTCAGGCCTGCAGCGCTCTCGCCTCGCCGCCGCGCTTGCGCGGCGCCATCATGTCGCCGGCCATCAGTCCGGCGACGCGGCAGAACGCCATGAACGCCCGGCAGGCGTCTTCGGTCTCGACCACATCGACCGTGGCACCGAAACAGGCATTGAAGGCTTTCTGATACGCCGGTCCCTGCCGGCGCGCCGGCCAGTCCTGCAGAAAATCGAGCGCCTGCTCGACGCTGTAGATTTCCTCGACGGGCAAGCCGGGGCCTGGTGCGATGCGCACCGGCACCTCGAATTGCAATCTGTCCATCCGACATCTCCCGACCGGCATCGCCCAAGCAACGCCGCTCATCGTCAAAAGTTGCTTTGTGCGGTGTGCCACGGAAATGTGTCGTCACTGCGGAAAACTGTCTCCTTTGCTGCATCTGGCAAGGGAAGGTCTGCCGGCATCGAGCGGCCCGGCAGGCCTTGCCGGCGGCGGTGATTACTGGTTGGCCGGGTCGGTCTCCGCGTCGAAGGCCGTGCGCCTGACCGGCGGGGCAAGCGAATATCCGGGCCGTTGGGGCCGCATCAGGCAGTTCGTCCTTGAACCTTTCGCCCTCAGGTGCCAAATCTGGTGACATCTCCGCGCCCGCGCTCCTGCGGCGCGCCACCTTCTATATGGGCAAAATGGTCACCTATCTCGACGCCGCCACGGCACCGCTCAGAAACACCGGCCAGATCCGCCTTTATGGCGAGGAAGGCTTTGCCGGCATGCGCAAGGCATGCGACCTCACCGCGCGCTGCTTGGACGAGCTGGTGCCGATGGTCGGTCCCGGCGTCACCACCGACACCATCGACCGTTTCGTCTTCGAGTTCGGCATGGACCACGGCGCACTGCCGGCCACGCTCAACTATCGCGGCTACACGAAATCGTCCTGCACCTCGATCAACCATGTCGTCTGTCACGGCATTCCCGACAACAAGCCGCTGAAGGATGGCGATATCGTCAACATCGACGTGACCTACATCCTCGACGGCTGGCACGGCGATTCCTCGCGCATGTATCCGGTCGGCACGATCAAGCGGGCAGCCGAACGCCTGCTCGAGGTCACCCACGAATGCCTGATGCGCGGCATCGCCGCCGTCAGGCCGGGCGCGCGCACCGGTGTCATCGGCGCCGCCATCCAGACCTACGCCGAAGCCGAGCGCTGCTCGGTGGTGCGCGATTTCTGCGGCCACGGCGTCGGCCAGCTTTTCCACGACGCCCCCAACATCCTGCACTACGGCAATGCCAATGAAGGCGTGGAAATGCGCCCCGGCATGATCTTCACCATCGAGCCGATGATCAATCTCGGCCGGCCGCATGTGAAGGTGCTGTCGGATGGCTGGACGGCGGTGACACGCGACCGCTCGCTGTCGGCGCAATACGAGCACACGATCGGCGTGACCGACACCGGCTGCGAGATTTTCACGCTGTCGCCCAAAAAGCTCGACCGCCCTGGCTTGCCGGTTTAGGAGGCCGTGGCGAGGTCTTGGATGGCGGCCTATTTCCAGTGTTTGCGTGGCCGCCAGTCTTCGTCCTCGTCCTGGTCTCGTAACCAGCGCATTATTTCGCGGCAACTGCGCGGACGGCCATCGCTGACCCTGCCATCGGTGCATGGATCGTAGCGTTCGCGCGGGTACGGGTAATAGTCGTGCCTTTCCCGATAACGCCCCCGGCGATCCAGCATGCGCAGGATCTCGCGGCAATTGTGCGGCCTCCGGTCGCTGTAACGGCCGTCCGTGCAAGGATCATCATATTGGATGAAATGGATCGGGTTCCGATCAGCGCGGCCACCGGCCGGGTACGGCATCGATCACCGGGGCAGCCATTGCAGGACTGAAGCTCAGAAGCAGCCCGGCGGGCAGCAGGATACGAATGGGCCTGGGCATCTTGGTTGTCTCCGAATGGGGCGTCATCGATGATGACACCGAGAGCCTGCGCGACTGCCATTGCCGCAACATTGCGTAGAAGTCGGAGGCTTACTCATTCCTTGCCGCCGAAAAAACCTCGACCGCCCCTGCCCGCCGTCCTAGTATTTCGCGGGGATCAGCGATCATTGCTCAGCTGCGACTGGATATGGGCGGCACATGGCGACACAAGGCGACGACGACGAACGGAGCTTCTTCTCCGAGGTGCCGGTGCGGCCGGCGGCGAGAGCCAAGGCGGCAGTCGATGAAAAGCCGCATTATCTCGGCCATCGCGATCGTCTGCGCGAGCGCTTTGCCTCGGCCGGTCCGGATGCCTTGCCCGACTATGAACTTCTGGAACTCCTGCTCTTCCGCCTGATCCCGCGCGCCGACACCAAGCCGGTCGCCAAGGCGCTGCTGGCCCGCTTCGGCACCTTGGCCGAAGTGCTCGGCGCGCCCATCGGCCTGTTGCAGGAGGTCAAGGGCATCGGCCCGGCCGTGGCGCTCGAGCTGAAGGTCGTCGCGGCGACCGCGCAGCGCATGGCGCGCGGCGAGGTCCATGGCCGCGAAGTCCTGGCCTCATGGCAACAGCTTCTCGACTATTGCCGCTCGGCCATGGCGTTCGAAGCGCGCGAGCAGTTCCGCATCCTGTTCCTCGACAAGAAGAACGCGCTGATCGCCGACGAAGTGCAGCAGACCGGAACGGTCGACCACACGCCGGTCTATCCCAGGGAAGTGGTCAAGCGCGCGCTCGAACTGTCGGCCACCGCGATCATCCTGGTCCACAATCATCCCTCCGGCGACCCGACGCCGTCGCGTGCCGATATCGAGATGACGAAAGA
Source organism: Mesorhizobium sp. B2-3-11 (assembly GCF_006442215.1). Classification (NCBI taxonomy): domain Bacteria; kingdom Pseudomonadati; phylum Pseudomonadota; class Alphaproteobacteria; order Hyphomicrobiales; family Phyllobacteriaceae; genus Mesorhizobium; species Mesorhizobium sp. B2-3-11. The sequence continues at coordinate 165,762 of NZ_VFVS01000001.1, read as the reverse complement.
GATCATCGAAGCCGCCAAGCGGCTGGGTATTTCCGTGCACGATCACATCATCATCGGGCGGAAAGGATACGCCAGCATGAAAGGCCTGCTGCTGATCTAGGTCCAAAATCCCGCGAGGCAGCACCGCCACTGCGCTGGCGATTATCCTGGCCGGAATTTGAAATCATTCAATCGTGGAAAGAATGATGCTGATACCACGCAGTTCGCGGATCAATCTTCCAGGTGACGACAGCCCAAACGACCGCCACTTTTCGAAATCAAGGCGGATCGGTCTTGCAGTTGCCGGCAATCTGGCTGACCGCCTCACCGAAGCCGGCCAGGTCGAAATCGGCCTGACCGCGCCCGGACAGCAGCCCGAAGCGCCACGACAGCAGCAGGCGGTTTGCCGGAACGAGGCGCTTGATGCCATCGGCCCCGTCGCGCATCAGCAGCCTGCCGCGCGTGCCGACGGACCAGCTCTCATCGAATTTGCTGTCGCCGTCGATGGTGACCGACATGGTGATTTTCCGGCTGGCGGAGACGGCGTCGTTCAATTGCAGCCATTCGGTCCAGACCGGCTCGCCGTCTGCCCGGCAGGCAATGGTCAGCACCGGGCTGTAGCTCAACGCGCCGCCCCCGGTGATTAGCTTGTTGGTGGCATAGACCGATGCGGTGACGAGGCCGTCATTGCCGGTGTCGAAACGCCAATTGTCCGTGCCGGCCCCGGCAGCGCCGCAGGCCAAGGCCAGGAAAAACACCGTGGCGGCAGCGCGCCTCATTTCCACCCCCAGCGACATCACCAATTACCTCTGGTCTTCCAACCAATCAGATAATGATCAAGGCTTCGTATCGCCACTGGCGCCCATCACGAGCCAATTCGATGTTGCAGTTTCGCAACGAAAAAGGCCGCCCGAAGGCGGCCTTTCGGAATTCGTCGGAACGTGCGCTCTACTCGGCGTCCTTGGCCGCTTTTTTCTTCGGTGCGGCCTTCTTCTTCGGCTCTTCCGCGTCGTCGGCTTTCTTGTCGTCAGCCTTCTTCGCGGCGGCCTTCTTCGCCGGCTTCGCCTTGGTCGCGGTTTCGGCCTCCTCGTCGTCGGCCATCAGCTCTTCCTTGCTGACCTTGACGTCGGTGACCGAGATCTGTTCGAGCAGGTGGTCGACAACCTTCTCCTCGAACATCGGCGCCCTGAGCGCGTTCAGCGCCTCGGGGTTGCTGCGGTAGAACTCGAAGGCTTCCTGCTGCTGGTTGGCCGGGAAGCGGCGAACCTGCTCGAACAGGCCGCGCTGCAGTTCCTCGTCCGACACGGTGACACCGGCCTTCTCGCCGATCTCGGCCAGCACCAGGCCAAGGCGCACGCGGCGCTCGGCAAGGCGCATGTATTCGGCGCGTGCCTCTTCCTCGGTCGTCTCTTCGTCGGCGAAGGTGCGACCGGCGGCTTCCAGGTCGCGGTTGACCTGTGCCCAGATGTTGTTGAATTCCGCCTCGACGAGCTTCGACGGCGCTTCGAACGAATAGGCTGCATCGAGTTGATCCAGCAGCTGGCGCTTCACCTTCTGGCGCGTCATCGAGCCGAACTGGTTCTCGATCTGGCCGCGCACGATGTCACGCAGGCGCTCGAGCGACTCCAGGCCAAGGTTCTTGGCGGTCTCGTCGTTGATTTCCAGTTCGCCGGGCTTCGACACTTCCTTGACAGTGACGTCGAAGGTCGCTTCCTTGCCAGCCAGATGCGCTGCCTGGTAGTTGTCCGGGAAGGTCACGGTGACCTGCTTCTCGTCGCCGGCCTTGGTGCCGATCAGCTGTTCCTCGAAGCCCGGAATGAACTCCTTGGAGCCCAGCACCAGCGGCTGATCATTGCCGGCGCCGCCTGCGAAAGCCTCACCGGCGATCTTGCCGACATAGTCGATCGAGACGCGGTCACCTTCGGCGGCCTTGCCGGTCTTCGGCTCGTAGCTGCGCGCCGATTCAGCGACGCGCTTGACCTGGTCGTCGATCTCCGAATCCGGAACGTCGAACACCTGGCGCGTTACCTTGATGTCGGAGAAATCCTTGATCTCGATCGCCGGAATGACCTCATAGTTGAGGCGGAATTCGAAGTCGGCGCCGCCGGCCAGGATCTTCTCGGCTTCCTTCTCGTCCTCGGTCATGATGACCTCGGGCTGCATGGCGGCCTTTTCGCCGCGCCCGGTGATGATCGAACGGGTCGAGTCGTTGAGGATCTCGTTGACCACCTCGGCCATGAACGACTTGCCATAAACCTTGCGCAGGTGCTGCACCGGCACCTTGCCCGGACGGAAGCCGTTGATGCGAACCTTGTCGCGGGCGTCCGACAGCCGCGCCATCAGCTTGGCTTCCATATCACCGGCCGGCACGGTGATCTTGATCTCGCGCTTGAGACCGGAATTGAGTGTTTCGGTGACCTGCATCGTAAAACCTTTGTTTTCACCAATGAGGCTGCCAAACGGCTCCCTGCCGTTCACAGCCTGCCGGTAATTCTTGCCGGGAATGGCTTTTGGTACGGAACCTGGCGATTTGACCGGAAATACGGCTCAAACTCTCCCAAACTGCGTTCCAAAATGTGAATAAGTTCTTGTTTTTCCTACTTCTTATCACATCTTGTAGAAGCGGATCGTCGCGTCCCGTCACATTTGACACGCCTTTTGTCACAGGCGAGCCTAATTTTCAACAGTCTTCGCGTTTAGGCGAATAACCAACATTTCGGCCCTGACCCGATATCTTGTCTCCGACATTGACAGAATGATGGCTACATGGGATTGCCGGGTCATGCGGATGTGGCGGAACTGGTAGACGCCCTGGATTTAGGTTCCAGTGCCGAAAGGCGTGGGGGTTCGAGTCCCTTCATCCGCACCAACCCCACATGACCGTTTGGCTCCGCCTCATCCCGGATCTGTTGCCATTGTTCCGCGGCCGAAACCCTGTGAAAAGTCCTACCGATCGATCGCTTGAGAGATTGCCGATAATGAGGTCAACTCATTGTCGGGAATGGCGGGACAATGATGATGCTTGAATACTGGAACAAGGCCCACATCTGTGGGCTGCTCTCGGTGCGCTTCGGGCTCACGAGTTACCTGGAGATCAACACGAGCACTACTGGCTTCAGGTATATAGAAGCGGCACAATTGGGTTTTCAGCCCTGCATGCGCCTGGTGTATCGGGCAACTGAGCCGCCAGTCGATGGCCTCCCCGTAGATTTCACCTCCACAGACGAGGATATTGCGGCATGTCTCAATGACCTGCGCCTAAAGGGGCAGACATTCGACATTGTGTTCGTTGATCCGCACCACACATACGAATGCTCGGCGCGCGATATCCGGGAAGCCTTCCGCATGGTCTCGCCCGGGGGTGCCGTGGTGGTGCATGACTGCCTGCCCCCAAACCGGACCGCGGCCAATCCCTCCTTTTTCCGCGGTGAGTGGTGCGGCGTGACCTACAAGGCATTTATTGATTTCGTTCTGGGCAATCCGGATCTCGACTATTTCACTGTGGATGCCGACTACGGCTGCGGCGTCATCCTGAAACCCAAGGGGGCCGTCGCCAAGGTAAAGAACTGGCTGCGCGCACGGCGCGTTCGCGCGTTGAGAGACGAATGGCGAGCGATCGGGAATGATTTCGACGCGGCATTCGACAGATTCGTGACCGACAAAATCAGACTCCTCCGCATTGTCGACTTTCGACTGCTTCGCCGAAAACTTCTCTGAAATCACATTATGGGCGCGATGGACATCAATAAAGCGGCTCCTCGAACAGCGTCTTGTCGCCATCCACCAGCGCCTTGATCTGCGCCGTGCCATCGGCGGCGAGCGCCAGCTTGATCCCGAATGGCCGTACCCGCATGTCGCCCTGAATCGCCAGCCCCTCGCCTTCGGGCAGGTAGAACCGTTCGATGCCGTAATCCGGCGCGATCGTCATGCCCTCGCTGCGCAGATCCCAGCCTTCGGCGACATGGCCTGCAATATCAGCCTCGTCGGCAGCGGCTGGCGCCGGCGCCTTGCCGAGCCAGGCGGTGGTCGGCGTCCAATAGCCGTCAGCACCCTTTTTCAGGCGGACCACGATCGACGTATCGTCGCTGGAGAATTTGCCGGCGGGAATGTTGGCGATCATTTTCACCGGAATGCGCGAAATCGCGTAGCCGAGGATGATGTAGTCGCCGCGCAGCAGATCGCGCGGATCGACGGGTTCGATCTTCAGCAGCACTTCCTTGCCGTTGCGCAGGATCGCCGCCCGGCCGGCGATGATCCAGCTCAGGAACCCGATCTGGACGAGCGCCAGCACCAGCGCCGAGATAACAGGCCTCTTTCCGGTCATCATGCGGTGGCTCCCCCCGTTGCCGGACCCTTCATGCGTTTTTCGACGCGGATGATGATGATCGCCAGGATGCCGAGCAGCACCGCGGCGGCAAGGAAGAAGCCGGCCGTGTCGAGCATCGACTGCAAGGTCACGACATAGATCATGGCGAGTTCGAAGGCGAAGCCGAGATAGGCAAGCCAGCGCAGGCCACGGCTCTCCCGTCCCGCCAGCACGATGGCGGCGACGATGCCGGCCAGCGCGACGACCGAGGTAATGGCGAAACCGCTGTTGTAAGTGCTTTCGTCGGCCAGTTCGAACTGGATGATGGCCAGTCCGGTAAGAAAGCCGAGTAGCGCATGCAGGGGCAAGAGGCCGCCGAGCTGCACGATCCTGTCGACCGGTTCCGGTGCGAAGACAGAAGCCGCGAAGAGCACGGCGGAGACGATGACCAGAGGGATCGCCACCGGCAGCGTCGCGTGGTCCATCGCCAGCAATACGAGATAGAAGAGCAGCGACAGGATGATCAGGTGCCGCGCGGCCTGGCTGCGGGTCCAGAACGAGACGGCAAACAGCACGATGGCCATGACGACGAAGGCATGCGGAAACTCACTGCGGCTGTAATAATCGAACCCCTTCAGGAATAGCCAGGCGTCGGCGATGCCGACCGAAGCGACGGTCAGCGGGTTCGACCGCAGCGCGACCGCCGCCAGCGCCGTTCCGGCGCCCCAGGTGACCAGCGCGGAAGCCTCGTCGCCGGACAGATGGTACATCTGGCCGATCAGCGCGATCGAACCGCCAAAGGCAGCCGCCGCCACGATCCACAGGGCTTCGGCGATCGCCGCGTGGTCGCGCGTCTTCAGCACCGCGCCGCCGACATAGCCGCCAAGGATGATGGCAAACAGCGCCGCGACCCGCGCCAGCCGCGGAATGGCATCCCAGTTGGCAGCGACGAAGATCAGGATGGCCGCGCCGAACAGCAGGGCCGCCATCATGGCCAGGATCGAACCGAAGCTCAGCGACTTGCGCGTATTCGCCTCGACGTCACGCGTCAGGGCGTCGGCCGTCGCGGCGTCGATCAGGCCTGCCTGGAGCCACCGGGCAATGTCGGATCTGACCCGTGTCGAATAGCCCGCCATGTCCTGCATCCCCCGCTAGATCGTTTTTTTAGCCGAACCAGCCAAACCGTTGACGTCACGGCACTTTCCGATTCTGGCTTCTTTGTGTCAGGTCCGTGAAGGCGCATTAATGTTGCATTGCACAATTTGCATTGCTGCCATGCAGCCATAGCGCTTTTAAATCGATATGAGCCCGCCTATTTATGGTTCGTACACAAACGGAATGATCCGCAAGAAAGACGAAACGAGAACTACCATGAACCTGATCCGCAACTATCGCAACTGGCGCCGCTACAGGGACACCGTGTCCGAGCTGAGCCGCCTGAGCAACCGCGAACTGACCGACCTCGGCATCAGCCGCAGCGACATTCCTTACGTCGCTCGCAAGGCGGTCTAATTCTTCGGACCGCGAATGGTCCGAACAAGTTTCTGAAAAGAGAACGACAATGAACCTGATCCGCAACTATCGTAACTGGCGCGTATATCGCGAGACGGTTACCGAGCTGGGTCGCCTTTCGAACCGCCAGCTGCATGATCTCGGTATCGTCCGCGACGAAATCAAGATCATCGCCCGCCGGGCGATCTAACGGAATTTCGCTGGGGTCGACCTCCTCCCCGACCTTCAGCGAACGGTCAGCCCTTATCCTCCTCCCGAGGGTTGACCACCAAAACGGCGCCCGCCGCACCTCCTCCCGCGGCGGGCGCTGTTCCCGGGGCAAATGAATTTTGCTCCAAAGGGTTTTGCCCCTTTTAAAAGATGGCAAAAGAGATTTCGTCAAAGCCGACCTCCTCCCCGGCAATGACGAATAGGTCCAACCTTCACCTCCTCCCGAGGGTTGGCCAACCAAACGGCGCCCGCCGCACCTCCTCCCGCGGCGGGCGTTGTTTCCCCGGGGCAAAATGAATTCTGCTCCAAAGGGTTTCGCCCCTTTTCAAAACGCGAAAGAGATTTCGTCAGAGCCGACCTCCTCCCCGGCGATGACGAATACGGTCGATCTTCACCTCCTCCCGAGGATCGACCCCCAAAACGACACCCGCCGGACCTCCTCCCCCGGCGGGTGTTGTTGTTTTCGGCGCCCGGTTCACCATCTGCGGTTTGCCCGCACCAAGCACGGCAATTGCAATCGCCGCCCCAAGCGATTATTCCGGCGCTCATGAGCAAAAATCCCATACACATAATCGGCGGCGGTCTCGCCGGTTCCGAAGCCGCATGGCAGGCCGCGCAGGCCGGTGTTCCCGTCGTGCTGCATGAGATGCGCCCGGTTCGCGGCACGGACGCGCACAAGACCGATGGCCTGGCCGAACTCGTCTGTTCCAATTCCTTCCGCTCCGACGACGCCGAGAACAACGCGGTCGGCCTGCTGCACGCCGAGATGCGACTGGCCGGCTCGCTGATCATGAGCGCCGGCGACGCCAACCAGGTGCCGGCCGGCGGCGCACTGGCCGTCGATCGCGACGGCTTCTCCGAGGCCGTGACGAAAAAACTCGAGGCGCACCCGCTAATCACCATCCAGCGCGAGGAAGTTCCCGGCCTGCCGCCGGCGGACTGGGACCAGGCGATCATCGCCACGGGACCGCTCACCGCCCCATCGCTGGCCCAGTCGATCGCGGAGGCGACCGGCGCCGATGCGCTCGCCTTCTTCGACGCCATCGCGCCGATCGTCCATTTCGACACGATCGACATGGATACCTGCTGGTTCCAGTCGCGCTACGACAAGGTCGGCCCGGGCGGCACCGGCAAGGACTACATCAACTGTCCGATGGACAAGGAGCAGTATCTCGCCTTCGTCCAGGCGCTGGTCGACGGCCAGAAGACCGAATTCAAGCAATGGGAAGGCACGCCCTATTTCGACGGTTGCCTGCCGATCGAGATCATGGCCGAACGCGGCGTGGAGACGCTGCGCTACGGACCGATGAAGCCGATGGGCCTGACCAACGCGCACAACCCGACGGTGAAGGCCTATGCGGTCGTCCAGCTGCGCCAGGACAACGCGCTGGGCACGCTCTACAACATGGTCGGTTTCCAGACCAAATTGAAGCACGCCGAGCAGGTGCGCGTGTTCCGCACCATTCCGGGCCTGGAAAACGCCGACTTCGCCCGCCTGGGCGGCCTGCACCGCAACACCTACATCAATTCTCCGATCTTGCTCGACGGCTCGCTGCAGCTGAAATCGCGTCCCGGCCTGCGCTTTGCCGGCCAGATCACCGGCTGCGAAGGTTATGTCGAGAGCGCCGCGATCGGCCTGCTCGCCGGACGCTTCGCCGCCGCCGAGCGACTTGGCCATGCGTCATCGCTGCCGCCGCTCACCACCGCCTTCGGTGCGCTGCTCAACCACATCACCGGCGGCCATATCGTCTCCGACGACGAGCCCGGCAAACGCTCGTTCCAGCCGATGAACGTCAATTTCGGCCTGTTCCCGCCAGTTGAAGCGCAGAAAGTCGAAGGCAAGCGCCTACGCGGCAAGGACAAGACCGTAGCCAAGAGGCATGCCATCACGTCGCGTGCGCGGGCCGATTGCCGGCAATGGCTGGGTTTGCCGGCACAAACGGCCGAAGCAGCAGAATAATTTATGGCTGACAGGCTGCCCCAAGTCTTGCCGCCGGTTTGCCGACAAGCGATGAAGCTTTCACCGGCGACTATGAGGTTATCTGGAGCATCTACATCAGATGCAACAACCTGCAAAAGCTACGCGCGGTTCACATACCGGCGCTCGAGGCGCTGATCGGCCAACCCCATGGCGGCGAAGGTTGGTTGTACGAAAATGCGCGCGGCGCTCCGCGCCTTCCAGCGCGAAGAGGAAGAGCATGCAAAGCTGATGGCATCGATCCGGGCACTGGTGAGGGCGTCGATGGGGGACACGAGGCCTGCCGTTCCGCTCGACGAAGCAATCGACCGGGTAAAGAGCCGGATTTCGCAGCTGGCACAAGACAATGATCCAGCATCTCGTCGTCGTTCTTAGCGAAAAACCACACTGGCTCTACTTCATGGCGGAGGCTCCAATGGGCATCAGGTGGCGGGAGATCGCTTTCCAACTTGAACCGGATATCGCGCAGGCGGCAGCGAGAGCGTGGTCATGGCTTTTGCCAGAGCCGTGGGCCCCGCTTGTCTGCTCAATGGTGGGAGGCATGTTTGTCGAGCGACCGAACAACGCGGTTCATTGCCTGGACACGGGAACGGGCTTGGCCGAGCAGGTAGCTCACAGCAGGACGGACTTTGAGGAGATGATCAGGACTGCTCCTGATCTGGTTAATGAGTGGTTCCTTCCGCCGCTTGTCGAACGCCTTCACGCCGCAGGCAAGAAGCCGAAGGTGGGAGAATGCTACGGCTTCACCATCTTGCCCGCCTTTGCCGAGGGCAAATTCGATGTCGAAAACATGTTTGTGGTCCCCGTGAGTGAGCAGTTCGTAGGGATGGCCGATATTCATCGCCGGCTGAGCGAATTGTCCGACGGCTCAAGGGTACGGCTCAAGGTGATCGATTAGGCGCGTAACGCTACTCGGCCGGGTCGGCACCTACCCTCGGCAATCCCGGCTTCCCCCCTTCGCTGGGATTCCGCCTGACATAGGCGGCCTTCAGGCTTTCCGAAGTTTCACGGGAGCCGTCATGGCTCCAGCCGGGCGGCTTGATCAGGTAGTTCAGGCGATCGCTGAGTGCAAGCCCCGGTGCAAACGCATCCCTGAACATGCCGATCCACTCGTGGAACGCCACTTTCAGCGGATTGAAGGTGCCGAGATTCCTGACGATGCCGTAGCGCGGCCGGTCCTCCTCCAGCTCTTCGACGAAGGTGCCGAACATGCGGTCCCAGATGATCAGCGTGCCGGCATAGTTGGCGTCGAGATAGCGCGGATTGGTGGCGTGATGGACGCGGTGGTGCGAGGGCGTGTTGAAGACGAATTCAAACCAGCCCCACATCTTGTCGATCGTCTCGGTGTGGATCCAGAACTGCCAGACCAGGTTGAAGCCGAAGGTGAAGGCAATCACCGCCGGGTGAAAGCCGAGCAGCACCAGCGGCGCCTGCAGCACGAACATGAAGGTGAACAGTCCGGTCCAACTCTGCCTGAGCGCCGTCGACAAATTGTAGTGCTGGCTGGAATGGTGATTGACGTGCTCCGCCCACACCCAGCGCACCCGGTGCGCAATACGGTGATAGACGTAGTAGCGCAGGTCATCGAGCAGGAAGGAGGCCAAGAATACCCAGACCGATAGGCCGAGATTGAAGATACGGAACTGCCAGAGCCAGAGCAGCGCCCAGAAGGAGACGACGCCAAGCAGCAGCCCGACAACGACATTGCCGGTGCCCATCATCAGGCTGGTCAACGTGTCGCGCGTCTCGAACGAGCCCTTCGCGCGACCTGTGCGCACCAGCCATAGCTCGATCAGGATCGCGGCGACGAAAAACGGGATAGCGAGTTGGGTGACCTGCGGAAAATCGTAGCTGTCGATCACGCGGCCTCCCTGGCGGAACTCGTGTCTCGCGGCTCAAGGGCCTTCAGCAAGGCCCGCGCGTCGGCGGTATTGGCGAAGCGGAAGCGGCCGCCCTTCCAGGTGAAGTCCGTCAGCCGCATCAGAATTGTGTTCGTCTCGTCAGGTTCGGACACCGCGGCGTCCGCAGCAGTGACGATACGCGTCAAGAAACAGTCGCCGATGCCATGAACGATACCGATGCGCCCTCGCCCGATATCCAGAAACGCCGTCTTGGCATCTGTCGTTAGGCAGACTGTGACGGCCATCTCGTCCGGAAAATCTTCCGCGAAACGGCCCAACACCTGGTCCGCGCCAGCCAGCGTTGCTTCCTTGCTGCCGCCGGTGAAATGCACGGCGGCAACCGACAGCGCAATGCCCAGCACGACGATCGCGACCAGCACGGGCAAGCTCATGGATTTCCTCCTGGCCAGCCTGTCGTCTTCGGCAACAGTTCTCGGCAGGCCGACTCCTTAACACGATTTACGTCAAAGTGTCGGCCAGCCCTTGCCTGCACGACGCAGCAGCAACCAATGCCGGCGCAATGCCGACAGCCGTGCCACGCCGCCGAGCGGTGCGTGGCGCGGGCCTTCCATCTTGTCGAGATAAGCGCGTGACAGCGCCAGCGGCAGGAATGCCGGACGCAATGACCCCGGCAGCGCGGCGGCACCCCGCTCGAAGGCCGAAAGATGTTCGCGCGCCAGCGCGATCATCGCGGCCACCGCACGCTGGGCGCCAGACCCGCCGTCACCGGCAACAAATTCTTCCGGCGACGAGCCCGCCGCCGCCAGGATGTCAGCCGGGATAAAACACTGCCCGCGCCTGCGGTGCAGCGGCAGCAGAAGCAACAGCCCCGTCATTGTCTGGGCGCAGCCCGCCCTGCCCGCCAGTTCGGCAAATCCTGGCGCCTCGGCGGAATCGAGCACCATCGCCGCGAGTTGAATGAGCGCGGCCGCCGTCTCGCCGCAATAGCCCTCCAGATCGGTGCGCGATGGCATCGGGTCATCATAGAGATCGAAGATACGTGCCTCAAGCATGTTCTCGAAGGCCAGTTTCGGCAGCTTGAATGCTGCAATGGTGGCGTTCAAGGCTTCGGCAACCGGATGACCAGCGCCCGCCTCGCCGCCGGCGTCAATGACATCGCGCCACCATTGCAGCCGCACCTCGCCGGGCAACGCCTCATGGATGCGGTCACGGATGCCGGCGATCTCGGCATTGAAAGCGTAAAGCGAAAACAGCGCGTCGCGCTTGTCGGCAGGCGCGTAGAGGCCGGTGAGATACCGGTCATGGTCGGCGGCGCGCACCGCCTCCATGACGATTTTGGCATTCTGCGACATATCAGTCGACGGCGATGAGCGCGGCAGCCACGGCGCGGTTTTCCGCCAGAAGGACGTTGTAGGTCCGTACTGCTGCCCCGGTCGACATCGGGTCGAAGGCTATGCCTGCATCCTTCAATGCCCCCCGCAGTGCCGCCGGCAACGGCCGCAGATCCCTGCCCATGCCCACCAGCAGGATCTCGACCTTGCCGGCCTCGGCCAGAAGCCGGTCGAAATCCGCAACCGTCAGCGCCAGGGGGTTTGCCGGCTCCCAGCCGTGGATGCCGGACGGCAGGCACATGAGCGAGCCGCGATGCGACATGTCGGCAAAGCGGAAGCCGCCATTCCCATAAGCCTCGATCGGGGCGCGGCCAGGGAAATGCGCCTCGCGGATGACGATGCCTTTGCCGGTCACCACTCTGTCACCCCTTCGGGCCCGCGCGTCAGGTCGCGACCGCCTTGCCACCGTTGACCGGCTTTTCCTCATCGGCTGAAGCCTGCGGCCGCAGCTTGAACAGGATCAGCAGCGGCGCCGCGATGAAGATCGACGAATACGTGCCGAACACGACGCCGAACAGCATCGCCAGCGTGAAGGAGCGGATCACTTCGCCGCCGAACAGCACCAGCGCCAGCAGCGCCAAGCTGGTCGTCACGGACGTCAGCGTCGTTCTCGACAACGTCTCGTTGATGGCGTTGTTCAACAGTTGCGGCAATGGCATTCGCTTATATTTTCGCAGATCCTCGCGGACGCGGTCATAGACGACGATCGTGTCGTTCAGCGAATACCCGATGATGGTCAGGATCGCCGCAAGGGACGACTGGTTGAATTCGAGCCCGCTGATGACGAAGAACCCGAGCGTCATGACCACATCGTGCACCGTCGCGACAATGGCGCCGACCGCGAACTGCCATTCGAAACGGAACCAGACATAGACCAGGATGCCGACCAGCGCGACGATCATGGCTATCGTTCCTTGCTTGGCCAGTTCGCCCGAAACCGTCGGGCCAACCACTTCGACGCGGCGGAAATTATACTGGTCCTGCAACTCGCCGCGCACCTTGTCGATCACGGTCTGCTCGGCATTTTCACCCGCGTCTTGCGTGCCGACGCGGATCAACACGTCGTTGGGCGCACCGAACTGCTGCACCTGCACTTCGCCGATGTTCAGTTCCGTCAATCTGCCGCGGATGTCGGCGAGATCGGCAGTGCCCGACTTGGATTGTACCTCGATCAGCGAGCCGCCCTTGAAATCGATGCCGTAATTGATGCCGACACTCATGAACAGCACCACGGACAGTATCGACAATGTGCTCGACAGCCCGAACGTCCACCGGCGGATACCCATGAACGGAATTTTCGTGCCCGGTGGAACGAAGGTCACCGGTGCTTTCGGCAATTCCTTCGGACGGGCACGCCGCAGCCAGATCGAGACCAGCAGGCGGGTGAAGGTGAAAGCGGTGAAGACCGTGGTCAGGATGCCGATGGCATAGGTGATGGCAAAGCCCTTCACCGGTCCGGTTCCGAGATAGAACAGCACCACGGTCGCAATCAGCGACGTGACGTTGGAATCGACGATGGTCGCCAGCGCCTTCGAGAAGCCGGTGTCGATCGCCTGGATTACCGAGCGACCGGCGCGTCGCTCCTCGCGGATACGCTCGTAGATCAGCACGTTGGAATCGACCGCCATACCGATGGTCAGCACGATACCGGCAATACCCGGCAAGGTCAGTGTCGCGCCAAGCAGCGACAGCAGCCCGACGATCATCGCCACGTGCACCGCCAGGGCGATGTTGGCGAGGAAGCCGAGGAAACCGTAGGCGACGAACATGAACGCCACGACGAGGATCGAACCGATGATGCCGGCGACCTTGCCTGCATGGATCGAATCCTGGCCAAGGCCCGGACCCACGGTGCGTTCCTCGATGACGGTCAGCGTCGCCGGCAGCGCACCGGCGCGCAAAAGCACGGCCAGATCATTGGCGCTCTGGGCGGTGAAATTGCCGGAGATCTGACCCGTGCCGCCGAGGATCGGCTCGCGGATCTGGGGCGCCGAGATCACCTGGTTGTCGAGGATGATGGCAAACAGCTTGCCGACGTTCTGCGCGGTGGCCTGGCCGAAGCGTGCGGCGCCCTTCGAATCGAAGCGGAACGAAACCACCGGCTCGTTGTTCTGCGAATTGTATGTCGCCTGTGCGTCGACGAGGTTTTCACCCGATACGATGACGCGGTTCTCGATCAGGTAGGGAACCGGCGGATCGTCCTGCGAATAGAGCACCGAAGAGCCGGCCGGCGGGCGCCCCTTGAGCGCGTCCTGCACCGGCATCGACTGGTCGACCATCTGGAAGGTCAGCTTCGCGGTCTGGCCGAGGATTTCCTTCAGCCGCTGCGGATCCTGCAAGCCAGGCACCTGGACGAGGATGCGGTCGTCGCCTTGCCGCTGCACGATAGGCTCGGTCGTGCCGAGTTCGTTGACGCGGCGCTCGACCACTTCGATCGACTGCGCCAATGCGGTCGAAGTGCGGTATTTAATGCCGGCATCGGTGACGGTGAACTTGAGCAGGCCCGGCTCGGAATCGTCGAGCGACATTTCCTGGATGGAACCGCCGGTGAACAGGCCGGCAGCCACAGGATCGGTCAGGGTCTTCAACGCTTTCTTGGCGGCTTCGAGCTGAGCAGGATCGGTGATGCGGACCTGCAAGGTGCGTCCCGTGCCGCCCAAGCCGGTATAGCCGATCTTGGCATCGCGCAGCAGTGTACGGATTTCATCGCGCGTCGTCTCGAGCCGATCCTTGATCAGATCGTTCTGATTCATCTCCAGCAGGATGTGCGAACCGCCCTGCAGATCGAGGCCGAGCGTCATCTGCCGCTTCGGCACCCAACTGGGGAGCTGGGCCAGCGTGCTGGCGGGGAACAGATTGGGCGCGGCGAGGATCACTGTGGCGGCCACGGCCAGCCAGATCAGGATCATCTTGAAGCGCGAAAAATAAAGCATATGGCGTCGTCCGTCAGAGCGTGTCCGCGGATCGCTCCGCCTGGAATTTGGTTATTTCTTGGCGTTCTGGTTAGCGACCGGTTCGCCCTTGACGCGCACGTCGGCGATCGTCGAGCGCAGCGCCGTCACCTTGGTGCCGCCGCCAAGATCGATCTCGAGCTCGTTGTCGTCGATCACCTTCGTCACCTTGCCGACGAAACCGCCGCCGGTGACGACGGTGTCGCCGCGACGAACCGCCGCCAGCATCTCGCCGCGCTTCTTCAGCTGCGTGCGCTGCGGGCGGATAATCAGAAAATACATGATCACGAAAATCAGGACAAACGGCAAAATGCTGATGAACATATCGGGAGAGGCGCCGCCGATGCCTTGGGCGTATGCCGGTGTCACGAACATCGAGGTACTCCTGAATTTTGAAAAGCAGCCGCCAAACAGTTAAGCGAGATTTGGCGGCCCCGCGAAATTTGGCCGGAATATAGTCGGTAAAGTTGCCAATGCAACTGCGCGGCCGGCCAAATCCGCTGCTTTTCCGGCCTGTTTAGCCGTGTTAGAGCAGGATCACGAAAACCGACACCCGGTTTTCGGAAAAGATCACGTTCGAACAAATGGTTGCAACCGGTTTCGAAACCGCCGGAATCGAACCGGGTCCGCCTGCCATCGCAAGAACCAAAGCAAAAAGACCTGATATGACCGATACCAGCATCGACGCCCTGAACCAGAAACTGGACCGCCTGATCGAGGCCGTCAGCCGCCTCGCTCCGCCGCCGGTGCCTGAAACCGACCTCAACGTAGCCGATTGCTTCGTCTGGCAGGCCGATCCCGGTTATCTGGAGCCGGTGGGCAAGGTAAACCGCGTCGACATTGGCCTGATCCGCGGCGTCGACCGCGTCCGCGACATCCTCGTCGACAATACCGAGCGCTTCGCCGCAGGCTTCGCTGCCAACAACGTCCTGTTGTGGGGCGCGCGCGGCATGGGCAAATCGTCGCTGGTCAAGGCCGTGCATGCGCAAATCAATGCCAAGGCCCACTCCGGCCTGCCGCTGAAGCTGATCGAAATCCACCGCGAGGATATCGATACGCTGCCCAAGCTGATGAGCCTGCTGAAGACGGCTCCCTTCCGTGTCATCCTGTTTTGCGACGACCTCTCCTTCGATCATGACGACACGTCCTACAAGTCGCTGAAGGCAGCGCTCGAAGGCGGCGTCGAGGGCCGCCCGGCCAACGTCATCTTCTACGCCACCTCGAACCGCCGCCACCTGTTGCCGCGCGACATGATCGACAATGAGCGCTCGACCGCCATCAACCCGTCCGAAGCGGTCGAGGAAAAGGTCTCGCTGTCCGATCGTTTCGGCCTGTGGCTCGGCTTCCACAAATGTTCGCAGGACGAATATCTCGACATGATCAATGGCTATGCCAGCCACCACGGCCTCGACATCGACCCCGAGCAGCTACGGGCAGAGGCGCTGGAATGGGCAACGACGCGCGGCAGCCGCTCCGGCCGCGTCGCCTGGCAGTTCACGCAGGACCTGGCCGGCCGGCTTGGCAAGCCATTGAAGGATTGAGGCGTTGGGCGGCTGCGCCCGTCGCAGGTCGCGCGGCGTTTGGCCGATCTCGCGGCGCATCCAGTGCGCCAGATGTGACTGGTGCGCGAAGCCCGTCATTTCAGCCACTTCGCTTGTGCTGAGATCGCCTCGCTGCAGCAGAACACGTGCGCGTTCGACGCGACGTCGCAACACATAGCGGTGCAGGGTGACGCCCGTCGCCACCTTGAACCATATCCGCAAATGCGAGCTGCTCGCGCCGGCAACACGGCTTAGTTGATGGATCGAAAGCGGCTCGTGGAGAGCCGCCTCGATGTGTTCCAGCACGCGCTGGAGCTGGGCATTCGACAATCGGTTCGTTCGATCGATATCAGGTTCACCAAGACCAAGCAGCCTCACCGCCAGTGCGGCGCCAATACTGTCGGCAAACAAAGGATCGCTCGGCGAATTTGCGTTCAGCTCACTCTCGAGCGCTCGAGCGAGATGTTCGATGCGCTGGTCACGAAGCAAGTGACGCGTGTCGAGCCGCAATGCTTGCGCCTTGCCGCCAAGCTCCGCCGCCACCCTTTCCATCAAGGCTGGCTGCAACGCGATCTCGATCGTGTCGAACGAGGTTTCGGCCTCGAAGCCGCCCTCCTGACCGGCCGGCACCAGATCAATATCGCCGGCGCGCCTGACGAAATATCGTCCGACCTGATTGCAGTAGGAGCGCGTCGCAGCGCTGGCATGCACCATGATGCGATGGTGTGGCGCCCGGGACAGGCAGTGGACGCCGGCTTCGATATGCCGGGAGGCTATTGTTACGTCGGACGCGACTTGGGCCGGAGCGTATTGCGAACGCATGCTCTCTCGATTCATGGCAAAACCTGTTCAAGATTTGGCAGTTCCCGCGCGATTTTCAATGCCTTGGACCTGTACTCACGCCTCTCCATCAAACTTGGACGAGAGGTTATGCCATGAGTTTCTATGTTGTTGTCGGAGCCGGCCCGGTCGGTCGCGAAACCGCTCGCCTTCTTGGCGAGGAAAGAGATGATGTCGTCCTCACCAGCCGGAGTGTCGGTTCGAACGCATTGCGGAATGTACGGGTCGTACAGGCCGACGCCACCGATGCGTCGGAACTCGCGCGTGTCTGCCAAGGCGCCGATGCCATCTTCATGTGCGCCATGGCCGCCTATCACAGGTGGCCGACCGATTTTTTCCCCATCATCGACGGCACCGTGCGCGCGGCGGAAGCGGTCGGCGCGAAGCTCATCGTGCTGGGAAACCTGTATGGCTATGGGGAAAATGCCGACAGCCCGCTTCGCTCCGACCTTCCTCTGGACCCGACTTCAAAGAAAGGAACCGCGAGGACAATCATGTGGCAGCGGGCGGTCCGTGCCGACGTACCGGCGATCGAAGTGCGGTCGAGCGACTATCTCGGGCATGGCGCCATCAGCTACTTCTCGCTGGTCGCTCTGCCCTCCATCATCGAGGGAAAGCCCACCGCTTTCATCGGAGACCTCGATGCGACGCATGCGTGGACCTTCACCAAGGACGTCGCCAGGACGCTTGTCGCGGCCTCCCGTTACGCGGGCGAATGGGGGCGCGCGTTTCACGTCCCCTCGCAATACGCCTCACCCAGGCAGCTCATCCAGAAAACCGCTGCGATGCTTCGACGAGAGGTTTCAGAAATCCGATCCTATTCCACTGCCGAGATGGAGGCATCGGGCATGCATGAACTCATCGAGATGAGCTATCTTTTCGAGAACCCCTTGCTGGTCGATTCTTCCGACGCCGAGATGCTTCTCGGTATCAAGGCCAGCAGCCTTGAGGTTATGATCGCCGACACGCTACGCGATCATCTTTGAGCCTTGAGAAGAAGGCATCCGACAAAACTGAAAAAGCCCGCTCCTTTCGGGGCGGGCCTGAGCCGGCGGGCCGGACTGGAGGTCAGACGGCCCGCAAATCGCTTTTTTTATTCTATTCGAGATAGCCTGACGGATCGACCGGAGCCGAGTTCTTGCGCACTTCGAAGTGCAGCTTCGGCGAATCCGTCGTGCCGCTCATACCCGAGAGTGCGATTTCCTGGCCGCGCTTGACCTTCTGGCCGCGCTGCACCTCGATCGAGCTGGCATGCCCATAGACGGTGACCAGACCATTCTCGTGACGCACCAGCACCGTGTTGCCGAATTCCTTCAGCCCGTCGCCGGCATAGATGACGACGCCGTTCTCGGCCGCCTTGACCGGCGTTCCTGCTGGCACGGCGATGTCGACGCCGTCCTTGCCGGACCCGAAACCGGAAATCACCCGGCCGCGAACCGGCCAGCGCATCTTGCCGATCCCAGTGGCACCCGGCGCCACCGCGTCGTCGTCCTCGGCCTGCTGGATGACCTTCGCGTCCTTCTTCGGCGGCGTGTAGGATGCCAGCGTTTCCGACGGCGTGGTCTTTGCCGGAGCTTGCGTGGTTGCCGTGGTCACCGGATCGACCTTGGCCGGCTTGGCGTTGGCTAATGTCGCTGTTCCGCCCGCCGGCACCTTCAGGGTCTGGCCGATTTTGAGCAAGCCATCCTTCATGCCATTGGCCTGCTTCAGCGCGACGACGCCGACGCCGGTCTTCCTGGCAATCGAGGACATCGTGTCTCCCGACTGGACCGTATAGGTGCCCGCGGAGCCGGTTCCCTTGGCCAGCTGCGCCGGCTTGGGCTCCTTGGGCTCCTTGGGCTGGCTCGCGGCGGCCGACGCGTCGACCTGAGCCGCGGACTTACCCTCCTTGAGCTTAGGCTGCTGCGGCAGCACGGCGACCTTGTCCGGCGCGGTGGCCGGCAGATCGTGCTTGCCGTCTTTCGCCGGCTTTGCGTCGGCAACCTTCGGCTCGCCCTTGCTTGAATAGCCATAGGCCGGGATGACTATCTTCTGGCCGGTCTTCAGCCCCTTGGTTGGGCTCAGGCCGTTCACCTTCATGATGAGATCGGCCGGCACCTTGTAATGCGTAGCCAGGCCGGAAATGGTCTCGCCGTCCCTGACGACGATTTCTGTCGCGTGCGGTGTGCCTGCCTGGGCCATCCTCGGCTCGTCGGGCTGGGCATTCTTGAAAGGCTTGGCGGCCGGCGCGACAGCACCGGTCGTCGTCCTGTCGACATGAGGAGCGGGCCGAACCAGGGCCGGCGCCGATGCGACGCGCACCGGATTGGCGGCGGGCGCGAGCGCTGGAGCCGGCTGCGCCTGCGCGGAAGCCGGCGGCGGCAATGGCCGGCTGGAAACCGGTTCGAGACTGGAGCGACTGACCGACTGCGTATGGCTGCCGTCGAGCGGAGCTGCCGAGACATCGCCCGGATAGGGCTGCACCGCATCCTGCTTGTTGATGATGGCGCGCTGATTGTTTGTCGAGGAGGTGAAGACGTCATCGACACTGTTGAACCGCGAAGCCTGGGAACTGCACCCGGCCGCCGCGCCCGCAATCATCAGAACAGCGCAGCCCCGCGCCAGATTGCGACTATTTGCCTTCAAAACACTGAGTTGCATCGCACTAACCCGCACAAACGCTGCACCAACTGGACAGGATTAAAGCGCGTTAATGTTACTGGCCGGTTAACCCATTATAATCCGACGAAAATTTTCTTAAAACATTTGAGGATGGTCAGCGATGCCGATAGCCGGGCCCGAAAGGGATCTGGCAGCCGGCCTGAAACTAGATAACCGCTGCCAGGCTGCGCAGAATTGGTTGCAGCCGCACCATGCCGATATCCTCGCGTTCGAAACGGCTGCCGACCTTGGTGAGCTTGGCCAGCACCTGCTCGCCCTCCTCCGGCCCGATCGGCGCGATGACGATGCCGCCGCTCGACAACTGGTCTAGCAGGAAACGCGGCAGGCTGTCGAACGCCGCCCAGGCCACCATGCGGTCAAACGGCCCCTCATTGGGCAATCCGTTGGAACCATCGGCCTGGCGCACGATGGCATTGCCGATGCCGAGCGCCTCGAATCGCTGCCGGGCTTGCTCGACCAGCGTTTTGTAGCGATCGACGGTCACGACGCGCGCCGCCAGCCGCGACATGACAGCCGCCGTGTAACCTGAGCCGGTGCCGATTTCGAGCACGCGGTTTCCCGCTTCGATGGCGAGTGCGGCGATCACCGCCGCCTGCATGTCAGCCCCTTCGATCGCTTCGCCGCATTCGATCGGCAGCATGCGATCCGACCAGGCGATCGGGTGGAACTGCGCCGCCAGGAAGCCGCGCCGCGGTGTCGCCTCGAAAGCCGCGACCAGCGCCTTCGGCACCGTTCCCCTGCCGCGCAGGCGCAGCAAGAAAGCGGCAAATCCTTCGCGATCGTCGATTGGAAAGCCTTGGTTCATGCAAGCGCCTTGCTCAATTGGTCACGGGTCTCATGCGCGGTAAGGTCAAGCTGCAACGGCGTCACCGACACCAGCCGGTTGCGCAGGGCAAAGAGATCGGTTCCCTGCTTGCCTTCGACCGGCTCGCGGCCGAAGCGCAGCCAGTAATAAGGCAGGCCACGGCCGTCGCGGCGCTCGTCGACCCACAGGCTGTGCACCAGCTTGCCCTGCGTGGTGACCACAGTGCCGGCCACCTCCTCGGGAAGGCAGTTGGGGAAATTGACGTTGAGCAGGACGCCGTCGGGCAGCGGCGCCGCGACGAGCTTCTTCAGCAGCGCCGGCGCCAGCGCTTCGGTCGTCTCGTAAGGGACGACACGGTCCTCGCCGACATAGCTGTAGCCCTGGCTGAGAGCGATCGACCTGATGCCGAGCAGCGCGCCTTCCATGGCACCGGCGACGGTGCCCGAATAGGTCACGTCATCGGCGATGTTGGCGCCCGAATTGATGCCGGACAGGATCAGGTCGGGGGCATCGGGCAGGATCTTCCTGACGCCCATGATGACGCAATCGGTCGGCGTGCCGCGCACGGCAAAATGCTTCTCGCCGATTTTTCGCAACCGCAGCGGCTCCGAGATCGACAGCGAATGGGCATAACCCGACTGGTCCTGCTCCGGCGCCACCACCCAGACATCGTCGGACAGTGTGCGGGCGACGCGCTCGAGCGATGCCAGGCCCTCGGCATGAATGCCGTCGTCGTTGGTCAGAAGAATGCGCATTATTTCGATTCGATCTTTTCCAGACCGCCCATGTAAGGCCGCAGCACTTCAGGAATGGTTACGCTGCCATCCTCATTCTGGTAGTTTTCGATGACAGCAATAAGCGCGCGGCCGACAGCGGTGCCCGAACCGTTGAGCGTATGGACGAAGCGGTTGCCCTTGCCGTCCTTGTCCTTGTAGCGGGCGTCCATGCGGCGCGCCTGGAAATCGCCGCAGACCGAACAGGACGAGATTTCGCGATAGGCGTTCTGGCCGGGCAGCCAGACCTCGATGTCATAGGTCTTGCGCGCGCCAAAGCCCATGTCGCCGGTGCACAGCACCATGGTGCGGAACGGCAGGCCGAGCCGCTTCAAGACCTCCTCGGCGCATTGCGTCATCCGCTCGTGCTCGGCCAGCGAGGATTCCTGGTCGGTGATCGACACCAGCTCGACCTTGTAGAACTGATGCTGACGCAGCATGCCCCGCGTGTCGCGGCCGGCCGAGCCTGCCTCCGAACGGAAGCAGGGCGTAAGCGCGGTGTAGCGCAGCGGCAGTTTCTCATGCGCGGTGATCTCCTCGCGCACGAGGTTGGTGAGCGGCACTTCGGCGGTTGGGATCAGGCCAAGCCTGCCCTCCCCGTGCGGCGTGAAGAACAGATCCTCCTCGAATTTTGGCAACTGGTTGGTGCCGAACAGAACGTCGTCCTTCACCATCAGCGGCGGGATGATCTCCTCATAGCCGTGCTCGGTCGTGTGCAGGTCGAGCATGAATTGGCCGATCGCGCGTTCCATCCGCGCCAGGCCGCTCTTGAGCACGGTGAAGCGCGAGCCCGACAGCTTTGCCGCGCGCTCGAAATCCATCATGCCGAGAGCTTCGCCGATCTCGAAATGCTCCTTCACCCAGTTGGGCCGCGTCGGCGCCTTGCCAACGACATGCCTGACGACATTGTCATGCTCGTCCTTGCCGACCGGCACATCGTCGAACGGCACATTGGGCAGCACCGCCAGCGCGTCGTTCAGCGCCTTGTCGAGCTCGCGCTCGCGCGCCTCGCCGTTCTGGATGAAGGTCTTGATCTCGCCGACTTCGGCCTTGAGTTTTTCAGCAAGTGCGGCATCGCCCGAACGCATGGCGTTGCCGATCTCCTTCGAGGCGGCGTTGCGGCGCTCCTGCTTGGTCTGCAGTTCAGTGACGTGCTCCCGCCGCGCCTCGTCCTTGGCGATTAGCTCGTCGACCGTGGACTGCGCCTCCTCGGGCGACCACGAGCGCTTGACCAGCGCCTCGACAAGGGCCTTCGGGTTGTCGCGAATCCATTTTATGTCAAGCATGGTCTATCCGTCCTCAAACTAGGCTTGAGGGGCGTAAACCGCATCCTTGATCGATGCAAGATGGGCTGATTGCTGTTTTCCGCTGCTGTCGCAGCCCCTGTTGTCCTACGAAGCAGCTGGCGCTGGCGGCTCGTCCGGCGCCTTGTCCGCCACGGTCTCGTCGGCTTCCTGCTTCTCGCGGGCAAGCCGCTGTTTTTCCTGATCCCGCTCGATCCATCGCGCGGCCCAGATGGAGACCTCGTAGAGAAGGATGGTCGGAATGGCCAGACCGATCTGGCTCATCGGATCTGGAGGTGTCAGCACCGCGGCCACGATGAAGGCGATGACGATCGCCCATTTGCGCTTTTCCGCCAGCGCTTTGGACGACAGCATGCCGACACGCGTCATCAAGCTGGTCACCACCGGCAGCTGGAACACCAGACCGAAGGAGAAGATCAGCGTCATGATGAGGCTGAGATATTCCGACACTTTCGGCAGCAGCGAAATCTGTACCTGGTCGTCCGTGCCGACCTGCTGCATGGCGAGGAAGAACCACATCACCATCGGCGTGAAGAAGAAATAGACCAGCGAGGCGCCCATCAGGAACAGGATGGGCGATGCGATCAGGAACGGCAGGAAGGCATTGCGCTCGTTCTTGTAGAGGCCGGGCGCGATGAATTTGTAGATCTGCGTGGCGATCAACGGAAAGGCGATGACCATGCCGCCGAACATGGCGAGCTTGACCTGGGTGAAGAAGAACTCTTGCGGCGCGGTGTAGATCAACTCGACCTTGTGCGGGTCGAGCCCCGCCCATTTCGTCGCCCATTTGAAGGGGACGACCAAAATGTTGAACAGCCTCTTGGCGAAAAAGAAGCAGACCAGGAAGGCTACGAAGAAGCCACCGAGCGACCAGATCAACCGCCTGCGCAACTCGATCAGGTGCTCCATCAGCGGCGCCGACGATTTTTCGATCTCGTCCTTTTCCTTGTCCGAAACGCTCACTTGGCGGCTCCAGCCGTCTTTTTGGTCGCCTGCTTCTTCGCCGGAGCAGGCTTCGGTTCGGCTTTCGTCCCAGCCTTGGCGGCGGTCGACTTGGCGGCAGGCTTCGTCACGGCCGCGGCTGCAGGCGTTGCCGCTGTCGTGGCCTTCGTCGGCGCCTTGGGCGGGGGTACGGCTTTTGCCGTCGGCGCGGGTGCGGCTTTTGCCGTCACGGCCTTCGCGGACGTCGAGGCCTTGGACGGCGCCTTCGCAGCCGGTGCCGTCTTCGCGGTTTTCTTAGCTGCCTTCGGCGCAACGGCAGATTCCGTGGATGCCGCCACCACCGATTCATCGGTCATCGCCGGCAAAATCGGGGCTGGTGTCGTGGCTTCAGGCCCGTTGACGCCAGGCATGGTCGTTGCACCGTTCTTCAACGGCTCGGCCGCCTGTAGCGTCGAAGCGGCGGGGGCCGACGGATCGGCCGCTGGTTTCGGCTTCATCACGGCGTCGACGCCGGCGCGCACATCGGCCGCAGCCTGCTCGAACGGATTAAGCTGCTTCTTGATCTCGGCAACCGGGCTCAGGCCCCTGAGCTCGTCGACCGACTTCTTGACGTCGTCGAGCTCGGCTTCCTTCAACGCCTCGTTGAACTGCTTCTGGAAGTCGCCCGCCATGGCGCGCAGCTTCGCCGCCGTGCGGCCAAAGGTGCGCAGCATGTTGGGCAAATCCTTTGGCCCGACGACCACGATCATGACGATCGCGATCACCAGCATTTCGGTCCAGCCGACTTCAAACATGGCAATCTGTTCCGACTAGAACTCTTTGGCTCAGCTCTTGCTGGCCTTTTCCTTCGCGGCCGAAACGGTCTCATCGGCACGGTGTTCGACGGTGCGCTTGTCGTCGGCGACGTCGTCGTCGGCCATGCCCTTCTTGAAGCTCTTGATGCCCTTGGCCATGTCGCCCATCAGCTCGGGGATCTTGCCGCGGCCGAACACCAGAAGCACGATGACCAGCACGATCATCCAGTGCCAAATCGAAAATGAACCCATAGCAAATCTCTCTCGAATAGTTTCCCTGGCGATGATCTATGCGTTTTCGCGTTGGGATTCAAACACAACCGCGACAGAGTTTATGAAAGGGTGTCGGATGTCACGCATTTTCAGCGAAGCGGCCCGCTACCAAACGGCGCATGTAAAGGCGTAAAGCGGCTTTTGATAGGCGCTCGTGGTCAATCTTCCGTGACGCGCGGCGTCAGCAGACCGAGCTCCTCGAGATCGATGTCGGTCAACGGATCCTCGTCCTCCGTCAGCACGTCGGGATCGGCGGGCGGCTGCGGTATGGAGAAGTTCGATGGCATGCGGCCTGAGAGCAGACCAGCGCCCTTCAGTTCCTCCATACCCGGAAGATCGCGGATCTCCTCGAGCGCGAAATGGTCGAGGAAGGTTTCGGTGGTGCCATAGGTGACGGGACGGCCGGGCGTTTTGCGCCGGCCGCGCATGCGCACCCATTCCGTCTCGAGCAGCGTATCCAGCGTCCCCTTCGAGGTCTCGACGCCTCTGATGTCCTCGATCTCGGCGCGCGTCACCGGCTGGTGATAGGCAATGATCGCCAGCACCTCGAGCGCCGCCCGCGACAGTTTTCGCTGCTGCACCGTATCGCGGCTCATCAGGAAGGCCAGGTCGCCGGCGGTGCGGAACGCCCAGGCGTCGCCGACCCGCACCAGATTGACGCCGCGCCGGGCGTAGATCTGCTGCAGCTCTGTCATGGCGAGGGCGACGTTGATGCCATCGGGAAGCCGTGCGGCGAGCTGCTTTTCGCTGACGGGCCCGGCGCTGGCGAACACGATCGCCTCGGCCATGCGCACGGCTTCCGCCATATGCAGCCGCTCGGCCGGATTCTGTACCGAAGCCTGGTCGATCTCACCCACTTCCGGCTCGTCGTCCATCTTGAAAGGAATGACCGAAGCGTTGGCGCGTTCGCTCATGATGCCACCTCGACTGCCTTGATTGTCTGTGCGCGGTGGTCGCGCAGATAGATCGGTGCGAACACCTCGTCCTGCCGCATATCCATCTTGCGCTCGCGCACCAGTTCCAGTGTGGCCGCGAACGAACTGGCGATCGCGGTGCGCCGCTCTTGCGGGCTGGTCAGATATTGGATGAGGAAGCTGTCGAGCGTCGTCCAGTCGCGCAACGAGCCGATCAGCCGGGTCAGGATGTCGCGAGCATCCTTGAGTGACCAGACGCCGCGCCTGGCGATCGTCACATTGGTGATCGCCTGCTTCTGCCGCTGCTGGGCATAGGCGGTCAAGAGATCGTAGAGCGAAGCCGAATAAGTGTTGCGCTTCTCGATGATGACCATTTCCGGCATGCCGCGCGCGAACACGTCGCGGCCGAGCCGGTTGCGGTTGACCAGCCGCGCCGACGCGTCGCGCATAGCTTCGAGCCGCTTCAACCGGAATTGCAGCACCGCCGCCAGTTCCTCGCCGCTTTCGCCCTCTTCGCCCGGCTGCTTGGGGATCAGGAGCTTCGATTTGAGAAACGCCAGCCACGCCGCCATCACCAGATAATCGGCGGCAAGTTCGAGCCGCAGCGCCCTCGCTGTCTCGACAAAGGTCAAATATTGCTCGACCAGCGCCAGGATCGAAATGCGCGCCAGGTCGACCTTCTGGGTGCGGGCAAGATGCAAGAGAAGATCCAGCGGGCCTTCGAAGCCGGCCACGTCGACGACCAGCGCCGGGTCGCCCGTCAACCGTGACTCATCGTTCTCGGCCCACAGACGGTCCATCGGTGCAGCCTTCGCGGCCTTGCTTTCCAATGCTTCCGCCACTGCCTGTCACGTCCTCTTGCTAGGCCACCGCGTCGAAATAGGTGGCGAATTCGGCACGGATCTCGGTTTCTTCGGCCGCGTCGCGCTTGCTTATATAGGTCATCGCCCGCTTGGCGCGCTCCAGCGACTTGCCTTCAAGCCCCGCGGTGCGCGATGCGATGCCAGCCATCTCCTCAAAAACACCGTTGCAGTGAAGGACCAGATCGCAGCCCGCCGCAAGGATCGAGGCCGCCTTTGTCGGGAAATCCCCAGAAAGTGCCTTCATCGATGTGTCGTCGCTCATCAGCAGTCCATCGAAGCCGATCTCGCGTCGAATGATCTCGTCGATGACCTTGCCGGAAGTCGTCGCCGGGTTCTTGGGGTCGATCGCGCTGTAGACGACATGCGCGGTCATTGCCATCGGCAGATGGTTGAGCTCGCGGAACGGAGCAAAGTCGTGCCGCTGCAGATCGCTGAGCGAGGCGTCGACGACAGGCAGTTCGAAATGCGTGTCGGCAAAGGCCCGGCCGTGCCCCGGAATATGCTTCATCACGGGCAGCACGCCACCCGACATCAGGCCCTCGGCCGCGGCGCGGCCGAGTTCGATGACCGGACGCGGATCCTTGCCATAGGCGCGCGCGCCGATGACATCGCTGGCTCCTTCGATCGGCACGTCGAGCACCGGCAGGCAATCCGCCGATATGCCGTAGCGCAGCAGGTCGAAGGCATGCAGTCGCGCCATCAGCCAGGCGGCGCGGGCACCGGCGTCGTGGTCATCGCGCCACAGCGCCCCAAGCGCGCCACCGGCCGGATAGTTCGGCGCCAGCGGCGGCCGCAGGCGTTGTACCCTGCCGCCTTCCTGGTCGATGAACACCAGCCCGTCGGGGCGTCCGATACAGTCGCGCATTTCGGCGACCAGATCGCGGATCTGCTCGGCCTCGCCGATATTGCGGGCAAACAGGATGAAGGCCCACGGGCATTCGTTGCGATAGAAATTGATTTCTTCGCGGGTGAGCGATTTCCCGGCACAGCCGAGGATCATGGATTTTGATTCGGTCATTTCAGAAGTCTAGGGCTTCGCGCGATCAAAGGGAATCATGCCTGACCGCATGCGGCGGACTGCAAGACATGCTTCCACATGAAAAAGTCAGGCATATGAAGGTCGCCATATGAAAAAGCCGGCGTGGCCTTGGGCCGCGCCGGCTTTGGGAGATGGATCGAGGTCTAGCGCGAGACGAAGCAGTTGCCGCCCGCAGCCTTGTAGCTGGTGCACAAATTGATGGCATCGTTGCGCGACTGGGCCGGAACGCGGACGCGGTAGAACGTGCCCTTGCCGGCAATCTCGGCCTTGACGATGTTGGCCGTGCGGCCGGAAAGCACGCTGCCATAGCGGCGCTGCAGATCCTGGTAGGTCGATTGGGCGCTGTCCACCGTCGGCTGCGAAGCGATCTGTATCGACCACGAACCGCTGCCGGTCGCGGTCGAGGCCGGATCGATGGAAGCGACCTGATCGGGCTTGACCTCGCCGACCACGTCGACCGGCTGGTCGGACGGACGCTGCGGCGCGATCGCAACCTTGGCTGGCGTATTGGCCGACTGCGTCTTGGCCTCAGCCTTGGCAGGCTTGGCGGCGGGCTTCAGAGCCGGCTCGTCGTCGGCCCGCGCGGCGGCGGGCGCCACGGTGCCGGTCTGGTCGGTGCCAGTCTGGTTAGTGCCAGTCTGGTCAGTGCCAGTCTGGTCGGCCTCGGCCTGACCGGCAGGCGCCACATGCTGTGGCGCCGGATCGGTCGGCTCCGCCGCGGCCACCTGAGGTGCCGCCGGTGCCGGGTCTTCGCGCGCCACCAGTGAGCCGTCGGATTTGACCACCATGGTCCTGACCTTGCGCGGCGCAACGGCAACAACATTATTGTTGGTGCCCTTGTCGGCGTCCTGCAGGACCTGGGCGATGCGATCCTCCGACTTCGGCGAGGGCGTCGCATTGTCGGCCGAGGCCGCGCCGGCGGTCGAAACATCGCCACCACTATCCGTGCCGGCGGCGGCGTTCTGGTCGGGGGAAAGATCGACGGCGCGGGCCGCGTCCTTCGCCTGCACGTTCACCGGTTCCTCGACGTTGGTGACAAGCTTCTGCTGGACCGGCTCGGCGGGCTTCGCACCCTTGACCACCGCGTCATAGACCTTGTTGTCCTGGTTCGGCACCACGGTGCCGCCCGGATTTTCCGGCTTGATCTTGATCGGCGAATTGTCGGCCTTGACGATCACCGGAGCTTCGCTGCCGCCCTTGCCGCCGAAGGAAAGCGCGAAGGCGCCAAGACCGCCAGCGACCGCCACGGCACCGACAATCGCGGCAATGAACAGGCCGCGCCGGCCCGACGACCTGGCGGCTTCCCGCTCGCCGAGGCCCGGAACCGACATCGCTTCGTCCAGTTCGGGATCGTAGTCGAGTTCATCGACGGTAAAATCGTCCGCCTGCGAGACCGGCTGGCTGCCGGGCAGATTGTCGAGATCGAAGCCTTCGGCAGCATCGGCATAGGCCGAAGCCGCCGACGCACGGGCAGCCATTTCCGCCGGCCGTGCCGCATAGGTCCGCGCCTCCGGCTGATAGGCTTGCCTGGGCTCTTCGGATCCCGGATTGGCTGCGCCATATCCCGGATTGGCCGCGCCATATCTGGGATTGACGCTGTCATAGCCCGGATTGACCCTGTCATATCCCAGATTGACGCCGTCATATCCCGGATTGTACCCGGCATTGTAGGATTCGTCGGCATAAGCGGCGGCGCTGGCGTCGGCAGGCGCGACCTCCACGGAATTCATCTCAGTCAGAAGACTGGCGAATTCTGCGTCGAGATCGTCATAACCGGACGCTGCCGGCTGATCTTCCTCGAAATGCAACTCTGGAATGTCTAGATCGTCAGCCAGCGCCACGACACGCTCCGGCACATCGACCGTCTCGACATCGGGCATCTCTTCATAGCTTGAGGACTGCGGCGCCTGCGGTGCCGACACCGGAGCCATATAGGGAGCAGCTGCAGCCGGCTCGGCCGAACGGTAGGAAGGCACCGTGGCCACTTCCGGCGCTGCCGTCCTGGCCGCCGTCGAGGCGACAGGCTGCGCGGCAAATGCCGGCTGTTGGGGGACCGGTGTCACGCGGCTCCAAGAACGGGCAGGCTCCGACTGTGCGGAGCGATCCGCCAGCCAATCAAGCGAATCGGCCTGATCCCGCCGGGACGCTGTTTCGTCATGCGAATCGATGCTTTTGGCCAGGGCGGCATCCAAGGCATCATTGTCGAGATCGACATCGCCCAGTTCAGCGCCATCCGAACCGAAATCCTGGTCCTGAAGTTCATCGAGCAACAGGTCGTCGACGTTGGCGCCGGCGGCCTGGGCGGATCCGGCGTGATGCACATCCTCGGATACTGCTTCATCGAGATCCCAGTCGAGATCACCAACAAGATCGGCGGGTTCCTCCGCGACCTTTGCTGTCGCGCCGAGAGGCGGCTGAACGGGTACCGCGGCCGGCTGGTTCACGACAGGCTGAGCCATGACCGGCTCCTTGGCCGATGGCGGCGTGCGCGCGGTCATGGCGCCAAGAAGCGCGTTCAACTCGTCTTCGAGGCTTCGTTCGTCCGCGATGGGGGCTTGCACTGGCGGCACAATGGTTGCCACGGGCGCTGCCGACTGCGCCGGAGCCGCGGCGATTTCAGCGACGGGCTCTTCGCCAGGTAGGGCAAACGCCTCGTCCAAATTCAGGTCGAAAGAGTGGTCCGAAATGGCTTCAACACCTGGAATCTCGTCCGTCGTGTCGACGGCATCGGCAAGCAACTGGTGCGCTTGCGTGTCGTCAAAAGCCTCTGGCTCATCCGCCTGAACATCCACGTCGACATCTGCCATGGCGTCTTCGAAGTGACCCACGAAATCCTCTTCGGAGATCGCCTGGGTCTCACTCGCGGCGGCCAGTACAGGTTCTGGATATTCGACAGCAGCCTCTTGGCGCTGATGGTCGTCGAGCATCAGCTCGTCTTCGAGCGAGATGGCGACCGCATCGTCGACTTCATGATTGGAGGCCGGCTCGACGGCCACCGGCACTTCGGCAACCGGCGATTCAACGGCATACCGGGTCTCGGCTGCCTCGTCCTCGATATGGAAATCCTGGTCGAGCGAGGCGGCAAGCTCGTCCTCTATTGGCAGATCGTCGTCGAAGGACGAAACGTCTTCGAGAGAACTGGCGACGGCACTGTCGAAAGCGGCGTCCAAGGCAGGCTCGACGGACAGCACGGCTTCCGAGGCGCCAGGGTTCGCATGGCTGGCGGCGACCGTCTGGTCATCGACTTCAGCCATGTCCAGGTGGAAATCGTCATCGAGCGACAGCGCAAGATCGTCGTCCGCCACATCGACGGCCATCGGCTCGAATGCCGGCTCACGAGCTTCGACAACTGGAGCAGCAACGCTATCGACAGCGTCGAACTCGCCCATCAGTTCCTTCTCGAGATCGATGTCGAAATCGCTCTCTCGCGCAGCCCCATCGGCGACAGCGGCTTTCGGCTCGGCCGGCTTGACCGGCTGGCGTGGGTCAAATCCCATGATCCTGGTCAGTTCCGCGAACGGATCATCCTCGCCGATATCGTTGTTGTCGGCTACTCTCAGCTGGGTTCTGTCTGCCATTATTGTTCCCGAACTCGCACTCATTCGGACGCCTTGGACGTCGCGCAGGGTTGGCCCTTACCAGCGCAATGTGGGCAAAAGGTGACAGGTTTTTTAGTCAAACCTAACGCATTTCGGTGGGCGCGGCGGCTCCGATCAACGTCAGGCCGGACGTCAGAACATCCGAAACAGCCTGCACCAGCCCTAGTCTGGCATGCGTCAATTGTCGGTTGTTAACCTTAACAAAACGTAAGTCCGGATTATCCGTGCCACGGTTCCAGTGTCCATGGAAACTGGAAGCCAGATCATAGAGATAAAATGCCAGCCGATGCGGCTCGAGCGCAAGAGAGGCGGACTCGATCAGACGCGGATATTCAGCGAGTTTTCGGATCAGGCCGATTTCACCTTCGTCGGTCAGCGACGTTACCGCGGCCGCCAGGCCGTTGCGATCGAAATTCGCCTCCCCCAACTGTTCGCTCGCTTGCCGGAACACCGAATGGCAGCGCGCCGAGGCATACTGCACGTAGAACACCGGATTGTCCTTGGACTGCTCGGTCACCTTGGCGAAGTCGAAATCGAGCGGCGCATCGTTCTTGCGATAGAGCATCATGAAGCGGATCGGATCGCGTCCGACTTCCTCCACCACCTCGCGCAGCGTCACGAAGTCGCCGGACCGCTTCGACATACGCACCGGCTCGCCATCGCGAAACAGCTTGACCAGGTTGCACAAGAGGACGGTGAGCTTGACGTCGTCGCCGGCAATCGCCCGCGCCAAGGCTTCCAGGCGCTTGACGTAGCCGCCATGGTCGGCACCGAGAACATAGATCAGGTCGACGAAGCCGCGATCGACCTTGTCCTTCAGATACGCCACATCGGCGGCGAAATAGGTGAACGAGCCATCGGACTTGACCAGCGCCCGGTCCATGTCGTCGCCGACGGCGGTCGAGCGGAATAGCGTCTGTTCGCGGTCTTCCCAGTCGTCCGGCTTCTCGCCCTTGGGCGGCGGCAGCTTGCCCTTGTAGATATGGCCCTTCAGCGTCAGGTCGTTGATCGCAGAGCGGATCTTCCGGGCATTGTCTGCATGCAGCGTGCGTTCGGAGAAAAACACGTCGTGGTGGACGTTGAGCAGCGCCAAGTCCTCGCGGATCATCGCCATCATCGCATCGATGGCGCGATCCTTGACGATAGCCAGCGCCTCCTCGTCCGGCATCTGCAGCAGGCCCCGGCCAAATTCCTTGGCTAGCGCCTGGCCAAGAGGGACGAGATAGTCGCCCGGATAAAGCCCTGGTGGTATCTCGCCGATGTCGTCACCGAGCGCCTCGCGGTAGCGCAGTATGACCGAGCGGCCGAGCACGTCGATCTGCCCACCGGCGTCGTTGATGACATATTCCTTGGTCACGTCGTAGCCGGCGAACGCCATCAGGTTGGCGAGCGCATCACCGACGACGGCACCCCGGCAATGGCCGACATGCATCGGCCCGGTCGGGTTGGCCGAGACATATTCGACGTTGGTTTTGTGGCCGGCGCCGATCGTCGAACGGCCATAATTGCGCCCCTCGCCCAGAAGCGCCGACAGATGCGCCTGCCAGAAACCGTCCTTGAGCCGCAGATTGACGAAACCCGGACCGGCGACCTCGGCGGCGGCGACGTCCCTGTCGGCCCGTAGCGCTTCCGCCAGTTTCTCGGCCAGCGCGCGCGGGTTTTGTCCGGTCGGCTTGGCCAGCACCATTGCCGCGTTGGTCGCGAGATCGCCGTGTGTGGCGTCGCGCGGCGGCTCGACGGCGATACGCGACAGATCAGGCGAAACGCCGTCCTTGTCTTTCAGGTCAAGCGCTTCGACAGCTTTTATGACTCGCGCGGTGAAATCGGCGAAGATGTTCATGGTGTATGCTCTGGCGGCTTTGTGACGAATCCGGCCCGTTGGCCGGCAAATCGAGCCCGCCCTAGCTCAAATCCGGGGTGCGGTCAAACAAACGCCTGTGTTCCTTGAGCGCGTAGGTGTCGGTCATGCCGGCCAGGAAATCGGCGACGCTGCGCGCCTTGATGCGATCCTGCGCGCGGTCCAGCCCTTCGCGCCAGCCGTCCGGCATGGCGCGCGGATCGGCAAAATAGACATCGAACAGGTCCCTGACGATCTGCTCGGCGTCCGCGCGCACCCGCATGACCTCCTCGTGCCGGTAGAGGTGCTTGTAGAGGAAGGCCTTCAGTTCCTGCTCGGCTTCCGCCATCTCGGCCGAAAAGGTCACCATCGTCTCGCCCGCCGCCCTTACCGCGTCGGCACTCGGCGGCCTGATCCGCTCCAGATTGGCGGTCGTCGACTTGATCACATCCTCGACCATGGCCGTGATCTGCCGCCGCATCAATTCGTGGCCGGTGCGCACGTCATCAAGCCTGGGATAGCGCTCACGCACACTCTTCAGGATCGTTCCGGGCAGCGAAACGGCCTTCAGCATGTCCAGCGTCAAAAGCCCTGACCGCAGCCCATCGTCGATATCATGCGTGTTGTAGGCGATGTCGTCGGCAATCGCCGCGCACTGCGCCTCGATGCCGGCGAACCGGTCAAGTTCGAGATCCTGCAATTGCGAGTAGTCGCGGATCGCCTGCGGTACCGGCCCTTTCAGGCCCTGGCCGCTGCTGTCGGTGAGCGGACCATTGTGCTTGACCAGGCCTTCCAGCGTTTCCCAGCTCAGATTGAGCCCATCGAATTCGGCGTAGCGAGCCTCCAGCCTGGTCACGATGCGCAGCGATTGTGCGTTGTGGTCGAAGCCGCCCCAAGCCGCCATCTTTTCGTTCAGCGCGTCCTCGCCTGTGTGGCCAAAGGGCGTGTGGCCGAAATCATGCACCAGCGCCACCGCCTCGGCGAGATCCTCGTCGCCGCGCAGCGCCCGCGCCAGCGCACGCGCGATCTGCGCCACTTCGATCGAATGGGTCAGCCTTGTGCGGTAGTGGTCGCCTTCATGGGCGATGAAGACCTGCGTCTTGTGTTTGAGCCGCCGAAACGCCGTCGAATGGATGATCCGGTCGCGGTCGCGCTGGAACGGCGTGCGGGTCCGACTTTCCACCTCATCGAACAGCCGGCCGCGTGAGCGGGCCGGATCCGTGGCATAGGCCGCGCGTGGCCGATAGCCGAATCCGATGTCGCCAAGCTCATTTGTCATGGCTGATGCTGCCGCAGTTGACTTGCCCCGTCGCGCTTCATACCTATCATGTGAAACCGAAAGCAAGGTGACGCCTATGGGCGCGGATGCCAAGACCGCCATGAAAGTCGAGATGACCGAGGCTGCCGCCAAGCGGATCGCCAGGATTGTTTCGGCCGAAGCCGGCAAGACAGCGCTGCGCGTTTCGGTCGAAGGCGGCGGCTGCTCCGGCTTTTCCTACAAGTTCGACCTAGTCGACACACGCAACGACGACGACGTCGCTATCGAAAAGGACGGTGCCACGGTGCTGATCGACGATCTGTCCCTGGTCTATATGGGCGGTTCGGTCATCGACTTCGTCGACGATTTGATGGGCCAGTCGTTCCAGATCAGGAACCCGAATGCGGTCGCCTCCTGCGGCTGCGGCACCAGCTTCTCCATCTAGGACCGAGATGCCCGCAACCGGCGCGGTTCGTCAGGTTGCGCTCTCCGCCGGTCGCGACCTCGACGCGACGTTGGCCTTTTGGCGCGATGTCCTCGGCATGAGCGTTCATGCCCGTTACGATCCGCCCGGCATCGCCTTCATCATGGCCGGCGATGTCAGGCTGTTGTTCACCGATGGCATCCCGGCCGGCACCATCTATCTCGATAGTGTTGACCTCGAAGCCTTCCACGCCGAGGCAAGGGCAGCCGGTATTCCCTTCACCGCGCCCCCGATGCTGGTCCATCGCGACACCGAGGGGCAGTTCGGTCCGGCGGGGGAAAGCGAATGGATGGCCTTTATAAAGGACCCGGCAGGCAATACGATCGGACTCGTCGAACGCCTTCCGCCGCAGGAACAATGAGACCGTCATGAAAATCGTCACCTGGAACATCAATGGCGTGCGCGCCCGCATCGGCAACCTGACCCATTGGCTGACCGAAAGCGCGCCCGACATCGTCTGCCTGCAGGAGATCAAGACGGTCGACGAGCAGTTCCCGCGCGCCGAGATCGAGGCGCTTGGCTACAATGTCGAAATCCACGGCCAGAAGGGCTTCAACGGTGTCGCGCTGCTGTCGAAGCTGCGCTTCGACGAAGTTATCAAAGGCCTGCCGGGCGACGATGCCGACGAACAGGCGCGTTTCATCGAAGGCGTGTTCTCGACCGACAAGGGGGCGCTTCGCGTCGCCTCGCTCTATCTGCCGAACGGCAACCCGATCGATGACGAGAAGAAATTTCCCTATAAGCTGTCCTGGATGGCGCGGCTGGAGCGCTGGGCGCAGGAGCGCCTGAGGCTGGAAGAGGCGCTGGTGCTGGCCGGGGACTATAACGTCATCCCCGAGCCGGTCGACGCGCGATTTCCCGAGAACTGGCTGGGCGACGCGCTGTTCCAGCCGCAGACGCGGCAAGCCTTCCGGCGGCTTTTGAACCTCGGCTTCACCGAGGCGGTGCGCGCGGTCACCGATGCCTCGGACACCTACACCTTCTGGGATTATCAGGCCGGCGCCTGGCAGAAGAACAACGGCATCCGCATCGACCATCTGCTGTTGTCGCCGGAAGCCGCGAACAGGTTCTCATCGGCCTCGATCGAAAAGCATGTGCGCGCTTGGGAAAAACCGTCCGATCACGTCCCGGTTGCCATCGACCTCGCCTTGCTGCCGGCCTGACCTGGGGCCTGCCGCTGCGGGCTAGTGCCGGGCGCGCCGATACCGGAGGACCTCATATCGCCACATTCCGACGCATGATGGGAGATCATCATGGCGGCCGGGGTTCCCATGACCATTCGATTTGCTCTTTGTCCGATCGGCTTGGCATTCGCCACGGTCGCGATCGTGCCGGCTCTCGCCGCGCAGGAATGTCTTGCCAATGGAAAATCCTATCCGGTCGGCCAGGTCGCCTGCCTGACGGTCGCCGATCAGAGTCATTTGGCTCGCTGCGACATGGTGCTCAACAACACATCCTGGACCAAGGTTGGCGATAGCTGCCCCGCAAACACCATGGCGCCGCCCGTGCACGTCACGCCGATCTCGACACCCGCGCCAAGCATGGTGCCGACGGAACCGACCGAAAACTGATTTTCTTCTGGATTGCCTCGCCTTCAGGTCGAGACGAGCCTTGATAGGCCGACGCTGCCCCTCGGTGCCTTGCTGGCGTTTGTCGCTCGAAAAGCCAAGCAGTTGGCTTTTCGTCCACTACACGGATCGCTCCTCCGCTCGTCGCATGGTAACGGGAGAAAGAGCCTACTGATCGGTGTTGTTGCCCTTGGTCAGGATATCGTCCGCCAGCGAGATCGCGGTGCGGCGGTCGGCTTCGCCGGCCGCGGCGAACGCCTCTTCCTGCATGCCGCGGATCCAGGGCTGATCGGCCGGCGACGCACGCTCGAGGGCCGCGGTCATCATCGCCAGGCCACGCACGATCTTGCCGCTCTGGAACAACAGGTGGCCAAGCGTCGCCTGTGCGCCGGCATGGCCCTTCTCGGCGGCGAGCTGGAACCAGCGCCCGGCCTGCTTGACGCTGGCCTTCACGCCGCCCTCGCCCTTCAGGAACATCTGGCCCATCTCGAACTGGGCGTTCGGATTGCGGTAGTTGGCGGCGGCGCGCATGTAGTATTCCTGCGCCGCCACCTCGTTCTCGGTGACCGGGCTGCCGGGAATGCCCGTGCGCAGATAGTCACCGAGCGCCACCAGAGCGTCGGAGACGTAGCTTTCTTCCGGAGAGCCGGGCTCGACGTCCTGGTCGACGATCTCCGAGAAGAACTTGAACGCCTCATAATCGTCGCGGGCCACGCCGTCGCCTTCGGCATACATGCGGGCAAGCTTCCAGGTGGCGCCGATCTGGCCGTTTTCGGCGGCGTATTTATAGGCCTCGGCGGCCTGCTCCTTGTGGCCACTCTTGTAGGCGGAGAAACCGAACTGGAACACCGCCCAGGGGCTCGACTGCGGCTTCACGCCGGTCTTGTCGTCGAACACCTTGTCGTCGAAGGCCATGGCCTGGCCCACGGCGCCAAAGATCGCAACCGCGACCAGTGCCGAAAGGACGGATGACCTCAACAACTCTGGTGTTGACTTCAACAACTCAGATATCCGCATAGCAGTGTGTTTCTTTCGCACCGCCCGGATGGGTGACCGCGCCATCCCTGGCGGACCCTACCGTTTGTGCGTATTTCCATATCGCGCCAGACTGATAGTCGGTCGTGCGCGTCTTCCAAGTCTTCGCTCGCGCCGCCAGCTCGCTCTCGGACAGCGCCACCTCGATCGTGCCGTTCACCGCGTCGATCGTGATCACGTCGCCATCCCTGATGAGACCGATCGGGCCGCCCACCGCCGCTTCCGGCCCGACATGGCCGATGCAGAAGCCGCGTGTCGCGCCCGAGAAGCGGCCATCGGTGATCAGCGCCACCTTGCCGCCCATGCCCTGGCCGTAGAGTGCCGCCGTCGTCGACAGCATCTCGCGCATGCCCGGGCCGCCGCGCGGTCCTTCATAGCGGATGACCAGAACCTCGCCTTCCTGATAGGCGCGGTTCGTCACCGCCTCAAAACATTCCTCTTCCGAATCGAAGCAGTGCGCCGGGCCGGAGAATTTCAACTCCGCCATGCCCGCGACCTTCACGATCGCGCCTTCGGGGGCAAGGTTTCCCTTCAACCCCACGACACCGCCGGTTTGGGTAATAGGTCTGTTGGCCGGGCGGACCACATCCTGGTGTTCATTCCAGGCAACGTGCTCCATATTTTCGGCCAAAGTACGGCCAGTGACCGTCAGGCAATCGCCATGCAGATAGCCGTGGTCAAGCAGCGTCTTCATCAGCAGCGGGATGCCGCCTGCCTCGAACATGTCCTTGGCGACATATTTGCCGCCTGGCTTGAGGTCGGCGATGTAGGGCGTCTTCTCGAAGATTTTCGCCACGTCGAACAGGTCGAACTTGATCCCCGCCTCATGCGCGATCGCCGGCAGATGCAGTGCCGCATTGGTCGAGCCGCCGGTGGCCGAAACCACGGTCGCCGCGTTTTCCAGCGCCTTCAGCGTGACGATGTCGCGCGGGCGGATGTTTTTCCCGATCAGCTCCATGATCTTTTCGCCCGAGGCGAAATTGAAACGGTCGCGCATTTCGTAGGGCGCCGGTGCGCCGCAGGAATAGGGCAGCGCGAGGCCAATTGCCTCCGCGACGGTGGCCATGGTGTTGGCGGTGAACTGGGCGCCGCAGGAACCGGCCGACGGACAGGCGGCCTGCTCGATTTCAAGCAGTTCGGCATCGTCGATCGTACCGACCGAGTGCTGGCCGACCGCCTCGAACACATCCTGCACGGTGATCTGGCGGCCGCGATAGCTGCCGGGCAGGATCGAACCGCCATAGATGAAGATCGACGGCACGTTGAGCCGCACCATGGCCATCATCATGCCGGGCAGCGACTTGTCGCAGCCGGCGAGGCCGACCAGCGCATCGTAGCAATGGCCGCGCATCGTGAGCTCGACCGAATCGGCGATGACCTCGCGCGACACCAGGGACGACTTCATGCCTTGGTGGCCCATGGCGATGCCATCGGTGACGGTGATGGTGCAGAACTCGCGCGGCGTGCCGTTGGCGGCTGCGACGCCCTTCTTGACCACCTGCGCCTGGCGCATCAGCGAGATGTTGCAGGGTGCTGCTTCGTTCCAGCAGGACGCGACGCCGACCAGCGGCTGCGCGATCTCGGCCGCCGACAGGCCCATGGCATAGAGATAGGACCGGTGCGGCGCACGCGCCGGACCGACAGTCACATGGCGGCTAGGGAGCTTAGCCTTTGAAATGACCTTGGCGTCCATTCTCATCCTTGCCGCGGGCGGTGCGGCCTGTCCCATCGCCGAGCCTTTTGGAGCATGTCCCGGGACAAGATCGAGGTGCGCCGGGTTTATGGCGGGAAATAGGCAATTTCCCCGGCCTGCCCCTTAGCGGAGGGGTTGTTCAGAAAGTGTTGCTGAAACGTCACAATTGCGCGAGGCGGCCGGGAGTGCGGCTTATATGCAACGCCGCTTGGATACCGGACATACCAGTGATGTCGGCTTAAATGAAAAAGGCCGGGCAACGCCCGGCCTTTTCCAATAACATTCAATAGTTTAGAACTTTATCTTTACGCCACCGGAAATTGCCGTGACCAGATCATTGCCGAAGTCGTAGCTGGCATCCTCGCCGGCAATATAGCCGTTTTCACCGGCCAATTCTCCTGAGTGACCGCTGGTCAACACGCCGACCGCTCCCGCCAAACGAATTTCGACGCTCGGCGACGGCGTATAGGCCACGCCACCACCCAGCGTCCATGTATCAGTCTGCGCGCCATAGCCATGCGAGGTGCCACGATCCCACGAAAGCTGGCCGGCGGCACTCCACTGATCGTTGAACTTGTGGCCCAGACCTCCTGTGACGGTCCAGCCGTCACGATACATCAGATCGAGCGAAGTCACCGCGGCCGGCGAACCGGTGAAGCATGACGAAGCGGGGAAACCCACCGGGCAGATCGGAACGCTTTGCAGCACGCTCCAGTTGACCCACTTGACCGAGCCAAAGGCGAGCCAGCCGGGCGCGATGCCTGACTGAAGTTTCAACTCCAGGGTATCAGGCATGTACTGCGTTGAGCCGTAGATGGGGGTAATACCCCTGCCGATACTGGTGAGATCCAGTGTTCCCTCGATATTGTCGAGCTTGACTTTCGAGTTGTAGACCAAGCTTGCGCGCAACGCGATGTCGGGGATTTCGTAAGCAATTCCCGCGCGCCAGCCCCAGCCGCTGGTTTTCAGGTCGACACGACCCGTCAGTGCCGGAAAAACATTCACCAGGCTTTCCTTAAAGCCCGAGATATCCTGGTAGAACAAACCGCCGATAAAGCGGAGTTGGCCCTTGCCGGCATCCATCTTGTAGGAGCAGGTACCTGCGTAGTTGTCGCTCCTGATATCGGTTTCGATATTGGAGAGCGCTCCGTTCCATATACCTGGCGCTGTGTGCGCGCCCCAGGGTTGCGAATAGTCGACCATGCAATCGACGCCTTGCACAACTTGGACCTTGGCCCCAATGCGCGGAACCCAATAACCCTCGGCACCATCGGCTGAGGTGCCCAAGCCGAGATTTGCTCCGCCCGGACCACGCGCATTCTCATACTTGCGATCTGGCATCACATAGGTCGCTTCAGCTTCCGTAGCGAATGGCGCCGGATCGAACAGCAGGTCAATATCGTAGCCGCCGCGCTCCAGACCGCCGGCATGCGCCGGATGAATAACCGAACCCATCAAGGCCAACGAAAAGCACCCTGCCCCCAGCAGCGCTTTCAGACGCAAATTGTTCATGGACATCCTCCCCGAATAACTAGTGGATCAAGCTAGAACCAATTCACGTTAACGGCGCAATAACGAATACATTGGGCGTACATGTACAGGTTCGCCCAACGTATTTCGGGCAGAATGCAGGCGGACGTCGCGACGCCAAAAAACGGTCTTTGGTGAGGTTCACCGCTCCAAAAAAAGGAAAAAGCGACCGGAAAGGCTCAAAAAAGGCCGATTTAAGCGGTCTGCGGCCCCATTGTTACATTATGGCAACAATGGGGCAAAAACTTCCGTTTACGTCAACATTAACGCAGCGGAATGCCGGTTTTCGAGGCACGAGACCGCCCATTTTAGAGAGCCCTAAAATCTCCCGAATCTGCCCTTCAGCCGGCGTCACGAACCCTGGTCAGCGCCACCGAAAGCTTGTCCTGCGCGTCGCGATATTCTGCGAGCTTTTCTCGTTCGCCTTCGACGATCTCCGCCGGCGCGCTGGCGACGAATTTCTCATTCGACAGCTTCTTGTGCAGGCGCGCGATTTCCTCGGTCACCTTGACCAGTTCCTTTTGCAGCCGCACGGCCTCCGCCGTGAGGTCGATCAGGCTGCCAAGCGGCAGGCAGATCGTCGCCTCGTTGAGCACGATCTGCGCCGACCCCTTGGGTGCCGCATCGGCGAGCGAGATGTCGCCGACGCGCGCCAGCCGCTTGATCGCGGACTCCTCGCGAACCAGTCGTTCGCGCGTCACGTCGTTGGCGCCGACCACCACGAGCGGCGCAATGGCCGCCGGCGGCACGTTCATCTCAGAGCGCACCGAGCGGATGCCGGAGACAAGATCGACCAGCCAGTTGATGTCGGCGGCTGCTTCCGCGTCCTCGAAATCCGGCGACGGCCATGCGGCATGGCACAGCAGCGAGGCCCGTTCCCTGCCTTCGCCCGCCGTCTGCGCCCACAACTCTTCGGTCATGAACGGCATCATCGGATGAAGCAGCTTGTAGATCTCGTCGAGCACGAAGGCGACGCAGGCGCGGCTTTCAGCCTTGGCTGCCTCCTCCGTGCCCATGAACACCGGCTTCAGCAGTTCCAGATACCAGTCGCAGAACAGGTTCCAGACGAAGCGGTAGGCCGCTCCAGCCGCCTCGTTGAAGCGGTACGAGGTGATGCCGTCGGTGATCTCGCGCGCGGCGCGCGTCAACTCGGTCAGGATCCAGCGGTTGACCGCCAGCTTGGCGTCGTTCAGCCAGAAATCGTCATTGCGCGCGACTTCGTTCATCTCGGCAAAGCGCGTCGCGTTCCACAGCTTGGTGCCGAAATTGCGGTAGCCGGCGATGCGCGCCGGGTCGAGCTTCACGTCGCGCCCCTGCGCCGCCATCACGGTCAGGGTGAAGCGCAATGCGTCGGCGCCATATTCGTCGATGAGATCGAGCGGGTCGATGACGTTGCCTTTCGACTTCGACATCTTGGCGCCGTTCTTGTCGCGCACCAGCGCATGTACATAGACGGTGTGGAACGGTTCCTCGTCCATGAAGTGCAGGCCCATCATCATCATGCGGGCAACCCAGAAGAAGATGATGTCGAAGCCGGTGACCAGCACGTCGGTCTGGTAATAGGTTTTCAGTTCCGGTGTCTGGTCCGGCCAGCCAAGCGTCGAGAACGGCCACAACGCCGACGAAAACCAGGTGTCGAGCACATCCTCGTCGCGGATCAGTATCTCGCCCGGCTTGAAGTTCTCGAGCTTGTCCTCGACCCAGGCCTTCCATGGCCCTTCCAGAGCCAAATAATATTCGATCGCCGCACTCAGCGCCTCTTCCTCGGTCTTCTCGACGAACACGCGCCCGTCCGGCCCATACCAGGCCGGAATCTGATGTCCCCACCACAACTGGCGTGAAATGCACCAGGGCTGGATGTTCTCCATCCAGTCGAAATAGGTTTTTTCCCAATTTTTCGGGACGAAGTTGGTACGACCTTCGCGCACCGAGGCGATCGCCGGCTTGGCGAGCTCGGCCGCATCGGCATACCACTGTTCGGTGAGGAAAGGTTCGATCGGCACGCCGCCGCGGTCGCCATGCGGCACCGCGTGGCGATGCGGCTCGACCTTGTCGAGGAAGCCGCCGGCCTCCATCAGTTCGACGATCTTCTTGCGCGCGACGAAACGGTCGAGGCCGTCGAGTTCGTCCCATACCGCCTGACGCTCCGGCGTCACCTCGAGGCCGGCGAGGAAGTCCTCATTATCCCTGAGCTTGATGGCGGCTTCGACGGTGAGGATGTTGATCGCCGGCAACTTGTGGCGCTTGCCGACCTCGAAGTCGTTGAAATCATGCGCCGGCGTGATCTTGACCGCTCCGGACCCCTTTTCCGGATCGGAATACTCGTCGGCCACGACAGGTATCTTGCGCCCGACGATCGGCAGGACGACGTTCTTGCCGATGAGATGCTGGAACCGCTCGTCGTCGGGATTCACCGCGACAGCCGTGTCGCCCAGCATCGTCTCGGGACGAGTCGTCGCCACGATGATGAAGGTTTTCGGGTTTTCCGGATCGAAGGCCGCGCCTTCGATCGGATAGCGGAAATGCCAGAGATTGCCGTTGACCTCCTGCTGCTCGACCTCGAGATCGGAGATTGCGGTCAACAGTTTCGGGTCCCAGTTCACAAGGCGTTTGTCCTTGTAGATCAGCCCTTCCTTATAGAGCGTGACGAACACTTCGAGCACGGCCTTGGACAGGCCCTCGTCCATGGTGAAGCGTTCGCGCGACCAGTCGGCGGAGGCACCGAGACGTTTCAGCTGGTTGAAGATCAACCCACCCGATTCGGCCTTCCATTCCCACACCTTCTCGATGAATTCTTCGCGGGTGAGATCGCGGCGATGGATCTGGTTTTCCATCAGCCGGCGCTCGACCACCATCTGCGTGGCGATGCCGGCATGGTCCATGCCGGGCTGCCACAGGACGTTCTTGCCACGCATGCGCTCGAAGCGCACCAAGATGTCCTGCAGCGTGTTGTTGAGCGCATGGCCCATATGCAGCGAGCCAGTGACATTGGGCGGCGGAATGACGATGGTGAAGGCCTCGGTCCCCTCCTCCGCCCCAGCGCCGGCCCGAAACGCATCGGCTTCCTCCCACACCCTGGCGATCTTCGGCTCGACGGTCTTGGCGTCGTAGGTCTTTTCAAGCATGGGGAACGGTCCGCGCTGTCGGGATTTTGCTGGTTCGGTGTAAATCGGAAGGTCTTGCTCAAGTCAACCGCGAGGACGGCTGGCGGGCACTCGCCGGCCTAGAGATAGACGGCCTCCAGGTCGCGGGCAATGGCGTCAGCGGCTGCGGCGCATTTCGTTCAGGTGCGGCTGCGATGAGCGGGGGCAACGGTGCCGGACATCATCCCGCGACGCGCGCCGTCGCTGGCGAATGCCCTTGCCAGCAGCAGCATCCGGCGCACCGCAGCTTGACCGCGTATGGCAGCGGCGCGTAAGTTGCCATTGCTGCTGTAGGGCGCATCGGCTTCCGGCCGGAGGGGCATTGCCCGCCTACGCTACCCTCAACATCAACGCGCCCATGCCCACACTCGAGCACTATAAGAAACAGGCGAAACTCTACCTGAGATGGCATCGCCAGCGGTATTATCCCGTCGCCGATGCAATCGGCTCGCTGTTGCCGCGCTTCCGTCATCTGACCGACAGCCAGATCCTGGATCACAGCTTCAAGCTCACTGACGCCCAGGAACTGGTCGCTAAGAAGGCGGGTTTCGAGACTTGGCAGGCGCTGAAGAAAGGCCTTCAGACCATGATCGACAGCACCACAGCCGATGCCTCGCAGCCGTTTCTCGCCGTGGCCGAGCCTCAGCTTTTCGTTTCCGACATCAAAGCCGCCTGTTCGTTCTACGAACACAAACTCGGCTTCAAGACGCGCTTCACCTATGGCGAACCGCCCTTCTACGCGCAGGTGTTTCGGGACGGTGCGCGGCTCAACCTGCGCCATGTCGACCAGCCTCTTGTCGACGTGGGTCTACGAGCGAAGGAGGACCTGCTCTCGGCAACGATCGTCGTTGAGGCGATCAAACGGCTGTTTCTTGAGTATCAAGCGGCGGGCGCCAGCTTCC
This sequence comes from Mesorhizobium sp. B2-3-11, assembly GCF_006442215.1. Lineage (NCBI taxonomy): Bacteria > Pseudomonadati > Pseudomonadota > Alphaproteobacteria > Hyphomicrobiales > Phyllobacteriaceae > Mesorhizobium > Mesorhizobium sp. B2-3-11. The sequence continues at coordinate 121,775 of NZ_VFVS01000001.1, read as the reverse complement.
ATCAAACGCTGCGCGCGGAGCCTTGGGGCGCCCGCACCTTCATTGTCGGCGATCCCGACGGCAATCTGCTCGCGTTCGCAACATCGGCGGAGAGCTGAGCCTGGCAAAAGCGGGGGCTCAGGGCGGCACTTTGATCCCGACGCGAGCCTTACTGCGCCCCGCGTGCCACGCGCTCGATCTCTTCGCGCACCAGCCTTTCGACCAGCGTCGGCAGATTGTTGTCGAGCCAGTCCTGCAGCATCGGCCGCAGCATTTCTTCGGCCATCTCGTCGAATGTCTTCTTGCTGCGGCTTGCAAAGGCGTCGGACAGCTCGCCGAAGGCGGCAGCAACCTGCCGGCCCGTATGTTCGGAAAGAATCGCGGGACGCACCGCATGCGCTTCGTTTGCCGCCGCGCGCGCCTGAGCCGTGCCCGGAGCATCGCTCGACGAAGACCGCTCGGTCGCGGGGTCCACCGCCGTTTCGCTCGCCGCCACGTCCGGCCGTGCCGCTGGCTTGCGGATGCCCCGGTCCGGCATCGCCTTGGCTTGCTCGCCAACCGCCGCGATCTCGCGACGCCAATCGGCGATAATGGCTTCACTCGCCGCAAGCTCCGCGGGAGCCGCTGGCGCGCCGCGGCTGGGCACCGGCCCGGCGGCAACCCGGGCGCTGACCTCGGCCAATGTCGTCGGCGTCCTGCCAACAGCCGGATCGGCACGTGGCGGCGCTTCGGTGCGTGCGATCGCCGGCTGTACGGCTGGCGCCTGGACTTCCGCCATAGCGGCCGGTTTCCTGACCTCGGGGACGGCATGCAGTTCGGCGCGGAACGCGTCTATGTCGGCGGCCGCAACAGCACTCGGCGCGGGCTCCAAATCCTGCTGCAACTCATCGGCCTCGCCGGGCTGCTTGCGGCCGTTGTCGCTATCTTCGATGATCCTCCTGATGGAAGCCAGTATCTCTTCCATGGAGGGTTCGCGCTGTGCGCTGCTTGCCGTTGCCATCGTCACATCCGCCGCCCTTGTGACCCGTTGCAGGTTTCCGCTCCGGCAAAAGCCGGATTCGAATCATGACGACAGCGTAACCGACGGATCGCCGCACGAGAATCCCCAATCTGGGGACATGTGGGATTTCAACAGATTAGAGCGATTCCGCCAAAGCCGTGTGACGGTCCCCGTCAGCAACCCACCGAAGGACAACGACGGTCAGGCGTTTCCGATCGAACCGCTCAGCCCGGAAACGCCGTTCGAACGAAAGGCCTAGCGGCCGTCCGGCGTGCGCAGGCCGATCCACTTGTCCTTGACGGCGTTGTAGTGCTCTTCGGGCTTGTACTTCGTCACCTGCAGCGCAAGCCGGTCGACCGACAGGTGGCCGATCGCGGAGAGGATGGCATAGCTCGCCACGACCACGTCGTGTTCGGAATTGGCCTGGTTGATCTTGGCGGTGATGAGGGTAGCTTGGGCATTGAGCACGTCGAGCGTCGTGCGCTGGCCGACATTGCGCTCTTCGATGACGCCGTTCAGTGCCAGTTGTGCGGCTTCGATCACCTGCCTGTTGGCGGATACGCTTTGCTGCGCGGCGGTGTATTGCGACCATGCCGTGGCGACAGCCTGGCGGACCTGGTCGCGGCTGACGTCGACCTGGATACGCGCTTGCCCGAGTGACTCCTTGTTCTGCCGCACGATCGCCGAAGTCCGGCCGCCTGAATAGATCGGGACGGTCAGCGTTGCGCCTATATTGGCCGAGGTCGAATTGCCGTTGGAACCCGCCACGTCGGGGATGGCTTTGCGGTAGTTTTCCGAAATACCGGCCGAGGCCGACAGCTGCGGCAACAGCGCGCCCTCGGACGATTTCACCGAGAAAGCCGCGGCGTCGACCAGATGCTGGGTGGCAAGGATGGCCGGATGTTCGGCCGAGCCGATGGCGATCGCGGCGTCGAGGCTCGACGGCAGCAACCGTCCCAATGGCGCGGCTGGCTTGAGCTTGCCCGGCTCGTCGCCGACAACCTGGTGATAGGTCGCGGCACTGGCCAATGCCTGCGCACGCGCAGCACTGAGCGAGGCCACCGCCGAGGCGCGCTGGGCATCGGCCTGCGCGACATCGGTGCGCGTACCTTCGCCGACGTCGAAGCGCGAGCGCGCGGCGCGCGCCTGCTCGGTCAGGAACTGCAGGTTCTGCTCGGTCAACACCGCGATCTGCCGGTCGCGAATCACGTCCATATAGGCGGTGGCCGCGCTGAACAGCGTGTTCTCCTCGGTGTTGCGCAGGCTTTCGACCGACGCCTTGACGTGGGATTCAGCCGCCGCCACGTTGTTTCTCGTCTGGAAACCGTCGAACAGCGACTGGTTGATCTGGATGCCGTAGCTGCCGCTTGTCAGCTTCGAATTGCCGCCGTCATTTGCCCGGCGCGTGTTCGTGTAGTCGATGTTGGCCGATCCGGTAACCGTCGGACGCCAGCCCGATTTGGCAATGGCCACGCTCTCGTCGGTCACACGCACGCCGGCACGCGACGCATTCAGTGTGGAATTGTACTGATAGGCTTTTGCAAGGGCACCGGTGATGGTCTCAGCCGATGCAGCCAGTGGGGATAGTGCGGTCGCCGAAACAAGGACGGCGGTGAAAAATGATTTGCGTACTGACGGCACGGTATATCCCTCATTCGTTTTCCATGGGAACCGCGCCGCGCCGGCTCCTCCTTCTGGAGCAGCCGGCGTGGCGTGTTTCATGTTCCCTGTCGCTCCGCCCAAAGTGCCCCCAGTCTGGGATCAGCAACGATCGTTCAAATGCAAGCGACCATGACAACGCCTTTGCTGCAAGGCCAAATCATTCAGAATTCGAAAGCATGCTCACGTTCGAAGCCGGGTAGTGGCTTAATTGCCGCATTAAATGCCCTTCTCCCGGTTACAACCCCTCCAGCCTTGACAAAAAGCCGCGCCACGCCGGAATTGCCCAGTCCTTCGACCGCGACCAGGCGTCCGCCCTCGGCGAGCTGGTCGAGCAGCGACGCCGGCACTTTGCCGACACTGCCGCCGATGAAGATGACATCGTAAGGTGCCTTTGCCGCATGGCCTTGCGCCAGTGCGCCCTGAACCACGGTCACATTGCCGCAGCCCAGGCCGGACAGGGTCGACGCGGCGGTTTGCGCCAAGGCCGAATCGCTTTCGAGCGCCACGACGAATCTCGCCAGGCGCGACAGGATCGCCGAGGCGTAGCCGGTGCCGCAGCCGACATCGAGCGCCGAATCGGTGACGCTGATCTCGGCCAGTTGCATCAGCTTGGCCAGCGGCGAAGCTTCCATCAGGTAGCGCGGGCCATCGGCGCTGCCGGTGATGCGGATGTCCTCGTCGATATAGGCCAGATCGCGCTGGCGATCGCCAACGAAAACCTCGCGCGGCACGGAAAGCATCGCGTCGAGCAACGGCGCGCTGGTCACGTCGGTGGTGCGAACCTGACCATCGACCATCTTGACGCGAAGTTCGGAAAAATCAGCGCTCATGCTCCAAGCCTCGCTTTCCGCGACACAACCGCGGTCCATTGGACAGGACGCTCAGGCTCCGGCGCTGACGCGCGGGAGCCTGGCCTGGAGATTGGAGGCCTCGCCCGGAATCGAACCGGGGTGCAAGGATTTGCAGTCCTCTGCGTAACCACTCCGCCACGAGGCCTCGTTGCTCCCGGCGTTCCACCCGGTTCCAATAGGTTGCGGCGAAAATGCCGTCAAGCGGCCACGACGTATTCCGAACGCTTTCCTCTGCGCCGGCTCCGCCCCTGTCAGATCGCCGTCACAACCGCCCTATTAGCAATCCGTTAAGCATGGCGGATGATCGAACGAAACGCCGCGCACCGGCTTGCGTTAAGAAACAGGGAGGACTGCGCCATGCCCACGGCAAAGCCAAGGGACGAAACGCACGAAACGGAAAGCGTGTCGCTGCTGGGATGCGAGGAATTGGTGCGCTATGCCATCGACTGCCTGAGAATTGAAGGCACCGGCAGCCTGTCGCCGCGTGATCGCGCGCGTCTGGCCTCGGCTTCCGCGGTCCTGAAGGAGATCAGCGAGGATTTGAAGGCAGGCGCACAACCCGATTCGGAGGAATCCGTCGGCGGCACGGAGAGACGGCGCCAGGATTGATTCTCTTTCGAAGGCCACCGCCGTGCGAGATGCGCCGGCAAGGCCGCTCAGTCCGGCCGGCGTCGCCGCTCCCACCAGACGACCAAGCGGCGCCGCTGGCGACGGACCATGGCTATTTCGTAGGAGAGTACCAGCAGTCCGAGCGGCACCATCCAGAAGCCAAGGATCGGCAGGAACCCGAGAAGGCCGCCAATCGTCAAAAGCACGCCGATAGTGATTCTGAGACCGCGCGACTGCGGCATGGTGAATTCGCGCCCGAAAACCGAGATTTTTCGTTCTGGTATCCGGTTTTCGTCCGCTGCCGTCATTGCGAAAAACTGCCTGTCTGGGGGCTCGATAATGCCATCTTACGAAAGCCGCGACCGCCCTTTCGGTTCCGCGCCCGTCGCCAAGACGGCTAATATGTGGGTGGGCAAAGCCGATTGCGAGAAACCACCGCGCGAAAAAGTCTCGGCAAAATGCGAAATGCTGCTTTGCAAAGCCGAAACGGGTTTGCTATAGGCTGCGCCACTTGCTCAGAGAGCGTCCGTTCCCCGGTAGCTCAGTGGTAGAGCAACCGGCTGTTAACCGGTTGGTCGCTGGTTCGAATCCGGCCCGGGGAGCCAATCTTTTCAAAGACTTATCCGGTTCTGGCTTTCCCACCGACCGGCGGGTTGCATGGTTGTGGCAACGTTGTGGCAACACAACCTAAAACCGAATCTCGACACGGCAGCCTTAGAGTGGACCCAACGAGCCACGCAAATCGCGCCTAGAAATTATTGTTTGTGCTGCCAGTAGCGCGGGTCGTTACCAAAATCGTCCACCTTTAGCCGCCCGAGCTTCAGGCATGAAAAAAGCGCGCGATGGACGGACAGGGTCTCAGATCGATCAAATTCGCGGTTATCACGATAAAACCAGGTCTGATGCGTCGGATACACCACCCGTCCGTCATTGTTCGTATATGTCTTTCCTGCCCTTACTGACTGCCCCAACACGCCGACATGATATAAGTCGCGGCATATCCCCTCCGCCCCAAGCGTCTTGACTACCTGCATGACTAGCTGGTCCCGCGCAGCAATTGACTCAGCGCGCCTTGTGAACTGGTCCACAGTGAAATGGCGCTCCCAACCTGCGAGGATTCGCCTCATGACATTGACCACCGACATGTTATGCGCAGCGTTCAATTCCTCGGCGCGCTCAGTCCATGCGATATCAGAATATTCAACTAAGACATCTGCAAATACGTTTGTGTTGTATTGGGTAGCACCAGGAGTAACATTGGTCGCAGCATTAAATAAATTTACAATATCTCGCGGATTGCACCAGGTAATCTCACTGATAAATTGCTTAGGCGACACCCCGAAAATGTCACGAGAGAAATACGACGTCCATATCTCGTTATTTGTATTACATTTTCCAAAATGCTTCATTTCGATAGCGGATATCCGCTTTTCGATTATGTCGAATATCGGGTATTTTGTAACATCGGCTCCCTTGTGCCAATCAAGGTGAAAACCATGATCGACCAGATATTTATCTATCTCGTTCCGAGAAATGCTGGCAGCTTTTGCTATTTCAACCCTAACAGCCGTGTAAAGGTAAACAGGAATTCCGGCTTCTATAAACCTCCTATTTAACTGCCCGACTGTAATTATTAGATCCCTGATAAGTATACTGTCTCGTTTGTGCTGTTTCTGCCCAATCATAGACAAATTCAGCTCATCTAAATAAACAATAAACTTGATATCGCTTGGGTAGTGAAATTTGCATATCTTTTCAATAACAAGATCAGCGAATCTGTTATAGTTTATACTACCGTCTTCAGGCTTTTCCCAGTTAAGCATAGCTTCCATTTCTGCAAAATCGCCAGCTTTTCCCTTTAGGGTGAGCTGACCCGCCTTAATACCCGACAGTATCCTTTGCAATCCTCGCACCTTGTTGTCATCAAATATCTTACTAATAACCGCATGAAGCCTACTCGCGTCTTTGCAGGCATCGAACATTCGGTTGTCGCTCGACAATAGTTCAGCAATTTTCTGCGCCAAGTATACGCGCCACATATCCCTCGTATCTACGTCATCGCCAATGTCGGGTTTAACTTCGTTGTCGAACTCTAGATTTTGGGCGATCTTGTCCCGTTCCTGTGCGCTTATATCTTCGGAAAACACAATCGCCTTCGTTACATTACCCGCATTCTTTTCCATCTCCAACATATATCGAAGCAGCGCGGTTTTACCTGAGCCCTTCGTTCCGTAAAATATGAAACGGTCGCCGCTGCGGATGGCATCGATTTCGTGCTGCTCTGGCGATGCGAATGCATCTATGAAGAGCTTCTTCGCGGACTGGTCGCGAGTTATGAAGGAACTTTTGGCGTCGGTTTTACCAAACTCGATTTGGTGACGGCGCAATAACTGGGGCATAGCGACTCTCTGCAAGGCGGCATTGTACTTGAAGGGAAAATAGGCACGCTCGCCCACATCCCTGCAAGGCCCATTTTTGAAAGTTGGCTATCGATTCGACAAAACTCCCTCCACAATACTGGACTTCTATCGTAGCCGGGGCTCCACACCGCGACTTAGCCTTTCATGCAATCGCAACAGCATGAGAGGAAAAACCATGCAACTGCTCGGCTACGAAGCGCTCAAGACCAAAGGGATTGGTTTTAGCCGTCCCCACATTTGGCGGTTGATGAAGGCCGGCGAGTTTCCAAAGCCAATCAAGCTTGGATCGTCCCGCAACGCCTGGCTCGAAAGTGAGATCGACGCGTACATAGAACGGAAAATCGCAGCCCGCGACCGGGAGGTGGCGTAATGGGGCTTGCAAAACGAAGGGGGCCGGCTCGCGTTCACAGCGCGACCAGCCCCGAAACGGCAAAGCTGACCGGCCATGCCAAACCGAAACTTATGCTAGGCGGCTCCAATCATCAAGTGCCGTGGTGTGACGGTGTGTGTTGGCACGGTCTAAGCATACGAGCTTCCAACCCCGCTGATTGCCGGTTCTTCCAAGCGAATCCGCAATCGCGATATCACGTTAGACAGTTAGACGATTGGGAGGCAACGTGCACAAGCCGGACGGACGGACCTACTTGGGTAATCGTGATCCGCTCGCGGCATGATCATAGCTGGAACACCGTTGCGTTCCCATTCCACAGCGGCTCGAAGCTATGGGACGAACCGCAATCCGAAGATTACGTTTTGGACATTGTCGGCAGGCTAAATCCGCGCGTCATGGTACACGCGGCTTTGCTGGCGATCAGCTATCGGTATGTTGCCGAAGTCTTTTCCGGTTTCGACCGTGGCGTTCGCGATACGTGACGCAATGACCAGTCCGAATTGGAATTTCGATAACATTCCGCGTGAGCTTAGACAGCTTATTCAATGGGTCGTGTGGGAACCGACAAAGGCTCCCTTCAATCCGAGCTCGGGCAAGCCGGCTTCGACAACCGATCCGCAAACGTGGTGTTCATTTGAGGAAGCCGTTTCAGGGTATCACAACGGGAATGGCCGATATGCCGGCATCGGCTTCGTGTTTTCAGCACATGACGATTATTGCGGCATCGATCTAGATTACCCCTACGCTTTGAGGGACGACGGGACGCCCAAATTCCCGCCCGAGAAACAGGCGGAAATCGTGGCGCGGCATAATTCCATTGTGGAAGCGTTCGATAGCTACGCCGAATTCTCGCCAAGCGGGAAAGGCGTGCATATCATAATTAAGGCGGAGATTTCGAGCGGGCGTAGACGCGAAGCGGTCGAGATTTATTCGCGCGGTCGGTACTTCACTATGACCGGCAACGTCTATCGGGCTTCGCCAATTGCCGAACGCCAGAACTTGGCGAATACGCTTTGCGAGCAAATGGGCCGGTCAATATCAACCGTCGAAGATACCAGCCAGTTCTACGCTACCGCGACCGAAACCGATGCTGCGATCTTCGATATGGCATCGACGGCGAAAAATGGCGAAAAGTTCCTGGCCCTTTGGAACGGCGATGGATCGGTCATCAATTCCAAGGACGAAAGCGCTATCGATCAAGCTCTAGTGAACATTCTGCAATTCTACGCGAAAGACCCCGCTCAAATTGAACGGCTTTGGCTCGCCAGCCCACACGGACAGCGACGGAAAACACAAACGCGGAGAGATTATCGCGACCGCACCATTCGACGTGCGTTCGACGGGGAGTTGCCGCCAATGGACATTTCCGGCGTTGTGAATTCATTCAAACCGCCAATTCAGGCGATAAGCCCACAAGGATTAGGGCCTATCTCGGCACGCGATCTTGCCAGTATGGAATTCGCGCCGATCAAGTATGTTGTTCCTGGAATTGTCGCCGAAGGGCTTTCCCTCTTGGCGGGAAGACCTAAGCTCGGGAAATCCTGGGCTTGCCTCGAAATCGCTATCGCCGTGGCTGGGGGCGGCAACTGTTTGGGTAACTTGCCTTGTGAGCGCGGGGAAGTCCTTTATCTCGCGCTTGAGGATAATCGCCGCCGCTTAAAATCTCGCCTCCATAAACTGTCCAACGACGGTGCGCTGGAAATTCCGGACGGTCTTTTCTTTGAGACCGAATGGCCGCGTGACCCAGACGGCGTGAGCAAAATCCGCGAATGGCTGTCGCGGTATCCTGGCGCGAAATTGGTCATCGTTGACGTGCTTGCAGCGTTTAGGGGACTGAAAAAGCCTAACCAGCAACAACAATACGATGCGGATTACGGCGCGATAAAAGGATTGCAGGCGTTAGCATCGGAATTCGGCGTCGCGATTATCGTTGTGCATCACACTCGCAAAGCTAAAGCCGAAGTCGATCCCGTCGAGTCGGTGTCCGGTACGCTCGGATTATCCGGTGCCGCCGACACCATAATTATCCTCGACCGCGACACAAACGGTTGCACTCTCTACGGTCGCGGACGCGATATTCAGGAATTCGAGTTTGCCGTGCAGTTCGACGCCGAAACTTGTCGCTGGCAATTGCTAGGTAACCCACGCGAAGTGCGGCGAAGCGACGAACGAACAAAGATCATCGAATTCCTCAAATCGTCGGGCGGAGTGAAGTCGCCTAAGGAAATTGCCTACGTAACGAACATGCCTAGCGACAATGTTCGCAAATTGCTCGGATCGATGGTCGAAGCGGGAGAGGTCGTGAAAACTGCCCCCGGAAGCTACCGCTGCGTACCTGTGGGGAACGGTTTCTTCTAAAGATCAATCACATTTATCACAGCGATCACGGTGGTCACACTCATCACATTGTGATTGGTGTGATCGGTGTTAATAGACCGTCACGGATGATCTCCCTCCCGGCCCTGGACAATGTCGGCGAACTGAAATTATTGCCGCTTCGATAATCTGTATGCAACGGACACAATCCCTCGATTTTTCCGCGCTCAGCGAGGCCCTAGTACGCGCCTTCCGGGCCAAGGCCAAACTTCATCGCTCGAAGGCCAAAACACGTCCCTTGCGGCTCGTTTGCAGGCAAATCAGGGCTCCCTTGGCCCTGGCGCGCAAATCAACCGCAACGTCATCCAATCTTTCGGCAACCGGTCCGTAACCGTTTGGTCTATATGACTAACACGTTGATATTTCTATACGTTGTCAATTTCGAATGACCATTTGACTTATTTGGCAACAGCATGGCAACATCAAGCATTAAAACGGCCCATGTAGCCCATGAAAAGACCCGCCATAGCGCACGCAAGACCGACCGCTAGCACCCGGATAGGCAACGGGTCCGCCTTGCTTGACGGCATCGACGGTCGCACTGCCGGCGCTCGCCGTTATCGCGAAATCCTGTTCCAACTTAACGGCGAATTGAAATTGGGACTCTCTCGGGTCGGTCGGCGCATGACTACGCAACAGGAATTGTTGCTCCGACGCGCCGCTTTCCTAGTGATGTGGTGCGAAGCGACTGAAGCGAGATTGGTCAATGGCGAAGTTGTCGACATTGACGCGTTTAACGTTGCGACGAACACATTGCGCCGAATTCTCAACGATACCGGCCTCCAACTCGATTGATATGCCGAAAGGAATTTCCAATGGCTCTCACACAAAACCAGCGTGCGCCGTATCTCACTCCTGAACAGCGCGAACCGCTTATCGACTTCCAGGCCGTTGATCAGGCCGGCGGCGACTATCTGCTAGGCGAGCGATATCTAGAGCCAGATTTGGCGGAAGCCGCGAAGACTGATGCCGTTGTGAGCCAGATGAGAGCGGCGCACGACAGTTACCGGAACGGGTTCAAGGCTTTGAAAGAGGCGCTGCGATCCCAAGACCCTGCGATGACACCAGAAGCCAATTTGATGGACATGAAAAAGCGCTCCGATAGCTGGCTTGAAGACATCACCAAGCGCGCTACGGAAGCTACGGCGACTGCGAGTCGGACGATTGAGGGTATCGAGAGCGATATCCGCGCAAAGCTCGAAATTGAGGACGGCCCGCGTTCGCATGAGATTCGTCGTCATCTTCTCGGCCTGAAGGAAAATGACCGTCTTTCAGTCGCTCTGAAGGCCATTGATGCAGGCGACAAGGAAACTATGGCCGCCGTTCTGATCGGGCCGGCGTTTCTAACGGGGTTTACGGATGAGCAGCGCGCCATGCTCCGCAATCGACATGCCGAGAAAATGGCCGGCGACCTGATCGCCCGCAAAAGGATCATTGAAAAAGCCAAGGCGACCAATATGCGGACGCTTGATGAGTTGCTACCGGCTCTCGAGGCGATCTTTCCGCGCCATCGCGTTGAAGAGATCACGAAGAGGATGAAGGCGACGAAGGCCGTTAGGGACGAGTTTTACAAAGCTTGATTGGACCTTCCCTGCGATGCAGACTGACGGTCGAATCGGCTGGTCGTTTGGGAGAGAAAACATTCATGCGAGACCCAAAAGTCATCGCTAAACTTGAGAAAATGGCCGCTGAGGCAGCGAAGTCTATACCCAGCGGAGTGCAACCCGAAGATCAACAAGCGTTCAACATCGGCGCTTCGTTTCATATAGCGGCGTTGAGATGCGGCGAGTCCAGGAAACTAGCCGGAAAAATTCAGTCCCCAACGTCACCAATGATTGTGAATTTCGCTTTCGCAATCGAGCTTTACTTCAAGAGCTTGTTAATCGCCTCAAACGGAACGCGGCGGGGGCACGATTTGCAGGTGCTATTTAACAGCCTCCGCGACACAGATCGGCAGGAAATTGAAAAACGATTTGAAGCTCTGAACGGCCGCGATGCAAAACAACTCGCTGACGATCTCGCCTCGTACGCGAGGGCATTTGAGGAATGGCGCTATTTGTTTGAGACACGCCGCGTGATGCCCATCGCAGTATACAGCCTTTCGGACTTGGCTCGCGTTTGCTTTCTCATGATCAACGAGCGGCATCCGGGTTGGGCGGATGAGGCCACGGTGGTTACCTTGTCACCGGCTCCAGACGATAAGATCGTCTGTATAATCAATCTATCCGGCGGGGTGATGGTCAGAGCCGTGCATGATTAATCCAGTGGCTAAACCTCGCTAACCGTCAGGCGATACGTCGGCCAAGGTTTTCACAAGCGAGTTCGCCCCGTATTATCCGAATTTTGCGGCGATCTTGCCGCGATTGAGCTTCATCACATCTTTGATTTGCCGCGCTATGCCGGGCTCGCTGTCATTTCGCCTGGCATCAAGGTCTATGCCGGTGGCCCGGTGATAGAATTCGCGACAGAAAATGCTGAAAGCTCCATCTGGATTTTCGGTGGGCTTCCGAGTTCCGAACGCAAGAAAGAACTCGAAACCCTTTTCGACAATTCGGCGCTTTCCAGTTTTAAGAGGTGCACCGTTTGCGCTCCCAATCGTCGATTTCCGAGCACTTTTTTCGATGTTGTCGAGCGTATCGAGCAAAGCGGTTTGCTGGGGGGAAATGTGATTTATCCCCCAAGCGGCTCCCATGAATTTCAGAGCTAGATGCGGGTGACAGATTCCGGGCTTAGTCAAAGCTTCAATCGAGCGAGCCAGAGCGGCGGCTTGGTCCGCCAACTTCACCATAAACACGTTGTCTTTGCTCTTCGGATGCGGAAGCGTCCGATCCGCTTCGAATGCACCCAAGAAGCAATTCCGCAACGTCAACTCGAAGCCTTCAGCGAACAAGCCGCTATCTTGGTCCGCTACCCACGCGAATAGTTTCGGCAATTCACTCTCGAAAGTCCTTTCATCAGCCATTCCGCGCGCTCCGCAAGCTGACAACGTTGGCCGGCGGCGGATTAACAATCGAACGCAATTTCCCTGCCCACAATTCATGAGCTTCGCGCATTTCATCCGCGAATTGATGCTGGTCATAGATGCGGGCAATGCCCTTTTTGGCATGGCCGATGATCATTTCGGCAATCTCGGTGGGAATGCGAAGCGATGAGAGGCGAGTGCGAACTGTGCGGCGGATATCGTGCAAGACGAAATCGGGCAGAATGACCTTTGCATAATCGTCACCGCGCTTCCGGGCCATCGCTTGCAACGTGCGGAGCATCCGCGCATCAAGCCGCTCTTTGGCCTTGCTGAAGCCGTTTACCGGCAACACGCCCGCCGTGGTCGAAAACAGATGATCGCCGCTCCCCTTGCCGGCCCAATGCGGCAAGGCTTCCAAGATCGTCAGTGCGTCGTCAGTCAGCGGCACCATGTGGGTTGCATCCGACTTGAAGCGCTCAGGCGGCACCGTCCAGACCCTCGCGCCTTTTTCGAGGTTGCTCCAATCTATCGGTCCGTCGCCTGGCTGGCGCGAGCGCAGTAGCCGAACCAAGTCGGGATGGAATTCCCTCCAGCGAGCCTCGCCGACTTCGCTCTTGCGCTGCCCCGTGATAGCCAGGAGCCGGAAGAGTGGGCCGTAGGGATACCCCAAGCGCGCGGTCGCCCGCCAGAAAGCCGCAAGCTCATCGTCGCCTAAAACGCGCTGGCGGGGCTTCTTTTCCCCAATCAGCGCCTTGGGCTTCAGACGATCGCATGGCGACAATTTGAGGCCGTAGGGCTGATTGATCGCCCAATTGAAGAACGAGCGAATATTGGTCAGGACGTTGTGCGCGTGAGCTAACTTCCCCTGCTTCGTAAGCCCTTTAATCAACGCCTTAACGTCATCGTCGGTGATATCGGTGATCGGCCTATGTTTCCAGAAAGGAAGAACTTCCTTCCTCAACTCGTACTCGACAACCTTGCCACGCCGTTGCTTTTTAAGTTTGTCAGAAATGAAATCCTCAACGACGATACCGAAGCGCAAATCACGCTTGCGCTCCGCATCTTCCTTGGCTTTCCGCTGAGCCTCGCGCGGATCAACGTTTTGTTTGATGAGTTTGCGCCATTCGTCAGTACGTTCGCGGGCTTCCTCAAGTGTGAGATCGCCTTTTCCGCTCTCGCGATATTCGCCAAATGCGTGGCGCGTTGGATGCTTCGATCCCGGAAAACGAGTGACCATTACAAAGGTCCGGCGAAACTCGCCTTTCTCGTTTTTCGGGCCAACGCGAACCATTAGATTGCGCGTCTTCTCGTCCTTAACGTCATACCAATTGCCAGCAGGCCGCAACGCCTTCAACTCGCGGTCGGTGCTGTAGGATCGATTTTCCATGCCCTGGGCTCCCATGGCAACGTCGTGGCAACACTTTTGATGCAATACCATGTTGCCAGATGCAACACAATGAATGGTGATGCGAGGGCATCCATCTGAAATGACTATGGTTTATGAGAGGCGGCGAAACGGTAAGAGATGCTGCGAAACCCGCGCCTATACGTCTGTTAACCGGTTGGTCGCTGGTTCGAATCCGGCCCGGGGAGCCAACATTTCCAAAGAGTATGCGCGGGCACCACACACGGCGGCGTAGTGGGCTTGACTGGTCGGCTACCCGTACTGAGCTGCGGCAGCGACACCTCTGGGCAGTGCCGCTGCCGTGTCGCAGCTAGGCGGCTATCCCACCGCGGCCTGATTTGGTACCACTCATCCAGGGCAGCGGAGCAAGCGGCTCCTGCAGGATCTTGACAGATCTCGCGAAGCCAGCGACGGCATCGCGCGCGACCGACAGTGGTATCTGGCCATCGTAAGCACGCTGGCAAGCCCGGAAAGCCGTTTCGAAAATCGGGCCCCGCCGCTCCCGCGGCCACTCGTCCAGGAAATCGAAGGCATCCTCAAGACTTCCTACTTCGTGAATGAACTGGCCATCCTTGACCAACACCGGTCGATCGAACGTCCTGTCGTCCATGTAGTCCTCCATTGGGTTGAACGAATTGGTTTGCCGATTCAGGTTTTCACGCGACGGCATGCTCAGGCTCCGCGAACATGCCGCCATCACCACATCTGGGCGGAACGCCGGCATACGCCGGAACCGGCGGCGGATCATCGTCATCGTCATCTCGCCAGGGGTACCGTATCCAACCGCGCCTGGCTTTGTTGCGACGCCGGTCTGAAGACGGACTGCGGTCAACCGGTGCCCTGGCTGGCGGCTTGCGCCCGATCTCGTCCAGGGTGCGGAGCGCATGAAGAATCTCTCTGACCTGCGCAACGGCACCGCTGTCCAACTGGCGTAGGGCGGGATTGTCAGGAACCGCATTGGCGTCCGAAGCCCAGAAGGCGAGCAAAGCCCTCTTTTCGTCGATCGTCATTTCTTCGTTCAGGACGTCCTCCGGTGTACGCACGGCAGCGAATCCCGCAACGTGATCTGTCAGTTTGGATTCATGAAAACAGTAAGCTTGCGATCTCATCTCCATTCTCCGCGATCTGTGCCTCCCGGCCAAGCCGGGAGGCGGACCACAGACTGAGGTTTCCGGTATCAGGCCACCTTGCGTTGCGGCTCTGAATCTATGGACTGCTTGTTGCCGCTGTCCTGAAGCGGAACCGCTCTGGCTTCGGAGCCGATCTCGATGCGCCGAGGCTTGAGTTCATCGGGCACTTCGCGGACCAGGTCCACCGACAGCAGGCCATTATGAATATTGGCCGCCTTGACCTTGACGTGGTCCGCAAGTTTGAACACCTGCTTGAAGTTTCCTGTCGCAAGGCCGCGATGGAGGATTTCCCGATTTTGCTGATCGGGCTTCCTCTGTCCGGTCACGGACAATTCAGGGCCGTTCTGCACAAGCTCGACTTCGTCAACACCGAAGCCGGCGACGGCCATCGTGATACGATAATCGTTGTCGCCATTCTTCTCGATATTGTAGGGAGGCCAGTCGGAGCGCACGCCGTTTTCGAGCATGTCGAACAGTCGGTCGAAGCCGACCGTGGTGCGGTAAAGGGGGGAATAATCAAAGCTTCTCATAGCCATATCCTCCGTGAAGCAACATGGGTCGCGGCAGCGCCGCCGCGACGAACTATGTCGAGCCGAAGCCTCGACGGAAACGATCTGGGAATCACGTTTTTTTTGTTCAAGAGGTCGCCCGAATTTTTTTTGGAGCGGCACCACGGTCGTTCATGATCGGCATACGTCCGACTTTCGCGGCGAATTTTGCGGCGAAAGCGTTCGGTTCGAAGCGGGAAAATGGTTTCTGTGATGGAACGCCTGCCCGTGCGAGTGCGCGCCAGGTTCGGCCTCTGGTCAGGAGCGGTCACACGCCCAGCCACCTCTTGCGTGATGAGAGGGTTCTCAGCAGCCGCGCGGCGCGGAGCGGACTTGCTCGGTGAAGACTGGCGCAACCTCACGGGCAACTCAACGTGCAATCCGGACGCCTTTCCATCCACGCTCACAAAGCGCCTGAGCTCGCTCTGCAGCCGCACGCCGGTGTGTACCAGTGAAAGACATTTCTTTGCGTCGAAAACGAAACTATCGGGACGCAGCGAGAAGCGCGGCGTTGGGATCGTGAAGGGACGGCCGTCCCTGCCGCCGTAAGGCCGGCATCGGACAGGCTGTTATCGGAGTATCCGTCATGCGAACTCTCATCGTCATTGCGGCGTTTTCGCTGCTTGCCGGCCCCGCGTCGGCAGCCGATCACCTCTTCACCGCCACGTCGGCCGGGGGCCTGACGACCTCGAGCCAGCCGTTCATGAACGGCATAAACAACAGCGCGCCGACAGCCGACGCTGTGCCGGGCCAGGGCAGTCCGCTGTCGGGCGAGGAGCATACCGTACCGGCCACTGATACGCAGACCGGTGCCTCACTCAGGACCCCGCCGTCGGTGACTCAGGGTAAGACGGCACCATCGGCCAAAGCCCGGTAACAGCCCTGTCGCCTGACGGACGCGCAAGGCGGCACCCATCATCAGCGAGTGCCGCCCTCGGGTCCTAAGCGGACTGCACCCCCCGGAGGTTGATCGTCACTCGCGACCGCTGACCGGAACCGGCCAGGCCCGCGGCACGATGGACTAGCTCCACAGGTATTGCTCTGCGGCGCGGGCTCTATGGCCTGGACCTCAATACGCTGTCGCAGGTGGTGGCGGTCTGCTGCTGAACCCGGCAGTGACCTTCCAGCAGGGGCGCAAAAGGCGATCAATAGGCCATCTCAAAGGATTCGCCTGCGACGATTTTCTCTAACAGCCGCGTCACGGCGTGGGAGCCGCCGTGATCTGCAATCCACCTGCTTACCCGGCAGGCAGCTTTCGCGTACAGGCTGGCCGATGCCGCACTTTCAATCCAGGCGCTCCTCGTCGTCGGCAGCGCGCCATCCGGTTCAACCAGGCAACGATCGGGCGATGATATTGGCTTCAGGTAGCGGTCGTCATCCGAAACCAGGACCGCAACGCCCTCATCAAACCATTGCGGCACATCACGACGGAAAGTCTTGACCAGCCCGATCCGGACATGAAGTTCGATGTGCGACATCTCGTGTGATGCAATGGTAACGATCACGCCTTCGGGCGAGAGGAACAGCGCGAGATTGAGGACAGCCATGCCGCGCGATTTGCCACCGCCGATCATGCGGTAACAATTGTCGTCACCGCAGACGAAGATCTCGGGATTACTTTCTGTCGCCCCGTAGAACTGGCGAAGCCGTTCGCGAGCCATGGCGATTGTCTCAAGCGCTGCTGCCTGCTGCTGAGGCGTCATCCCCTCCTCGACATAGACTTGACCCGAGGCCTTTTTGAACCCCAGGCAGCTCGGGCACGCTATAGCGGCCGCCGTGGGATATGCGACCGCGAGGCCGGCGGCTGTCGTCACAATCAGAAGGATTGCGAGTGCGGTTGCTTTCATCGATCTCGACACCATGCTCCGTCAGTCCCGCGCGGGTATGAGCTTATACAGTGGCTTTCGCGGCGATGCGGGTTGGCGAGCCATCACGAAGCACAGAAGACGGAGAGCGCTAGGACCCGGCCGCATCGCCGACGCCGGACGAAACGGTGTTCAACTGAGAACGCGCGAGCAGATAGAATGCGGTGAGATGTGAGATCATCTGCAACGGCATATAGATGATCAGGAACGCGTACATGGCGCCGAGTTCGCCCGCGGCTGCAGGAAGATTGACCTGGACTGCGTGGTAGGAGTCGAGGGCAATGTCCGCCACCCCTATAAGGTTGAAGGCGAGCACGAGCAGCCAGAACAGCGGACGCATCCTGATCGCGAGCAGCGCCAGCATGGATAACGCCCCGGTCGCGAAGTTGCCATAGGCCGCGAACGTGGCGAAGCCGTCAGGCAGGTTGGAGCCGACGACCCCCGGAAGGAGAAAGGCAAGCCCGATGACGCGGAAAATGTGCACGGCCGCAATAGCACGTTGCGCATCGAAGTGATCCATCGCGTTGAGCCTTGGCCAGATGTACGCGCCAAAGAAAAGCAGCCACGAGACATACCCCAGGACGAGCTGGGTTAGGAACACGGTTTGCGACGACATGTGAGCTCCTATAAGCTGGTCTCGTTCGTCAATCCGCCGGCGGCCTCGAACGTCGCGTTCGGTGGCCGAGCAGCCTTCCTCGACTAAACGGTCCGAAGGAAGTCGATCATGGCGGCGTTCACCTGCGGCGCACGTTCTTGCTGGGTCCAATGACCGCAGCCCGGCAGCATGACTGCGGGCCGGAGCTTGGGAACCATTGCCGACTGTTTTGCGATGATCGGTTGAAATAGCTCCACGATCATGTCGTGTTCGCCCGCAATGTAGAGCGCCGGAACAGTCACCACCGCCTGGCTGAACGCGGCCATGAGCTCCCAACTGTGATCGATGTTGCGCCACCAGTTCAGAGCGCCGCGAAATCCGCTGCGCGTGAATTCCTCGACATAGATATCGATGTCGGCCTCACTGACCCAGGAAGGCAACGACACCGGATTGGTCAGGAAATCTCCGTTCCGGGGCACCATTCCGGCGGCAAATCCTCCGGCGCCTGCCTGTGGCGGGCTGTCGCCCGAGAGCGAGTAGAACATGGAACGGAAGGTGCGACGCAGGTCGCCTTCGAGCGCCGCCTCAGCCTCGGGGGTCTGGAAATAGAGTTGATAAAACAGGGCGTCCTTGGTGTGTGGCATCAGCGTCGTCGGCGGCCCTGAGTCGCCGAACCCTCGCGAGCGGAACGGCGGGCTGAGCGCGACAACAGCCCGGAAGCGATCGGGGCGCAGAAGCGCTGTTTGCCATGCTATCGCAGCACCGATGTCGTGGCCGGCGATCACGGCTTGTCTGGCGTCAAGGGCGTCGAGAAGGCCCACCATGTCGCCGATATTATGGAGAATCGTATATTTCTCCACATCCTCCGGGCGGTCGCTCCGCCCGTAGCCGCGCAAGTCGGGCGCTACCGCACGGAACCCGGCGTTCGCCAGCGCGCCAAGCTGGTGCCGCCAAGAATACCAGCATTCGGGAAAGCCGTGACAGAGGATGATAAGCGGACCTTCACCCTGTTCGGCCACGTGCAGCCGGATGCCGTTTGTCTCGATCATGCGATGCGTAACGTCGGGCATCGTCGGATCCACCCACGACGTCGGCTCTGGGCCGCCTACGGCGAGTTGAGCGGCAGCGGCTTCAAGTGGCTTTGCGAGAGTAGCGCCGACTGTCAGCGCGCCCCCTGCCAAGAGCACCTCGCGTCGGGAAAATGTCGCGTCGGCCATTGTGTGTCTCTCTTGATCCTCGCGCATCTGGAGCATCGACGACGTCGCAGGCTCGAATTGCGGCGCGAGTCCAGATTTCCACGGGAGAGGTACCGCCGCTCCCTGCGATCGACTATTGGCGATAACGTCGATGAGCTATGAAGTAGAACTTCACAATCAAGCGCTGAGCGCCGGACTCGCGCCTCGTTCGGGCGTGCCGTGAGTCCCGTAACTTTCAATGGACAGATCGATCCAGACCGATCCGACAGGATTGTTGGGCCCGGCAGCGTCGGGCGCGCAAATGTAAACTTCGGCACCGCTGGGGAGGCAGCAGACTTGCGTTGAGGGATATGTGCGGCCGCGTTTGAGATGGATACGGGCTCGAACTGCTTCGCTCAGAGGGGTTAGCGCGCTCCCCTCGCCGCCCCGGCCGCTGCGACCGGCTCCCGATAAGTGGTTCCGTAAGCAATTCCGGACGGAAACCGCTCACGCTTTTCCTGGAATTGCTCTTCCTGGAATTGCTCTTCCTGGAATTGCTCTGGTCCTTGCCACAAGTGCCAGTATCAGCACGGCCGGCATGGTCAGCATCGTCGTCTTGGCGCTTATGCCGACGCTGGTGGAGTTGATCAGCAATGCGAAAAAGAGCGGCAGGATCGCGCCACGGCCGCCGACCCGCAGCATCTCGATAAACCAGCTCAAGATGCCCAGCCACAGAACCGACGAGAAGACGAGACCATAGCGCAACAGGTGGCCAGCCCACGCGTTCTCGATACCCTCGCTGAGGCCGTTTATACGTACACTGGTCTCCAGTTCGTCCTGATTAAATCCGATGAGCAGTTCGCGCAGCCCGAAATTGTCGAACAGGCGAAACAACTGAATGCGAGTCGCCGCACTGCCGCTGTCATTGGTAAAACGCGCGAGGAAATTATCGAAATAGCCGAATTGGTACATTGCCGCGACAGCGACTACGCCAAGCGGTGCAAGAACGAGAATGGCGAGCAATGCGCGCACTGAAATCGCGCCGCCGCGCATCAGCTTCAAAATGAAGAGCAGGCCCATCACCGCCGCCACGCCATAGACAACAGCAAACGAGGTTCGGGCGCCGAGAAGCGGCATCGTCGCCATGCACAGGAGTATGATGGGCAGGCGCCAGCGCGGGCTCAGCCCGCGAACATCTTTCACAGTCATCAGGATCACCGCGTAGACGCCAGTGACCAGCGCACCACCAAGCGGGTGGCCAAGCAAAGCCGTGGCCCGATGATCCCAGGTCTGGACCCGATCCTCAATGAGGAAGGGAAACAGTCGCCACGATGTCAAGCCTTCGGCGATCGCAATCAGGCAATTGAGGACTATCAGCATGTGAAGGCAACGGGCAGCATAAAGCCGCAGCTTCTCGCCCGAGTCGCAAAACAGCATGGTAATAACGGCCGCGACCATCAACGCGTCGATCAGGAAGGAGGCGGATTGATCGGGCTTGTAACGGGAGATGAAGTACCAGAGCAGCAGGCAAGCGGCGAGCAGGCTGGTCGATCCGGCGCAACGAACGAGAAGGGAGACCGCGTAGCCGACCGGGTTTCGATTGGCGAGCACCGCCAGGACCAGCGCCAAGCCAAATGTGTAGGTTGCCGGATGGATCTTGGTGACGATCGATCCGCTCGATGAATCATACGGGATGCCGAGAAAGTCGAGCGCATAGTTTGATAGGGAGAATAAAAGTACCGTGGCCAGCAGAATGAGCGGATCGACCAACTGCCGCCAGGACGCAGGGTCGCCTTGCACCTCTAGAGGGAAATCGGCCACGTTCAGCCGATACTCTATTGATCCCATTGTCATTGACTTTCAGTGGCCGCGTTGGGCCGATGAATGCCTTTCGCCGCGTCGCAATTTCTTGGCCAGGGGAACTTCATGCGGCCTGATCGATAGCCACGTCCTTCTCAACCGACACCACCGAAACATCCATGTCGCCATCGCCGGCCAACGCATTTAAAGCCTGGCGTTCGCGTAGGCCAAACACACCGTCCCGCACCGCCAACACCGACCGGCTGGAATATCCGGCAATCACATCGGCCATGGGACCGGGGCTGGCCTCGAGTGTCCCTCCATTGACAACGATGTGGTCATATTCCTGAATTATCGCCCCAAGGACCGCTTCCACTTTTCCGGGCGACAGGCGCGCGACAGTATCCTTGCGCCCGGCGTTGAGCATCTGAAGTCCCGATTTACGGCCGATCCGGATCGCTTTCGCGACCGGGGATTCACCAATTGCTAGTTCTGCAAGTCCGGCTATGTCGGAAGGTGCATCAGACGCGAGATCGATGAAAATGACCTTCTGGTCGGCCGCCATTGCGTCTCGCGCCAACTCGAACGCGGCCTGACGGGCAAGGGCGGGATCATGGATGGAGACGACTGTTACAAGCCCGCCGCCGATGTCCGCCTTGGCAGGCTCCAAAGGCTGAGCCTGAGGACGCGCGGCGAGCGCGCCGGCAGCCAGATCCCGCAATATCGCGGCAAAGACGCCTATGAACAAGCCCAACAGTCCGGCGGCGATAAGCAGCGGCAACTTAGGTGGATACGAGGACGAACCTGGAACCGCCGCTTCAGCGATAATACGGGCATTGGGCGGTGAAATATTTTCCTGCTCGGCGGTTTCCTTGGCGCGGACCATAAACGCCTCGTAGACGACCTTGCTGGACTGCGCCTTGCGCTCAAGTTCACGCAGCTTGATCAGATCCTGGTTGGTATCGAAGGAAGCTGTCTTGGCGGCATTAAGGTCTCCGGTGACCTTGTTCAGCGTGTCAACAGCTGCGCGATAGTCGTCTTGCGCGGCTTGCACCAGCCGCTCACTTTCCGCACGGATTGTCGCGCGAGCTTGCATAACCTGCCCTTCGGCAGCCGTGACGCGCGGATGACGTGGTCCGAGGATCTGCTGGAGCTCGGCCAAGTTTCGCTGCGCCTCGCCAAGCTGGGTGCGCAGGTCGACCATGGCGCTGTCGGTACCGGTGATGAC
The DNA here is from genome assembly GCF_006442215.1 of Mesorhizobium sp. B2-3-11. Taxonomy (NCBI): domain Bacteria; kingdom Pseudomonadati; phylum Pseudomonadota; class Alphaproteobacteria; order Hyphomicrobiales; family Phyllobacteriaceae; genus Mesorhizobium; species Mesorhizobium sp. B2-3-11. Next base: position 99,779 of record NZ_VFVS01000001.1, on the reverse strand, counting down.
CGTGCTGACATCTCCGCGCGTCTTCAGCGCGGCCTGCATAACCTCGAACCGGGCCTTTGTTTCGTTGACTCGCGCAGCACTAGCCGACTGGCGAGCCGAAAGGTCCGTCAGTTCGCGATCGCCGAGCAATCGTCCGTCCGATTCCGAAACATTGTGGTCGCGCTTGAAGGCTTCGACCTCTTCCTCCGAGCTATTCAACTCGCTTTGCAATTGTGCGAGGCGGTCACGGATCGACGTGCTGGCGTCGCGTGCGGTGCCGGAAGTTGTTTCGGCCTGATAGCCCAAATAAGCGGCAGCCACGGCGTTCGCGAGACGAGCCGACTTGATGGCTTCTTTGCTGGTGACGCTGATCTGAAGCACGTAAGTGTTTTCGGGCCGCACGACCTTGGTCGCTTGCGCCAGCGCTTCAAGCGCAACGACGGAGGGATCTTGCCCGCTTTTGATGGCGGATATGAATTCCGGATCCGTGGCAAGACCGCTGCTCTGGACAACCCGCTTGAGCACCGCTTCCGAGGTGATCACCTCGATCTGGCTTTCCACCAGCGCCATGTCGGAGCCGAAGCCTTGCTGCACCACCTCGTTCTGCATGACCCGCTGCTCACGCGGGTCGATAAGGATGCGCGACGTCGCTGTATACCGCGGCGAAATCAGGAACAACGCCAACAGTCCCAAGGCGACGAAGGTCAGCGTGAACGAAAGAACGATCCAGCGCCGGCGGATTAGCGTATCGGCAAGGCCGAGCAAATCCACCGAGGTATCGACCTGCGCTCGCCTGACGGCAGATCGATCGCGTGAAATGCCGCCCATGGAGGTCGCCATAGTCTCGTCTCCACCGCACTAAAATCATCGTGCGCATATCGCCAATAATCCATGCGCGGATATGCTTAATATCGGGTTACAGGATATTCCTCAGCCGCGATGCCGGAGCCACCCTCATCGGGAAGACGCCGGTCAGGGCGAGGTCTCAGTCCGGGATCTGACTGACATCTGGTCAGCGACGGATGTGCTCCCAAGGAGAGGCCTCATGCGGCTCCTCAATCGTGCCGTAGTCCGTGGAAGCACCCTTCGAAAATCCACGTCCGACATAGGCTGAGCTTGCAATTTTAGCTTGTCCGTTGCTTGAAGATTGCATCAGTTCGGCCACGCTGGCGTGCAGTTCGGCGAGCTCGGCATGAATGCTGTGGATGGTTTCAGCAGTATTCTCATCCTGGTCTTGGAATATCTCGTTGTCATGAGGAAAGTAGTCCAGTTCCAGTGGATCAAGGAGCCGTAGTCTGGCAGGCGAGCCGGCAAAATCGTCATCCCCGTAGATCACGCCGGTCTGTGAAGCCGCTATATTGCCGCTCCTCTTGCGCAGCAAATTGGTGATCAAGGACAGCAATCTCAATTTTTTCTCGCTCGACGGTGGCAAATCTGAGTTTTCACCCGGCCTGACGGCTGTGTTTCGCGCGTTGGACATTCCGCGATATCCATGAAGATAAAAAGCCTCTCCCAATTGGTATGCCAGTTTGGGAAATAAAGAATTAAAGTGCCGGCTGTCGATTGGCCGTCGAGCAGGCCCCAGGTCCCTACCGCCCATCGGCGGCGGGGCTTAACAACTGTGTGACGTGCTCGACAAGCCGAGAGCGTGCATGGGCCGGCGTCAATGTATGATCGGCGGCATCCAGACGCACGAGAGTGACACCTTGCATGCGCCTCAAACGCTCGCCGTCCGGCCCGAAGTGACGAGCAATTTCATCCAGGCTCCGATCGCTTTCGGCGCTTACCACCAAGACGCGCGTTCCACGCGCGGTCAGATTTTTCATCCAGGTTTCCACGGACTGGCTTCCCGAACCGCGCCTGCGCCAAAAATTGGACGTCGTGGATTTCGACAGTTCCAGGCCGAAGCGCAGGGTGCGCCCACCAAGTCTCGACAAGAGCGCTTTCAAGCGAGGTGATCTCAAGGCCGTCCCGTGTGAATGCGGCTCAGCCACATCCGCCTCGCCGGCGCCGTCCTCTGGTTTGAGTGAGCCACGCGCATTGTCCCTGACTTTCGACAGTTCCATGTCCAGGGCATATGAACTGTTCCATGCGAAGCACAAAGGATTGACCATGGTCAACGAGGCAATACGGCGATCGAATCGCGCGGCATGGAACGCCTGATAGGCCCCGGCGCATGTGCCGATCGCGCTGACCTGATCAAATCCATGCTGCTCGAGCCAGTTTACAATACGCAGCATGTCATCGCGGCCGCGCTCATCGTAGAGAAACAGCCGCTTCTCGTCCGGCGTCCCGCTCTGGCCGAGGCCCGGCAGATCGACCCTCAGCGAGGCTATGCCATCTCGGGCGAGTGAACGCGCCATGTCGACCGCACCACGTGCCCAACCGATATGCGGTATCGCGCCGGCATTGAGGATAAGGGCGACCTGTCCCTGGGGCTTGGCCTGGGCAGGCATGCACAGCACGCCGCAAATCTCCGGCGCGGGCGCGAGGACCAGTGGCCATTCGTTATATCCACCCGCCGCCAGAAACACTGGCGCGGTGGCCACCGGCTCGTGGGAAGCCGCGCCGACGGGCTTTCGGCGCTCGACTGCCCACCCCACGACCATCTCAAGGGTGGATTGCGGGATGTCGTTGGCGGTCGGGTTGCTCATCAGCCGGGCAAAACCGGCAAATGTCTCGATCCGCACGCTGCCACCGGCCGCGGCCACGCCTTCGGCGAGCGCCGAATGCGACGTGGCGGGTTGTGTCGTCACAAGGAGAACATCCTGGCGCAAGGAACCGGCGAGTTCACGCCACTCAAGCGTCCGCAGATCCGCGATCGTCTCGGCGCTCATCCTGAAGCCGGCGGTTTCGATGCCGTCGAATGGCTCGACCTCAGTGCCGTATGGCGGCAGGGCTGCGTCGATCATTCTTGCCAGGCCTGCCATCTCGCGCACATAGGCCTTGCCCGATATTGGCGGCGCAAGCAGTGCCAGACCGGCAACGTCATCCCGTCCGACTATGGCCGATGGAGCAAGGAGAGCACCGAGACGGAAGCCGATCACCAGCACATCGGTCACGCCGGTTTCGGCTTTCAGTCGCGCTATCGCCGTCTCGATGCTCGACACCCAGGCAGCCACGCGATGGGGCTCGGTGTGATCGCCGGTGGCGTCTCCACAACCTGGATAGTCGAATTGCAGAACCGGTAGACCAGCTTGGGCCAACCGCCTTGCCATCAACGTGAGAAAACGCCGGCTGCAAAGGTCTTCGAAACCGTGCGCGCCCGCTATAACCACGCCCCGGCTGTCCCCTGCGGGATGAACCCAGCCGACAGTCCCTTCGAAGACGATCGGCCTCACGAAATGCCCCTGGCTGCACCCTTTTTAGGGAACGGCTCGGTCAGGTCGAAAACAACAGGTTGCTGCGCATTGAGGGCTGTAACGGTCCCGATAGGCATCGGTGCGCCTGTCAACGCGACCAGCCGCACTGTTTTTTCGCGACCAGGCAACAGATGAAAATAATCCTCTTCGGCCCGATAATGGGGACCGCCGACATGGACATAATACGCGGCTCTGTCGCAGGCGAGCCGAAGTCGCCAGCAATCGCTGCCAGGTTCGATCTTGGCGCGAAGGCCGACATCGCACCGTTTCGTCATGATATTGGGCAGAACATGGAAGGCTTCCGCCAACTGGGTTCCCTGCGAATCCGTAAACTGCCCCACGCTCAACTCATGCGCAACCGGACCGAAGCGATAGGCGTAAGAGATATCGAAGAACGCACCGAACAGCTCGAAGGCCGAAACCGTCACGGCATCATGCGCCGCAACCGCGATCTCGCGTTTGCCTGTGACGACCGGTGTCAAACCATCGCGCAGGCAGGTCAGGGTGAGCCTGCCTTCAACCAGGTCCGGTCCATCGTTGATCACATGCACATAGAGGCCGTTCAAGCCTTCATCGCTAAGGATCAGGCGCAGCGGATGGAAGGCCCGCTTCATCGCATGCCAAACCGATTTTGGCCGGCCGGTCGCATCGATCGCACCCCAGCCGGCGCCGACGGCCAGATCTTTCCAGAACAAGGTCAGTGCACCCGCCGTCGGCGAGGCCGGTCGGCGCCATTCGTCAATCGTGCGCTCCACAATCTCGGCCGTCACGGCACGCGAGAGGTCGAGGTAGCGTGCACCGTCCTGCAGCCTCAACGCACGGGCGTCGACGCCGAAGACGTTTTCCAGATAGTGGTCGCGTACATCCTCGAAATCCCAAGACGCCCCAACGTCCCTCGGCGTCGCGGCTTTCCAGCGTGGGTCATGCACGGGCGCAACGGCCAGGAAGGCGTCCAGCGTCTCCTGATCCGGCACGTTGGCGAAGGCAAGGCACTCGCTGGCGAAGCGGACCTCGGCACGGCGCGCATCCTCCAGCGGCCGGCAATAAGCGCCCACGCCGTAATAATGCACCGGTCCGGCTTCAGCGGTGAAAGACAGGCTGCCGCCATGCGGCGAGGAAGCAACCTGCACGAGATCAGGTCTAATGGCGCCCGCAAGCGGCCTCACCACCGTGTCGAACCATGGCGTCGGGTCCATGGACGCTGGAATTCCCATCATCGACGCCTGCTGGGCGATTTCGCTGCCGCCGCAAATCACAGCAAGCGAAGGCGAGTGCCGCAATCGTCGCAGCAATGCTTCTACCTCCGCCGCCAGCGCAGCGCACCATTCGTCATCCCGGGCGGGATAGTCGAAATTCGCCAGCATCAAATCCTGCCAGACGAGTATGCCGAGTTCGTCACACAGGGCATGAAAGGCGTTGGATTCATAGACGAAGGGGCCGGCGACACGCAGCATGTTCACACCGGCATCACTTGCCAGGCGCAAGGCGGCGTCCAAAGGCGCCGCGCTCCCGTCCAAGGACACTATGTCCGACGGTGTCCAAACCGCGCCGCGACAAAAGACCGGGATGCCGTTGACGATCAGCCGAAAGTCGCGCCCGTCACGGCCGCGATCCAGCTCCAGGCGTCGAAAGCCGACACGTCCGAGGTTTACCTCGTTACTCCCGATGGTAGCGCTGACACCATGAAGATCCGGCGTTCCATGGCTGTGCGGCCACCAAGCCGCAATGTTGGCGATGTCAAGGCGCGCATTCAGCTTCTCGCCATCGCTGGTGAGCGTCGCGGTTTTTCCGGCACAGCTGATAAAGGCGGTTTCGCCGTCGACAAGCGGCGTGAAGAGCGTCAGCTCGACATCGAGCCTGCCTGTAGTCCCTTCGAGATCGGAATGCATGTCGACGCTAGCGACGCGCGAAGCCAAATTCTCGCGCACCAGCAGAACCGGCCGCCATGCGCCGACCACGTCGAAGGCCGGGCACCAGCCCGGCATGTGGCCAAGCAGGGTCGTGCGAACGAGCCGCAAGCGCTGATCGTCAATCATGCGCGCCTTCCAGCGGGCCCGCGGACCCTTGAGGCCGTCCATATAGGCGTCAAGACTGCGAAACGCGATGGCAAGCATTTCGCCGCCTTTCAGCGTCAGCGACGTCTGACAAGGCGCGAACATGGAGGTGGAGACAAGGACCAATCGATCGTCGATGTAGATTTCGGCAATCGTCGCAAGGCCTTCGAAGACAAGCCGCACCGGCCCGCTGGCTTCAAGGCGACAGCGATACCAGATGTCCTTGTCGTGCAATGGCATCGGTGCTTGCCGATCCCAAAGGCCGCCCGCCTCGAGCGCCGCCGCCGCGGTACCAGGACATGTGGCGCGCAGCCATGTTGCCGAAGGGTCAGCATCGCCCGGCCCGCGCCATGCACCAGCCGGCGTCAGGGCAAGCTGCCATCCTGCTTCCAGCAACTCAGCTGAATCGGCGACGGAGATCACTGTCGTCATGGATCTGATCCAGGCTACGGCAGCCGAATTCCGCTCGCCGTTCAGGCCGCCTCCGCCAGGGTTGCCATGCGCGCGTCAAGCACGTTGATGATAACATCATAAGCGCTGGCCATCGGTTCCAGCGTCGCCTCCAGGCCATCGAAACGCCCGCGCGCCATGGCCCTGGCGAGTTTGAACTGCATGACCTTGGCGCCTTCGGCGATATCGCCGGCGGCCTTGGCCGCTTGCTCGAAACTCTCGCGGCGATTTTTCCCGAGCCACTCCAGATGGCTGCCGAGAAGCTCGAAATTCGCGCCTAGCTGCCGCAACGTGTTGAAGGAGTAGATATGAAAATACTCCGGCGGGCGGTGGATCAGCATATCGACATGGCGGCCGAACGCAGCAGCGTAGGATCGCAACGGATTGTGCTTCGGGCGGCGTGACAGGTGATGTGAGAGCAGTGTCGCGGCTGCTCGTGCCATGTCTTCCGGCGGCTGCGTGACGCCGAATTTCACGAACTCCGCGTAGGGAAACAGTGGCAACGAGCCCGCGCTTGCAAGGTCCGCGCCGCCGAAGATGCCTTCATAGTCCTCACCACCCAGTGCGAAGACACCATCATTGTGAAAATAGACCATCCGCTGCGTCCGCGGATCGACCTCATTGATACCGATGGTCGTCTTGGAATGGGCCGCGCGATAGGTGATTCCCCTTGTGTCGGGCAGGTAGAAAGCATCGACTTCCACCAGCGGCAGGCGTCCGAGGTCGATCTGCGTCGCAACATGCGTTTCCAGCCGGTCGAAGATCGCCAGTTCCTGGATATCGAGACCCGCAAGCCGCTGCAGATCGGCGATCGGAAACTTGAAGAAGGTGAACTGATCGCCTTCGAAATCCTGGGCAAGGGTAAAGCCGAGCGCGGCCACCGGGTCATGGCCGGTCGCATGCATGACTTCAATCAGCAGGTCGACGTAGCAATTTGTCTGCGGCCAGCGTCGTTCGGCGCTGTGCAATTCATGCGGCCTGTAGCCCGCCGGGTCGAGACCGGGGATCACGGCGTTCATGTCAGGCATCCCAGAGAACCGCGCGGACAGCCGGCGGCCAGGCATTAGCGTCGGGGCCATGATGACGAAACAGCGCCAGCGCCACCCGTTCCAGGCCGAAGCCGACGCAGGCCGAATGGCACAGGCTGCCATCGGCGAACTTCAATCCCCAGGTCTGGCCGAAATGATCCTGGTGATAGTTGAAACTCAGGCAGGCTGTCGGCTTTTCCTGGCTGCTCACCGGTATCAGCAGCTCGAACTTCAGCCCCTGGTCGCGCTGGTTGTTGGCCAGCATCTTGCCGCCGCGACCGAAGAACGGGTCGTTGGCAAGATCCAGCTCACAAGGCAACTCCAGCGACTCGATCATCGCCTTGCCACGCTCAAGCCAGCTCTGGCGAAACGCATGCACATGATCGGCCGTACCGATGCAGACGAATTCCCGCATTCGGAAAAGCTGCATGCGGGCCGGGTCCTGCGATGGCTCATGCCGGAAACAATAGGATGAGAGTTCAAACAGGAGACCGTCCATCGGAACTGGTCCGCGCGCGGCGACCGTCGGATAAAGCGGATAGCAAGCAGCAGGCGTCAGCGCCAACTCCGTTGGCTGCTGCAGTTCGGTCCAGTCCTGGCCGGCGTCCATCATGCCAAGCAGCTTGGCATGGTCGCGCTCGCCGCCCATGAAGGAGTGCACACACCCGGCAAGCTGCGGAAAGCTTTTCATGTAGCCGCTTTTTTCCAGCGTCGCGCGGCTCATGCCAGGCGGAAAGTGGATACGGGTAGGCTTGTCGACCGCGCCGAGGCGCGTGACCAGGCGCTCGAAACGTTCGATGACTTCCTCGAACATGCCGGAGCGGCCATAGAGGCCGTCGACGCCGGTCTCAAACAGGATGCCGTTATCGAACAGCTTGTCGAGCAGGTCCTTTGAGGTGAATGTCCCGGTATCCATCTCAACCTCCCAGCCCGGCATCGAAGCGGCTCATCAGGAGCAGCGTCGATGTGTTCGCATGAATGCGGTCGTTCGAAATCATCACTGTAGCGGAGGTGATGTCGCGCAGATGCCGGCCGACGCTGAACGGCGTGCCGTTCTTATAGCCAAGGATGCCGCAGATCAGCATTGCGAGCCGCACGATTTCGCCCGCCTTTTCGCTCGCGGCCACCTTCAGCGCGTTGATTTCAGCGGCAAAGCCTATCGAGGAGAGATCGTCCTCATTGCGTTCGGCGATCTCAAAACGGCGGATGGCGGCAACGAGATGTCCCTTCATTTCCTGCAGCTTGGCGGCTGCCTCCGACAGGCGGAGCGCGCCTGGCGGCGTCAGGTTTGGCTGCTTGCGGGCGGCTTGCTTGACGAAGGCCTGGGCACGCCCGAAGGCATCGGCCGCGATGCCAAACCATGTCGCTGCCCAGTAGATGTGCGAACTCGCCAGCATTGATTGGGCAGCGATCTCCGAAAACGGCTTGGTGAATATCTGCGCGGCATCGCCGGTTGCGGTCAGCAGAAAGCCGTCGGAACAGGTGCCGCGCATGCCGAGCGTGTCCCAAACGGACTTGCGCTCCAGCGTGCGGTTGGCGTCGGCGGGTATGACGATCATGGACTGATCGGTGCCGGCTGCGTCCGGTGCCCGGCGCGCTGTGGCCAGGATGGCGTCGGCAAAGGCGCCGTAGGAAATCACGGTCGCATCCTTGGTCAACGAGAAGCGGCCATCGATGACGTTGAGCGCGCAGATAGAATTGCGAAGATCGCCACCAATGCCCGCCTCGGAGGTAGCGGATGCCATCAGCAGCTGCTCGCTCGCAATGCGACGCATGTAGGCACGATGCCATTCGCTGCCGGTCCCATGGCTGGCCAAGCTCGCAATCTGAATCTGGTGCATGCCATAGATCATCGCGCTGGAACCGCAGGCCTGCGCCAGCTGGACGATCAGGTCGGCAATAGCGGCATGGCCCATTCCCTGGCCGCCGAATTCAATCGGCACAGCCACGCCAAGAAGGCTTTCCTGCTTCAATGCATCGAAGACTTCGTGGGGGAAACGGGCGTCGCGATCGACGGAATCGGCCGCCTTGGCCGCAACCTCGGCAACACGGGCCATGCGCGCCGTGGGGGCGTCACTGTGCATGCCGGCAGGGGCGACGCCAATTGCTTTCGCGACATTCATGGTCAGACTGCCTGCCTCGCAAGTTTGGAGACCGCCTCGGCGATGTTGGCAAGCGAGGCGAATGTGCGCCGTGTCAACATTTCCTCTGGAAATTCGGTGTCGAATTCCTCCTCGATCGCCAGCATGATCTGGACGGAGGCGAACGACGTCATCCCCGCATCATAAAGGTTGTCATGATCGGAGAGTGTTTCGATGTTGAATGAAAGCGCCTCGTTGCGGGCGAAAAGTGCACGAATACGATTGATCATCTGTCCAAGTCTCCCTGTCTGGAAGATACGCTTCAACTCTAGCGGCGCAGTTAATGCGAAATCGTATCCGCGATTATGCTTAACCAACGACTTCCGGATCCATTATAATGCCTATGTTTCACACCGAAGCACCATCAGGCATCCAAGGATGCCGACTTGGCGGGCGCAGTGGAAAGGTCACGATCGCGAAGCAACGTGCCCTTTTCACCGCACGTCCGGCCAATGGCGAAGCGGGTGAACCCGATATAGACCACCGTCTGCAGTGACCAGGCGATGGCGCGGGCTATAACGATGCCGAGAGCGCCACGATCTTGCAGAAACCACGTTGCGATGATGAATGTCAGCGCCCATCCAGCCGTGATCGAAAGTCCGGTCCACATGTAACCGGAGGACACCGGGACCTGTCCGAGCGGCAGGGCAGCGGCGATGATGGCGGCCGCGAGCACCACGATCATGAAAATCGGCCAGTGCTGGGCGGGATCGAGCTTGAACAGCACAAGGAACCAGTTGCCGAACGTCATCATGACCACGACGAAGCCTATGGCTATGGCTATATTGGTGCCGATGCCCATGCCAAGCACGTTGATCACACGCCGGCGGTCGGCCTCGCCAAAGCCGGTCGACAGCATCGGGATAACCACTTGCACCACGATCTGCGGCACGAACAGCAGCAGCGTCTCCAACTGCATGGCAATGAAGTACAGGCCGACCTGGGCAAGACCGTCGGGATTGTTGACCACCATCGCCGTGCAGATCCAGTTCACCGGCTCGTACAGCAGGCTGGCAAGCAGCGCCGGCACCGCATAGCGTGTAACCAGCCGCCACTGCGAAAATGCCTCCCGGAACGCAATCTCAATACCGCGCCGGCGAAGCGCTGCCACTACGGCCGGATAGGCGATGAGGCATCCACCCAGATAAGCGCAGCCCAAGGCGATAAAGCTGCCCGAGAGGCCGTAAAAGTAAAGCCCGACAGGCACCAGCGTGATCATCAATCCACCAAAGATCACGTTGAGGCGAGCGATGGTCCTGAAGGCCTGGATACCGCTCAGGATGGCCGTCTGGACCGTGTTCATCGCGTTGACCACAATCACAGGCGCGATGATCTGGAGATAGAAAGCGAGTTCCGGTTGCTTCAGCAGCCGACCGGCGATCTCATGCGCGAACAGGAAGATCATCAGGCCGATCAATGCCGCGGCGCCACCGGTGAGGAGGAATGCCATGCCGGCCAGGCGGCCCGCCGTGGCGGGGTCGTTTATCGAGTAGGCGGCGATATTGCGCGTCGCCATCAGGCTCACACCGGCGGATGCCAGCAGGCTGCTCGACATCAGTGTGCCGTAGGTCACTCCGAATTTGCCGACGAATTCAATGCCGAACCAGTGTGAAATCAAAATGGTGGTGATCATCGGCGTCAGCCGAACGATCACCGTTCCAAAGGTCGACCAGAGCAGCCCGGCGCTGAATACCCGAATGTCTGCGGATCGACCGATCAATGTTCTGAGCGACGCAATCAATTCTCGTCCTGTCGATTGGATAATTCTCGCCGACTGCTAACAGGAATGTATGAGCTAAGCGATTACCGCCGAGGCGACCGGTTCGAAAGGTTAACGAACTCTCTGCGCTTGCCTTTCCGCCGCCCGAGAAAACGCGATCCATGGGGTATGAAGAACATCTGTCTGAGGTATTGTAGAGGATTGCTAGACCATTCCTTAAGTCGTGCGGGATAAAGTAGTTTGGAACCTGGCATGCATACCCAACAGTTTTCTCAACGCAGATTGCCAGCAGCCGGCGCCAAGGGTCGCGAGAATGAACTCACGGTTGAACACGGCAGCCGATGGAGAGGCACAGGCTGTCTGGTCCGACAGACCTTGTGGTCGTTTCGAGGTCGCGGCTTTTACCAACCCTTCGGATATCGAGCGCGAATGGCGCCAACTCGAGTCGACCGGCGTGGCAACGATCTTTCAGCGCTATGATTGGGTCGATGCCTACGCCCGGCATGTGCTGCCAAAGGAGAAAGCCACGCCAGCCATAGTATTGGGGCGGCTCGACGGCAATCCGGCCTTCATCCTCCCGCTGGCGACCTCGACGTTCGGACCCGTTCGCGTCGCGACCTGGATCGGCGGAAACCACTCCAGCTACAATTTCGGCCTGTGGAGCCACGAAGCCGCGGCGGTCATGGCCAGCATGAGGCGCACCCAGATTGAAGCCATGTTGCGCGCCGCGCTCGATGGAGTGGACTATGCGGTGCTCAGGAGAATGCCCAGGATCCATGACGACATGGCTCAGCCGCTCGCCGCGCTGTCGCGCAGCCCATCGCATACGGAAGGCTACTCCTTCGCTCTTGCCGGGGGATTTGCGGCTGTGCTGCAGAAAAGAAACGGCGGTTCGCGCCAACGCAAAATCCAATCGAAAGAGCGTAAAATGCGAGAGGCAGGCGTGCTGGAATATGGCACGGTTCGGTCTCTCGAGCGCGGCAATGCCGCTCTCGACTTCTTTTTCGAGCAGAAAGCCTTGCGCCTTGCCGAACAAGGCCAGCTCAACAGCTTTGGTGCTCCAGGGGTGACGGATTTCTTCCGCGACCTTCTCGATCGCTCCCGGCACATGAGCGAGCCGTTGCTGGAAATGGCGGAGCTTCGGGTGGGCGGCAAGATCTGCGCCGTCATCGGTTCGGCGATACATCGCAAGCGGGTCAACGTATATTTCATGACCTTCGCCAGGGATGAATTGGCGCCACAAAGTCCGGGCCAAGTGCTGACTTTCAGGCAAATCGCGGAGTGCTGCGAACGCGGCATGGCCGCCTATGACCTGGGCGTCGGCTTCGAAGACTTCAAGACCCATTGGTGTGACGTCATCCATGAACTGGATGATGCCTATGTGCCGCTCACATCACGCGGCAATGCCGCTATCGCGGCGATCCAGCTTGGTCGGGCAGCGACGGATCAACTGCGTCGAAACCCATTTCTGTGGCAGCGCCTTAAATGGTTGAGGACATATTTGGCGCGCCATGCATTCGCAGGGAACAGATGACAGTCTTGGCCTCGAAACAATCCATCGCGACCGCTGACGTGACATCGCCACAGCAAAGTCCGCTGGCTGGAGTCCGCGTCCTGTTCGTGGCGCCAGACGACTACCCGGCATTCCGTGTCGATCTGGTGGAACTGTTTTCAAACCATCTGGTTGGCCGTGGGCTGAAGATTGACTGGAGCCTGCGGCCTTACGCGGATGGTCCCAAACGTGTCGACGTGCGCGGCGCCCAGCGGTTCTATATCGCTCGTCGCCAGATGACGGAGAAATTCGGTTCGCTCCGTTATATGATGGCGGAAACCCGGCTTCGCCTGAAGCTGGCCTGGCGGGCAATGCGTGGCGAATATAACCTGATACAGATACGCGATCAGCCGCTGTGGGGCATCGTGTACGGCATCGCGGCCAGGATCTCCGGTACGCCCTTCGTGTTCTGGATGAGCTATCCCGTGCTGGAAGCGCGCATGCGTATCGCGCTTCACAATCTCGTGCCCATGAGCCTGCCGGCCCGATTTGTTCGACTTGCCTATGCTGTTATCGGCAGCGCCCTCTTCTACCGGATCGTGCTGCCGCTGTCGGACCATGTCATTGTCCAATCGAAAAGGATGCTTGAGCGCGTTGCCGAACGAGGCATACCGACGAAGAAGATGACGCCGGTACCGATGGGGGTCACGGTTGAGCGCTATAATCCCGCGTCGATCCCTGCCACTGACGACCCGCGGCTCATCGGCAAAAAGAGCATGGCTTATATGTGCGCCGATGTTCTGAACCTGACCACCCGCCTGACATTCGAGGCATTGGCCCTGCTGGTAGCCAACGGTTACGACACAGTGCTGGTGATCATTGGGGCCGTTGCGGCGCACGAGCGTGAACAACTTGCCTCTCAACTCGACAGGCTCGGCCTGTCCGAGAGGGTGATCTTTACCGGACGTCTTCCCCTGGTCGAGGCGCTGGGCTGGGTAAAGCGTGTCGACGTCTGCCTGTCACCGTTCGAGATGGATGCGGCCCAGCAGGTAGCCACGCCCACAAAGCTGGTTGAATATATGGCCATGGGACGGCCGATCGTTGCCACCGTCCACTACGATCAGAGCGAGGTGGTCAACCGCAGCGGCGCCGGTATCGTCACGGCATTTTCGGGCGAAGCAATCGCGGAAGGTGTCGCGCGATTGTTCGACGACCCGGACAAGGCCCGGACGATGGCCGCCAAAGGGCCCGTGTGGGTCAAGGCCAACCGTGACTACGCCCGTCTGGCAGACGAAGTTGAGCGCGTCTATACCAGCCTGCTTGCCCGACAGTGGTCGCGGGAGTTGAGGCTCTAACTCTTGTTTTTACATAATCTTGGACGGAATAGTGCTGGCAAGCATCGCTGCGGCGGTCTCAAGGCGGGGATTGCTTTCAGCATGTCGTGGCGGATAGGATTCGGTCGACCTGCCGTAAGCTTCTGATTTTATGCATGTCGTTATCCCGGAACCGAGGACACTTCCGGGCGACATGCATTAGCCTGGCATCCCCAATGCCTCGACGATCGAAGGATCGATCCGGTTGTCGTCGGCCCGCTGAATACCAAATTCCCGGCCGTTGATTTCCCAGAGCGCCCAGCCAAATCCCTGCGTCTGCGCAATGCCTGTCACATCCGAAAGCCAGGCCCGGCGATAGGTCGGCTCGGCTCCCGTGAAAATCCGATCGCGCCGCGTCACCCCGCACTCGCCCATCACTATGCGACTCCTCGCGATGCCGTTACGATCTGCCCAGTTCGCCACACGCACGAAGTCTTTCTCGATGCGGGCGCGGTTCCAGCCGTCGGCCAAGAAACCATCGAGAATCCGACGCGCATCGGCCATGGCAGCCATCTTTGCAGCCTGGTCAAGCGCCGTGTTGGCGGCAATGCGAGCTTCTATTTTCGCCGATATCTCGTCGGGCGAGACAGCGTCGTAAGGATAAGGAAGATCGACGACGTAGGGCGAAGAGGGTGCGTCCGGCGTCCCAAAATCGATGCCCTGATGGGTGAAGCTGAGCGGCATGTAGTAGTGGTAGGAAAACAGCGTATTGCTATCGATGAATGGTGATGGATCCAGATCCGTAAGTCCACTGATGCCGCCATAGTCCGCGCCGGTCAGCAGGATCGGCAGATCGACCGCCGCCCGCCGCGCCGCATCGTGCAGAACCAGCTGCGCCGCGCCCCAGACTTGGACCTGGGTTCGATGACTCGCCTCCCCGATCACCGGCTCATTCATGAGTTCCAGCGCGACCCGCTCCGACCGCAGTTCACCCAGCAGAGCCGCCAGCCGGCTAATCATCGCGGTGTATTGAGCAAAAAGCGGCGCCTCCAGATCCGCCAGGATTGACTGACCCGAATAGGCCGGCACCTGCTCGACCGGATGGCAATCCACGATCACCGAAAGCCCGAGCTCCTGGAAGAGTTGCAAATTGTCCATGAGCTTCCGCTCCAGCGCGTCCCTGTCGCTGCCCTGCAACTGGATGAACGGGCCAACGTCCAAGGTGAGTCGGATAAAGTCGAATCCGACCTGCGCAAAATCGCGCACCAATTCGGCTGGGAAGACGTTTCGGGCCGTTTCGAACGGGCGCGCCAGATAGTGTTGTGGATCGCCGTCGCGCAACGCTCCCCAATTCATCATTGTATGGATCGAACCGCCGTGTTGAAAACGGGAATTCGTTTTTGGCGCCGCGGCAGCACGCACCGACAGGGCCGTCAGCGCGGCAATCGAAGCTGAAAGAAGCTGGCGTCGTGAGAATTCCATATGGCGGCGCTCCTGCGAGGCCCTGCAAGCCCGCGCCTATAAAGATACGGTACCCGGCCGGTGCGCGCGAGAACAACGCGACAAAGATGCCGATTAAGGTTAGCGGAGCCGTCTGCCCGATAGCCTGCCGATGTTAATCTCAAGGCAATGGCAGTCCGTTAGAATCTGCTCCATGTTGAGACGTTTGACCTGGTATGCACGACGGCTTGCCGTGATGGAACATGGCGAGGTCCGTCATCGGTTTCGTGAGCAGTTGGAGCGCAGGCGCGCGCGGCGCGAGCGCCACAACTGGTCCGACTTTGCAACGGCCGGTGCGCGACCCAGCGTGTTGCCGCTGTTTGCGCCCCTGTTCGAAGCGGACTTGCCGCTGCCCGTCGCACAGCAACTGCAAACCGCCGCTGCCGCGTTTCGCGCCGGCCGGCTGAGACTGCTCAATCGCGACTGGCCTGTATCGATGCTGGACAGTAGCGGCCGTGTCGATCCGGTGATCTGGCGACTGGACCCGGTGAGCGGCGCAAGCTGGCCTGGCGCCGAGCGATCGACCTTCGACATCAATTTCCGCTTCGGCGGGGAGCATGGAGACGTCAAGTATGTGGCCGAGGCAAGCCGGCTGCATTTTCTGGCGGCGCCGGCAATCCATGCCCGCCGGGAAAACGACGCAAGCCTTGCCCACGCCATACTCGGCTCCGTCTTCTCGTGGATGGAAGCGAATGTTCCCGGCCGCGGCATCAATTGGTATTCAGGCATCGAGGCCGGTTTTAGGCTGATCTCGCTGTCCATCATCATAGCGTCGCTCGATCCATGGATCGACCGGGCTGCCGGCGAGCGGCTGGCATCCTTTGTCTGCGCCCACGGCCTGTGGCTCGCCAGGTTTCCCTCACTCCATTCCTCGGCCAACAATCACCTCGTCGCCGAGGCGGTGGGCCTTGTGCTTGCCGCACGCATGCTGCCGGACCACTCGGACGCCTCACGCTGGTCGACACACGGTCGGACACATCTTGAAGACAGGGCGCTGGCCCTGTTCCATAAGGACGGCGTGGGCAAGGAGCAGTCGCCGGCCTACAGCGCTTTCACGCTCGAAATGCTGCTCATCGGCTTCAGCGTCTTGGGCGGCGCCACAGAAACCGCACGTAAGCGCATGGCTGAAGCCGCCCGCGCCTTGAACTTCTTTCTCGATGATGCCGGCCATACGCCGTTGATCGGCGATGACGACCAGAGCCGGGTCCTGTTGGCATTCGGCAGCGATGAGCCGCGTTATGTCACGTCCATCGTCGGCGCGATTGCCGGTTTTCTGGATCAGCCCGAACTCGGACCGGCTATACGCGATCCGCATTGGCGCGATGCTGTATTCGCCACCCCATCGTTGACGCCGCCGCCCGCCGACGGCGCGATTACCCTTGAAGAGGGCGGCTATACCATCCGGCGCGGTGCCATAAAGGGCCGCCGTGTCCATTTTGTCTTCGATCACGGACCGCTTGGATTTGGCGCCTTGGCCGCACATGGCCACGCCGACGCGCTCGCGGTATGGCTCTCACTGGATGGCCTGCCGCTGCTGGTCGATGCGGGCACGCATCTTTATCATTCGGAAGGCGAAAGTCGCCGGCGCTTCCGGGTCAGCGCCGTACACAATACCCTTACCATGGACGGCGTCAGCCAAAGCGAGCCGTCAGGTGCTTTCAACTGGATGCCACGGCGTGCCCGAGCAAGATTGGACGCTAGGTCGCAAGCGTCCCGGCTGAAAGTATCCGCCTCGCATGATGGTTACATGAGGCGCTTCGGCGTCATCCACCATCGGGATATAGAAGAAACCGCCGAGGGTTTTCTGATCACGGACCGGCTGGTTGGCACGAAGCCGTCGGGGACGGTCGAGATCGCTTTCCTGATTTCGCCGGAACTCGGCGTGTCGGTCGAGGGCAATTGTGTGGTGGCACGCCGCAACGGCCGGTCGGAACTCAGCATAGTAGCGCCCGAAAGCGCCGAGATCGAGATTGTACGCGGCGACCAGGCATCCGGACGCGGCCTGCAGTCGGCTGGATTCGGGCTCCTCGATGAGGCGGCAACCGTTGTTTTCAAGGCGCCTGGCCACCGGATGCGGTGGCAAAGCAGATTACTGATCGGTTTGCTAACCTGACCTTTACTTGTATTTTTTATGTTCTTCGAAAACAAGCGTGAAGGTGGCTCGATCCGCCTTTCGAAAGAAAGAACAGGACGGGCGAGCCATGAAAGTTTCCATCTTCGGATTGGGATATGTCGGTACTGTTTGTGCCGCGTGCCTGGCCGAGCGCGGGCATGACGTCATCGGCTGCGACGTCAGCGAGGCCAAGGTCGATCTCATAAACAGTGGCCGAAGCCCTATCATCGAGAAAGACGTCGGCGAACTTGTCGCTGCCAATGTCGCGTCGGGTCGTCTAAAGGCCTCATCCTCGACCGAGGAAGCCGTGATGAACAGCGACTTGTCGTTGCTTTGCGTCGGCACGCCCTCACGCCCCAACGGCTCACTGGATCTGTCGGCGGTTCAGGCGGTATCGCGCCAAATCGGATCGTCTCTTTCCAGAAAGGCCGACTATCACTCGGTTGTCGTTCGCTCGACCGTGCTGCCGGGGACGTTGTCCGACATCGTCATTCCGGCGCTCCAGGCAACTGCATCAAGGAAACTGGGCGAAACGTTCGGCGTGGCCTCAAACCCCGAATTCATGCGCGAGGGATCGGCGGTCGCCGATTTCAATAATCCAGCCAAGACCGTGATCGGCGTTGACGATGAGATAACCCGGGATCGGCTGTTGGAGCTCTACGCAGGCCTGCCTGGCCGCGTTGTCGTCACAGAGCCCCGGCTGGCTGAACTGGTCAAATACACAGACAACACCTGGCATGCGCTTAAGGTCGCCTTCGGCAACGAAATCGGCAATATCTGCAAGGCGGCGGGCGTTGACAGCCATGAGCTGATGGAGGTGTTCTTCGCCGACACCAAGCTGAATATCTCGAATGCCTATCTTCTGCCCGGCTTTGCGTTCGGCGGCTCCTGCTTGCCAAAGGACGTACGTGCGATCAACGCCTACGCGATCCAGAACGATGTGGAAGCACCGCTGCTTAAATCCCTGCTGCCGTCGAACAAGCAGCAGGTCGAGCGCGCACTGGACCGCTTGCTGAGCTATGGCAAGCGCAAAATCGGCTTCCTCGGCTTCTCCTTCAAGGCAGGCACGGACGATTTGCGCGAAAGCCCGTATCTGGAACTTATCGAGCGGCTTGTCGGGAAGGGCTGCGACATCCGCATTTTTGACCCGAACGTGTCGTTGGCAAAGCTGATGGGCGCCAACAAAACATACCTAATGAACGCGATCCCGCACGTTACGCAGCTGATGGTCCCCTCGCTCGACGAGATGGTGATGCATTCGGACGTTGTCGTGGCCACCAGTCGTTCGCCCGAATATGAAACTGTGGTTGACAAGATGAATGCAGACCAGACGCTTCTCGACATGGCCAGGCTGCCGAACACGAACCGGTTTGCGGGGACCTATGACGGCATCAACTGGTAAGCGCATCCTCATCATCGTCGAAAACCTGCCTGTCCCCTTCGACCGCCGCGTCTGGTCAGAGGCAACCACGCTGGTGAAAGCCGGCTATCAAGTGTCGGTGATCTGCCCGAAAGGCAAGGGCGCGACCGCGCCCTACGAGGCGATCGACGGCGTCCATATCTATCGCCATTCGCTGCCGCTCGACGCCGAGGGCTTCCTTGGCTATGTGCTGGAGTACAGCACCGCGTTGTTTTGGGAATTCCTGCTGTCACTCAAAGTGGCGCGGCAGCGCGGTTTCGACGCGATCCATGCCTGCAACCCACCAGATACGATTTTTCTCATCGGCGGGTTCTACAAGTTGTTCGGCAAGAAGTTCCTGTTCGACCATCACGACATCAATCCAGAGCTCTACGAGGCCAAGTTCGGCAAGCGCGGCATCGGCTGGAAATTCATGGTCTGGCTGGAGCGGCTTTCGTTCCGAACCGCCAATGTCTCGATCGCCACCAATGAAAGCTACCGCGACATCGCCATCAGACGGGGGGGCATGCTCCCCGAGAAGGTGCATATCGTGCGTTCTGGCCCGAATCTGGACCGGGTCAGAGAGGTTGCGCCCGATCCGAAATGGCGCAATGGTCGCCGCTTCGTCGTCGGTTATGTCGGCGTCATCGGCAAGCAGGAAGGACTCGACCTTCTGCTCGACTCGGTCGACCACCTGGTGAATGCCAAAGGCCGCCAGGATATTCAGTTCGTGATCTGCGGCGGCGGTCCCGAGCTTGATGCCATCAAGGCGGATACAATCGCGCGCGGGCTCGACGAGTACGTCACCTATACCGGTCGTTGCCCGGACGAGATTCTGTTTTCCGCGCTCTCGACCGCCGATGTCTGTGTCAATCCCGACCGGCCCACGGCGATGAACGACAAATCGACCATGAACAAGATCATGGAATATATGGCGCTTGGCAAACCGATCGTGCAATACGATCTGCGGGAAGGCCGCTTTTCGGCGCAAGGCGCCTCGCTCTACGCAACCTGTACGGAGCCGACCGACTTCGGCGACAAAATCGCCGAACTCCTCGACGACAACGAGCGCCGCGCGACCATGGGCGCGTTAGGCCGTGAGCGGGTACGCAAGGAACTCGCCTGGAGCCACGAGGGTCCGAAGTTGCTGGCCGCCTATGACGCCTTGTTCGGCACGCCTTCCAGGAGCCAAATCCAGAAGCCAAGTTCGGGGTCCGACCCGGCCATGTGCAGCGGTCAGGGCTAGCCGCGATGTGCGGAATTTTTGGGTTCCACGCCCGATCACGCTTGCCTCTCGCCCAAACGCTGGATGGGGCCACGGATCGGCTGGCCCATCGCGGTCCGGACGGGCGCGGAACATTGATCATGCGGAGCCCGGATGGCGAGTGGCAGGCCGGACTCGGTCATCGTCGGCTGTCGATCCTTGATATCGAAGGCAGCCCGCAGCCGATGCATTCGCATGACGGCCGATATGTCATCGTCTACAATGGCGAGGTCTACAATTATATCGAATTGCGCGCCGAACTCATGGAACGCGGACATCGCTTTGCCACGCAAGGCGACACCGAAGTCGTGATCGAGGCCTGGCGCGCCTGGGGCGACGACTGCCTGCCGCGCCTCAACGGCATGTTTGCCTTTCTGCTTTGGGACAGCGAAACCGGCCGCCTCTATGCCGCGCGCGATCCTTTCGGCAAGAAACCGCTCTTCCTGGCTTCCGGGGACGGCTTCCACGCCTTCGCCTCCGAAATCGATTCGCTGCGCCATTTTCCAGGTGTCGACGACCGTCTGGATCAGGATTCGCTGCGCGAATTTCTCAGCTATCGCTATGTCCCTGGACCGGCCACGTTCTTTCGCGGCATCTCCAAGGTTCCGCCAGGAACCTTCATGGTGGTCGATGGCGCCAACATCCGTGCGGAGCGCTATTTCACGACGCCTTTTTCGCGCACGTCGCCCACCGTCGAAAGCTTCGACGAGGCGGTGAGGCTTTTTGGCGAGAAGCTTGATGAGGCGGTACGGCTCAGATTGCGCTCGGATGCGCCGTTTGGCGCATATCTTTCCGGCGGGCTCGATTCCTCGATGATCGTTGCGCTGATGAGCCGTCACATGGGCAAGCCCGTGGCGACCTATTCAGTAGGGTTCGATGTGCCCGGCTCCTCCGAATTACCCTATGCCAGGCAAGTCGCCGACACCTTCGGCAGCTACCACAGTGAGCTCGTCGTGAACATGGATGCGTTCACGTCGGTGTGGGAGGAGGCGGTGCTGCGGCGGGGCGCGCCGGTATCCGAGCCGTCGGACCTGCCGGTTCTCCTTTTGTCACGGCTGGCGAGCCGCACCGTCAAGATGGTGCTTACCGGCGAAGGCGCCGACGAGCTCTTGGGAGGCTATCCCAAGCATCGCGCCGAGCCGTGGGTTTCCATGTACCAGAGTCTGGTGCCGGGCGGCTTGCACGAAGCCCTTGTGGGTCCTGGCGCACGCGCCCTGCCCTATGCGGCGCGGCGACTGAAGATCTTGGCCGGCGTCGCCGGCATTCGCGATGCACAGGCCCGTATGGTGGCCTGGTTCGGCGGAGCAGACGGCGGACAAGCCGAGGCGCTCTATTCCGGTCCGCCCCAATCGCGCGATCTCGATCCGCTGCCGTTCACGACCGATGGCGAAATCAGCCCGCTCAAACGCATGCTGCATTTCGATCAGACGTCATGGCTGCCGGACAATCTTCTCGAGCGCGGCGATCGCATGATGATGGCGGGGTCAATCGAAGGACGCATGCCATTCATGGATGTCGGCCTGGCCGAACTCGTCGCCCAATTTCCCGATGCTTTCCTGACCGGCGCGCCAAAGGGCAAGCGCGTGCTGCGATCGCTTGCAGCGCAATTGCTTCCCCGCCAGATCCTGGAGCGCAAGAAGGTCGGCTTCCGGGTACCTGTCGAGCAATGGTTCCGTACCGGCATGTCGGATCAGCTTCGAGATCTGCTGCAGAGTGACAGCGCCACAGTGCGCAATGTCTGCAATGCGCGCGAGATAGATCGACTGATGAGCGAGCACCTGGGTGGCGCTCACAATCACGAGAAGATACTGTGGGCGCTTGCCAATCTGGAGCAGTTCTTCCGGGTGTTCCGGCCGACGCTCGATGCTGAACAGCCGCAAGCCGCTCAGCGACGGGTCGCCAGCGCCTTCCGATAGGCTCCCTGAAGACCTTCGATCATGGTTTCGAGGCGGAAACGCGCGTTATAGATATCGCGCGACGCGGTTCGAAACGCTTCGCGGCGCGCGCCGTTTTCAATCAATTGCGCAAGGGCATGCGCAAGCTCTTCCGCATCGTCCGGCTTCACGCTTAGACCGTTCCGACCTTCCCTCAATACGTCGGGCACCGAGCCAACCGATGTCGCGACCAGGGCTGCGCCCGCACACGCACCCTCCAGCAGGCAAACCGGCAGGACCTCATTGCGTGACGGCAGGACGACGATGTCGGCCTGCCGATAGAGCGGCAGGATCGTCTCGAGCGCCAGCCAGCCGGTGAATTCTACCTGGCCGAAAAGCCCTGAACTTATGGCGCGGTCGCGGAAGGCGGCGACATCGCCGGCACCCGCGAAGGTCGCGCGCCATCGCGGCAGATCCTTCGGCAGCAGCGCAAGTGCCTGAAGCAATACCCCGGCGCCTTTGGCCTCGGTGAGGTTGCCGGCAAACAACAGTCGAACGGGCGCATTCTCCTCGCGCGGTTGCGGTGCATCAAAAGCGAAGTCGGCGACGCCATTGGACACGACATCGAAGCGATCCGGCGGCATGTGATAAAAGTGAGCGACGAAGTCTCGCCAGTAATCGCCAAGCACGATGATGGCGTCGGCTCGCTCAAAGACAAGGCGCAAGACACGGACCCAGCCGCGTTGCGCATCTCCGGGCTTGGGAAAGGCCGAGCCATGAAAATGGACGACCGTGGCCGCGCCGGCCAATCGCGCCATGGACTGCATGACCCATTTCCTCCACGACGATGCATTCGTCGCGGTGTTGAGGTGGACGATGTCATATCGGCGGGTTGCCAGCAGCCAGCCATAGCGGATCAATGCGAACGGGAAATGTGCCAGCCAACCGACACTGGACGCGTCGCCACGCGAGGCCAGGAAATCCATCTCGATCGCACTGCCAGCTGTCGAACGAAGCTGTTCATCAACGTGAGAAAACAGCGTCTCGATCCCGCCGCGGCCTTTCAGGCCCCGTGGAACGACACAGAGGACCCGTATTCGATCCAAAAGGTCACACAACCCTTCGAAGCGCCGACCTGGGCGCGGGTGCACGACAGTCGATGACTTCAAGATGATCGCTGCTGTTGAGAGTATGGATCATCGGATAAGGTCTCTTTGCCGACGCAAGAATGGGCACTGGTAAGGTCAAACGCACCTTCGTCTCGTCCAACTCGACAAGATCGGCAAGTCCGAGCCCGCCGCCATAATTGTCCGTGCCGTTCTGCAATGGCAATATGATGCGATCGCCCATCCGCACAAAACAGCCTCCGGGCCGGGCTGCGGCGCGATCGATTCTCACCGGATTGCTCCGGTGCGGGAACCATGGTCCCTCCAGGGCCTGCGCATAATAGACCACGAGGGTGTCCGAGGCGCTGCCGTAGCCGTCGCGTTCGGTCGCGAACAGCCAAAGCTTGCCGCCATGCTCCAGCAAGGTCGCATCGAAAAGTTCGCGATCCGGAATCAGGACCGAATGCCGAACCCACCGGTCCGGGAACGACTCAGCCCGGTATAGAACCAGATCTCCACCCGAACCGCCCTCGGGAAGCATCCAGATCTGGCCGCCATGACTGAACACTTGCGGATAGGACAGATGATAGGGTTCCTCGATCACCACACGCGGCACGGTTGGAGTGCCGTCCCGGAAGACCTCGGTCACGGAAATCACCGCTTTGGTACTGGCATGGCAAAAGTCTTCAATGAATATGAAATATCGCCCCTGCCATTCGAACGGAAACGGATCAGCATAGAAACGATCGCCATCATCGGGCAGATCGATCCAGGGTTCTCCGGCCAGGAGACCCGTGGCCGCGACGGTCTGGCCATTGTGAAACCGGTAGCTCACCCGCCAACGATTGAGGCGGAACCCCAAGCGCTTGGCCGCCCCTGCTGTTTGCCGGGGTATGGTTGAAAGAAGGTAGGTACCGATCAGCTGTCCATTGGTTGGACACTGATGCGCGCGCCCTGTCGGTTCGGATCGGGCCTTGTGGCCCTTGAGGAAATGATCCGTCGTATCCACCAGCAGTGTGCACATGCGCGCCAGAATGTCATTGAGCCCGCGAAGGATCGAAAGCCGGCTGTCGACCATGGGGGCCGCGCGCGCGATGCGTTCACCATCCAGAATGATTTCGATATCGGGAAGGCCGCCGGCCATCAACACCCGGGCTGCTTCGGCAATTGACGCGGAGCCCGCGAAGCCCGGGCGAAGGCCGGGAGAGGCAATAGGCAGCATGACGCCGGTCAGATCGATACGCAGTTCAGCGTCAGGCCGGGACCGAGACAGTTCCACGCCCTCGACAGGTTCAAGAAGGTCATGGCCCCGAATCTGCACTGCCTTGCGCTCAAGGCGCAGAATATAGCCAAGCGGCCATTGTACCCCGGGCGCCGCAACGCCGACCAGCGCAACGTCATGACCTTTCTCGGCCAGCCGCTTGGCGACAAGCATGTGCACCGAACACACGTTGTCATCAGGAACAAGTATATCAATTCTGCTCATCGGGGATTCCGTCAGCGAAGGTCGAGAGACTATGAGAACCAGTTGCTAAGTTCGGCTTAATACCGCGGACTCTGTAAGGTGTGTTCGGCGGTGTGCGTTCTGCCTATCACCGAGACGTGCGACAGCATGGCTTTCTCACTCGATGCCAGGTGGCAATGGGTCGAGCCATTCCGACGGTCTCACCGGCAGGCTTGCGCATGGGGAGTCTCCCGAGCAATGCTGCGGCAGTGGAGGAATCATGCGGAAAGTCCTGATAGCGGTACTGCTGACCGCGGCCGCACTTTATGCAAATTGTGCCCTGGCATTGGACAGCAGCGGAACCCCCGTCGTCGTGACGCCACTCGCATCACGCACGACCACTGCATCAGGTCAGCCGATCCCGCTGCCGCAGAAGAACGTGCAGGTGCTGGTCTCGACCTATGACATCAGGCCCGGCGCGACCTTGCCGGTCCATCGCCATCCCTTCCCGCGCTACGCCTATGTCGAGGCCGGAACACTGAAGGTCACCAACGTCGAGACCGGCAACAGCAACGTCTACAAGACAGGTGATTTCATCATCGAGATGATCGGCCAATGGCATCAGGCCACCAATATTGGTGACGGGCCGGTCAAGCTCCTGGTGATCGATCAGGTCGAGGAAGGCGCCAAGAACACGGAATTGCGCCAGTAGCCACCAAGACTAAGCCCGCGCCCGAGGGCGGGAAGGCAAAGCCCCGCCCGCCCTCGCCTCGCGGACCATTCGAACCAGGCGCCTAGCCCCAGGCGCCAACCGGCTGCCGGGTCGTTGCGTTCAGCCTATTGAAGGCGTTGATCAGGGCGATCTGGATGACCAGTGCGGCAAGCGCCTTCTCGTCATAATGCCGCGCCACTTCGTCCCAGACATCGTCCGGCACTGCGTCCGGCCGGTCGGCGAGCCTGGTGCCGGCTTCTGCCAGCGCCAATGCCGCGCGCTCGGCGTCGGTGAAATACGGCGTCTCCCGCCAGGCCGCCAGCGCAAAGATGCGCTCGTCCTTTTCTCCGGCCTTCTTCAATTCGCGCGCATGCATGTCGACGCAGACGCTGCAATTATTGATCTGGCTGGCGCGCAGATGAATGAGCTTGCGCGTCACATAGGGCACGTCGGCCGCCTCGGTCGACTTGTCCAGCGCCAGCAGCGCCTGCACCGAACCGGGGATGAGCATCACCGGGTTCTTGATCCTTGCTTGCATGATCCTTCTCCTTTTGAATTGTTTCTCCGGGCGTGTCTTCCCGGCCCGGACGCCTCGCATCCAGGATTCGAACTTGATAAAACTGTTAGCTGCCTGCCGCGTATCAGGCCTGCGTTGCGGTAACCTGTTCGAGCCGTTCGAGAATGCGCGGCCAGCCACTTCCCATGCCGATATAGCCACGCTCGTCGGCCGGCCGGAATCCCGACTGCTCCATTCGCACCCGGGTCGCCACACCCTCGGGCGTCAGTGACCAGGTCACCACGGTTTTCAACCCGCTGTCCGATTCCGTCCCATCGCCCCAACTGTAGGCCAGCAGCCGCGGCGCCTCGACTTTCAGCACCACGCAGTTCGTTACGCCGGACCATCCGGGAATTGGTGTGGCACGCAGTGTGAAGCGATGCCCCTCTTGCGCAGCGAAGTCATTCTGCATGAGCCATTCGCCGACGAGCGCTGGCACGGTCAGTGCCCGCCATATCTTTTCCGCCGAATATGGAACCAGCCTTTCGACGACAATCGATTTGGTTTCCGTCATGCCTTGCTCCTCTCGTTGTTGTCGTCGTGCCACGCACGCGCAATCAATAACCCGTCAGCTATACATTACTCATAACCATGTGGTTATGCGATTGTCAAGTAAGGAATCTGCCATCTGGTCCAAATGGCGGCATAGGGTTCGCGCTTTCGCGTCAGCCGTCCTGGTGCTAGGGCTCTCCACGACATCATGAACTGGATTGCCCCTTGACCATGGAAACTCGCCCGCCGCTGATCGAAATCTGTGTCGAAGGCATCGATGGCCTGCTCGCCGCGCAGGCCGCAGGCGCCGACCGGGTCGAACTCTGCGCCAGTCTGGTCGAGGGCGGCATCACGCCGAGTGTTGGCACTGTGCACGCCGCGCTCGACCAGGCGACCGTCCCGTTCCACGTCATGGTGCGGCCACGCGGCGGTGATTTTCTCTACAGCGAGACTGAATACCGCTCGATGCTGGCCGACGTCACCGCGCTCCGCGAGCTCGGTGTGCCCGGCGTGGTATTCGGCTGCCTGAACGCCGACGGCACCATCGATGAGAAGCGAATGGGCGAACTGACCGAGGCCGCAGGGCCCTTGAACGTCACCTGCCACCGCGCCTTCGACATGACGCGCGATCCGGCCAAGGCACTGGAAGCGCTGATCCGCTGCAAGGTCGGCCGCGTGCTGACCAGCGGTCAGCGCGACACGGCGATCGAGGGCTTGCCGTTGCTGGAAGAGCTGGTGCGTCAGGCCGGCGACCGGATCATCATTCTCGGCTGCGGCGGGCTCGATCTCGGCAACATTGCCGAGGTGCGCGCAAGGACCGGCCTGGCCGAAATGCACTTCGCCGCCCTCAAGGACGTGCCGAGCGCCATGCGCTACCGCAATCCGAAGGTCGGCATGGGCGGCTCCGATCTCGACCGCGAGTATCGCAACACACTGACCGACACACCGCTGGTGGCGGCGACAATCGCGGCGGCCAAGGCATGACCTCTCCCATAGACCGCATAGCGCAGGACGACGAAGCCGCCATACTGGCGCTCAACAACGAGCACGCCGCCGAATTGTCGTGGCTCGAAGCCGAACGGCTGTCCTTCCTGCTCGGCGAGTCCTTCTATGCCCGCCGCATCGGCGATCTCGAAGCCTTCATCATGACCTTCGACCAGGATGCGAATTACGACAGTCCGAACTTCGTCTGGTTCCGCGATCGCTACGAACGCTTCATCTATGTCGACCGCGTCGTCGTGGCGGCGCACGCAAGAGGCCGCGGCCATGCTCGCCGGCTCTATCGGGACATGTTCGACCAGGCGGAGAGCGCCGGCCACACACTGGTCACCTGCGAGGTCAACACCGACCCGCCCAACCCAGCCTCGGATGCCTTCCACGCCGCTCTCGGCTTCGCCGAAGTCGGCGACGCGGTGATCCATGGCGGCAAGAAGGCGGTGCGCTATTATATCAGGCAGATCGCCGCCTGATCCGATGGCGCCCGGCGCTCATTCACCAATTGCGGTTGAGCCATTCGCGCGCTGGGCGCTCGATGAGATAGTAGCTGCAGAGCGCGCAGGCGAAAACCCCGGCCAGCATCGGCCATGGATTGCTGCCCTGCTCGTAGACGAATTTGTAGAAGGGCTGCTGCCACAGATAGAGCGAATACGACCACAGACCCAGTGTCGTCATCGGCAGGGATGACAGCCATCCGGACAAGAACCGCGTGCTGAAATCCAGCGCATTGATAGCAGTCGCCAGCAATGGCACCGCGACCAGGTAGTGGATCGGTGTCGGTACTGAATCCATGAACAGGAAAACCGCGCCAACGGTCGCCGCAACGGCGACATAGGGCCCCTTCAACATGGCCGGCAGCTTGCCGTCGGCCTTGAGCAGGCAGACCGCGGCCGACAGCAGGATCGAGGCGATGTGCACATCGGTGCGCCAGTACGTGGCTTCATAATCCATGTGCAGGAACCAGTAGGAAACCGCGCCATTGGCCATGGCCAGCAAGGCCAGGACCAGCAGCAGCGGGACGACACGGCTGCGGCTGGCAACGATTGCGCTGATCGCTGCCAGGATGATGTAGGCATGCTCTTCGATACAGAGCGACCAGATGTGGTCGAGTGCGCCGGCCCGGTTCAGGAGAATTCCGGCATAGTTGTAGGTGAATGTCAGCGCCGTCAGGGCCGCCTTCCATTTGAAGACGATGAACGTGCCTGAGAGCGCGATCATGGCGACGACGACAAAGACCAGAAGCGCCGGATAGATTCGCGAGAAGCGGCGTTTGAAGAATTTCTTCAGCGGATAGCGTTCGATGAACAGGATTTCGGCCATCAGCCGGCCGCTGAGCACGAAGAAGAATTCGACGCCCAGCACGCCCAGATTGATTCCGGGAACGGGAAAAAAATGCCCAATCAGCACCAGGGCGATCGACAGACCGCGCCAGCCGTCGAGATAGGCAAGCCTTGTCCTGGCCGATCGGTCGACGATCGTTTGGGACGGAACCAAATGGGTCGCGGAAATTTCGGACATGCCGATCCCTTCGCATTGATATGCGAAAGGGCACGGCTGCACGCATTCCGAACCCGGCTCGCATTCTCCGCCCGCCCCATACTGCAGTGCAATATAAGTTTGTGCAAGTGCGAGATTGGCGCCGGTGCATTCCCGGGCAGGCATGGGTCAGAATCGTTTCAACCAAACATGGGAATGCGGCGGCCGGGAACCGGGCAGCTACAGGCGCCAGGAACGAAAAAGGGGCCGTGACAGCCCTTTCCCTGTCCGCAATCGATCGTGTGTCAGGCGTTGGCTGCCGCCACCGCGCGCTTGGCCATGACCGCGATCAGGTTGGCGCGGTAGTCGGCGGAAGCGTGGATGTCGCTCATCAGGTTTTTCGCCGGCACTTTCACGCCATTGAACGAAGTGGCATCGAAGCTCTTGGCAAGTGCCGCCTCGATCTCCTTCGAGCGGAAGACGCCGTCATCGCCGGCGCCGGTGACGGCAACGCGGACGCCATCCTTGCCCTTGGCCACGAACACGCCGACGATCGCGTAGCGCGAGGCCGGGTTGCGGAATTTTTCGTACGCAGCCTTTGCCGGCGCCGTGAAGGAGACCGCCGTGACGATCTCGCCATCCTTCAAGGCCGTCTCGAACAGCCCCTTGAAGAACTTGTCGGCTGATATGTTGCGCTTGTTGGTGATGATGGTGGCGCCCAGCGCCAGAAGTGCGGCCGGATAATCCGCCGCCGGATCGTTGTTGGCGATCGAACCGCCGATCGTGCCCTTGTGGCGTACCGCCGGATCGCCGATCAGCGACGCCAGATGGGCAAGCGCCGGGCAGGCCTTGCGCAGCTTCTCGTCATTGGCGACGTCGAAATGCGTGGCGGCGGCGCCGATCGTGACCGTCTTGCCTGACACCTTGACGCCCTGCAGGTCCTTGATGCGTGACAGGTCGACCACGTCGGAAGGGGCCGCCAGCCGCGTCTTCATGGCGGGGATCAAGGTCATGCCGCCCGACAGCAGCTTGGCGTCGCCGTTTTTCACGAGCTTGGCGGCTTCAGCGACCGAGGCGGCACGGTGATAGTTGACTGCGTACATGGGATCCTCCCCCTAAGTGGTTAGGCAGTAGTGGTAGTCAGTAGTAGGTAGGGACTGGCTGCCGCCGGAGCTGGATACGGTGCCCTTTTTCGCTACTCACTACTCCTTACTCACTCATTCGCGGCGCGGATCGCGGCCCACACGGTCGACGGTGTGGCCGGCATGGCGATATCGGCGATGCCGATGGCGTCGGTGATGGCATTGATCACCGCCGGCGGCGAACCGATGGCGCCGGCCTCGCCGCAGCCCTTGATGCCGAGCGGATTGCTCGGACATGGCGTGTTCGATGTCGAGACCTTGAACGACGGCAGGTCGCCGGCACGCGGCATGGTGTAGTCCATGTAGCTCGCCGTCAGCAGTTGCCCGCTGGCGTCGTAGTGAGCGCCTTCCAGCAGCGCCTGGCCAACGCCCTGGGCGATGCCGCCATGCACCTGCCCTTCGACGATCATCGGATTGATGATGTTGCCGAAATCGTCCGCCGCCACGAACTGGACGATCTCGGTCGTTCCGGTTTCCGGATCGATCTCAACCTCGCAGATGTAGCAGCCCGCCGGGAAGGTGAAGTTCGCCGGATCGTAGAACGCCGTTTCCTTCAGTCCTGGTTCCATGCCGGCCGGCAAATTGTGCGCGGTATAGGCGGCCAAAGCCACCTGGAACCACGGCAGGCTCTTGTCGGTACCGGCGACCTTGACTTCGCCATTCTCGATGACGATGTCGCCCTCGTCGGCTTCGAGCAGGTGCGCGGCGATCTTTTTGGCCTTGGCCTCGACCTTGTCGAGCGCCTTGGCAATCGCCGACATGCCGACCGCGCCCGAGCGCGAGCCGTAAGTGCCCATGCCCATCTGCACCTTGTCGGTGTCGCCGTGGACGATCGACACCGAATCGATCGGCACCCCAAAACGCTGGTTGACCAGTTGCGCGAAGGTCGTTTCGTGCCCCTGGCCATGGCTGTGCGAGCCCGTCAGCACCTCGATAGTACCGACGGCATTGACCCTTACCTCAGCCGATTCCCACAGGCCGACGCCGGCGCCAAGCGAGCCGACCGCAGCCGACGGGGCGATGCCACAAGCCTCGATGTAACAGCTCATGCCGATGCCGCGCAGCTTGCCCTTTTTGGCCGCGTCCGCCTTGCGCCTGGCAAAGCCTGCATAATCGGCGGTCTTCATGGCCGCGTCGAGCGAGGTCGCATAATCGCCGGCGTCATAGTTCATGATCACCGGTGTCTGGTGCGGGAAGGTCGTGATGAAGTTCAGGCGCCGCAGCTCGGGCGGAGACACGCCGAGCTCGCGTGCAGCGGCTTCCATGGTGCGCTCCAGAAGATAGGTGGCTTCTGGCCGCCCTGCCCCGCGATAGGCATCGACAGGTGCCGTGTTGGTGTAGACGGTGCGTACATTGGCGTGAATGGCCGGGATGTCGTACTGCCCTGACAGCAGTGTCGCGTAGAGATAGGTCGGCACACAGGACGAGAACAGCGACATGTAGGCGCCGAGATTGGCGATGGTGTCCACCTTCAGCCCGGTGATCCTGTTGTTCTTGTCGAAAGCCATTTCCACGGTCGAGACGTGGTCGCGGCCATGCGCGTCGGTGAGGAAGCTTTCGGTGCGATCGGCGACCCATTTGACCGGCACGCCGGTCTTCTTCGAGGCCCACAGGCAGACGATCTCTTCCGGGTAGATATAGATCTTGGAGCCGAAGCCGCCGCCGACATCCGGCGCGATCACGCGCAGCTTGTTTTCGGGTGCGACGTTGTAGAAGGCGCTCATCACCAGCCGCGCGACATGCGGGTTCTGCGATGTCGTCCAGCAGGTGTAATGATCCTCGGCCTTGTCGTAATGGCCAAGAGCCGCGCGCGGCTCCATCGCGTTCGGCACCAGCCGGTTATTGACGATCTTCATGCGGGTGACATGCGCCGCCGCCTTGATGGCGGTATCGGTCGCCTTGGCATCGCCGATCTCCCAGTCGAAGATCAGGTTGTTCTCGGCCTCGGCATGGACTTGCGGCGCGCCCTTTTCGAGCGCCTTGGTCGCGTCGACGACGGCCTTCAGTTCCTTGTAGGTGATGTCGACCGCCTCGGCCGCATCGCGTGCCTGGCCCTTGGTTTCGGCCACCACCACCACGACCGCATCGCCGACATAACGGACCTTGTCGACGGCCAGCGGCGACCATGCGCCCATCTTCATGGGCGAACCGTCCTTGGAATGGATCATCCAGCCGCAGATGAGGTTGCCGATACCATCGGCCTTGAGCTCCTTGCCGGTCAGCACGCCAATGACGCCCGGCATGCCTTGAGCCGTTTTCACGTCGATCTTCTTGATCTGCGCATGCGCGTGCGGGCTGCGCACGAAGGCTGCATGCTTCATGCCGGGCACCACCATGTCGTCGACATAGCGGCCGGCGCCGGTGATGAACCTTTTGTCTTCCTTGCGCGCGACCCGAGCGCCAACACCTTCGATGCCCATGCAGAGATTCCTCCCGAAAAGTGAATAGGAAGCAGTGAGCAGTAAGTATAGCCGCCGGTTCAGACCGACTACTGACTACTCACTACTCGCTCTTCTCTCACGCCGCCTGTTTCGCCTTGTCCTTGGACCCCTTCGACATCGTCTTCGATGCGGCGAGGATCGCCTTCACGATGTTGTGGTAGCCGGTGCAGCGGCAGATATTGCCTTCGAGTTCTGCACGAACCGTGGCCTCGTCGAGGCCTTCGGGATGACGGTTGATCATGTCGATTGCGGCCATGATCATGCCTGGCGTGCAGAAGCCGCATTGCAGACCATGATGTTCCTTGAAGGCCGCCTGCACTGGATGCAGGTCGGCGCCGTCGGCGAGGCCTTCGATCGTAACCACGGTCGATCCGGACGCCTGGACCGCGAGCATGGTGCAGGACTTGACCGCCTTGCCGTCGACATGCACGACGCAGGCTCCGCACTGCGAGGTGTCGCAACCGACATGGGTGCCGGTCAAGCCGAGATTCTCCCGCAGGAAATGGACGAGCAGCGTTCGATCCTCGACGGCACCGCCGATCCG
The DNA here is from genome assembly GCF_006442215.1 of Mesorhizobium sp. B2-3-11. Classification (NCBI taxonomy): domain Bacteria; kingdom Pseudomonadati; phylum Pseudomonadota; class Alphaproteobacteria; order Hyphomicrobiales; family Phyllobacteriaceae; genus Mesorhizobium; species Mesorhizobium sp. B2-3-11. The sequence continues at coordinate 67,181 of NZ_VFVS01000001.1, read as the reverse complement.
CTTGCCGTTCACCATCAACGAAACGTCCGACATAGCCCCTCCCTGGGTGTCAACCTTGGTCATCAGGTTGCCGACGCGCCGCTGGCACTTCGGCCATGCGTTAGTCGTACACCGCACAACGCACAAAAAACAACACGAGGGAAAAGTCGGATTATTGTACTTTCGGCCATGGCCAGGACCAAAGTGCATTTTTCCGGCCCCATTGCCAAAACGCCTCCTGGCGGCAAGAATGCCTTCGTCGCTCGCGCGCCAGAAGCACTTGAAAAGCCGCGCACAAGAAGGCGTCGGAGGAAATGCGGGAGAACGCCGCTGACCAGTTCACTGACGCGCTACGCATGCGGGTTGTCGGCGCTGACCACGGACGAGCCCGACCCGGACGTCTTCGCACGCGCGGTAGCCGCCGAGGCCGCTGCCATCGATGCCGGCTTTGCCCTCGTGTTCTTTTCCCAAAGCCTCGTCGAGGCAAGCACCCTCTCGCAGGCGCTCGCGACGTGCGCGCCGGGGCTCCACCATGCCGGCTGTTCCACCGCCGGCGAGATCACGCCGCAGGGGCTCGAGGAAGGCCATATGCTGGCGATGCTGCTGCCCTCGGCGTCCTTCACGGCGGTCAGCACCATGGTCGACAATTTGTCGACGTCGGGCATGGACAGGATCACCGAAGAGGTCGAGGCCCTGCGGCGCACGCTGCGCGCCCGGCCCGGCGGCGAGCGGACCAGGAACACCTTCGCGCTCTGCTTCATCGACGGGCTGTCCTATGCCGAGGAAGCGGTGAGTTCGGCCATCCACTGGGGTCTTGACGACATACCGCTGCTCGGCGGCTCGGCCGGTGACGATTTGAAATTCGAGACGACGCGTCTGATCTCGAACGGCGCCGTCACTTCGGACAGCGCCATCATCGTGCTGATCGCCACGGAAATTCCGTTCCACGTCTTCAAGACCGACAACTTCGTTCCCACCGACGAAAAGCTGGTGGTGACCGCGTCCGATCCGGATCATCGCATCGTGCGGGAGTTCAACGCCACCAATGCGGCGGAGGAATATGCCGCTTCCGTCGGCATCCTCCCGCAGACCCTGACGCCGCTGAGCTTCGCCTCGCATCCCGTGGTGGTGAAGGTGGGCGGAGAATATTACTGCCGCTCGATCCAGAAGATGCACGCGGATGGCTCGCTGTCGTTCTTCTGCGCCATCGACGACGGTGTCGTGCTGTCGATCGCCCAGCCCAAGGACATGGTGGAAGCGACACGAGCGGCATTGCGCGAGGTCGAGGAAAGGCTGGGCGGTATCGATATGATTCTTGGCTTCGACTGCGTGCTGCGCCGGCTGGATGCGCGCAACCGGCAGGTCTTTCGCGACATTTCGGAGCTCTACAGGGTCAACAATGTCATCGGCTTCGGCACCTATGGCGAGCAATATCGGTCGATGCACCTGAACCAGACTTTCACCGGCATCGCCTTCGGTGACCGGCAATCGGCTGAATAGGCTCAACAAAATGCCGCTCAGGGACATAAACGATCTCGACAGGCTGAAGAAGATCAACGCCGCCCTGGTCAGCCGCGTCGAGCGCTCGATGGACCAGCAAGGCAATGCCTTTTCGTTGTTCCAGACCGCGATCTCGCTGGAAAACCGGGTGCGCACGCGCACCGAGGAACTGCATTCGACCTTGCGCAGGCTGGAACAGTCGAACATCGACCTCAGCGCCGCCAAGGAGAGTGCCGAGCTGGCGAACCTGTCCAAGACAAGGTTCCTCGCCGCCGCCAGCCACGACGTGCTGCAGCCGCTGAACGCCGCCCACCTCTCCGTCTCGGCGCTCGCCGAGGTGCAGACCAGCGAAGAGGGAAAAAAACTGGTTCGGCAGGTCGAGCGCTCGCTGGAGACGATGGAAGACCTGCTGCGCACCTTGCTCGACATTTCCAAGCTTGACGCCGGCGTGGTCCGGCCCGACATCGGAGATGTCAGCCTGGAGGCGTTGTTCTCGTCGCTGCGCTCGGATTTCCAGCCGGTGGCGGAGTTGAAGGCGCTGTCGCTGAAATTCCGGCCGGTCAATGCGGTGGTCCGCTCGGACAGGACCTTGCTGCGCCGCATCCTGCAAAACATCCTGTCCAACGCGCTGGGCTATACCCGTTCGGGTGGCGTGCTCGTCGGCACACGCCATCGCGGCGACACCATCCGCATCGATGTCGCCGACACGGGCTGCGGCATTCCCGAGGACCAGCGCGAAGCGGTGTTCGAGGAGTTCCATCGCGGCACCTCGCCGGCCAACGCCGAACTCGATGGCGGCGGACTTGGGCTCGGGCTCGCCATCGTGCGCCGCATGGCCGGCGCGCTCGGCCACCCCGTGACGTTTTCATCCAAGGTTGGCCGTGGCACCATCTTCCATATCGATGTCCCCGTCGGCCTCGGCGCGCCGGCCGATGCCATCGCCAGCGCCGCCAGCCTGGAACGACCGCGCGGCTACGGCCTGTTCGGTACCAAGGTGCTGCTGGTCGAGAACGATGCCGAGGTGCTGGAGGCCATGACCTTCCTGCTTGAGCGCTGGCAGTGCCTGGTGCGGGCCGCGACCTCGACCGACGATGCGCTGGACCTGCTCGGCGATACCGATTGGGTGCCCGACATCGTCATCGCCGACCAGCATCTCGACGGCGGCGACCTCGGCACCGCCACCATATCGGAAGTCCGCGACTATCTCGGCCGCGCCGTGCCGGCGCTGATCGTCACCGCCGACAGTTCCGAAGCCGTGGCCAAGGCAGCGCGTGCCGGCGGCATCGAACTGATGCGCAAGCCGTTGAAGCCGGCGCAACTGCGCGCGCTGCTGGCGCATTTGCTGGCCTAGAGTCCCCAGCGGAGGACTAATGGCTCAAAAACCGGCCTGATCGCGAAACAGCTCGGCACTGTCCAGCTTCGACACCTCGATCACCGCTTGCGTGCGGCTGTAGACGTTGAGCTTGCGCAGGATCTCGGAGACATGCGCCTTCACCGTGGTCTCGCCGACCTGCAGCTCGTAGGCGATCTGCTTGTTGAGCAGGCCCTGGCGCAGCATCTGCAGCACGCGCAATTGCTGCGGCGTCAGCTTGGAGAGGCGCTGGAGCATGTCGGCGCGATCGGGACTGTCGGCGCCCGGCGGCACGCCCTCATAGGTTTCCGGCACATAGATCGTGCCGTCCATCACCGAACGGATTGCCGCGGCCAGATCGCTCTTGCGCGCTGATTTCGGAATGAAGCCGGCAGCGCCATAGGACAAGGCCTCGGAGATGATCCTCGGCTCCTCATAGCCCGACACTATCACCACCGGCAGGCGCGGATAGCGGGTCCTGAGCTGCAGCAGCCCGTCGAAGCCGTGCACGTCGGGCATGCTGAGGTCGAGGAGCGCCAGGTCGAAAGGCTTTGCATCGGCCAGCAGATCCAGCGCCTCGGTGATCGATCGCGCTTCGACCGTGTCGACCTCGGGATAGGCCATTTGGACGGCGCTGTGCAGCGCCTCGCGAAACAGCGGATGGTCGTCGATGATAAGAAACCGGGCACGATCGGTGGGAGGGGTCATAGGGCTCGTTCCGGTTTACCGGGCACACCATAGTCTCCTGACCATGGCCGGATTATTGGCAAATAGTCTATCGCCTGTTGACGGGATTCATCGCTGCAAAAATGATCGGAAGCCTGAATTCCTCATCCAGCCGCGGCAAAGCCCATGCTTTATGAAAAGCGACGCCTTGCCCGACCCCCGAAATCGGCCGAATGTATCGCCATCATATGCAGAGATCGCCATGACCGCCTTTGTCCTTCCCGTCCCGCCAACGCCTTCTGTCGCCATTGCGGGTTCCGGCGAACGCTTTGCCGTGCGGCGCATCTTCTGCGTCGGCCGCAATTATGCGGCGCATGCGCGCGAATTCGGCAATGACGAGCGCGATCCGCCTTTCTTCTTCACCAAGCCGGCCGACGCGGTGGTCGATTCCGGCACTCATATCCCCTATCCACCGCTGACCGAAAATCTCCACTTCGAGATCGAGCTGGTGGTGGCGATCGGTACATCGGGCTTTCGCATTTCCCGCGACAAGGCGCTGGACCATGTCTGGGGCTATGGCGTCGGCATCGACCTCACCCGCCGCGATCTGCAGGATGCCGCCAAGAAGGCGGCGCGGCCCTGGGACTGGTCGAAGGCGTTCGACCGTTCCGCGCCTTGCGGCCCGCTGTTTGCCGCGCGGAAATCCGGGCACCCGGCGAAGGGCCGTATCTGGCTCGCCATCGACGGCGCGGTGAAACAAGATGCGAACCTCGCCGAGCTGATTTGGCCGATCGCCGATATCGTCTCGATCTGCAGCCAAGGCGTGGAATTGCAGGCCGGGGACCTGATCTTCACCGGCACGCCGGCCGGTGTCGGCGCGGTCAAGCCGGGTGAAACGATATCAGGCGGCGTCGACGGCATCGGCACGATCGAAGTGACCATCGGCCAGCCGAAGTCATGAGCAAGATTGTCCTGCACAACTACTTCCGCTCCTCCACCTCGCACCGGGTGCGGATCGCCCTGGAGATGAAGGGGCTGAGCTACAATTATGTCCCGCATCATCTGCGCCATGGCGAGCATCTGGAACCATCCTATCTCGCGGTCAATCCGCAGGGGCTGGTGCCGGCGCTGATCTGGAGCGACGGCATGCTCCTGACGCAATCGCTGGGGATCATCGAATTTCTCGACGAGACCATACCTGAACCCCCGCTATTGCCGAAAGACCCGCCCAGCCGGGCACGGGTGAGAATGCTGGCGCAGATCATCGCCTGCGACATCCACCCGGTGAACAATCTGCGCGTGCTGACCTCGCTGCGCACGCTGTTCGGCGCCGGCGACCAGGATGTCGCCAACTGGTTCCGGCATTGGGTCAATGAGGGTTTTGCGCCGCTCGAGCAATTGCTGACGGCTTCGCCCGAAACCGGCGCATTCTGTCACGGCGACACGCCGGGGCTGGCCGACATCTGCCTTGCCGCGCAAGTCACCAGCAACGCCCGCTTTGGCGTCGATATGATGCCCTACCCGACAATCGCGCGCATCAACGCCGCCTGCATGGCGCTAGCCGCCTTCCAGAAAGCCGCGCCACAGAACCAGATCGATGCCGAATAGAGAAGCCACCGATGCCGACGAGGCAAAGGCGCTGGCCGATATCGAGTATGGCTGCCTCTACGTGCTGGAGGAAGATGACGAACCGCCATTCGCCTCCTCCGTTGGCATCGCGGAATCGATTTCCGCTTGAACGGTCAAGGAATCGGCTATCGTTTCCCCGTGCAGTCTCAAGGGTGGAGTGACCGATGAAAGCCGTCGTCTTCGAGAAATTCGGCGAAGCGCCGACGATCCAGACCGTGCCCGATCCGAAGCCGGCTGCCGATGGCGTTGTCATCAAGGTCGAGGCTACCGGGCTATGCCGCAGCGACTGGCACGGCTGGATGGGCCATGATGCCGATATTCGCCTGCCGCATGTACCGGGCCACGAACTGGCGGGAATCGTCGTCGCCGCCGGCAAGCACGTCACCCGCTGGAAGGCGGGCGAACGCGTCACCGTGCCGTTCGCCGTCGGTTGCGGCCGCTGCTTCGAATGCACATCAGGCAATCACCAGGTTTGCGAACATCAGTCGCAGCCGGGCTTCAACGCCTGGGGCTCATTCGCCGAATATGTCGCCATCGAATATGCCGACACCAATCTCGTGCGGCTGCCCGACGAAATGGAATTCGCCACCGCCGCCAGCCTCGGCTGCCGCTTCGTCACGTCGTTCCGCGCCATCGTCGACCAGGGCCGGGTGACGCCGGGCGAATGGGTGGCGGTGCATGGCTGCGGCGGCGTCGGCCTGTCGGCGATCATGATCGCCAGTTCGATGGGCGCCAATGTCATCGCCATCGATCTCACCGAGGAGAAACTGGACTTCGCCAAAAAGATCGGTGCCGTGGCGACCATCAACGCCTCCACGACGCCGAACGTCGTCAAGGCGGTCAAGCAGATCACCAATGGCGGTGCCCACATGTCGATGGACGCACTCGGCCACCCCACGACGTCCTTCAACTCAATCGCCAACCTGCGCCGGCGCGGCCGTCACGTACAGGTCGGCCTGATGCTGGGCGAGCACGCCCGCCCGCAAGTGCCGATGGACAAGGTGATCGCCTTCGAGCTCGAAATCCTCGGCAGTCACGGCATGCAGGCCTATCGCTACCCCGCGATGATGGAGATGATCCGCCACGGCAAGCTGAAGCCCGAATTGCTGGTCGGCAAGAAGATCAGCCTCGACGAGGCGCCAGCAGCCTTGATGGCGATGGGCGGTTTCGAGGGCATCGGCATCGGCGTGGTGACGAAGTTCTAAGGTCGAGACTCAATCACAGCCCGAACGCTATTATGGCAGCGAGGGTGAGCCCGATCCTCTTGGAGAGAGTGTATGATCGCGACAGACCGGTTGAAGCTCAGGGCCTGGCGAGAGGCGGATAAGCCCCTATTGGGCGTTATCCACGCCGATCCGGAGGTGATGCAGTTCCTCGGCGGCATGAAGACCGCCTCTGAGACCAGCGACATCGTCGAACAACTGATGCGGCTTTCCGAAGTCGGCGAGCCGATTTTCTGGGCCGCCGAGCGTATCGGCGACGGAGCGTTGCTCGGCGCGGTCGGCCTGCACCGCCTCGGGACCGATTTCCCTTTCGGCCCGGCCCTGGAGGTGGGCTGGCGGCTTGCTCGCGACCATTGGGGCAAGGGTTATGCGACCGAAGCCGCTCGCGCCGCCCTCGACTATGCATTCGGCAGCCTGGATGCGCCGCGCGTCTACTCATTCACCGCATTGGCGAACACGCGGTCCGAAGCCGTCATGCAGCGGTTGGGGATGAAGAAAATCGAGGGCGGGGAATTCGCTCACCCTGACCTGCTGCCGACCGATCCGAGCTCAATGCACATGCTGTATGTCGCCGAAAGGATGGTGCCGCAGTCGGGTACCTAGAGCTTAAACTCGTTCAGAGCCAAAAGGCGGTGAAAGCGAAGCAACAATCGGATGGCCGCTAGGCCATGCTCGACAAGAAAGCGCCGCTGGTACTTCATCGATAATGTCGCATTTGAGCGCCAGCTCGGCGCATCTCATGGCGACTCTCCAACTACGCTCGGTACAACTTATTGGGTCAGTGACTTAAGGAGAGTTTGCATGCGTGGTCATTGCTTATGCGGCGCTATTGCTTTTGAAGTCGATGGGCCGGCGCAAGCATGCGTGGTCTGTCATTGTGAAAGTTGTCGGCGGCAATGTTCCGCGCCGATGACCACCTACATTGGCGTCTTGGACGGCCACTGGCGATGGTTGGGCAAGCCACCGAAGGTATTCAACTCTTCACCCGGTGTGGAAAGAACATTTTGCGATCACTGTGGCTCGCCGCTGTCCTTCCGCTCAACGAACATGTCCGGTGTCATGCATTTTTTTGCAGCGGGGATGGAGGAGCCGGAAAAATTTGCACCCACGCTGCATGTCGCTTTTGAGGAGAAACTCCCTTGGTTGAAACTCGCCGACGGCCTGCCGACACGGGTTGGGCCTAACTATACGAAAAACTAGTCAGGGTCGGCATCATCACTATGCAGTCGCACGCCGCGGCAAATCCCGCTTGGCGAATTTCTTCGCGCCGAACACGCAGGTCACCACGCCCAGCGTGACGACGATCATCATTGGGCTGACCTGCTCGTGCAGCAGCGTCGCCGCCAATGCGAGCCCGAAAAACGGCTGCAGAAGCTGCAACTGCCCCACCGCTGCAATACCGCCTTGCGCCAGGCCGCGATACCAGAAGACGAAGCCGATCAGCATGCTGAACAGCGAGACGTAGCCAAGACCGATCCAGGCATTGGAGCCGACGCTGGCGAAGGATGGCGGCAGGGTCGCAAACGTCAGCACCAGCATGATCGGCAGGGACAGCACCAGCGCCCAGCAGATCACTTGCCAGCCGCCGAGCTTGCGCGACAGTGCGGCACCCTCGGCGTAGCCCAGGCCGCAAGCGATGATGGCCGCAAGCATCAGCCCATCGCCGACCGGCGAAGCCGTCACGCCTTGCGCAAGTGCAAAACCCGCCACCAGCGCACTGCCGAGGCATGAGAACAGCCAGAAGGCCGGCCGGGGCCGTTCACCGCCGCGCAACACACCGAAGATCGCAGTCGCCAGCGGCAGCAGGCCGACAAAGATGATGGAGTGGGCCGAGGTGACATGCTTCAGCGCCAATGCCGTCAGCAAGGGAAAGCCGACCACCACGCCAAGAGCAACAATGACGAGCGACAGCAAGTCATGACGCCCAGGGCGTTCCTCGCGGAATGCAAGTAGCAGCGCCAGACCAAGCAGGCCGGCTATGACCGCGCGGGCCGATGTCAGGAATATCGGATCGAGATCCATCACCGCCACGCGCGTCGCCGGCAATGAACCGCTGAAGATCAGCACGCCGATAAATCCGTTCACCCAGCCGCTCGCCGTCTTGTCCATCGCAGGCTCCATTGCTTTCACCCTCTATCGGGCGGACGCCCATGGTGCGGCCAGAGACAATGGGGTACAATTCGATGAAACTGTAATGGAGGATTGAGCAGTACGGATGACAGACCTTACTTTGGAACCCGACAGCGCGCGCACCCTTGTGGAAAGCGTCATGGCGACCATCCGACAGCGGATCGCAGCGCGCAGCCTGACACCGGGAACCCGATTGCCGTCGATCCGTGCCTTCGCGAAGTCCATGCAGGTGTCCAAATCCACCGTCGTCGAAGCCTATGAGCGGCTCGCCGCCGAAGGCGCGATCCGCTCCCGGCCGGGTTCCGGTTTTTATGCCGCCGGCTCGCTGGCGCCGCTGTCCCTAGCCGAGATCGGCCCCCGGCTCGATCGTGCCGTCGATCCGCTCTGGGTTTCGCGCCAGTCGCTGGAGGCTGGCGAGGAGGTCCTGAAACCCGGCTGCGGCTGGCTGCCGGCATCATGGATGCCCCAGACCGGGCTGCGCCGGGCACTGCGTACGGTCGCGCGAGCCGACGATGTCGCGCTTGCCGATTACGGCACGCCGCTCGGGCTGCCGCCGCTGCGGCAATTGCTGGCGCGGCGCATGGCCGGGCACGGCATCGAAGTTTCCCCCGAACAGATCATGCTGACTGAATCGGGAACCCAGGCCATCGACCTGCTCTGCCGGTTCCTGATCGAGCCCGGCGACACGGTGCTGGTCGACGACCCCTGCTATTTCAATTTCCACGCTTTGCTGCGTGCCCACCGCGCCAAGGTCGTCAGCATTCCCTACACACCATCGGGACCGGACATCGAACTGTTCGCACAGGCGCTGGCCGAACACCGGCCGCGCCTCTACATCACCAACTCCGCCATCCACAATCCGACCGGCGCGATCTTGTCTCCGGTCACCGCGCACCGTTTGCTCAAGCTTGCCGATCAGTCGGACCTGACCATCGTCGAGGATGACATCTTCGCCGATTTCGAGCACACCCCTGCCCCAAGGCTGGCGGCGTTCGATGGCCTCAGTCGCGTCGTCCAGATCGGCAGTTTCTCCAAGACGCTGTCGGCGTCGGTCCGCTGCGGCTTCATCGCCGCGCCCCGAGATTGGATCGAGCGCCTAGCCGACCTCAAGATCGCCACGACTTTCGGCGGCGGACGGCTGGCGGCCGAACTTGTGCTGACGCTGCTGAAGGACGGCAGCTACCGCAAACATATGGATCTGCTGCGCACCAAGCTTGCGCGCGCCATGGTTGAAACCAGCGCCCGACTGAAAGCGATCGGCATCATGCCCTGGATCGAGCAGCCGGCCGGCCTGTTCCTGTGGTGCGGCCTGCCGGACGGGGTGGACGCCGCCGAAATCGCCCGCCGCGCCCTGGCCGACAACATCGTGCTGGCACCCGGCAATGCGTTCAGCCTGTCGCAGTCCGCCAGTCGCTTCCTACGCTTCAACGTCGCCCAGTGCGCGGACGAGCGGATTTTCAAGGCGCTCGAAACGGCGATGGCTCGCTGATTTGGCACGAAATCGTCAGTGCTTCGAACAAACCGCGCGCACGCACTCACGCAACCAGCGTTGTGCCGGATCGGCATCGAGGCGCGGATGCCAGAGCATGGAGATGGTAACGTCCAAGGTGGCGACCGGCAGGGGAAAACTGTGCATGCCGGCGCGCGCTCCTGTCGTATGTCGCTCCGGCACGCTGGCGATCAGGTCCGAGGCTCGGGCCATGGCAAGTGCCGCCGAAAAGCCCGAGACCATGCACACCACCGTCCGCCGCAAGCCAAACCCATTCAGCGCTTCGTCGATCGGCCCCTTCTCGCGGCCGCGCCGCGAAACACTAATGTGCCGGCCGGCCGCATAGCGCTCGGGCGTCACCTTGCCCTCGCTCAGGGGATGGCCTGATCGAACAGCGCCGATGAAACGGTCGCGAAACAGCGCCTGGATGCGCACTTCGGGTCCGGTCTCGCCGGCAACGCCAATTTCTAGGTCAATCGCCGCTTCGCGCAGCGACATCGCATCCTTATCGGACTTCGGCGCAAAACGCAGCCGCACCCCTGGCGCATCGGCCTCGATGCGGGCGACGAGACGGGGCGCGAACTCCTCGACGAAGCTTTCGTTGGTGCGCAATGTGAAGATCCGGTCCAGACTCCGGGGGTCAAGCAACTCGGCAGGGCGCAGGAGCACTTCCGCGTCCTGGACGACACGGCCGACTTGTGACCGCAATTCCTCCGCACGCGGCGTCGCCACCAGACCGCGCCCGGCGCGCACCAGCAGAGGATCGCCCGTTGCCTCGCGCAGCCGCGCCAGCGTTCGGCTCATCGCCGAGGGGCTGAGGCGCAGACGGCGCGCCGCGCGCGCCACACTGCCCTCGGCCAGCAGGACATCGAGGGCAAACAGCAGATTGAGATCGGGTGATGTCATCGGTCTATCCTAGCATGATATGGCGTTTGACGCACGGATAAGATGCAAATGCTGCACCTTCCGCCATACCAGCCACAAGACTAGATCTCCGACAGCTCCGCTTCGGGAGCAGACAGAAGGAGATCGCCTTGGCACTCGCTGAGCAAAATCGGGAACTGATATCGGCGCCGCAACAGGCCCGGTCCACCGGCCTGGCGCTGACGAGCCTGTCGCTCGCCACGCTGCTATCGTCCTTGGGAACCAGCATCGCCAGCGTCGGGCTGCCCTCGCTCATGCAGGCTTTCGATGCATCGTTCCAGTCCGTGCAATGGGTGGTTCTCGCCTATCTGCTCGCCATCACGACACTGATCGTCGGCGCCGGGCGGCTGGCCGACATGTTCGGGCGCCGGCCGTTGCTGCTCGGCGGCATCGCGCTGTTCACGCTGGCATCGGCGCTCTGCGGCCTGGCACCGACGCTCTGGCTGCTGATCACGGCACGCGCCATGCAGGGGCTTGGCGCCGCGCTGATGATGGCGCTGACGTTGGCCTTCGTCGCGGAAACCGTGAGCAAGGAGCGAACCGGCAGCGCCATGGGCCTGCTCGGCGCCATGTCCGCGATCGGCACGACGCTCGGGCCTTCGCTTGGTGGCTTTTTGATCGCTGGCCCTGGCTGGCGGGCTATCTTTCTGGTCAATGTCCCGCTGGGCCTTCTGACCTTCGCTCTCGCCTGGCGTGCCCTGCCGGCGCGCAGCGGGACAATGGAGGTCGCTCGAGGCACGTTTGACGTCACGGGCACCGCCCTGCTGGCCCTTACCTTGGGCGCCTATGCCCTGGCATTGACGCTTGGCAGAGGCAATTTCGGCATGCCCAATTTGGGCCTGCTGGTCGTGGCCGGTGTCGGCGTTATCGTGTTCGCCATTGCGCAGGCGAAGGCGAAGGTGCCCCTTGTCCAACTCGCCCGCTTCCGCGACCCACGGCTGAGCGCCGGCCTTGCCATGAGTCTCATCGTCGCGACGGTGATGATGGCAACCCTCGTGGTTGCTCCGTTCTATCTGTCGCGCGGGCTCGGATTGGATGCCGCGATGGTCGGAATGGCGCTTTCGACCGGGCCGCTTGTCTCGACCCTGTCGGCGCTGTTGGCCGGCCGCCTGACCGATCGCCTCGGCGCCCACGCGATGATGGTCGCCGGCCTGGCCTGCCTCGCCACGGGGACGTTCCTCCTGTCGCTTGCCCTGACCAAGTTCGGCATTGCCAGCTATGTCGTTCCAATCACCGTCACATGCTTCGGCTACGCCCTGTTCCAGACCTCCAACAACGCGAACGTCATGGGCGGTGGAAGCGCAAACGAACGTGGCGTCGTTTCCGGTCTGCTCAACCTGTCGCGCAATCTCGGCCTCATCACCGGCGCATCGTTGATGGGCGCCATATTCGCGATTGCATCGGCCGGTACGCGGCAAGGAACAGGTCAGGACGTCCTGAGTTCCGCTTCGGCCGCCCGGGGCATGCAGGTCACCTTTCAGACGGCAGCGGCCTTAGCGCTGGTTGCGCTGTTGCTCGCGCTAATCTCACTACGCTTTGCCGGCCGTACCCGGCCCGGGATTGCGTGACCTGTTTGGCCGGCGTAGGGCGTCCCAAAGGACCGCCGTTCAGGCCCCTGCCCGTCTGCGGCGCTCATAGAGCATGACCAGCGTTTCAGCCATCAGCGCCGGCTTTTCCTCCCCTTCGATCTCGACCGTATTGGCTGCCTTCATCAGATACTGGCCCGGGCCTCTGTCTTCCATGGAAAGCAGCGTTGTGCGCAGGCGAATGCGTGCGCCGACCTTGACCGGCGCCAGGAAACGCACCTTGTCGAAACCGTAATTGAAGGCGGCCTGCGTATTCTCGGGAACGATCCCCATGTCGAGGGCCAACGCGCCGATGATCGACAACGTCAGATAGCCATGCGCGATCGTGGTGCGGAACGGGCTTTGCCGCCGCGCCCGTTCAGGATCGACGTGGATCCATTGATGGTCGCCGGTACAGTCGGCGAACTGGTTGATACGGTTCTGGTCGACCGTGGTCCATTCCGAGACGCCGAGCTCCTGTCCGGACATCGTTCTCAGCTGCTCGTAGCTAGGCGGCGTTTTAGGCCGTACTTCCGTCATTCCTGCTTTCCCGATCGCTTCCAAAGCTTCCGGACCACGAACCGGCGGCCTCTGTCAATTCATCCTGCGCAAATCCGTTCCGGCGGAGTCGAGCTCACTCGTGCCATGCATTGCCACGCGATGGCAGGCCGAATTCGGATTTTCCAACCTTCCAGGCTGCCGGGAGCTTATGCTGTGGCGCTAATACAACTATGCGCAAGGTTGCGGAATCGCGAACCGGCGTGCTTGGCCGAGGACGGAACGACAGCCGATGAGAACCTACTTCTGCCCGTAACCGGCGCGGACCTCCTCCATCGCTTCCTTGATGCGCGCGCGCAGGATATCGATCGATTCGGTGCCTGATTTCCTTGCCAGTTCAGCCACTTCACCGGCGTTCTTGAGCGCCGCCTCGAAGGATTTTCTGGCAAATTCCGTCTGCTTGGCCATGAGCTCCTGCGGATTGCCCGGTGCGCGGTAGCTCTGCGCCATGTCGGCGACTTCCCGCAGCGTGTCCTGCAGCATTTCGCGCTGCCTCGACAACAGCGAGGATGCCCCGGCCGCACTGGTCCGTGCCGCCTTCTCCAGCGCTTCCAGATTCTTGCGATGGTGCGCAAGAATCGCCTCGACATCGACGTTGGGCACCTTGAGGTCACGGCCGAATCTGCCGAACATCTCCATGAAGGAATCGGATTCCGGTTGCCTGGCCATGCTTGTCTTCTCCCCTGTTGCCGCGGGTGCGGACGCCCTCGACTGGAGAATAGCACTCGAATGCCGTGTGTCCATTTCGAACGCACGCCTGGCGGTCGATACGGATCAATTGACCGGGAGCAGCAACTCGATCGTATAGAGCACGATGCCGGCCAGCCCGCCGATGATCATGCCGTTGAAGCGGATATATTGCAGGTCCCTGCCGATGTTCATCTCGATCAGGCGCGTCAGTTGCGCCAGATCCCAGCGCTTGACCTGGTCGGCGATGAATTTCGATACGCCGCTCTTCTGGCTCTCGACGAAAGAGGCCAGCGCAACCACGAATCCTCCGTTCATGTCGGCCCGGATCTGCGCATCGCCGGCAAGATGGCGGCCGACCTCGACGAACATGTTGGCGAGATGCTCCCGGATCACCGAATTCGGCGCCTTGGCATCCTGCTCGATGAACAGGCTGAGGCTCTCCCACATGTCGCCGGCCAGCGCCCTGACTTCGGGTCTGGCGAGGAAATCGCGCTTCATTTTCTCCGCTCGCTTGGCATATTGCTTGGACGTGCGCAGCCGCTCGACGAAGCCTAGCGCGAAACGGTCGAATTCGGCGCGCATCGGGTGGTCGGGATCGGCACGCACCTCGTCCAGCAGGGAGCCCGCCGAGGCGACGATCTTCTTCAGGAGATAGGCGTCGGCGCGGAACAGGTTGAACAGCGACGGCAATTCCTCACGGATCTTGTCGCGCATCGTCGCCAGCGCCTGTTCGTCGTTGAGAAACCGGCCGATGACCTTGATGAACTCGTCGAACAGCTTTTGGTGGCGGCGATCGTCGGTGAGCGCCGACAAGAGTTCGGCGGCCAGCGGCGCCAGCGGCACCTTTTCGATCTGTTCGAGCATGCGGCTGGTGACGAAACCGCGCAGGCCGGATTGTTCGACGGCGGCAAGCGTCTGCGGCACAAGCCGCACGACGAAGCGCGACAGGTCGGCGGCGCGCTCGGCATCGGCCAGCCAGTCGGCGACGAGTGCCGAAAAATCGACCTCGGCGAGTTTTTCACGCACCGGCTCCGGCGCCAGGAAATTGACCTCGATGAAACGGCCGAGATTGTCGGCGATACGATCCTGGTTTTCCGGGATGATGGCGGTGTGGGGAATGGGCAGCCCAAGCGGCCGTTTGAACAGCGCCACCACCGCGTACCAGTCGGCAAGGCCGCCGATGGTTGCCGCCTCGGCGAAGGCGGCGACGAAGCCGAGCCACGGATAGCTGCTCTGGAAGGACTTGGCCAGGGCAAAGACCAGCACGCAGAGCGCCAGTGCCGCCGTGGCGACGAACTTTGTCCGCCGCAGCGCGGAAAGCTTGGCGCCCGCGTCGGCATCGAACCGCACTGGCGCCAGGGACTGGTCCGATTGAGCCATGGATGGGCCGCTCCTCGTCGATCTCAGCCTATTTAGTGTTTCGACCGCCAGAATGCCCGTGACAGCGATTACCCCCGGGGTCTCACCTGGTCAGGCACATAAAGTTGACGAGAATGTTCAGCTATAACTCGAAGCTAGTCTGGAATTATTCCAAGGTATAGGCCATATTCCGTCGAAGCCAGTGTGGAGACTCCGAAAATCCGGATGAAGCCGCGCCAGCAAGTCTACACTCTGGCATGGTTGCACCGTGCCAGCGCTTTGTGAGGATGAAATGCGGCTTACCCGCCAAACCAACTACGCCATGCGCATCCTGATGTATTGTGCCGCCAACAATGAACGGTTGAGCCGCATCCCGGAGATCGCGGCCGCCTATTCGGTGTCGGAACTGTTCCTGTTCAAGATCCTGCAGCCTTTGGTCGAGAACGGCTTGGTCGAGACTGTCCGCGGCCGGAACGGAGGGGTACGGCTCGGCCGTGCCGCCGAAGCGATAAGCCTGTTCGACGTTGTGCGCGTGACCGAGGAAAGCTTTGCCATGGCGGAGTGCTTCGAGAACGACGCGGCCGAATGCCCGCTCGTCGACAGCTGCGCGTTGAATTCGGCGCTGCGCGAGGCGCTCAACGCCTTCTTCGCCGTGCTTGCCCGCTACACGATCGCCGACCTGGTGGCGGCGCGGCCGAATGTGCGCAACCTGCTCGGCATCGATCTGTTGATGGAGCGCCGCGCGCCGGCAGCTTGATCCCTGTCGCGTCGTGGGAGGTCGGCTGAATATCAGCTGACCGACGATTGCGGGAGCACGAACGGCATGTCGCTAGCCGGCAGCACGCCGACCTTGAGCCGGCAATCGAACACCTTTTCGATCAGCTCATCGCTTAGCACCTCCCGCGGCGAGCCGGTCGCGGCCAGCCGGCCGCGATGCATCACGAAGATGCGGTCGGCATACATGGCCGTCAGATTGAGGTCGTGCAGGATCGCGACCACGCCCCCGCCTCTTCTGGCGAAATCGCGGGCGATGTTCATGATGATCAGCTGATGCTTGATGTCGAGGCTGGAAACCGGTTCGTCGAGGAAGAGATAGCGCGGCCTGCCGTCGAGCACTGGCGCCCAGACCTGGCACAGCACGCGCGCAAGCTGGACGCGCTGCTGCTCACCACCCGAAAGTTCCTGGTAGAAACGCCCGGAAAAGCCATCGAGATCGACCCGCGCCAGCGCCCGCTCCGGCAGGCGTTCGTTCTCGCCGGGCAGCACCCCCGCGCGGCCACCGACCAGGCCAAGCCTGACGATCTCGCGCACCGTGAAGGGAAAGGACAAGGTCGTTGCCTGAGGCAACACCGCTCGCACCGTCGCAGCCTCGACCGGCTTCATCATCGACAGCTCGCGACCGTTGATGACGATCCGTCCGGTATGGGCGAGATCCCCCGACATCGCCTTGAGAAAGGTCGTCTTGCCCGAGCCGTTGGGACCGACGATGGCCGAGATTTCACCCGGCCCGACTTCGAAATCGACATCAACGACAATACGCTTCTTGCCGATCGCCACAGAAACATCGCGCGCTTCGATCATGAAACACTCCAACAGGGTCCCAACTCACAGGTCGATCACGCCGCGCTTGCGCAACAGGATCCACAGGAAGAGCGGCGCGCCAGCGACGGCGGTGACGATACCGATCGGCAATTCGGCCGGCGCCACGATGGTGCGGGCGACGGCATCGGCGAGCAGCAATAGCGAGGCGCCGAGCAGCGCCGAGGCCGGCAGCAGGTAACGATTGTCCGGGCCGATCAGCAGGCGCAACAGATGCGGCACCACGATGCCGACGAAACCGATGCCGCCGCTGACGGCGACGGACGCCCCGACCGCCGCCGAGACACCAATGATGGCTGTGTATTTCAGCCGCTGCACCGGTATGCCGAGATGGCCGGCGGTGGCCTCGCCGAGCGCCAGCGCATTGAGGCCGCGGGCCAGGAATGGCATCGCCGCCAGCGCCAAGATGATGATGGGCCCTAGGGAAGCGATCTTGGCCCATGTCGCACCACCGAGCGATCCCAGTGACCAGAAGGTCAGGTCGCGCAACTGGCGATCGTCGGCCATGAATATGAGGATTCCGGTCAGCGCCATGGCAAGTGCCGCCAGGGCTATGCCGGCGAGCAGCATGGTGGCGACCGAGGTTTGCCCGCGTCGCGTGGCGACCTCATAAAGCACCAGTGTGGTGGCGAGGCCGCCGAAAAACGCCGCAAGCGGCAGCGCGAGCGTTCCGAGCAATGCGGTCGCCGGTACGAGCACGGTCCCGCCGAGCACGATGACGGCCACCGCGCCAAGGCTGGAGCCGGCTGAAACCCCAATCAGGCCGGGATCGGCGAGCGGATTGCGGAACAGCCCTTGCATGACGGCGCCGGAAACCGCGAGCGCCGCGCCCACCAGCATGCCGAGGATGACGCGCGGCAGGCGGATTTCGTAGACGATCAGACTGTCACGCGCGTTGAGGGCCGCATCGCCAGGGACGGTGCCAAAGAGCCAATCCCTGATGACGTTCACGGCGGATGCGTCCGACGCCCCGGATGTGAGCGAAAGCAAGACGGCGATCGCCAGGCCCAGGCACAGCAAGAGGATGACGGCACGGGCGCGACCGGAACGATCGCCTTCGGATGCACCCATCGCCTTCACTGGACCGGCGATCGACTGGTCGGCCATGATGCTCAGTCCGTGACCTGTGCGCCATAAAGCGACACGGCGAGGTCGTGGATGGCGTCGGCCGTGCGTGGCCCGAAGCCGAGCAGATAGGCGCCATCGATGCGGATCAGCTTGCGCGCGGTGCCGGCCGGCGTCGAGGCTATGGATGGATTGCCGAACACTTCGTCGTCCGACACCGGCGGCCCGGCATTGCTCATCATCAGGATCACGTCCGGCCTGGCGGTGACGATCGCTTCGTCGGACATCTGCTTGTAACCGGAAAAGCCTTCCACCGCATTGACCCCGCCCGCCAGCTTGACCATGCCGTTGGCCGCGGTTTCGCTGCCGGCCGCCATGATCTTGCCGCCCTGCATCGAGAGCACGAACAGGACGCGCTTGCGCTCCTTGATCGATTCTGTCTGCTTTTTAGCGGCCGTGAGTTTGGCATCGAGCGCCTTGGCCAGCACCTCCGCCTTGGCCTCGACCCCGAGCGCCTTGCCGACAATGCGGACCTTCTGGAGGATGCCTTCGTGGTTGTACTGCTCGGGCACTTCGATGAAGGGAATGCTCGTCTTCTTCAGCACGTCGACGGCTCCCTTGGGGCCGCTGCCCTGCAATGCCAGTATGGCTGTCGGATTGACCGACAAGACGCCTTCCGGCGACAGCTGGCGCATGTAGCCGACATCGGGCAATTCGAGTGCCGCTTTCGGATAGAGGCTGCTGGAATCGCGCGCTACGAGACGCTTTTCCTCGCCAAGCGCATAGACGATTTCGGTGATTGAACCGCCAATGGCGGCGATCTTCGAAGGGTCGGCGAAGACCGAAACGCCTTCGGTGGCGCCGGCTGGTTGCATTGCCGCGAAAGCCAGGGAAAGGCCGATCGCGGAACCGATGATCGATCCGCGCAGGGCGGATGGTCTCGAAACAGAACGCATTGCACTTTCCTCAGGCTGCCGTCGGGCTTGGAATGCGCGGCAGGTGCTCGGCCAGGAAACGCCAGTCGTCGCGTTCGCCCTCGCCTTCATGGCGCTTACCGAAGAACTGGATAATCATGTCACCATTGGCGGCATAGACCTCGAGCGAGGTGACATGGCCGTCCTTGGTCGGCTTGCGCACCGCCCAGACCTCATGGATGTGGTCGATTCGCAGGTGCAGATGAAAGGCCTCGTCCAGCACATTGATCCACGGTCCCATCGTCTTGATCGACTTGACCGGGCCGGAATGGATCTGGATGCAGCCGCGGTTGCCCACGAAGCACATGATCGGCATCTCGCCTTCGGCGGCGTGATGGAACATGGCCCGGACCGCGTCATTGTCGAGCAGCCAGGCATAGTCCTGGCCGATCATGCGCACCGCCTGGCGGCGGCTGAGCTTCAACGTCTTCAGCATGCCGAAGAACTGGTGCACGTCCGTCAGCTGGCTCCAGCGGTCACGCAGATCGTCCAGGCTTGCGGTCCCTGCCTCGCTTTCCACATCGAGAACGGGCCGTGAAACGGCGGTTGTCGGCTCCTGGTTCGACGATTCCAGTGAGGCGACCAGCTTCTGGTAGGCATAGAGGCTGGAGGCCGGGCGCAGATGCACCTTGTGCACCGCCTCGCCGGCCGCATCGAAGAACTGCAGGCTGCGGCGGATGTCGTCGCCGTCCCGCTTCTCCACGGCGAAGCCATGCGCCCAGACTTTCGGGAAGATGCGCAGGTCGATGTTCTCGCCAAGCACCATGGCATTGTGGTTGCCGGTGACGGCCTTGTCATAGACCCCGATCTTCTCGTGCACCGCACTTTCGTTGCGGGTCAGCGCCATGACCTCGCCAACGGCCTCGAGACCGATCAGGAGGTCGTTGACGCGCGGTTCGATGCGGACGGCGCCGTCGCCGCAATGCGCGGCGACCAGCTCGGCCTCCGAAATGCCGAGCTGGGCGGCAAGATCACGCTCGCGCGTTTTCGGATTCTCGGTCCGTGCCCGCCGGATTTCATGCGGAGCGGGTTTTACGCGCTGGTCCATGTCTTTACCCCTGGTGCCTTGCCTTACTTGTTGAGAATGAGCTTGCCCTGGCGGGTGATCTTCAGCCGGTAGAGCGCTCCATGATGTTCGATGCCGATCTCGTGCTCGCCCTGAAACAGCGTGTTGCTGGACAGCGTTCGCACCGCCAGCGGAATCCGATCGAAACGGGCGGAGGCATCGTCCGAACGGCGGACGCGATAGCGAAAATCGTTGGGATTGTGCGTGTTCATCTGGGTCGATCCCTTTCCTGTGCCGGGCATCTGGCTAGGCGTTGCGAAATTGCCGATTCATTTCTTGACTCGAATAATCATGTTTACTAGTCAGTGCAATACCGGACTAAATGAGTCAACATTTAAGATGCCGGATACGATCGAAAATGCCAGCAAGCCCCGGGCCAGCCAGCATGGAACCTGGAATTTGGAGTTGGGGCATGGGGTTGATGAATTGGGAATGGCGCGGCCGGTCGAAGGCGAACCGTGCAATGGCTTTGCTTGCAAGCGTGGCGGCGATCGCCCTATCCGCGCCATCGGCGCACGCGCAACAGGCAACGCAGCCGGCGAGCGAGCAGACCAGTCAATCGAAAAAGACTGATCAGGAAAAAGCAGCTCCCTCGGGCGCGACGCTACTCGACAAGATCCTGGTGCTCAGCCGCACCGGCGAAACAGCGATCGAATCGCTGGCTTCGGCCAGCCACGTCGACCAGGAGCAACTCGACCGCCGCATGGCGACGACGCCAAACGAAATGCTGCTCGGCGTACCAGGTGTCGCCGCGCAGGCCGACGCCAGGCGCGTCAGCACCAGCATCAACATCCGAGGCCTGCAGGATTTCGGCCGCGTCGCTGTAATCGTCGATGGCGCGCGCCAGAATTTCCAGCGTTCCGACCACGGCACCCAGTCGACCTTCTACATCGATCCCGAACTGGTCAAATCCCTCGACGTGATCCGCGGTCCGGTCGCCAACACCTATGGTTCTGGCGCCATTGGCGGCGTCGTCTTCTTCGATACCAAGGATGCGCTGGATTTCCTCAACCCTGACGAAACCTGGGCAGGCTCCGTTACTGGACGCTACGAAAGCAACGGCAAGGGCTGGACATCAAGCGCATCCGGCGCCTATCGGATCAATCAGAACTGGGACGTGCTGGGCAACATCGTCTACCGCGACTACGACAACTACAAGGACGGCGACGGCGACACCGTCAACGGCACTGGTTTCGACGTGCTGAGCGGCCTGCTCAAGACCACCATCCGGCCGACCGAGAACAGTGAACTGAAGCTTGGCTGGGTCGGCTCTAGCGATGGCTGGAACGAGACCAGCGGCGGCCTCTCTGTGAATGATGTCGACCTGAAGTCGAACACCTTCACGGCCCGCTACAACATCACGGACGAAGACAAGAGCTGGCTCGATCTCCACATCAACACCTCCTACAACAAGACCAATCTCGACCTGACCAGTCTTGTGCCGCAGAACCGCGTCGATCCGGTGACCGGTCTTCCCGTGATGCTGCCGACAGGATCGCGGTCGACATTCGATGTCGGCACGACCGGCATCGATATCTGGAACACGTCACGGTTCGAGACGAGCGGCATCGCGCATGAACTGACCTATGGCGGTGACTGGGTCGGCGACAGCGTCAAGACGGGCGGCGCTGCCGGCGGCGACAGTTTCTACACCCCTTCTGGCAAGCGGAATGTGTCGGGCGCCTACGTCCAAGACAAGCTCAGCTGGGACTGGCTCGAAGTCATCGCCGGCCTGCGCTACGACAGCTATAGCCTGAAGGATGACACGCACGATATTTTCGGCGACAGGCTATCGCCGCGCGTCACGGTCGGTGTCTCGCCGTTCGAGAGCGCCGGGCTTGCCGGCCTGCAATTCTACGGCACCTACGCGGAAGGCTATCGCTCGCCGTCGATCACGGAAACGCTGATCAGCGGCAACCATCCGGCTGGCGTCAGCTTCCCGTTCCTGCCCAATCCAAATCTGCGGCCTGAAACCGGCAAGACGACCGAGTTCGGCGTCAACTACAAGCAGAACGACATCTTCGAGGCTGGCGACGCACTCCGTATCAAGGCGGCCTATTTCAACAACGATGTCGACGACTATATCGACGGCGTAACGCTGTCGCCGTTCGCTCCAGGCAGCGGCTGCCCCTTCGGCCCCGGCATCCCGATCTGCTTCCAGTACCAGAATTTCGCCAAGGCCAAGATCGACGGCCTCGAGCTGGAAGGTGTCTACGACGCGGCATGGGGCTATGCCGGCCTCTCGGCTACGATCACAAATGGCCACACGGTTTCCTACAAGGGTGTGGAAGCCGACCTCGCCACCATTCCTTCCTCTCAGGTCACCGCTCAGCTCGGCTTGCGCTTCCTCGAGGACAAGCTGACCGTCGGCGGCGAGGTACAGTATAACGGCAAGCCGAAGGGCAATGCGGTGGCCACGGACTACATACTGGTCAACGCGTTCGCCAGCTATCAGGCGACCGACAATCTGAAAGTCGATTTCCGTGCCGACAACCTGTTCGACGTCAAATACGCCAACCCGCTGAACGGTGGCACGACGGTCGCTGTCCATGAACCGGGCATCACGCTGAAGCTGGCCGCAACCATGCGATTTGGAGGCTGAGCACGACGAGCTTGACGACATCCCTTCGTCTGCTGACCTCGACGCTGGCGATGTCGCTTGCGATCGTTCCGGCGTGGGCTGAACAGTCCGCGCCGGTCCTGATCCTCGAACTCAATGCCGCGCAAGCTTCCGACAAGGGCTGCCGGCTGACCTTCCTGGTCAACAACAATCTCGGCGCCGACCTCACCAAGGCGGCGTTCGAGATCGCCCTGTTCAACGAGGCCGGGGTGGTCGACCGGCTGACGGTGCTCGACTTCAAGGATTTGCCATCGGGCAAGACAAAGGTGACGCGCTTTGACCTGGCCGGCACCGACTGCATCAAGGTCAGCCGTGTGCTGATCAACAGCGCGACGGAATGCGCCGGCACGGGCCTCGAACCGGCCGCCTGCTTGCGCAAGCTGAAGACGGACACCAGGACCGGAGTTGCTTTCGGCGTCTGATGTGGGACCAGAACTGCTGTTCGAGCCAGCCTATCTTGATTTGACAATGGCGCCTGGGCCGCTGCATTTTCCGCCGCGCGACATGCAGGAAATCAGTTCCTTCCCCACTGCCGGCGACGAGTTGGCCATCGTGCCGGCCGAGCCGCTTGCCCAGACGGGCCGCCTGCCGGCACCGGCAAATGGCCGGCTGCGATCGTCGTCTCCTGCCTGCTCCACGCAGGCGTGGCGGCGGCCTTTTTTATATCGCCAACGGGAACGTTCGATCTCCAGGGCGGGGTGCAGTCGGAAGGCAGCGATCACTCAGGAGACAAGGTGGTCGGTAGCGCCCTGGACAAGGACCCGGCGGCGATGAATGTCACGCTGGTGCCGAATCCGCAGCCGGCCAAGCAGCAACCGGCAAAGGCAGCGGGGTCAATGCCACCGACACAACCTCCACGTCCCGCGCAGGAAGGCGCGAAGCCCCCTCCCGAGCCTCTGCCGGAACCTGTCAAGCTGCCGGCGGTCACGCCGGACATACTGGTGGCGGGGACGCCGCGTTCCGATGACCAGAGCGTGGCGCCTCCCAGAACTGAAATGCCGGCGCAACCGACCGTGCAGGCCGAGGACACCGAAACGCCTGCCTCGGTTCCAGAGCAGCCGCAGGTTCCCATCGCAAGGCCGAGCCCGGAAAGAGCTCCAGCAAATGCCGGCGAACCATACGAGAAGCGCGGCTCGGCTGACGGCCATGAAATCAAGGCGGCCATTGCCAGCAAAGGGAGAAAGCAAAGCGAGGCCGGCAACGCGGCGGCTTCCCGCTATAGCGGCGAAGTGGCCAGCAAGTTGGCTCGCGCCAATCGCCGTGTATCGAAATCCGCGCAAACGACAGCCCGCAACAACGCGATGGTGGCATTTGTCGTGCTTGCCGATGGCAACGTTGCCGACTTGCAACTTGCCAAGAGCTCCGGCTCGCCGGAGCTTGATCAATTCGCATTGGAGCTGGTGCGAAAACAGGCGCCATTCCCGCCAATCCCGCCCGAGACCGGGATGTCGATCTGGCGCTTCAAGGCGCCAATCGGTCCGTTCTGAGCCGTGGCCATTCACTCAAGCCATCAATCATCAACGTTCGAGACCTGCTGAAAGGAACCCCATGTATATCGCCATGAACCGCTTCAAGGTGCAGACCGGCTCCGAGGCCGAGTTCGAAGCCGTGTGGAAGAACCGCGATTCCAGCCTTGCCGAGATGAAAGGCTTCCGCGAGTTCCATCTGCTGCACGGTCCGGTCAACGAGGCCGAAGGCTACACGCTTTTTGCGTCGCATACGGTCTGGGCCAGCCATGACGATTTCGCCGCCTGGACCAAGTCGGAGAATTTTCGCGCCGCCCACCGCAATGTCGGCACGACAAAGGTCCACTATTTCGGCCACTCGCAATTCGAGGGCTTTTCCGTTGTCGAAGGCGCGTAAGTATCGACCAGTCTATGCAGCGGCCAACAGGCTGGCATTGCCGCCCGCTGCCGTCGTGTCGACGCAGACCGCCCGCTCATGCGCATAGGCCGCCGGATTGAGCACCTCGCTGACCAGCGGCACGATCGGCCCGCTGCGCTCGGCGATGACCTTGCGCACGATGCGCGCCGCCTCGGGCGTGCCTGAAAAAGCAACGACATCGACGCGCAGCGAGCGCGCCTCGACCGGATCGGGGCGGCCATCGATGGCCGCCAGCGGCAGGCCTTTCCCCGTCAATGCGGAGAGGGTAGCCGGGGCACCTGGCGCCACCGCCAGCACCGCATTGCCGGCGGCGAGCGCCTGGATGGTCTGGGCTAGCAGCGTGTCGGCGTCCGGCCCCAGACACAGCACCCGGCCGCGCGGCGACAGCGACAGCGTGTTGGCCTCGCCGGTCGGACCAGGCAAATCGACCTGGCCGAAATCGATGCTGGCGGCGGCACCGATCGCGGCCGCGCCCTTGCCACGCAGATGCTTCCTCAGGATGGCGATCCGGTCCGGCCGCGTCGACCAGCCGCCAAGTGCCGGATCGGGCAGATTGTCGGCAAGCTCGGTCGCCGTAACCTTGTGGCCTTCGCCAACTTCCGTGCCTGCTTCCGGGCCCTTGCGGAAGCGCCTGACATAGTACGGACCGCCTGCCTTCGGCCCGGTGCCGGAGAGGCCCTCGCCGCCAAATGGCTGCGAACCGACGACGGCGCCGATCTGGTTGCGGTTGACATAGATGTTGCCGGCATGGATGCCGTCGACGAAATGCTGCACACGCCCCTCGATGCGGGTGTGCAGACCGAAGGTCAGGCCATAACCCTTGCGGTTGATGGCGGCGATGACGCTGTCGATCTGATCGGCGTCGAAACTGGCGACGTGCAGCACCGGCCCGAACACCTCGCGCTCCATCTCCTCGATGCCCTTGACCCGGAAGACATGCGGCGCGACGAAGCGGCCGTCCTTGGGGGCTTCCAGTTTGGCGATCAGCCGCCCTTGCAGCCCCATCGTCGTGCAATAATCGCGGATCGAGGCCTGCGCCTCGTTGTCGATGACCGGCCCAATGTCGGTCGAGATCAGCCAGGGATCGCCGACATTGAGCGCCTCCATGGCGCCCTTCAGCATCTCCAGCATCTTCTTCTCGACGTCTTTCTGCACATAGAGCACGCGCAGCGCCGAGCAGCGCTGGCCGGCACTCTGGAAGGCCGACGCCAGGATATCGCGCACCGCCTGTTCGGGCAGCGCGGTAGAATCGACGATCATGGCATTGAGACCACCGGTCTCGGCGATCAGCATGGCGTCCGGCACCGCGGTCTCGGCCAGTTGTTTTTCGATCAGCTTGGCAACCTCGGTCGACCCGGTGAAGCAGACGCCGGCAATACGCGGATCCGCAGTCAGCGGGCCACCGACCGATGGGCCGTCGCCGGGCAGGAGCTGGATGACGTCCTCCGGCACACCGGCCTCGCGCAGCATCTCGACGGCGCGGAAGGCGATCAGCGGCGTCTGCTCAGCCGGTTTGGCGATCACCGAATTGCCGGTGACGAGTGCTGCCGCGACTTGGCCGGTGAAGATGGCGAGCGGGAAATTCCATGGCGAAATGCAGACAATGGCGCCGCGCGCTTGCGTGCCCGCCTCGGCATTCGCCGCCTCGGTGGCGTAATAGCGCAGGAAGTCCACGGCCTCGCGCACCTCGGCGACGCCGTCTGCCAACGATTTGCCGGCTTCGCGCGTAGCGAGCGCAAAGAACTCGACGGCGTTGGCCTCGTAAAGGTCAGCCGCGCGGTTGAGGATGCCGGCACGCTCGGCGACCGGCCGTTTTGCCCAGGCCGGCTGCGCCTCCACCGCGATGCGCACGGCGGTCGCGACTTGCTTGGCGGCGGCCTCGTGAACCATGCCGACGACCTCGGAAGGTTTTGCCGGATTGACGATCGGGCGCTGCTTGCCGTAGCCGGCGGCGCGCGTGATCGGCTTGGCGTGCCAGCGATCGGGACCCGCGAATGCCGCTTTGGCCTGGTCGATAGCAGCCAGCGTCACCGCATCGGTAATGTCGAACCCTTTCGAGTTGCGACGGCCCGCGCCAAATATCTGGGAAGGCCGGGCAATCGCCGGATTGGCGGCGGTACCCTGGCGTTCGACCGTTTCCAATGGATCACGCGCGATGTCCTCCGGCTTGACGTCCTCATCGGTCAGCTGATGCACGAAGGAGGAATTCGCCCCGTTCTCCAACAGTCGACGGACCAGATAGGCAAGCAGGTCCGAATGCGCGCCGACCGGCGCGTAAATGCGGCAACGCGTGCCCTCCGACCGGCGCACGGTTTCGTGCAAGGCCTCGCCCATACCGTGCAGGCGCTGGAATTCGAAGGTGTCGCGGTTGTCCGCCATCGACAGAATGGCGGCGACGGTGTGGGCATTGTGGGTGGCGAATTGCGGATAGATTCGGTCGGTCATCCCAAGCAGTTTTTTCGCGCATGCGATGTAGGAAACGTCGGTGTTGGCCTTGCGCGTGAACACGGGATAGCCTGACAGTCCGAGTGTCTGCGCCCGCTTGATCTCCGTGTCCCAATAGGCACCCTTGACCAGACGGATCATGATGTTGCGATTATGCTTCTTGGCCAAGGCATAGAGCCAATCGATGGTGAAAGCCGCGCGCGGACCATAGGCCTGCACGACGACACCAAAGCCGTTCCAGCCGGCGAGTTCCGGTTCGGCCAGCACCCGCTCGATGACGTCGAGCGACAGATCCAGACGATCCGCTTCCTCGGCATCGATGTTGAGGCCCATCCGCGAATACCGTGCGGCCAGAGCCAGCGACAACAGCCGCTCGGCCATCACAGGCAGCATCTTTTCCTTCTGCGCCACCTCGTAGCGAGGATGCAGCGCGGAGAGCTTGACCGAAATGCCGTGGTTGTACCGGATATCTGGCCCGTTCGAGCCGGCATCGAGCGAGGAAATGGCGTCGGCATAGGCCTTGTGGTAGCGCAAGGCGTCGGCCTCGGTGCGAGCCGCTTCGCCCAGCATGTCGAAGGAATAGAGATAACCCTTCTGGGTCATCGGCCGGCCGCGCTTGACGGCTTCCGCGATCGTGCGGCCAAGCACGAATTGTTCGCCCATCTCGCGCATGGCAGCGGCCACCGCCTTGCGGATGACGGGTTCGCCCAGCCTTCGCACCATCGAGCGCAGCGTGCCTTCGATGCCCCCCTCGCCTTCGTCGAGCACCCGGCCGGTCAGCATCAATGCCCAGGTCGAGGCATTGACGAAAATGGAACTCGAACCACCGGAATGCGCCGACCAGTCGTGCGGCGCGATCTTGTCGGCGATGAGATCGTCCATCGTCTCGGTGTCGGGCACGCGCAACAGCGCCTCGGCCAGGCACATCAGCGCCACGCCTTCCTTGGTGGAGAGACCGTAGGCGGAGAGGAAGACCTCCATCAGCCGGGGATCGGCGGAGCCCCGTACCGCCCGCACCAGGTCGGCCGCGCGGGCCGAGATCGCCTTGCGGTGTCCGGCAGAAAGCCCGGTCGCCTCGGCCAATCGCTTAACCGCTGCGTCTTCGTCGGGCAAATAATTGGCACGGATCTGCTGGCGGATGGCGTCGAGCGGCATGGCGGTCCTATGAGCAAGCATAAGGGAGCGGCCGGCGGTCACCGGACCGAATGGCGCAAGCTAGCACAAGTGCCAGATTTCAGGCGGTCTGAAAAAATCGACACGGCAGCTCAATCGACTTATCATGTTGCCGAAAATTGCTGATTCAGGCTGCGGTTTCGATGACAGAAGACCAATTAGACCGCATCGACAGGAACATCCTGTCGGCATTGGCCAGCAACGGCCGGCTTTCCATGTCGGAACTGGCCGCCAGGGTCGGCTTGTCGAAGACACCGGTGCAGGCGCGGGTGAAGCGGCTGGAGAAGGACGGCTATATCAGGGGATACCAGGCGATCATCGACCGCGAACGCATGGGCGAAGGCCATGTCGCCTTCGTCCAGGTGAAATTGTCGGACACCCGATCCGCCGCGCTCGATGCCTTCAACCGGTCCGTAAAGGCCGTGCCGGAGATCGAGCAGTGCCACATGATGGCGTCGAGCTTCGACTATCTCCTGAAGGTCCGCACCCGCGACATCGCCGCCTACCGCCGCGTGCTCGGCGAGCGCATCTCGGCCCTGCCCCACGTCGCCCAGACCTCGACCTTCGTGGCGATGGAAACGGTGAAGGATAGGTAACCTATTCCGACAACGTCTTCAGGAACGCCACCAGTGCGGCGCGCTCGTGGTCGGACAGCTCAAGCGGGTGAATTTCAGAGGTGCCCTCAACACTTCCTGCTGCTTTGGCGTAGTGCGCCACAACCTCGTCGAGCGATGAAAACTGCCCGGCATGCATGTAAGGCGGACGCGTCGCCGCACCGCGCAGCGACGGCGTCTTGTAGGCGCGCACAAGTTCCGGCGCATCCTTGACCATGAAGCGCAGTTCGCCGCAGGCACTGGCGTCGCCATCGCGATAAGCGCCGAAGCAGTTGAACGGGTCGGCCTCGACTTGGGCCACCGCATCGACGCGCCCACGATCCGCCGGCAGGCCGGCAACAGGCGGCACGCCCGTGTTGTGAAAACCGTTGTCGCTCAAGCGCGGGCCGTTGTGGCAGGTCACGCAATTGGCCTTGCCGATGAACAGTTTCAGCCCAAGGATTTCTTCTTGCGAAAAGGCCGCATCGCCTTTCGGCTCGGCACCTGTGGCAAGGTCCAGTGCAAAGCGGTCGAAGCGCGTCGGCGACGGCTCGATCGAGCGTTCGAAAGCGGCGATCGCCTTGCCTATATTGGCGTAGACGCGGTTCACCGCATCACGCTGCGCGCCGCTCATCGCGTTCCAGGCTGTCCTTTCGGCATCGCTTCCGAGCGGGCTGGCATTCGGCGGAATGCCGGACAAATCAGGCAATGGCCCGAAGATCCGTTCATAGCGTTCGCCGAAGCGTGTCTTCATGTAACGCGCATAGGCGGTGCGGTTTCCAGCCTGTTCCAACGGGTTTTCGAGGGGGGTCAGCGCCTGCGCCCATAAGCTATCGCGACGTCCGTCCCAGAAGAACCAGGGGTCGCGCGCCACACCGGCCAGTGGCATGGTGCGCCGGTTGGTGCGCCCAACGCCGACCGCCTGCGGCAGGTCGTCCTGGAACTGGCGGTCGATCTTGTGGCAGGTCGAGCAGGACACCGTACCGTCGCGGCTCATCCCGACGTCGAAGAACAGCGTCGAGCCAAGTGCGGCGGCGGCTGGCACATCCGCAAAGCGATTGGTGGTGTCCGGCTTCAGCGCTGGCAGTGTGTTCAATGCCAGCGAAGCAATCATTTTCTTCTCGGCATCGGAAAAATCCGGCTTGCCGCAACCGGCAAGGATGGCCGCCACCGTCAGCGCAAAAAAGCAGAAAAAGCGCCTCATCGACCGCTCACAGCACCACGTTGAACAGCACAGTGTCGGAGCCCGCGCCGGACGATATGGCGAAACGCAGTTGCCACCAGCCGCTCATGGTGAATTTCACCCCTTCGATGCGGTAGCGTCCCTCGCCCAGATAATCGGTCGCCTGCGGGCTGGTCGGCAGACCGTGATTGTGTTGCGGCATGCCGCCGGAGATGGTGATCGCGGCTCGCTCCACCGAAGCCCCTGTCTTTGTCTTCAGCGTCAGCAGCCAGGATTCCAGCTCGCCCTGCCGCACCACGCCGCGTTCCGGCACGAAACTCGCTACGTACAATCCATTGTCGGTTTTCTTGGTCCGCGAGACATCCGGGCCGACGGGCTGTGCCGAATGCGGCGCCGTCAGATAGACGGCCGCGAGAACGCCGACCAGCAAAGCAGCCAGACCAAGACCTGCCAGGAAATAACGCCATAATGATGCCAAACCGGTTCCTCTTCTGCGGATAACGTTCTGCCGGGCGGATCGCATCCCGCCAGCCTGTGGGAAAACGCTGTGGCGGAAAAAAGCCTGCTTGCCAAGCATGGCGCTGCGTCGGCCAAAAAGCTACAGCACCGAAATCACTGGAGGATTGCAGATGGTGGGAAACGGCGTCGCCTCGATCGGCGAATGCATGCTCGAACTGTCGGGACAGACCGGCCCGAACTGGCGCATGGGCTTTGCCGGCGACACGTTCAACACGCTGTGGGCGCTGCATGCGCTGAGCGCTGACCGGCCGGCAACATATGTCTCGGCCTTCGGCGACGACCCCTTCTCACAGGGCCAGATCGCCTTCTTCGCAGAAAACGGCATCGGCATCGGCTCCAGCCCGGTCGTACCGGGCGCGCGCCCCGGCCTCTATGCGATCACGCTGACCGGCGCCGAGCGCTCCTTCACTTACTGGCGCGGCGACGCCGCCGCCAAGCAGCTCGCGTCGGATCCAGCGGCGTTGTCGAAAAACCTGGAAAATCAGGCGCTTGTGTATTTTTCCGGAATCACTTTGGCAATTCTCGACGAGGCCTCGCGCAAGGCACTGCTGGTTGCCGTGGCTAAGGCACGCTCGGCGGGCTCGCTGATCGCCTTTGATCCGAATTATCGGCCACGGCTCTGGCGCCGCCGCGAGGATTCGCAGGCAGCGATCGTCGAAGCGCTCGCCGTCACCGACATTGCATTGCCGACTTTCCCGGACGAACAGATGCTGTTCGGCGATGACACACCGCAGGCGACCGCTGATCGCCTCGGTCAATTGGTCAAGGAGGTCGTGGTCAAGAACGGCGAAGCGCCGGCGTTGATTGCCGAGGGTGGAGCGCTGCGGGAGGTCGCCGCAATCCATGTCGCGGTGCCCGTGGATACGACAGGTGCCGGGGATTCCTTCAATGGCGGCTATCTCGCCGCACGGCTTGCCGGGTTTGGTCCGACGGACGCTGTCCGCCACGCGCACCGCGTTGCCGCTGCCGTGGTGCAGGTCCGCGGGGCGCTGGCGCCGTTCGAGACGCTACGAGCGGCGTTCGACAAGCCCTGAAAAAGCTAACTCTGCCGGAAGCGATATTCGGTCACGTGGTGGTAGATCGCGCCCGGCCATAGCGTCGCCTGCGGGAAATAGGGCCGGTTCGGCGCGTCCGGCCATATTTGCGGCTCCAGGCAGAAGCCGCTGAAGGCCTTGTAATTCCGTCCTTCCAGACCGATGCGCGGCGTCACATATTGCCCGGTGTAGAGCTGGACACCGGGCTCCGTGGTCCAGACTTCCATCTCGACGCCGGAATTCGCTCCTTGCACCCACGCTGCCTGCTTGAGCGGCCCGCGCGCCGCGGCCAGGCAGAAATTCTGGTCGTAGGGCAGCTGTTCGCCCTCGGTCTCCATGCGCAGCGGCCGCGCCTGACGAAAATCGAAGGGCGTGCCGTCGACCGGCTTGACCACGCCGGTCGGGATCATGTCGCCGTCGACAGGCAAATAGGCGCCGGCGTTCAGCATCATCCTGTGGTCGAGAATGTCGCCCGTGCCGCCATCATCAAGGTTGAAGTAGGAATGCTGGGTGAGATTGCACGGCGTCGGCTCCTCGCAGGTCGCCGTCAGTTCGACGCTGAGCGTGCCGGGAATTTTCAGCCGGTAAGTGCAGGTAACGTCGAGCGCGCCGGGAAAGCCCATCGCGCCATCGGGATCGTGCAATGTCAGCGTGACGAAGTCCCTGCCATGCAGTGAAACCGCCCATGGACGGTGCGAGTAGCCTTGCGAGCCGCCATGCAGCGTATGCTTGTCCAGGAAGTTGCGCTCGGTCTGGTAGCGGTTGCCGCCAATTGTGAAGCGGCCGTCGCCGATGCGGTTGGCGTAGCGCCCAACCACTGCCCCGAAGAAGCCGGTGTCGGTCTCATAGGCCTCCAGATTGTTGTAGCCGAGGACCAGCGGCGCGTCGTGCCCGATCAGGCGCAGGTCCTGGACGATGGCGCCAAGCCCGATGACGTTGGCGCTGAGGCCGCCGCCCCTGATCGTAAAGCGGCGGATCGGTTCGCCTGCCTGCGTCGTGCCGAAAACCTCGCCGTCCTTCATCATCATGCCCGCAAATGCCAGTGGATCCAAAGGACTTCGGCTGGTTATTCAGCCTGGGGCAGGTTTACCAGCCTGCCCCAACACCAGCCTATCAGAGGCCGAGGCCGCCGATGCACACATATTTGGTATCGAGGTAATCCTCGATGCCCTGATGTCCGCCTTCCTTGCCAAGTCCGGATTCCTTGACGCCGCCGAACGGCGCTTCCGGAGTGGTGATCAGCCCTTCATTGACGCCGACCATACCGTATTTCAGGCCTTCCATGACCCGGAAGGCGCGGCCGAGATCGCCGGTGTAGAAATAGCAGGCAAGGCCGAACTCAGTGTCGTTGGCGAGCGCGACGGCCTCTTCCTCGGTTTCGAACTTGAACACGGGTGCGACCGGGCCAAAGATCTCTTCCTTCATGAAGCGCATTTTCGGCGTCGCGTTGGCGATGACCGTCGGCTGGAAGAACGAGCCGCCCAGCGCATGGCGATGACCGCCGGCGACGACCTTGCCGCCCTTCGAGGTGGCATCGGCGATCAGCTCCTCGACCTTCTCTACCGCCTTCTCGTCGATCAGCGGCCCCTGCTGGACGCCCTCTTCGAGGCCGGAACCGACCTTCAGGCCGTTGCTGGCTGCAGCGAGCTTCTCGACGAACTTGTCGTAAACACCGGCCTGGACGAGGAAGCGATTGGTGCAGACGCAGGTCTGGCCGGAATTGCGATATTTGGCGGTGATCGCGCCGGCCACGGCACGCTCGACATCGGCGTCGTCGAAGACGATGAACGGCGCGTTGCCGCCGAGTTCCATCGACACCTTCTTGACGGTGACCGACGATTTCTGGATCAGGATCTTGCCGACCTCGGTCGAGCCGGTGAAGGTGATCTTCTTGACCAGCGGATTGGCGCAGATCTCGTCGCCAATCTCGCCGGCGGCGCCGGTCAGGATATTGACGACGCCCTTGGGAAAGCCGACTTCCTCGGCCAGCGCTCCCCAGGCGAGACCCGAATACGGCGTCTGCGAGGCCGGCTTGACCACGGCGGTGCAGCCTGCGGCAAGTGCGGGACCGAGCTTGCGGGCCAGCATCGAGGACGGGAAATTCCACGGTGTGATGGCGGCAATGACGCCGACCGGTTCCTTGGTCACCAGGATGCGACGGTCCGCCCATGGCGAGGGCACGACGTCGCCATAAGTACGGCGGCCTTCTTCGGCGAACCACAGGATGTAGGCGGCGGCCGAACCGATCTCGCCCTTGGACTCGAACAGCGACTTGCCCTGCTCGATGGTGAGCAGTTCAGCCAGTACGTCCTGATTGTCCATCATCGCATCATGCAGCTTGCGCAGCAGCTTGGAGCGTTCGAGCGCGGTCGTCTTGCGCCAGGTCTTGAAAGCTTCGTCGGCCGCCTCGATGGCGCGGCGTGTCTCTGCCTTGCCCGACTTCGGCACCGTGCCGATCTTGAGGCCGGTGGCTGGATTGTTCACATCGACCGTCTGGCCGCTGTCGGCCTGCACCCATTCGCCGTTGATGAGATTGGCCTGGCGCATGAAATGGCTGGTTTTCTGAAGCATGGTCTAGCCTCCGTTCGGCGCTCACGGGCCGCTATCTGGATGTCTTCGGTAAAGCGCAGGCAGGGCCGCACGCTGGAGCCATTGCTCTTAACCTAGGGAAAGCCTCGCAAGCAATCGCAAGATGGCATATAGGGGTTGGACCAGCGCAAGACGAGAGCGGGTTGGCATGCGCCGTCGTCAATCTCACCCGAAGACATGCAGGACCACCATCAGCCAGAAGGCGGTGGTGAGGACCGCGCAAGCCGTGGCGATGGTCATCTGGTTCGATGCCAGCGCCTGGCCGGTGTTGAACTGCACGGCGATGAGATAGGAATTGATGCCGGACGGCAGCGCCGCCACCACGACCGCCACCTTGGCAGTCAACGGCGGCAGGCCGAGCAGCCAGACGAAGGCAAGAACCAGCGCCGGCATCAGGAACAGCTTCAGCGCCGAAAGCGCCAGGGCCGGCCGGACATTGCCTGATATGCCGAAGCGGCGCAGGCTGAGCCCCATGGCAAACAGCGCCACCGGCCCGGCCGTATTCGCCAGCGCATCGACCAGCCGCATGACGAGACCGGGCAACGGCACGCCGCTGAGCCGCCATGCCAGCCCCAGGATAATGCCGATGATCAGTGGGTTGATGAACAGCCGCCTCAGGAAGCTGCGGATGACGCGCAACGGATGCACATGGTCGCCGCTGCCCCGGCCGAACATCTCGAACAGCACGATCGAAGCCATCATCATGATCGGCAGATGCACCGAGACCAGCAGCGACAGCACTTCGAAGCCGCTCGGACCAAATATGCCAAGGATGAAGGGGGCACCGAGCAGCACCACATTGGAATAGGCCGATGACACCCCGCCGACGACCCCGGCGCGTGCATCGCGACCAAAGATTCGCGTGGTGACGACATGGCCCGCCGCCCAGGTGATCGCCACGGCGGTGAAATAGGCACCCCATAGCGGCCATGGTGCCACGCCATGGAAATCGGCCTTGACCATGGTCTGGAACAGAAGCAGCGGCATTGCCACGGAGACCGCGAAGTCGGATATCCCCTCGCCGCTCGCCGGTCTCAGATAACCTGTGTACCCGGCGAGATAGCCGAGCGCGACAAGACTGAAGACGAACAGGACGGTTTCGGTGAGCGGAGACATTTTTCAGGGATAGGCGAGCCACGGTCGCGGCGCAATCGCGCCCGAATTTGATCATCGTCGGCTGCCAGGGTTATAGAGGACTTGGATCATCAGGGCGGAACGACAAATGACCTCTGTCGAAACCTCGAAACTGCGTCTTTTCCGGCGTGCGTGGCTGACGTTGTTTGTCGCCATGCTTGTCTCCGTTGCCGCGTCGATGCTTCAGGCTGCCGAGGCAAAAGACCTCAAGGGCGTGGCGCTGATCGTCGGCCAGTGCATTGACGGTGTTCACCAAGCAGCGCTTCCCGATGGATTGGGCGTCGGCGCAGAACAATCTCGGCTCGACGCAGAACAATCTCGGCTCGATCTACCAGACGCTTGGCCAGCGCACCCGCGACGCATCCAGGCTGGAGCAGTCGGCCGCGGCATTCCAGGCGGCCCGCCAGGTCTATGTCAGACGGAAATTTCCCCTCGATTGGGCGATGAGCTACTATAATCTCGGCAACACGCTCCAGCTTCTTGGCAGCGTGACGGACAAGCCCGAACACTACAGCGAGGCGATTGCCGCCTACCGCCATGCCTTGCGCGAGTACAAACGCGAGACCAATCCGCGGCAATGGGCGCTGAGTCAGGCTGGCCTCGGCTCGACGCTGCATTGGTTGAGCATGAGCAATGCCGACCCCAGGACCTTGCAGGATTCGATCGCCGCGCGGCGTGCGGCGCTTGAAGTGCTGACCATCGAGACGGCACCCGTCGACTGGGCCAACGCCCAGAACGGTATCGGTATGAGCCTCCTCAACCTCGGCAACATCGAACGGACCGGCAAATATCTCGATAACGCCGAGGCGGCTTTCACGGCGACGCTGAAAGTGTTCACCAGGGAAAGTCAGCCCATGCAGTGGGCCCTCGAACAGAACAACCTTGGCGACATCCACTGGAACCGCGCCAGCTATGGCGGCGGCAAGCCGGAATACCTCAAGGCGATCGCGTTCTTCGAGAACGCCAAACAGGGCTTTACCGAAGCCGGCTACACAATCCCCATCCCGCTCACCGACCAGAAGATCGATCTGGTGAAGCAGCAGCTCGCCAAAAAGTGAGGCTTGAGACGCGGCCGACGCCCGGCTTGTCTTTGTGCCCGCTTTCCAATCTCTATATGCGAATGGTTGGCTCTATATGCGAATGGTTGGAGCCCGATACGGACTCATGGAAGGGTGGCGATGATCCGGTTAGCCTTGGCGTTGTTCCTGCTTGTCGTCCCCGCCGCCGCGCACGCGACGGACGCCGGCTGGGCGCTGCTGCGCGACGGCGGCCATGTCGTGCTGCTGCGCCACGCCATGGTCACCGGCACCACCGACCCGGCCAATTTCGAGATCGGCAATTGCGCCACCCAGGTCAATCTGTCGGCGCGCGGCAAGCAGCAGGCAAGCAAGATCGGCGCCCTGTTTGCCGCCCGCGCGGCTCCCATCGAGCGCATTCTGTCCAGCCGCTACTGCCGCTGCCTCGACACGGCGCGCACCGCCTTCGAGGCCGAGCCGGAGCTTTTTGCACCCCTCGATCTTTTGAAGAGCGATGCGGCGGAGAAGGCGGCGCAGATCGCGGCGGTGATGAAGGAAATCCGCGCCTATACCGGTTCCGACAATATGGTCATGGTCACCCATCTCGAAAACATCGTGGCGCTGACCGGCGTATCGCCGCGCGAAGGCGAAGCAGTGGTGGTCGAGCCGCAAGGCGACGGCTTGCGCGTGCTCGGCCGCGTCACCTTCTGAGACCGCAACTCCCCGATCGCAGGCGCGGCAACCAGTGTTGCCGAAATGCCACCGCCGCAAGAAGCCGCGATTTGGCCGCGACAATGCCGCTTGCGACAACCCGTCGCAGGGGCTATAGGCGCGCTCCCGGTCACGAAAACCGAAGCGAGCACAACGGTTGGAGCTTTCGTCTCCGCCCGTGCAGGCGGCTTTGCCGCCCTGTATACGGCGCAGCTTTGGGGATTGGGATCGCGGATGTAGCTCAATTGGGAGAGCGCCGGACTTAATCCGGAGGTTGTGGGTTCGAGTCCCGTCGTCTGCATCACGGATAGCTCAGTTTGGTTAGAGCATCAGACTCATAATCTGATTGTCGAAGGTTCGATTCCTTCTCCATTGGCCTGATAAGCCAGCACCCTGCCAGGTGTTATCTGAAAACGGTCCGGGGACTGGAATGCTGAAGACCTGACGGACGGCCGAAGCCTTCGGGCCAAAGCCGTATCGAAAGGTCCGATGCCATCGGCTCGCGGCCAGGCTCGCGGTGATGGTCAAGGCGCAGCGTCGCCGGCAAGGGAGGTTTTGGCCTCCGGCGCCCGCTTCGCTGCCCCGCGATCCGCTCCCGAAGGCCCGCCACGGATTGATGCCACCGGTCCCTGGATCATTCGTGCCGGAATTCGAAGCGAAACGAGAAACGAAGGGAAGATCGACGCATGACGTGACGCCTCGCATGGGGCCATGCCCGACAGGAGTAAGACAATGACGACTATTCTCGACAAGGTTCTTGGGCGCGAGCGCGTCCTCGTAAGGGAAAACGAACGTGCCCTCACCCTCCACAAGGGGGAGATCAAGGCTGTCCTGCTGCCGGGTGAGCACTGGCTCGCCAACCGGAACCAGAGCCTTGAGGTGTCCCGGCACGATTTGAAGAACCCGGAATTCGTTTCGGCGTACGAGAAGGCGTTGTTCGACAAGCTCCCGGACGTGGCTGCGCGTCATTTTACCGTCATCCGCACCGGACGCACGGAAGTCGCCGTCATCGAGCGTGACGGCAACCTCCATTCCGTGCTGGCGCCGGACCGCAAGCTGGTGCTGTGGACCGATGCCGGACCGTGGAAGGTGATGGTGGTCGACACCTCGGCCGATCTTGCCATCGATCCGGCGGTCATGCGCCGGCTCGGCCAGGCTCGGAAGGCGGAATTGATGTCCGTTCACCCCGTTGTCGACGGCCAGGCCGGGCTGCTGTTCATCGACGGTGTCCTTGTGCGGACACTTGCCGCTGGCGTGCACGGCTTCTGGAACGTCGGACGGATGGTGCAGATCAAGGTCGTCGACCTCAAGCGCCAGTCGCTCGACGTCGCCGGGCAGGAAGTGCTGACCAGGGATCGCGTCACGATCCGAGTCAACATCGCCGCCGAATACCGGGTCGTCGATCCGGTCAAGGCGGTGAGCGCGGTGAAGGATTTCTCCGAGGCCCTCTACCGTGCCCTGCAGTACGCCTTCCGCAAGACGTTGGGCGCGCTCACCCTCGACCAGATCCTTGAAAAGAAGGTGACGGTCGACGAAGAGGCGGCGGCCAAGGTCCGGGCCGACATGGCCGAGATCGGGGTCGAGGTCAGCGATATCGCGCTCAAGGATGTCATCCTGCCGGGCGAGATGCGCGAGATCCTCAACCAGGTGGTTTCGGCCGAAAAGCAGGCCGAGGCCAACGTCATCCGCCGCCGTGAGGAGACGAACGCCACGCGTTCCCTGCTCAACACTGCCAGGGTGATGGCGGAAAACCCGGTGATGCTGCGGTTGAAGGAGCTCGAGGCTCTGGAAACCATCGCCGGCAAGGTCGAGCGGCTGACTGTCCACAACGGAACGGGCGGGCTGCTGAACGACCTGGTCAAGCTCCGCGACAGCTGAGCTTACGTTACGTCAATGGAAGAGCCGCCGGGTCAACCGGCGGCTCTTCTTGCGTTTCCTGGGCGCCCTGCCCATCCGCGCCCGGCTATCAGGCCTTTTCCTGCCGGAAAAAACCGATTAGACAGCGCCCAAACGAATGCGGACAGATTCCGCCCGCAAAGAAGGAAAAGCCCTTGTCCACCACGAACTCCACCACGTTCGACAAAGTCGCCAAGATCATTGCCGATACCAGTGAGATCGATATCGACACGATCACGCCCGAGAGCCACACCATTGACGATCTCGGTATCGACAGTCTCGACTTCCTCGACATCGTCTTCGCCATCGACAAGGAATTCGGCATCAAGGTGCCGCTGGAAAAGTGGACCCAGGAAGTCAATGACGGCAAGGCTTCGACCGACGATTACTTCGTCATGAAGAACCTGTGCGCCAAGATCGACGCGCTGGTTGCCGCCAAGACCGCCTGAGGTCATCAGGGCGCGTGACTTGACGCGCTCCGCCGCCTGACCCACAAAGCCGCCCATGAGCAGCCCCCACGACGTCGTCATCACAGGTATCGGCCTTGTTTCCTCGCTGGGGGAAGGTCCTGACGCCCATTGGCAGAAGCTGGCGCAACCCGGCCGGGAGCCGGTGCTCGAAGCCGCGCGCTTTGCACCCTACACCGTCCATCCGCTGCCCGAGATCGACTGGAACCTTCAGATCGCCAAGCGCGGCGACCAGCGGCAGATGGAGACATGGCAGAGGCTCGGCACCTATGCCGCGGGCCTCGCCCTGGACGATGCCGGCATCAAGGGCAATGACGAGCTGTGCACCACCATGGACATGGTCGTGGCAGCCGGCGGCGGCGAGCGCGACGAAGCGGTCGACGCTGACATTCTCGCCGCTTCGGAAAGCCGCAACGACCGCGACGTGCTGCTCAACGAGAAGCTGACCACAGAGCTGCGCCCAACTCTGTTCCTGGCGCAGCTTTCCAATCTGCTCGCAGGCAACATCTCCATCGTCCACAAGGTGACGGGCTCGTCGCGCACCTTCATGGGCGAGGAAGGCGCCGGCGTCGCCGCCGTCGAGACGGCGGCCGCGCGAATCCGCTCCGGCCAGTCGACGCACATCCTGGTCGGCGGCGCCTTCCAGACTGAACATTCCGACATGCTGCTCGGCTATGAACTGGCCGGTTATCTGCATCGCGGCCCGTGGAAGCCTGTCTGGCAAAGGCAGGGCGCCGAGGGCGGCGGCGTGGTGTCAGGTTCCGGCGGGGCCTTCCTGGTGCTTGAGCAGCGCGAACACGCGGCAAGCCGCGGGCGCAAGATTTACGCGGAGCTCGGACAAATCGTGTCCGGCCGCGCCAGGCGGTCGCGCGGAGAACTCGACGCCGAGATCGCTCTCCTGCTTAAACAGGCGGCGCCGCCGAACGGCAAGCTGCTCGCCATGTCCGGCGCGTCCGGCGCACATGCGGCAACCATTGCCGAGAAATCAGCGCTCGATGCCGATCCGGCAATCGCCACGCGCGGTTTCTCGACGCTGACCGGGCATATGAAGGAAGCACAGTTCCCCTTCGCCGTGGCGCTGGCGGCATTGGCTGTCGACCGCAAGGCCGCCTACCCTGTTTTTGACGCTACGGCCGAAAAGCCATTCGAAGGCATTCCCGCGAGCGTCCTTGCAACGGCGATCGGCTATCACCAATTCGAGGGCATGGCGCTGGTCAACGCCGTCTGAGGCGCGTTTCGCGATCATGCCGCAGAGATGAGAGGGGCTCCCGGATGGCCAAGTTCAGAGATCACATGGGCAGGCCCGTTGTCGCCGTCACCGGCATCGGGGTTGTGACCTCGCTCGGCGTCGGCAAATCAGATAATTGGGCAGCACTGACTTCGGGCAAGTCGGGCATTCACCCGATCACCCGTTTCCCGGTCGATCACCTCAACACGCGTATCTCCGGCATGGTCGATTTTCTGCCGTCGAGCTCCAAGGGAGCAAGCCTCCTCACCTATGAGCTTGCGGAAACCGCTGCGCAGGAGGCCGTTGGCGAAGCCGGCCTGAATTCCGGTGATTTCGGCGGCCCTCTGTTCCTCGCCTCGCCACCGGTAGAACTCGACTGGCACGACCGCTTTTCGCTCTACAATTCCGACAAGCAGGATTCCGGCGCCGAAAGGCTGCTGCGTGTGGCGCGCGGCCTGAAGGAGCTTGATGTTTTCGAAACCACCCAGTTCGGTTCGATCGCCGACCGGCTCGCCGACCGGTTCGGCACGCGCGGCCTGCCGATCACGCTCTCGACGGCTTGCGCGTCCGGCGCGACCGCCATCCAGCTCGGCGTCGAGGCGATCCGCCGTGGCGAATGCGACCGGGCCCTGTCGATCGGCGCCGACGGTTCGGCAACCGCCGAGGCGCTGATCCGCTTCTCGCTGCTGTCGGCTCTTTCCACTCACAACGACAATCCGGGAAAGGCTTCCAAGCCGTTTTCCAAGGACCGTGACGGCTTTGTATTGGCGGAGGGGTCCGGCGCTCTGGTGCTGGAATCGCTGGAGGCGGCGCTCGCCCGTGGGGCCGCCGTTCTTGGCATCCTCAGCGGCTGTGGCGAAAAGGCCGACGATTTCCACCGCACCCGCTCCAAGCCGGACGGTTCGCCGGCG
The DNA here is from genome assembly GCF_006442215.1 of Mesorhizobium sp. B2-3-11. Taxonomy (NCBI): domain Bacteria; kingdom Pseudomonadati; phylum Pseudomonadota; class Alphaproteobacteria; order Hyphomicrobiales; family Phyllobacteriaceae; genus Mesorhizobium; species Mesorhizobium sp. B2-3-11. The sequence continues at coordinate 26,011 of NZ_VFVS01000001.1, read as the reverse complement.
ATTGCCGCTGTCCGGGCCGCACTTGCCGATGCGGGCCTCGGCGAAGACGAGATCGACTATGTCAACGCCCACGGCACCTCGACGCCGGAAAACGACAAGATGGAGCACCTATCGCTGTCGACGGTGTTTGGCGAGCGCATCGGCTCTATGCCGATCTCGTCCAACAAGTCGATGATCGGCCACACACTGTCGGCGGCGGGCGCGGTCGAAGCGGCGTTTTCGCTGATGACGATGCGCGAAAGCGTCATTCCCCCGACCATCAATTATGACAATCCCGACCCTGCGATCGTGCTCGACGTCGTGCCGAACAAGAAGCGCGATGCGCAGGTTCGCACTGTACTGTCGAACTCCTTCGGCTTCGGCGGCCAGAACACTTGCCTTGTCATGGCGCGGGAACCGGTCTAAGCGAGCCCTTTCCGCTTAACAGAACCGACAGGCTCCATGCGCGCACTGCAACTTATCGAGGATCGCCGCCTTGAAACGGTGGACCTGCCACCCCCGCCACCCCCCGCGCTTGGCGAAGTCACGCTGCGCATCAAGGCAGTGGCGCTGAACCATATCGACGTCTGGGGCTGGCGTGGCATGGCCTTCGCCAAGCGCAAGCTGCCGCTGGTCGTCGGCGCCGAGGCTTCCGGCGAGGTTGAGACGGTCGGTCCCGGCGTTTCCGGCCTGCTTCCCGGACAATTGGTGTCGATCTACGGCGCGCGCACCTGCGGCCTCTGCCGCGCCTGCCGCGAAGGCCGCGACAATCTGTGCGAACATGTTTCGGGCGTTCACGGCTTCCATCTCGACGGCTTCGCGCAGGAGAAGATCAACCTGCCGGCGCGCCTGCTGGTCCCCGCCCCGCCCGGCGTGACCGACATCGGGGCCGCGGTAGCACCCGTTACTTTCGGCACCGTCGAGCACATGCTGTTCGACAATGCCAGGCTGCAGCCCGGCGAGACGATCCTTGTCCATGCCGGCGGATCGGGCATCGGTTCGGCGGCTATCCAGTTGGCCAAGCGGATGGGCTGCACGATCATCACCACGGTCGGCTCGAACGACAAGGTCGACAAGGCCAAGGCGCTCGGCGCCGACCATGTCATCAACTACCGCGACGACCGCTTCGAAGGCGTCGTGCGCAAGCTGACGAAGAAGAAGGGCGTCGACGTCGTGTTCGAGCATGTCGGCACCGACACCTTTGCCGGCTCGATGCTGTGCCTGAAGCGCGGTGGCCGCCTGGTGACCTGCGGCTCGACCTCGGGCGTGTCGACGCAGATCAACCTGATGCAACTCTTCCAGCAGCAGTTGAAACTGCTCGGATCCTTCGGTTGCCGCATGGAGAACATGGCCAACGCCATGCAGAAGATGGCTGCGGGGCAGGTCGCGCCGGTCATCGACACCGAGGTCGGCTTCGACGATATCGATGCCGCGCTGAAGCGCATGGAAGGCCGCGACGTCTTCGGCAAGATCATCCTGCGCGTCGCCTAGAGCCTCGATTTCCGTGCTCAAGAAACTTCGCCGCGATCTGACATTTCGCTATGGCAGACAACTGCGCCAGATGAATTACTGGCTTGTCGCGCGCGCGGCGATGATCATCATGTCGCTGCTGCGCCTGCTGCCGGTCGACAGCGCGCTGAATTTTGCCGACCGCACGGCTCGCCTCATCGGCCCAAGGGTCGGACGCCACCAGGTCGCCATCGACAATCTGCGCAAGGCCTATCCGGGAAAGAGTGATGGCGAAATCCAGGCCATCGCCTCCGACATGTGGGGCAACATGGCCCGCCTTGCCGCCGAATACATCTTTTTGGACGCCCTGTTCGACTATGACCCCGCCGCCGGCAAGCCGGGTCGGGTTGAGGTCAAGGGAACAGAGCACTTCGTCGAGATCGCGGCCGAGAAGCAGCCGCATATCGTCTTCACCGGCCATCTCGGCAATTTCGAGCTGCTGCCGGTGGCGGCCGCGACCTTTGGCATGAACATCACGGCGCTGTTTCGGCCGCCCAACAACCCCTACCTGGCCGACTACATCCTTTCGACAAGGCGATCGACCATGGGAGGCTTGCTCCCTTCGATGGCTGGCGCCTCGTTCGCGCTGGCGGGAGTCTTGGAGAATGGCGGCAATATCGGCGTTCTCGTCGACCAGAAATTCTCCAACGGCCTGGACACGACCTTCTTCGGCCGTCCCTGCCAGAGCAACCGCGTGCTCGGCACCCTTGCCCGTCACTATGACTGCGATGTCTATCCGGCGCGTTGTGTCAGGTTGCCAGGCAACCGCTTCCGGCTCGAGATTGAGGACAAGCTGGTCTTGCCGCGCACGGCCGACGGCAGCGTCGACGTCCACGCCACCACCCAGATGCTGAACGACGTCGTCGAGCGCTGGGTGCGCGAGGATCCCGGCCAGTGGATGTGGTTCCACAAAAGGTGGGAGATCAGCAACTGGCGGCGAAAAAAGCGGCCGAACCCGGCTCCCGCCTCAAACACCTGAGCAAGCCGCTGGCGGGAACGTGAGTTCCTCCGCCAGCAGACAAAGCCAATATCAGTGAACCGCCAATTGCCTAATTGGTGACGACAATGCGCGTATTGCCGTATCCGACCTCGCGCACCATCGAATAGAAGGTTGCGGCATTTGCCGTATGCAGCCTCACGCAGCCATGCGAAGCCGGGCGGCCGAGCTGCCTGACGGCGCCTGTTCCATGGATGGCATAGCCGCCATGGAAGAATACGGAATAAGGCATCGGCGACATTTCGTATTTGCGCGAATACCACATCCGCGCCGTGCGTTGCGGCCGGTAGGTGCCGCGTGGCGTGAAATAGCCTGGCCGAGCGGTCGACACGGCCCACCGATAGACCGAAGCGCCATAGCGGACCGTCATTGTCTGCGACGACACGTCGATATTCGCCACCAATGTGGCCGCCTCACTTGCGACCGATGCGCCAAACAGCGCAACAACCAATACTGCTGCCTTGAGAAATGACATTTTCATGCGATCAAACCCCTTTGATTGCCCCTTGCCTGCTCGCCATCACGTTCTTTTTCACCTTTTTAATGGCGGTGAACGGATAACACACAGTCCTTGATCAATTCGCCAATCCAAAGCAGCTAATTTGAACGATTTCCCGCGATAGTTGCCGCAGGGACGCGCTGCACGGGTTGATCGACGGGCTTGCAAAACCACGGCGATCGCTGCTCAAATCGCGGCATGAACGAGCGACTCCTCAAGGCAATCGATATCAGGCGCGACGAGTTGGTGGCGCTGACCGCCGACCTGATCCGTTTTCCGACCGTCAATCCACCCGGCGAAGCCTACAGGCCATGCGCCGACTATATCGGTGCGCGGCTAAGGAAACGTGGCTTTGAGACCGAGTTCATCCGCGCCGAAGGCACGCCCGGCGACACCGATCGCTATCCGCGCGTCAATGTCGTCGCCCGTTTCGACGGCCGGTCACCCGGCGCCTGCGTCCACTTCAATTCGCATATAGACGTGGTTGAGGCCGGCGAGGGCTGGACCGTGGATCCCTTTGCCGGCGTCATCAGGGACGGCAGGGTCTATGGCCGCGGCGCCTGCGACATGAAGGGCGGCCTCGCCGCCTCCATCATCGCTGTCGAAGCCTTCATGGAAGTCTTCCCCGATTTTCCCGGCGCTATCGAGATCTCGGGCACGGTCGATGAGGAGTCCGGCGGCTTCGGCGGCGTCGCCCATCTGGCCAGGCTCGGCTATTTCTCGAAACCCAAGGTCGACCACGTCATCATCCCCGAGCCGTTGAACAAGGACCGCATCTGCCTTGGCCATCGCGGCGTCTGGTGGGCGGAGATCGAGACCAAGGGAGAGATCGCGCACGGTTCGATGCCGTTTCTCGGCGACAATGCGGTGCGCCACATGGGCGCCGTCCTGCGGGCCTTCGAGAACGAGTTGTTTCCGGCGCTCGACCGCAAGATCACGCGCATGCCGGTGGTGCCGGAAGGCGCCAGGCGCTCGACCATGAACATCAACTCCATCCATGGCGGCCAGACCGAGGATTTCCGGCCCGGCCTGCCCTCGCCCAACGTGCCCGATTCCTGCCGGCTGACCATCGACCGCCGCTTCCTGCTCGAGGAGGATCTCGCCACGGTCAAAGCCGAAGTGACCGGCATTCTCGACCGACTGAAGCGCGAGCGCGAAAAGTTCGATTATGAAATCCGCGACCTGATGGAAGTACTGCCGCTGATGACCGAGCGCGACGCGCCCGTGGTCAAGGCGGTGGCGCAAGGCATTCATGCGATCTTCGACCGCGAGCCCGACTACGTCATTTCGCCCGGCACCTACGACCAGAAGCACATTGCCCGCATCGGCCACATCTATGACTGCATCGCCTACGGACCCGGCATTCTCGATCTTGCCCACCGGCCGGACGAGTGGGTCGGCGTATCGGACATGGTGGAATCAGCCAAGGTGATGGCGATCGGGCTCAACGTGCTGCTGCGTGGCACTGCCACGGAATAACCCAGCATCGCGACAAGCTTCGACCTGCCGACAGGGCTGGCACGGCAGAAACATTCCCGGCCATCCTGCCCGGCAGCACGAAACGCAATTTACTCCCGCGCGAAATCACGCTTCTATCGCCCGGTTTGAGCACGTGTCCTGAACGCATGGGGAGTTGCACGATGAGACTGTGGAAAACCATTCTGGCCGCGGCGGTCCTTGCGCTGGCCGCCGGAAGTCAGGCCTTTGCGGCCCGGACCGACCTGGTCATCGGCATTCCGCTCGAACCGCCCCATCTCGATCCAACAGCGGGCGCTGCGGCGGCGATCAAGGAAGTGCTCTACGCCAATGTCTTCGAGGGTCTGACCCGGATCGGCCCCAATGGCGAGGTTCTGCCGGATCTGGCCGAGGGCTGGACAATTTCCGATGACGGCAAGATCTATACGTTCAAGCTGCACACCGGCGTCAAATTCCACGACGGCGCCGATTTCAGCGCCGACGATGTGAAATTCTCGCTCGACCGGGCCCGCGCCGACAATTCGGTCAATGCGCAGAAGGGCCTGTTCGCAGCCATCGACAAGGTCGAGATCATCGATCCGGCAACGGTCAAGATCACGCTGAAGAACCCGCAAGGGTCTTTCCTCTACAATATGGGATGGGGCGACGCAGTGATGGTGTCCCCCAAATCCGCCGATACCAACAAGGAAAAACCTGTTGGCACCGGCCCGTTCAAATTCCAGAACTGGGCCAAGGGATCATCGATCACTTTGGTAAAAGCCGACCATTACTGGGGCGCTCCGGTGTTCCTCGACAAAGTCGAGTTCCGTATCGTGCCGGATGCCGCGGCCTATGTGCCGGCGCTGCTGTCCGGCGACATCCAGGCCTTCCCCTTCTTCGATCCCGACAGCCTGGCACAGGTCAAGGACGACCCGCGTTTCAAGGTGGTGATCGGCTCGACCGAGGGCGAGACCATCCTGGCGATCAACAACAAGAAGCCGCCTTTCGACAAGCTGCAGGTAAGGCAGGCGATCTCGTACGCGCTCGACCGCAAGGCGATCATCGACGGCGCCTCGGCCGGCCTTGGCCTGCCGATCGGCTCGCATATGTCGCCAGCCAACAAGGACTATGTCGACCTCACCGGCCTCTATCCGCACAACATCGACAAGGCCAAGGAGTTGCTGAAGGAAGCCGGGCTGGAGAACGGCTTCAAGGCAACGCTGAAACTGCCGCCGCCCAGCTATGCACGGCTGGGTGGCGAGATCATCGCCTCGGAACTTCGCGATGTCGGAATCAACCTCGAAATCATCCCGGTCGAATGGGCGCAGTGGCTGGACCAGGTGTTCACCAAGAAGGACTACGACCTGACCATCGTCTCCCACACCGAACCCAACGACATCGATATTTATTCGCGCAAGGACTACTACTTCAACTACGACAATCCGACCTTCGACAAAATAATCGCCGACCTCAACCTCACCTCCGACGAAACCAAGCGCAAGGAACTGCTTGGCGAGGCACAAAAGATCCTGGCCGACGACGCCGTGGTCGGCTTCCTCTACGAACTGCCCAAGATCGGCGTCTGGGACGCCAAATTGCAGGGATTATGGGAAAACGCGCCTATCCAGGCCAATGATCTCACCAAGGTGAAGTGGAGCGAGTGAGGCTTGTGGTGCGGCAGCGGTTGCGCGGGACTGCCCTTCTCCCCTTGTGGGAGAAGGTGGATTGGCGCAAAGCGCCAAGACGGGTGAGGGGTGCTGGAACAAACTCAACCTGCAATTCGTCCAGTACCCCTCATCCGACCTCGCTTCGCGAGGCCACCTTCTCCCACAAGGGAAGAAGGAAGAACGCCACGCTCCCTCGCCTTCCATGACAGCCTACCTCCTCAAGCGCCTCGCCATCGCTTTCGCCACGTTGGTGCTTGCCTCGATGGTGGTGTTCGCCGTGCTGGAGATCCTCCCCGGCGATCCCGCGCGGCTGATGCTGGGTATGAATGCCAGCGCCGATCAGGTCGAACTCTTGCGCAACCAGATGGGTCTCAACGCGCCACTTGTCCTGCGCTACCTGCATTGGGTCGGTGGCCTGCTCAGCCTCGATTTCGGCCGCTCCTATACCTATTCGGTGCCGGTCATCGACCTCGTGCGTGAACGGCTCGCCGTCTCGCTGCCGCTGGCGCTGATCGCGCTGGCGCTCTCTACCGTCATCGCCATTCCGGTCGGGCTTTATTCCGCCAGCCGGCGCGGACGGGCCGGCGACACGATTTCAATGGGCGTGGCGCAGCTTGGCGTAGCCGTCCCCAATTTCTGGTTCGCGCTGATGCTGATCTATGTCTTTGCCGTCTGGCTGCGCCTGGTCCCAGCCGGTGGTTTTCCCGGTTGGGGAGCCGGCGCCTGGCCCGCGCTGAAATCGCTGCTGTTGCCGGCGGTAGCGCTTGCCCTGCCACAAGCGGCGATCCTGGCGCGCGTCACCCGCTCGGCGCTGATCGAGGTGCTGAACGAGGACTATATCCGCACCGCCCGCGCCAAGGGCCTGCCCTATCGCGCCGTGCTGTGGCGGCACGCGCTGCGCAACGCCATGATCCCGGTGCTGACCATTCTTGGCCTGCAATTCGCCTTCCTGCTCGCCGGTACCATCATCATCGAGAATGTCTTCTATTTGCCCGGTCTCGGCCGGCTGGTGTTCCAGGCGATCACCCAGCGCGACCTGATCGTCGTCGAAAGCGTGGTCATGCTGCTGGTCGCCGCCGTCATTGTCGTCAATCTCGTCGTCGACCTTTCCTATGCGGCGGTCGATCCTCGCCTGAGGACCCGGCAATGACGCTGCGCATCGACATCCCCGAAGAGACGTTCCGCAGCATCCTGGCCAAGGCGTTTGGGAACGCCGCATTCGTCGCCGGCTTCGTCATCACGGTGCTGATCCTGGCAATGGCCATCGTCTCCTATGCCTGGACACCTTACGATGTGACGAAGCTGGTCATAGCGGACAAGACGCAAGGCCCATCGCTGGCGCATTGGTTCGGCACCGACCATTTCGGCCGCGATATCCTGTCGATGCTCATGATTGGCGCGCGCAATTCGATTGCCGTGGCGCTGGTCGCCGTCGGCATCGGCATGGGGGTCGGCGTGCCGCTTGGCGCCTTCGCCGCGGCGCGCGGCGGCCTCGTCGACGAGGCGCTGATGCGCGTCAACGATCTCGTCTTCGCCTTCCCCGCGCTGCTGTCGGCCATAATGATCACCGCCATTTTCGGGCCGGGCGCCGTCAACGCCATCATCGCCATCGGCCTCTTCAACATTCCGGTCTTTGCCCGCGTCGCCCGTGCCGGCGCGCTTGCCGTCTGGCCGCGCGAATTCATCCTTGCCGCGCGCGCCGCCGGTAAGAGCAGCACGCAGATATCGATCGAACATGTGCTGCCCAACATCGCCACGCTGCTCCTGGTGCAGGGCACAATCCAGTTCGCGCTGGGTATCCTGGCCGAAGCCGGGCTTTCCTATCTCGGCCTCGGCGCGCAGCCGCCAATGCCGAGCTGGGGCCGCATGCTGTTCGACGCCCAGACGCGCATGGTGGTGGCTCCGTGGATGGCGATCTTCCCCGGCATGGCGATCGTTGTCACCGTGCTCGGCCTGAATCTTCTGGGCGACGGCATCGCCGACATTCTCGACCCGAAATCACGGCGGCGGCGATGAGCCTGCTCGAAGTCGATAATCTGTCGCTGACCATCGGCGATACGCAGGTCCTGAAGGACATGGAGCTCTCCGTCGCGCCCGGCGAAGTGATGGGGCTGGTCGGCGAATCCGGCTCCGGCAAATCGATGACCGCGCTGACGGTGATGCGGCTCCTGCCCCCTGCCGCACGCCCCACCGGGCGCGTCACATTCGACGGCATCGATATTCTGACGGCGACCGAGGACCAGATGTGTGCCCTGCGCGGCGACGACATCGGCATGGTGTTCCAGGAACCGATGACAGCGCTCAATCCGGTCAAGACGATCGGCGAACAGGTCGCGGAAGGCATACGCTGGCACGCCAGGGCAAGCCGTGCCGATGCCGAGGAGCGCGCGCGAAAAATACTCGACCGCGTTGGTCTGCCCTCGGCAAAGTTCCCGCTGTCGCGCTATCCCCACGAACTGTCAGGCGGCCAGCGCCAGCGCGTCGTCATCGCCATCGCCTGCGCGCTGAAGCCAAAGCTGCTGATCGCCGACGAGCCGACGACGGCGCTCGACGTGGTGCTGCAGGCGCAGATCCTCGACCTCTTGCGCGACCTCGTTGCGGAGAACCGCATGGGCCTGCTGCTGATCTCGCATGATCTCGCTGTCGTGACCGAGATGGCGGACCGCATCACCATCCTGCGCCATGGCGAGGTGATGGAAGCAGGCGACACGGCGCGCACGCTCTCCGGTCAGCTTCATCCCTATACGCGCCAACTGGCGCAGGCTTCGATGCATGTTCCGACGCGCGCCAAGCCTCACCGTGTCGGGACAGACCAATCCTTGCTCCAGGTCGAAAGCGTCACCCGCGATTACCCCGGCCGCCGCATCTCGCTGTTCAGCCGTGCGCCGGCGATTCGCGCCGTCGACGACGTCTCCCTTTCGATGGCGCCGGGCCAGTCGGTGGCACTGGTCGGCCGCTCCGGTTGCGGCAAGTCGACCCTTGCCCGCATGATCCTGGCACTGGACCGGCCGGGTTCGGGCGAGATCCGGTTTCGCGGCGAAGCCATCACCGGCAAGAGCGAAGCCGAGCTGAAGCCGGCCAGGCGCGATATGCAGGTCGTGTTCCAGGATCCCTACGGGTCCTTCGATCCACGCCAGAAGGTCGAAAAACTGGTTGCCGAGCCGCTTCATGTCCTGCAGAAAAAACCGACGCGGGCCGAACGCCGCGAGATGGTAGCGCACGCGCTCCACGAGGTCGGCCTCGACCAACGCGACATGGACAAATACCCGCACGAGTTTTCGGGCGGCCAGCGTCAGCGCCTGTCGATCGCCCGCGCCATCATCACCCGCCCGAAACTGGTGGTCGCCGACGAGCCGGTCTCGGCACTCGATGTCTCGATCCGCGCCCAGATCCTGGACCTGTTCGCCGATCTTAACCAGAAGCTTGGCATCGCCTATCTCTTCATCACCCATGACCTGACCGTCGCCCGCGCCATCACGGACGAAGTGCTGGTTATGCATGACGGCAAGATCGTCGAGCGCGGCAAGACGAGCGAAGTACTCGATCACCCACAATCAGAGGCGGCCAAGGCGCTTGTCGCTGCGGCCCCCGACCTGCACAGGGCAATCGCCCGGCGAATGCAGGAACAGGGTTAGGATATCTCAAATCATCTGGAATTCTCCGGTGGTCTTGAACCGGAGATAGGCCTCGACGCTGCGCGCCATGTTTGGCAGCATCTCAGGCAGGCTGTCGAGCGCGAACCATTCGACGGCGCTACTCTCGTCGTCGGCGACGGCCGCCTCGCCTTCAAAGGCGCGCGTATAAAATATCAACGCGAAGAACTGGGCGCGATCGCCATTTGGAAATTGGACGGTCTCATAGCGTGGGTTACAGCCGAACCCGAACGGCTCGATATCCCTGACGACCAAGCCGGTTTCCTCAAGTACTTCTCGGACCAGCACCGCTTCCAGGCCCTCGCCTTCTTCGGCGTTGCCGCCAGGCAGACCCCACAAGCCAAAATCGGTTCGTTTCTGCAGGAGAATGCTGCCGTCTGCGCGTTCAATAACAATACGAGCACCCGGCATCAGCACCAGACGGTCGCCGATCAGCGCGCGCAATTGTCCCAGGTAGCTATCGGCAAAGCTCACACAAACAGCCCCTCGGCGCTGGCGATTGGGTGTCTCACGCAGTGTCAATCTTCCGGCTTCACCACATCGACCGGGCTGATGTCGAGCAAATCGAGCGTGCGGCGGAGCAGCCGCACCTCGGTTTCGGCCAGCTGCGAATCCGCCTTGGCGATCTCCGCCATGTGCTGGGCCAATTGCTTGCGCCGCTCGACGTCGAGATCGCGGAACAGCGCGATCGCCTGCGAGCCGTTGGTCTCGTAGCCGAATTCGTTGAGATATTCGATGACGGCATCGATGCTGCTCTCCGGAATTCCGAAGGCATCCTTGCAGATGCGCCGGAAGGCAACCATCTCGCTCTCGCTCACTGTGCCATCTGCCAGGATCATCCGGAACAGCATCAGCAGTTCCGCCGACAGGACGGGATCGTCCGCGACCTTGCGCACGCCCGGGTCGCCGTCGAAGATCGAGCGTATCTGGTCCAGCAACGCGAATGCCATGAACGGCCCCTTTCCGATTCCTCTTCAATAGAATTAGCGCGGAATCGGCCTTGCGCAAACGGGGTGGTCGTGGTCGAACGCGCGCTATCTCAGCCGACCGGACATCTCGACAGATCAGATGATCGACCTCAGCATCCAGTCCATCGCCATGCTTGCCCTCGCGGCTTTTGCCGCGGGCTTTGTCGATTCGATTGCCGGCGGCGGCGGACTGATCACCATTCCGGCGTTGCTGCTTGCCGGTTTCTCGCCGGTCGAAGCGCTTGGAACCAACAAGCTGCAAGGCATGTTCGGCTCCGGGTCGGCGACGATCCACTATGCCTCGAAAGGCCATGTCGACCTGCGCCGGCAATTGCCATCGGCGCTGCTGGCACTTGCCGGCGGTGCCGTCGGCGCGTTGCTGGCCACGATCGTGCCCGGCGACCTGTTGCGCGCGGCCCTGCCGCTGGTGCTGATTGCCATCGCGCTATATTTCGCGCTCAAGCCCAACATGAACGATGTGGACCGGGCCGAGCGCCTCTCGCCCTTCCTGTTCGGCGTGACCGTGGTGCCGGCCATCGGCTTCTATGATGGCGTGTTCGGCCCGGGCGCCGGTTCCTTCTACATGCTGGCCTTCGTGACGCTCGCCGGCTACGGCGTGCTCAAGGCGACGGCGCACACCAAACTGCTCAATTTCGCCTCCAACATCGGCGGCTTCATCGTCTTTGCCGCCGTCGGCGTCATCTCGTGGAAGATCGGCCTGATGATGGGCGTTGCCCAGTTCCTCGGCGCCCGCGTTGGCGCGAGCTTGGCCATGCGCATCGGCGCCAAGCTGATCAAGCCGCTGCTGGTCATCGTCTGCGTGGCTCTGGCGGTGAAGCTGCTGGCCGATCCGGCCAACCCGCTTCGCGTCATGATTGGTGTGTGATCACGCGCCTGTTACAATATCGCTGTTCGAATCATGTTGGAGGAGCCAGACATGAATCTCAGCGCGCCTACTCAGATTGTTTTCATCATTTCCCTGGTCATCGCCATCATCGGCCTTCTTGCCGCGCTTGGCGTTTTTGCGTTCATTCCGCTCGCATCGGTGTGGATCGTGCTAGTCGCCTACATCGTGCTCGCCGCCGGCTGCCTGATGCGCGGCGCCTGACAAGTTTCCCTCGACAAGCGGGGACCGAGAGCGCCCGGCCAAAGCCGGGCGTTTTTTGATTCCAATGCGGGCTCTGCTAGATTCGCTTGGCGGAAGGATGGCCAATGCCAATCGAGATGCAGCGCCGGAAAGAACAGGATCGCTCCATATCGGGACTTTTCGAAATGCGCCGGCGGCTTCCCAACCCAGCACTTGACGGCGTTGTCACCGATATCTGCGGTTATCGCGAGACCGCGCCTGGCTATTTCCATACATCGAATATGCCTCGCTGACCGTGCCGCTGGTGATCAGCTTTGCCGAACCCTTCGCCATCGGGCTTGGCCGAACCCCCGGCGACAACGACCGTTTCGCCAGCTTCGCCGCGGGCCTTTATGCCGGACCGGTGATGATCCAGTCTTTCGGCGGCGCCTGCTGCGTCCAGGTCAACTTCACGCCGCTGGGCGCACGCCGGTTTTTCGGCCGGCCGATGAGTGAATTGGCCGATCGCATGGTAGCCCTCGACGACGTGCTCGGTCTCGAAGGCATCGCCCTGCGCGAAAAGCTTGGCAACGCGCCGGATTGGAACATGCGTTTCGACTTGGCGGAAATGTTCGTCGCCGGCCGGCTGGCCGCTACCCGCGAGACCCCGGCCGAGATCGCCTGGGCTTATGACAGGATCGTCTTTTCGGGCGGCCGCACGCGCATTGCCTCTCTTGCCGAAAAGCTGGGCTGGAGCCGCAAGCATCTTGCCGGGAGATTCACCGACGCCGCCGGCATCGGTCCGAAAACCCTGTCGCGCATCGCGCGCTTCAACCGAGCCCTCGGCCTGTCCAGGCAACAGGCGAGCGGCTGGGCCGACATCGCCGCCGATTGCGGCTATGCTGACCAGGCGCATCTGGCCCGCGAGTTCCGCGACCTTGCCGGCGAAACGCCGACCGCCCTGTCGATGGGCGTGTAGTTCCGAACAAGCCGCAGCGCACTGGCTGGCAGGTAACATTTCTTCAAGACGCCGGAACGGCCTTCGAACAGACTGGGTTATCGACCAATCCGGATGAAGGAGGCAGCCATGCCCACAACCACAACCAATGAAGCACCCCGGCTCTACCCTGCCCTGCGCTACAGAAACGCGGCGAAGATGATCGACTGGCTGGGCGAAGCCTTCGGCTTCAGCGTCCGTGCCTGCTATGGCGAAGGCGATGTCGTGCATCATGCCGAACTGGTCTTCGGCTCTTCGATGATCATGCTGGGCACGGTGCGCGACGACGACTACGGCAAGATGGTCGGCGAACCCGGTTCAGGCGGCGGCAAGTCGATCTATATCGCCGTCGACGATGCCGACGCCGCCTACGCCAAGGCCAGGAAGGCCGGCGCGACGATCATCCAGGAACTGACGAACCGCGATTACGGCAGCCGCGAATTCATCTGCCGCGATCCCGAAGGCAATGTCTGGTCGTTCGGCACCTACCGGCCGAAAGCAGATGAAAAGGCCTGATTCGGACCTTCAACGTGCCAGCGCGAAAATCGCATCGCAGTCGAGATGGTTCTCCAGCTCGGCCGCGACTTCGTCCAGCGCCCGCTCGACTTCGGCGCGATAGTCGATGCCGCCCCCCTTGATGCCGAGGCTTTCGAGGAATTTTCCCCGAAAGCCGTCGGCGCCGAACAGGCCATGCATATAGGTGCCGATCACCTTGCCGTCGGCGGAGATCGCACCATCCTCGATGCCGTTGATGATCGCCGACGGCCGCATGGTGTCCGGGCCGGTGGTGCGGCCGAGATGGATCTCGTAGCCCTCGAGCGGCAAGTCGAACGGCACAGAGCGGGCACTGACATTGCGCACCATCTTTTCCGGCTCCATCACCGTTTCGGTATCAAGCAAGCCAAGCCCTTCGGCATCGGTGACGCTGCCTTCGATGCCGTTGGGGTCGCGCACCATTCGGCCTAGCATCTGGAAGCCGCCGCAAATGCCGACGACATGGCCGCCGCGCTTGCGGTGCGCCGCCAAATCCCGGTCCCAGCCATTCTCGCGAAACTTCAGGAGATCGCCGATCGTCGACTTGGAGCCGGGAATGACCACCAGCCCGGCATCGGCCGGCAGCTTCTTTCCCGGCGGCACGAACACCACCTCGACCTGCGGTTCGGCCTTGAGCGGGTCGAGATCGTCGAAATTGGCGATGCGGCCAAGCATCGGCACCGCCACCTTCAACGCGCGCGCCTCACCGGACGCCAGCCGCTCCAGCACCACCGAATCCTCCGATGGCAGCCGCGCCGCCGCCTTCAGCCACGGCACGACGCCAAAACAGCGCCACCCGGTGAATTTCTCGATCGCCTTCAGGCCGTCATCGAACAGCGAAACGTCACCCCGGAACTTGTTGATAAGGTAGCCGACGATCATGCACCGATCCTCTTCCGGCAGGATCAGATGCGTGCCGGCGACCGAGGCGATGACGCCGCCGCGATCGATGTCGCCGACCAGCACCACCGGCACGTCGGCGCGCGTGGCAAAGCCCATATTGGCGATGTCGCGGCTTCTGAGGTTGATTTCGGCTGGCGAACCGGCGCCCTCGACGATGACGAGGTCGGCGCCCTCGCCGACCTCGCCCCAGGAATCCAGCACGGCATCCATCAGCCGGCCCTTCAGCGCCTGATAGTCACGCGCCCGCGCTTCGCCGAACACCTTGCCCTGGACGATGATCTGGGCGCCGACATCGGTCTGCGGCTTAAGCAGCACCGGGTTCATATGGACCGACGGCGCAACCCCGCAAGCGATCGCCTGCAGCCATTGCGCACGGCCGATCTCGCCGCCATGGTTGTTGTCACCGGGAATATCGGCAACGGCAGCGTTGTTCGACATGTTCTGCGGCTTGAACGGCCGCACCTTCAGGCCGCGATTCCTGGCGGCGCGGCACAGCCCGGCGACGAGCACCGTCTTGCCGACATCCGAGCCCGTGCCTTGCAGCATGATCGCTTTGGCCATCAGCTCTGGCCCTGCGTCGCATTTCCAGTGACCGTGGACTTCTGCGCCAGCGGCCCGCCGCGCCAGATATAAAGCGCCAGCAGAGGTTCCTTGCCAGTCCGCATAGCGTGATTGACATTGGAGGCATGGTGGACGACCTCGCCGGCTTCACGCGTGCGAAAACCGCCCTCGCCCATGCGCCATTCCGTACGGCCGGTCAGCGGAATGTAGATCTCCTCGGCGACGTGATGATGGTCGGGATAGACGATCCCGGGCCCCAGGATCAGCAGCCCGGCCGCAACCTCGTCATTGGCGAAATGGCCGCGCGTGCCGAACATTTCCAGCCAGCCATAATTGTCGATGAAATCTTTCCCGATATCCGCTTCGCTGTAGGTCTGCCCCCAATGGAGGTCGTTGCGCTGCCGTGCCAGCAATTGCACCAGGGGTTTCGCGGCCATCGGCGCCAGCTCAGCCGAGCGATCGAGATGGCGCAGGCAACCAAGCGCATACGGCTCCAGATCGCGGGCCGGCATGTCCCAGCCTATGCGCGCCACGGCCTCGCGCACCAGGGCGTCGTCGACGGAAGCAAGGTAGGCGTGGAACTGTTCCAGCAGTTCGTCGAATTTTGTCGTCACATCTTTCTCCGGACATGCATTGGTGCACAGCCGCTCCGCGGCAGGTCGGGTTGCGCGGCGGCATCATTGGTCTAGATTGGTGCGCGCGCAAAGCCAAAAACGACAGGCCAGCGGGCTAGCTGGCCAACATATAGGGAGCACGCCATGGACGCCGCGGTCGATGCGAGCACCAGCCAGTTCGAACTCAACGAGGAACAGCGCGCCATCCAGGAGATGGCGCAGGCCTTCGCCGCCGATCGCGTTGCGCCGAATGCACTCGACTGGGACCGCAGGAAACACTTCCCCGCCGAGGTGATCCGGGAAACCGGACCGCTCGGCCTCGGCGGCATCTATATCAAGGACGACGTCGGCGGTTCCGCGCTCAGCCGACTCGACGCGGTGCTGATCTTCGAGGCGCTGTCACATGCCGACCCGGCCTTTTCTTCCTTCATCTCGATCCACAACATGGTGGCCTCGATGATCGACCGTTTCGGCAATGAAGAACAGCGCCGGCGTTTCCTGCCGAAGCTCACCTCCATGGAATGGCTGGCGAGCTATTGCCTGACCGAGCCGGGTTCCGGCTCCGATGCCGCTGCATTGAAGACCCGCGCGGTGAAGAGCGGCGGCGACTATGTTCTCAACGGCGCCAAGCAGTTCATCTCGGGCGCCGGCGACAGCGATGTATACGCCGTCATGGTGCGCACCGGCGCCGACGGCCCGAAAGGCATCTCCACCATTGTCGTGCCCAAGGATGCGCCCGGCCTCTCCTTCGGCGCCAACGAGCACAAGATGGGCTGGCATATGCAGTCGACCCGCCAGGTCATCTTCGAGGACTGCAAGGTGCCGGCGGAGAATCTCCTGTCGGGCGAAGGCGCCGGTTTCGGCATCGCCATGGCCGGGCTCGACGGCGGCCGGCTGAACATCGCCGCCTGTTCGCTGGGCGGCGCGCAGTCGGCGCTCGACAAGGCACTGGCCTACACGGCCGAACGCAAGGCCTTCGGCTCGAAGATCAACCAGTTCCAGGCGCTGCAGTTCAGGCTTGCCGACATGGAGACAAAGTTGCAGGCCGCGCGCATCTTTCTCTACGCGGCGGCCTCGAAGCTCGACCGCAAGGCGCCTGACGCCGGCAAATGGTCGGCGATGGCCAAGCGCTTCGTCACCGACACCGGCTTCGACGTCGCCAACGATGCGCTGCAATTGCTCGGCGGCTACGGCTATCTGCATGATTATGGCATCGAGAAGCTGGTTCGCGATCTGCGCGTGCACCAGATTCTGGAAGGCACCAACGAGATCATGCGCGTGATCATCGCGCGCGCGCTGATCGGCCGCTGAAGCCAGCAAACTCCGGGAGAGAGACAATGACGACGACCGCCTTCATCGGCCTCGGCAATATGGGCAATCCGATGGCCGCAAACCTGGTCAAGGCGGGCCATACGGTGCATGGCTTCGATCTGATGCCGGAAAACCTCACCATCGCGCGTGAACATGGCGTCGTTGTCATGGCCAATGCGCTCGCGGCGGTGAAGGATGCCGACGTGGTGATCACCATGCTGCCCGCCGGCAAGCATGTTTTGTCGGTCTACGAGGACATCGCTCCCAAGGCGAAGAAAAATGCCTTGTTCATCGATTCCTCGACCATCGACGTGGACTCGGCACGCAAGGCGCATGCGATTGCCGCGAAGCATGGCCTGCTGTCGATCGATGCGCCGGTTTCGGGGGGCACCGGTGGTGCCACGGCCGGTACATTGACCTTCATGGCCGGGGGATCCGATGGGGCCTTCGCCGCCGCCGAGCCGATCTTGAACCCGATGGCCGGGCGCATCGTCCATTGCGGCAGCGACGGCGCCGGCCAGGCCGCCAAGATCTGCAACAACATGATCCTCGGCATTTCGATGATCGGCGTCGCCGAGGCCTTCGTGCTGGCGGAGAAACTCGGCCTGTCGCATCAGGCGCTGTTCGACGTCGCCTCGACGTCGTCAGGCCAGTGCTGGTCGCTGACCACCTATTGCCCGGTGCCCGGCCCGGTTCCCACTTCGCCCGCCAACAAGGATTACAAGCCGGGATTTGCTGCGGCTCTTATGCTGAAGGACCTGAAATTGTCCCAGGAAGCAGCGCTTGGCGCCGGCGCGGTGACGCCGCTCGGCGCCGAAGCGGCGCAGCTCTATGCCCTGTTCAATGCCCAGGGACATGGCGGCGCGGATTTCTCCGGCATAATTAATTTTCTGCGCGGCAACCCGGCGTAACCGGCGGATCGGATTGACTTTTTTCCGGTCCTTCCAGTCGAAGGGCCGCAAATTTAGATTTGCTTAAGCTCTCGATAACTCCGCGGTAACGATGTCCCTATAAAACCGATTGCGAGGCGGATATATCGCATCCGCCCGGCGCTCCGGATCAGGTCTCGCGTGCCGGAGCCCGTAAGTTTCGCAAGTGTCTTCGTAGCGAAACGCCATGCGTATCTGGCAAAGCCGCGTTCCCGGTGGGGCGCGGTTTTTGCGTTTCCGACCCCTTTATTATCGATGATCCGTCTATATTCCGATCGCCGCGCCCGGGATCGGCACGTGATCTTCATTGGTCAGCACGATCGGTGCATCGACGCCGTCCACGCGGACCACGAGCAGGCGCGTGCTCCAAGTGCCGGCATTGCGAACGAGATGAGAGAAGACGGTGCCCTTGCCCTTGGCGCCGTGGACGGGAATGCTGAACTGGGCATCGCCCGCCCCATTCGCATTGACGTTGAGGTGGCCTCCGATCCAGAATTTGTCGGTCACATCGTCGCCAATGGCGGCCTTCACCCGGGTGTCGGCGCGGACGGCGTCCATGGTCATACTGAAGGCGTCGCTCCCTTTGAGCACGAAGGGGATGCTGCCGACCATGGTCGCACAGCCGCCGATGCTGACCACCCAGACGGCAAGGCCGGCAATCGCCCAATTGCGCTGCGTCTTGCGGAACTGCTCGGCGTCGCGCCAGGCACGGTTCCGCCAGGCCCAGCGGCTGCCGCGCGCGCCGAGCACGAAGATCATGATGAGGTTGACGACGGGGATCAGCGCCAGCAGCGCGATGAAGGTGCTGTTGCCGATGCCCCAAATCCAGTTGAGGAAGAAGGCGCCCCAGTTCCAGCGATCGAGTTCGGCTGGAATTTCAGCCGGCTGGTTGAGCGGTTGTCCGGCCATGTTGTCCCCCATCGATGCGTATGCCGATTGGTTCTAGCGCATGACTTCGACGATGCGCAAAGAAGTTCCGCGACGCCCGCTTCAACCCTTTGTCGAAAGCCGGCGAAAATTTGCCTTCACGGCGCGGTTGGCCGGCTTCAGCGCGGCGCTGATCGACCGTTCGGCCGCGACGCAGTTGAACAGCGACGGCGTGCGGCCAGAAGAGAGCGCCCGATCAACGGACGCCCGGTTCCGTTTTACCGCCTGCGCAGGTCGGCCTGCGCCAGGTCGAGCGCCTTGCCGATGCGCTTGCAGGCCATGTCGATGGTGTCGCGGGTCCAGATCAGCGGCGGCGACAGGATCATCGTGTCGCCGGTGGCGCGCAGCATCATGCCATTGGCGATTGCATGATCGCGCACCGTCACCGCGGCACTTCCCGACGGCAGGAAGCGTTCCTTCGTCGCCTTGTCCTTGACGATCTCGATCGCACCCATCAGGCCGATGGAACGCACCTCGCCGACCAGATCATGCCCGGCGATACGCTCCTGCAAAGCCTTGGCGAAATACGGTCCGGTGTCGTTCCTGACACGATCGACCAGGCCTTCACGTTCGATGATCTCGAGGTTCTTCAGCGCCACGGCGCAGGCCACTGGGTGCCCCGAATAGGTGTAGCCGTGGTTGAACTCGCCGCCCTTCTCGACCAGCGTCGAGGCAATGCGATCGCCAACCAGCAGCGCCGAGAGCGGCTGATAGCCCGATGTCAGCGCCTTGGCCGTGGTGATGGTATCCGGTTCGATGCCGAAGGTCTGGGCCGCGAACCACTCACCTGTCCGGCCATAGCCGGTGATGACCTCGTCCAGCATCAAAAGCACGTCGTATTTGCGGCAGATGCGCTGCACTTCGGGCCAGTAGCTCGCCGGCGGGATCTTGACGCCACCCGCCCCCATCACCGGCTCGCCGATGAAAGCCGCGACCTTGTCGGCGCCAGCCTCGATGATGGCATCCTCGACGGACTTTGCCGCGCGCAGGCCGAAATCGTGATCGCTTTCGCCAGGCAGAGCCAGCTCATAAGCATAGGGCATCATCACATGGACGATATTGGGCACCGCGCCGTTGAGCTGCTTGTGCATGGCATCCATGCCGCCGAGCGAAGTGCCGGCGATGGTCGAACCGTGATAGGCCATCTTGCGCGAGATGACGCGGTTCTTCTCCGGCTTGCCTTCCAGCACCCAATAGTGGCGCACAAGGCGCAACGCGGTGTCGTTGGCCTCCGAACCGGACGAGCCGTAAAACACCTGGTTGACGTTGCGTGGCGCGATCTCGGCGAGCTTTTTCGACAACAGCACCGGCGTCGGCGTCGAACATTTGAAGAAGGAATTGTAGTAAGGCAATTCCTTCATCTGGGCATAGGCGGCCTCGGCCAGTTCGTCACGGCCGTAGCCGATATTGACGCACCACAGGCCGGCCATGCCGTCCAGCAGTTCCGTCCCTTCGGAATCGTAGATGAACGGGCCCTTGGCGTGGGTGATGACGCGCGCCCCGGCCTCACGCAGCTCCTTATGGTCGGTGAAAGGATGCAAGTGATGCGCGGCGTCGATCTGCTGAAGCTGCTTCAGCGAATAATTCTGATAGGTCATTGATTTGATCTTTCCTCTGAAATCCTTCCGGCGGTGCCGGGGCGAATTCGTCAGAGGACGGCAGGTGGCGAATAACCAATACGGGCGCACAGCCGCAAAAGCTCGGCGCGCAGCGTGCGTGACGATGGCGTCACCGCGACCCGGAATGCGCGAGCTGATAATTTAGCGAGAGCCATGAAGGCACCTTAGAGCAAAGGGCGGTCGAGGTGAACCACCCTTTGCTCAAGTGGCGCCATGGCATGATGTCAGGCTTCGCCGCTCAGCGCCCGCTGCAGGAACACATACTTCATCGCCGTCTGCGCCGCCTGCGGCCGTCGGTCGCCGCGTCCGCCATGACCGCCTTCGGTCTCCTCGAAGAACAGCGTCTTGCCGTGTCCGGCTTCCTGCAGGCGGGCCGCCATCTTGCGCGCATGGCCCGGATGGACCCGGTCGTCCGCGGTCGAGGTGGTCAGCAGCACCGGGGGATAAGCGGCATCCGCCTTGACATGCTGGTAGGGTGAATAGGCGGAAAGCCATTTGGCGTCTTCAGGCTTTGACGGATCGCCATATTCGGCCATCCACGAAGCGCCCGGCGGCAGTTCGGTGTAGCGCAGCATGTCGAGTAGCGGCACATCGATGATGACTGCGCCGAAAAGCTCGGGATGCTGCGTCAGGGAGGCGCCCGTCAGCAGGCCGCCGTTGGAGCCGCCCTGAATGCCAAGCGACGCAGGCGTTGCGATGCCACGCCTGACGACATCCTCAGCCACCGCGGCAAAGTCGTCGAATCCGGTCTGGCGCTTGCCTTTCAGCGCAGCCTGATGCCAGGCCGGACCGAACTCGCCACCGCCGCGAATACAGGCCTGCACATAGGCATTGCCTTTCTCCAGCCACAGCCTGCCGCGCACGCCGGCATAGCCGGGCAACAGCGGCACTTCGAAACCGCCATAGCCGTAGAGCAGCGTCGGCACCGGCCCATTCTGGTCGCGCCGCCTGACGACGAAGTAAGGGATCATCGTGCCATCTTTCGAGCGCGCCTCGAACTGTTCCGAGACAAGCGGCGAGGCATCGAAGCGCGCCGGCTGCGACTTCACGGTGGCGAGCGTCTCGCCATCGTCATCGGACCAGATGATCGAACTCGGCGTCAGGAAATCGGTGAAGGAGAAGGAGACGGTGGAGCCGAAATGCTCGGCATGGCTGATGCCGACAGTGCCGTTTTCGGGCAGCGCGACAGGTTTCAGCGACCAGGCGTCGTCCCTACGCTCGCAAACGAGAACCTTGCCACGCACATTGTCCATCAGGTTGATGAACAGGCGGTCCTGCGTGCGGCTGATACCGGCGATCGAGACGCGATATGCCGGCGCCAGCAACGTCTCGATCGTACCAAAACTGCCGGTTTCGATCCAATACGCGAAATCGATCGAATAAAGCCCGTCCGGCTGGCATGCGGTGCCGTCCGGCGCCGTCCATGGCGTCCGCACTCCAAACACCAGTTGATCCCTAAAGAGCGCGGTGTCGGTGACGTCGTCGGGCAGGGGGATGCGGCGGTTCTCTCCCGAAGGGATGCGCAGGAAACTGTGCGACGCGAAGAAGTTGAGTGTCCGCGCCAGAAACAGGTGACGCTTCTCGCCATCGAACTCGACCCCGGCGCCAACGGCAAGATCCTCGGTCTTTCCCTCGAAGATCGGCGTCGCCTCTTCCAACCTCGTGCCGCGCTTCCAGAGCTTGACCACACGCGGATATCCGGACTCGGTCTTGTCGGCCTCTTCGAATGCGGCCGAGACGATCACCGTATCCTCGTCCAGCCAGCCGAAGCCCGATTTCGAGGCCGGCGCCTGAAAACCGCCTTCGACGAAGTACTTGGCCGCGATGTCGAACTCGCGCATCGCGCTGGCGTCACCGCCATCGGGCGACATCGAGACCAGGCAGCGATTGAAATCGGGGTAAAGCCTGACAGCGCCGCCGAACACCCACTTTATCCCCTCCTTCGTCGCCAGTTGATCGAAGTCGATGATCGTCTCCCAGTCGGGCTTGTCGGTTTTGTAGGAAGCGATCGTCGTGCGCCGCCACAGGCCGAGCGCATTGTTCTTGTCCTGCCAGAAATTGTAGACATGGCCCGCGATTGCCGTGCCAACCGCGATATTGTCCTCGGCCGTCATCAGGTCGAGTGCCGTCTGGAACGAAACCTGGTAGGATGGATCGCCCTGCAATTCCGCCACCGTGACCTCGTTCTGGCTATGCACCCAGTCGAGCGACTGTTTGCTGGTCCTGTCTTCCAGCCAGAGGAAGGGATCGCCGGCCTTCTGAGAGGGCTGGGCTTTGGTCGTCGAAAAGGTCATGCAGGTCTCCGGGGATTCTGGGCGGCCTTGCCTACATCGCGTTGGCGGCGCTGACATTCAAGATGCGATATGGTCTTTTGCGGTCCGCATCACATTGCTTCACAGCACCCGCCGGCGGATGATCGTCGCCAAGGCCAGCGTAGCGCAGATCGCACCAAGCGTGACCGGCAGGCCGACCGCGCCAAACACATCCATCACGCCGCCGGTAAGCGGCGGAACCAGAATGCCGCCGACGCCCCACATCAGGGAGAATGCCGCATTGCCGGCAACCAGCGCCGAGCCGGTAAAGCGCTCGCCAAGCTCGATGATCGACATCGTGTAGATGCCGTAGGACACCGCGCCCCAGACGAACACACAGGGCCAGACCAGCGGGGTTTCGATCAGAACCGGCAGCAGCGCACAACCGAACACAGTCAGCGAGACGCAGATGAAGCGCACCAGGCGGGCCGTCAGCCGCTCGGCCAGCAGGCCAAGCGGCACCTGCATGGCAATGTTGCCGGCAATCATGACCGACAGCAGCGCGGACATGCGAGCCTCCGCGATGCCATGATACGTGCCATAGACAGGCAGCAGCGCCAGCACCGCCTGCTCGAAGCCGGCGGCCACGACCACCGCCGACAGAAGCAGCCAGGCGAGAGGCATGAAACCCATCACCGAAACCTGATGCTCTGCCTCGTCCACCCTGGGCAGCCGCGGCAGAACCGATGCCAGGCAGAAGCCGCAGAGCACGAAGGCGCCAATGCCGACAAGGAACGGCGGCCAGCCTTCCGTGCCGACGGCAAGCAGGCAAAGCGGGCCGGTCGCGAAGCCAGCGGAAATGATCGTCGAATAGAGACCCATGATGCGGCCGCGCCGGGCCGGCGGTGCGAGCGCGATCACCCAGATCTCACTGAGCACATAGAGTGGGTTGGTCACTACGCCGATCAGGAAGCGCAGCGGAAACCAGAGATAGACGTTCTGCGTCCAGCCGATCAGCGCCAGCACGACAGCCGAGAGTGCGGCACAGGTGAGCGCCGTGCGCCCTGCCCCGAACCGCCTTGCCAGGCCAGGTATCAGTGGCGATGACAGGATGAAGCCGACAGGCGTCATTGCCGCCGACAGGCCGATCATCGCCGGCGAGACACCCTGGCGCTGCAGGATGAAGCTCAACAGCGGGTAGGACAGGCCCTGCGCGATGGCGAACACGGACACGGTTGCGATCACACCGGTGATCGCCGCCCACTGCATTGTCTCGTCGCTTCTCGTGTCCACCAAGTCCATGATCCATAATGCTGTCGTGGTTGCAGACTTAGCGGTTCGGTCAGGCCCGGGTAAGCCCCGCGGCCCGAACCGACGCCCGGCTCCAGCCAAACCCTGCCAGGAGCCTCTGCGGCTGGCCGATCTATAGACAGCGAAGGCGACCAGCAAAGCGTCGAGGGCGACGATCACGGTCGGCAATCCCAGTGGTCCGATCGCTTTTCCCGCTTCGCCTTCGCTCGAGCCGGTTGCGACCATGCTGCCATTCCATGTGACGTGCCGGCTAACCTCCCTGCCGACAGGCCCCACTAGCTACGGCTTCGATCGGCGGAAAGAAAGGGCCGGCAAGCAAGATCCGCTTGCGCCAACGGGTGGATGATCAAGGCGGATGTCGCGTCCACGCAACTGCCGTTCCGGCATGTCGCTTCCCTCGCCCTAGTGGTCGCCGCCTCCGCAATGGCCGGGCGGGCGCCGGTCCATTATGCCGCCCGTTATCGCATCCTACGAGGACCATCATGACCGCCGCCCTACAACCCTCAGAGCCGGCTTTGGCGCCCGACCGTGCCCGCAGGGGCGGTCGCGCCGGAAAGCGCGCCGGTGGCTCGGCCGCGTTCGAGCAACCGGCTTTCCGCCAGCTGAAAAATCCGCTGACGCCGACCAAGCTGGTTTCTGAGGACGAGCTGGAATCGATCCACCTCGCTTCCTTGCGGGTGTTGCGCGAAATCGGTGTCGACGTTCTGCACGACGAAGCCCGCAGCATCATGAAGGCGCATGGCGCCGATGTGCGCGAGGGCTCGGAGCGCGTGCGCTTCGACAGCGACATGATCCTGGAGCTGGTGTCGAACTGCCCGTCCGAATTCACCATCCACGCCCGCAACCCTGCCCACAATGTGCGCTTTGGCGGCGACAATCTGATCATCTCGATGATGGCGTCGGCGCCCAATTGCTCCGACATCGATCGTGGCCGCCGGCCGGGCAACCAGCAGGATTATCGCAATTTCCTGCGGCTGGCCCAGATGCACAACATCCTGAATTGCACGGGCGGCTATCCGGTCGAACCGACCGACATCCACCCTTCGGTGCGCCACCTCGAATGCATCCGCGACCTCGCCACGCTGACCGACAAGGTGTTCCACATCTATTCGCTCGGCAAGGAGCGCAATGTCGACGGCATCGAGATCACCCGCATCGCGCGCGGCATCAGCCATGAGCAGTTGCTCACGGAGCCATCCGTCTTCACCATCATCAACACCAATTCGCCGCTCAAGCTCGACGTGCCGATGATGGAAGGCATCATCCAGATGTCGAGCAAGGGCCAGGTCGTCATCGTCACGCCCTTCACCCTGTCGGGGGCGATGGCTCCTGTCACCATCGCCGGCGCGCTGGTGCAGCAGAATGCCGAAGCACTGTCCGGCATTGCCTTCGCCCAGATGGTCAGGAAGGGCGCGCCGGTCGGCTACGGCGGCTTCACCTCCAATGTCGACATGAAGTCCGGTTCGCCGGCCTTCGGCACGCCCGAATACATGAAGGCGCAGCTGGTCGGTGGCCAGCTTGCCCGCCGCTACAACATTCCCTACCGCACCTCCAACACCTGCGCCGCCAACACGGTCGACGCGCAGGCCGCCTATGAAAGCGTGTTCTCGCTGTGGGGCGCCATCCAGGGTGGCGGCAATCTGATGATGCATGCCGCCGGCTGGCTCGAGGGCGGCCTGCGCTGCTCCTACGAGAAGACCATTCTGGATATCGACCTCTTGCAGATGGTGGCCGAATTCCTGACCCCGCTCGACCTCTCCGAAGAGGCGCTCGGCTTCGATGCCATCCAGTCGGTCGGCCCCGGCGGGCACTTCTTCGGCACCCAGCACACGCAGGACCGCTACAAGACCGCCTTCTATTCGCCGATCCTCTCGGACTGGCGCAATTTCGAAACCTGGGCGGAAGCCGGCTCGCCGACGGCGCTGGAAAAGGCCAACAAGGTCTGGAAGGAGCGGCTGGCGTCCTATGACGAGCCCTACATGGATCCCGCCATCCGCGAAGAACTCAACGCCTTCGTCCAGAAACGCACGGCCGAAGGCGGCGCGCCGACCGATTTTTGATCTGTATTGATGAACAGTCGACCCCCACTCCGTCGAGCTTCGCTCGCCACCTCTTCCCCGATCGACGGGGGAGAGGAAAGGCGCGAGCTTAGGCCGTCTGGCGCCCTTCCTCTCCCTCCTGAGGGGCCCGTTGCGCAATATTGCGGGAGGCTTGTTGTGAGGATTGAGGGCGGCCATTTTCGTTGCTTTGGAGGCTTTTC